>JADLHT010000023.1 GCA_020848695.1 Saprospiraceae bacterium
ATATAATAAAATAATTTTCTAACCCTGAAATTACGTAAAAAGTACGGATTTCAGGGTTTTTTTATTAACTTTTTTTATAATATATTTTTGATAATCAGAAGCTTAGGTATTTACCGAATGAGCCTAAATTATTTTTTTAGTTAGTAATTTTTAATATTGCTCGTTGCCAGATAAGCTGACCCGTCTTATTTCTAATAGAGATATTGTATTGTCCAGGAATCAATTTGTCTGATTGAAAAACTTCAGTAGTTCCTTCTGGCCAGTATAATCTTGACTTAATCATTGATGTTCCTTGCAAATTTGTAATATCAACATCGAATTGGTGTTCTGAAGATGATATATTTTCAACTTCGATAAGATTACTAACTAAATTTGACTTCAAAGAAAAGCTATTAAAATCACGATCCGGATTAAATGTTGACACATTTTCTGCCTTATACGAAATTTGTGTTGGCGAACCGGTACTATCAACATCCACTGTTGCAATATAACCTTTTGATTGGTTGCTAACAAACACATACTGAGTACTTACCCCTGAGTTGAGAAAGCCTCCAAAAAATCCCGAAGCTAAGCTTGTAATATCTATCCATCCAATGATTGCAACTTTGGCTTCAACGGTAATCGTATTTTTGGTAACAATTTTTAACCTCAAAACATCATATGTACTTGATTTTAAATTTGCTTTACCCCAAGCATCAACTGTGTTAAGTACATCTCTTTTAATTTTAATTCTAATTGAATCAACCGTAAGCCCCATTGTTAGACTATCAGGAATAATACTTCCTGAGATTTGAAATGCCTGATTGACCGTATAATCGAATTGATCCTGATAATCCATCGGAGTTCTAATTATTACTGCAGGCTTATCAAAGACGTTTGGACCGCCAAAAAATGGATTCATAGCGGAATAAGTACCCAATAACTCCAGATTTTTATTGGTAACTCTATAAAACAAAGTTGTTCCTTGATTTACGCTGGCAAGATTAGCAGTTGGAAAGAAATTTGATCCAGGCACACCGCTAGCGCTGACGTAAGAATCACTAATAGCTCTTTGATTTAAAACGTTAGAAAAATCCCAGCTCTGACTTCCTGAAGCCGAACCCAAATTGATTCCTGCCCCGGAAGTATCCAGATAATAATAATATTTGTCTCCTGCAGATGGCAGTATTCCACTTCCTACAGTAATTTGAGCTTTTAAAGCAAAATTTGAAAAAGACAGTATTACAAGTAAATTCAAATATTTCATACACTTTAATTTAAGTAAGACTTTGCAATTCCACAAAGTTACAATATTCTCCATTCATTCTGATTAAATCTTCATGCCTGCCCTGTTCTACAATTCGACCTTCTTTAAGAACAATAATCTGATCCGCTTTTTTTATGGTTGACAGACGGTGTGCAATGACGATGGCAGTACGATTCTTTAAAATATTTTCCATCGCTGCCTGAATAATTGTTTCAGACGCACTGTCAAGTGCAGAAGTTGCTTCATCTAATATAAGAATTTGAGGGTTGCGCAATAAGGCGCGTGCGATAGTCAATCTCTGTCTTTGCCCTCCACTTAATTTAGATCCCCTATCTCCTATATTACTTTCCAAATTTCTTCCATCCTGTAACACAAAATCGTTGGAATAAGAAAGACTTAATACATTCATCAACTCGTCTTCAGGAAACTCATGATTGGAGAACTCAATGTTTCTACGAATGCTGTCATTGAATAAAATTGGTTCCTGTGTTACCATTCCCATCAATTCTCTTACATTCTGAATTTTTATATTTTTAAGATTATGTCCGTCGATATAAATTGTACCATAGATCAGATCATGAAATCTAGCAATCAAGTCTACGAGTGTTGACTTACCTGAACCCGAAGAGCCAACAATGGCAACCGTTTCGCCCTTCCGAATAGTTAGATTGATGTTATTAAGCACCAATTCGGACTGGTTAGGATATCCAAATGACACATTCTCAAATCTAATCTCATGCTTAAATTCTTTGAGTTCTTCTGCTCCGGGTTGATCCTTTAATTCAATTGGAATATCAATTATATGATCAATTCTTTCCAAAGCTGCCATCCCTTTATAAATATTAAAATAAGCTGCTGAAAGTGATTTTGACGGATCAATAACGTTAAAAAATGCGTACAAAAATGCTAGAAACGTAGATGCATCCAACTGATTAAAAAAAACTTGCTTGGCCCCATACCATAACAAAATGCAAACAATCAAGATCCCTAAAAATTCCGACAGCGGCGAAGCAAGTTCGCGTCGTCTATTGATGGCTACCAGTTCATTTTTATATCGGTTTAATATATTTGAAAACCTGGACTTTACATAAGACTCGGATCCAAACACTTTAATAACCCGAAGACCTCCTAAACTTTCTTCCAATAAGGCAATCAATTCCCCAAATTCTCTTTGAGCATTAACAGATTTTTTTCTTAAGGTTCTTGAAATTCCACCTATAATAAATGCGGTTATCAATAAAAGAATGAGTACAAAAAATGTAAGCTCGATACTTGTGTAAAGCATAAATATCAAACTTCCTAGAATTATTAAAGGATCCTTTACTAATGATTCCATCGAATTAATTAAAGTAAATTCCAATTCAGACACATCTGATGTCATTCTAGCAATCAAGTCACCTTTTTTCTCTTCAGAAAAAAAAGATAATGGAAGATCCATCATTTTTGAAAAAAGTCTGTGACGCGTGTTTCGGATTAAATTCGCTCTGACCGGTGTAATAAAATATACTGCCAGATACTTGAATAAATTCTTAAAGAAAAAAATTGAAGCAATTACGATACAGATAATAAAAACACTATCAATCTTATCATGTTGATTTAACCATTCTGTAAATTGATATTTTCCATATTGAAAATAATCGCTGAGCGATTGAAGTGTAGCTGGCGGATTCTCTTTGACTTCCCCATTTCTAAACAGCATTTCAAACAATGGGATAATAGCAGGAATTGACGCGACTGTAAAAATTGCTGTCAGAATATAACATACGAAGTGAAGTATTACAAGACCTTTGTATTGTTTTACTTGAAATAAAAATTGAAAAAACTTTTTCAATGGATAATAGGAATCAATTCCTAATAATTATTCTTTAATGTTCGGATCTAACTTAAATGTGTTTAGAAATCCGGTATGGAAATTACCTTCTCTGAATTCCTCATTTTTCATTAATTGCTTATGAAATGGAAGCGTGGTCTTAATTCCTTCAACAATAAATTCATCCAATGCTCTTTCCATTTTTGTTATACATTCTTCCCTGGTCTGTGCTTTGCAAATCAACTTAGCAATCATTGAATCATAATAGGGAGGAACCGTATAACCTGCATAAGCATGGGTATCTACTCTAACTCCATGTCCTTTGCTCGTGTGTAAAGAAGTAATCTTACCGGGACTCGGTCTGAAGTCAGCAAATACATCTTCTGCATTAATTCTGACCTCAATAGCATGAAGATTTGGGTAATAATTCTTGCCTGAAATGGGTATTCCTGCTGCTACTTTAATTTGCTCTTTGATCAGATCATGATCAATCACTTCTTCAGTAACGGGATGTTCAACCTGAATCCTTGTATTCATTTCCATAAAATAGAAATTTCTGTATTTGTCAACAAGAAATTCTACTGTTCCGACCCCTTCATAATTGATTGCCTGGCCGGCTAATATTGCTGCCTGTCCCATTTTCTCTCGAAGATCCTCGGTCATAAATGGAGAGGGACTTTCTTCAACCAACTTCTGATGTCTTCTTTGAATTGAACAATCTCTTTCAGACAGATGAACCACTTTGCCGAACTGGTCTCCTACAATTTGGAATTCTATATGCCTCGGTTCTTCTATATACTTTTCCATATACATCCCATCATTACCAAAAGCTGCTTTAGCTTCGGTTCTGGCATTATTCCAATTATTCTCTAATTCTTCTTCTTTCCAAACAATTCTCATTCCTTTTCCTCCGCCTCCAGCAGTTGCTTTTAAAATGACAGGATAGCCTATTTTAAGAGCCAATTCTTTTGCTTCAGATATACTTTTCAACAAACCATCTGAACCTGGGACTACAGGAACTCCATTAGCTATCATGGTTTCTTTCGCTGTTATTTTGTCCCCCATTTTTCTAATCTGGTCTGGTGTTGGCCCAATAAACTTTATCCCGTATTTAGAACAAATTTCTGCAAATTCAGCATTCTCCGCCAAAAATCCATATCCGGGATGAACTGCATCTGCGTTGGTGATTTCAACCGCAGCCATAATTTTGGACATATTCAGATAGGAAAGTGAGGATGCCGGTGGTCCGATACAGACCGCTTCATCTGCAAATCTTACATGGAGACTTTCTCTGTCAGCAGTGGAATAAATGGCAACAGTTCTTATTCCCATCTCCTTACAGGTTCTTATTATTCTTAAGGCAATCTCCCCTCTATTGGCAATTAGAATTTTGTTAAACATGGACTCTAAAAGTTCAGATTTATTATGGTTCGACTAAAAATAAGACTTGATCATACTCAACCGGAGTAGAATCTTCAACCATAACTTTAACAATGGTTCCTTTAATCTCACTTTCTATTTCGTTAAACAACTTCATGGCTTCAATGATACATACTTTGGAACCCAGATCAATTTGATCACCAACTTTAATTAATGGGGGTTTATCCGGACCCGGAGCCCGATAGAAAGTACCAACCATTGGTGATTTAATTTCTAAATAATTTTTGTTTGTTGGTGAATCTCCATTCTCAATCTTTGCAGTAGGACTTGCGGCCACAGCTTGAATAACTGGAGTTGGGTAAGCGGCTTGAACGGGTGAAATAACGGGTGCTATCGAATGCTGAACTACTGGAGCACCGTTTTTATTCGTTTTTATAGTTAACTCGAAATCCTTATCCTTTAATTTAAAAACGGTGAGATCAGATTTACTGACCATTCTAATAAGCTCTTGTATTTCTTTAAAGTTCATAACTCGATTATTTTACTCTTTCAATATACTCTCTTGTACGGGTGTCAACTTTAATCATATCACCCTGAGTAACAAACAAAGGTACTTTAATTTCAGCACCGGTGCTAATCGTTGCCGGTTTCATTACATTGGTAGCCGTATTTCCTCTGGCTCCTTCTTCTGTATAGACCACTTCTGTTATCAGGTGTGCCGGTAATTCTGCCATCAAAGGTTGATTTTTAACTACATGATAAAGAACTTCAATCTCCATTCCTTCTTGAAGAAAATCAGAATTATCAATTAATTTTTCGTCCATTGCCTCTTGTTCGAATGTTTCCGTATTCATAAAATTAAAACCCATATCATCCTTGTAAAGATATTGAACCTTTCTTCTTTCTACGCGAACTTCATTGATTGTATGTCCGGCAGGAAAGGTATTTTCTATTATTTTCCCCGAAGTTAAAGACTTCAATTTCGTTCTAACAAAGGCATTTCCTTTTCCGGGTTTGACGTGTTGAAAATCAATAACCACATAAATGTCTGTATTGTAATCCATACACATTCCGTTTCTTATATCTGATGTCGTTGCCATAATTATAAAAATTCTATTTTAAAAATGAGGCGCAAAGATAATCAAGAGTACTAAAGCCTGATTTCTTATACCACATTAAATATTTTAATAATGTATAACTACTTTGGAGCCACTAAAGTAAACTCAGTTCTGCGATTTAAAAATCTACCTGTTTCAGTAATATTATCAGCAATCGGTTTGCTTGAACCAAATCCTACGTGTGACATCCTGCTCGGCGGAACCTTTCTTGTTACAAGGTAATCCATACATACTTTTGCCCTTCTGTCTGACAGTTCTATATTTTTATTTTCAGGACCTGTATTATCTGTATGACCTCCAATTATAAGATTGTAATCAGGATTACGAAACATGATATCCGCGACTTTATCCAGCATTGCGAACGATTCTTGTCTTAGAGTAGATCTACTGAGATCAAATTGAACCGCTCTCATTGCATAATCCAAAACTTCCAGATCTTTCTTCTCAATTACTGGACATCCATCCGGTGTAGAGGCAAAGGTCTTAGGACATTTGTCAATTTTATCATGAACACCATCTCCGTCAGAATCCGGGCAGCCTTTAAATTTAGCTAATCCAGCTGCAAATGGACAATCGTCTTCATCATCTGAAATTCCATCTGAATCAGAATCTTTCTTTGCGACTATTACTTCAGGGCAACCTTTATTCGATTTCAAACCTTTAACATCAGGACATTTGTCATCTTTATCAGCAACTCCATCGCCATCTGAATCCGGACAACCCAGGGTCTCCAATAATCCAGCTTTATCAGGGCATAGATCTTTATCATCGGTTACACCGTCATTATCAGAATCTTTAGGAAGAACTTTTTCTTTTGGCTTTTCTTCAATTTTTTCTTTCGGTTTTTCTTTCATTTTCTCTTTTGGCTCTTCTTTCACCTTTTCATTTGCTATCTCATCCATCTTCTCTTTTTTAACTTCTTTAGGCTCTTCTTTCATTTTTTCTTTAGGCTTTTCTTCTGTCTTTTCTTTTTCTTTATTATTCATTTTGGCTTTCACCATATCCGGGCAACCATTATTCTTTTTGGAGCCTTTTTCATTAGGACAAGAGTCTATATTGTCAGGAACTCCATCTTTATCCGTATCAATTTCCTCAGGACAGCCATTATTTGATTTTACGCCAACCTGATCAGGACATTTATCATCCTTATCTGCAATACCATCAGCATCTCTATCCGGACAGCCCTTTGTGTTTTTGGGACCTTTTTCATCCGGACACAAATCGTTTTTATTTGCAATACCATCCTCATCATTATCCAGGTCTTTAGGATCTGGACAGCCTTTATTAGACTTTGTTCCTTTAACATTGGGACATTCGTCATCAGAATCGGCAATTCCATCCTCATCCGAATCCGGACACCCATGTAATTTCTTAATTCCTGCTGTCTCCGGACAGCGATCCTCGGTATCAGAGACTCCATCCTTATCTGTATCTGGACAGCCGTTAAATTCTTGTATTCCTGCAATAGTCGGACACAGGTCTAACTTATCCGGGATGCTATCTCCATCCGAATCTATAAGAACTTCTTCCAATTTATTCATTTCAGGAACGCGCTCATGCTTCATTTTAAAATTTCCAAATGTATATGCAATTCCTATAGAATGCTGCAAGTAAGAAGTTCCGTTGACCACGGGTAACCTGTAATCACTCTGCCATTGGAGACTGACCTGAGGATGAAGTACAAAGTTTGCTCCAATTCCTAAGGGAACGTTGACAAAAAATTCTCTTAATTTAGGAATTCCTGCATTTACTCCACCTGCAAGATAGGGCCTAAACCATGTATTATTTTTTAGTAGTGTGAATTGAACCTGAGCGCCCAACATAATCGTTGGATTAATAGAATTATCATTAAGACTATCTGTTAAAGTTGCAATTCCTAAAGGAATTACGAGAGTAAATCGGTTCTTAAGGTTTTGGGTTAGGAATATTTCCATTCCATTAGCATATTCTCTAAATGCGTCAAAATCTTTATCATTGAAAGTATTAAAATCCAAAAAGGTTTTTCTAACCCCTATTCCTTTGTTTGTAAGTGTTTCTTGCGAACTTGCAGGTTTACAAATCAATAAAATTATCGATAAAGTGAGTAGTAAATTCTTCATATTTCTCATTGAAAATTCAAAGGTAGTGATTTTTTGTGTTTGAGGGTATTACATAATAAGATCTAGCTTGACGTTTTTAATTCCATCGACCATTGATGCTTATCTCTGACAGCTTTCTCTCCTGTAGAGCCTACTTCCGTATAACATAACAGCACAAGTTTGATTTGATTCTCAAATTTATAAAGAAGTTCATTTAAAAATCAGCCTACTTTTTGTCCATGTGTTAACAACGATATAAAATTAACCTACTTTTTATCTATTACGCCAAATCTTTTTATATAATTTATCATTCGTTTGATAGGTAATATTCTTCTCTTGTATAGTTGTACCAGCACTTAGAATTTGGCCATCTCCATACTTCCCAATCATGCGCATACTTTCTTTAAGAATTTATTTCATCTCTTGTGGTTCTATTTATTTATAAAAACGAACTATCTCGCTAGCTTGACAAGGACCTTTAGTTGTAAAAAAATTCTTTTCACTAAAGTGTTGGCAATTCATATTTTCACTCCACTGCTCGACTACTGATTCATTGCAGAGCTTATGAATCTTACTAACTAGTTTAACATTGAGATTTATTTATTCAGTAATACCTCTTTCATCTTTTTACCAATCTGGCTTGGAGAATCTACCACATGAATTCCACATTCCTGCATTACTTTAATTTTTGCTTCAGCAGTATCGGCAGCACCGCCAATGATCGCACCGGCATGACCCATTTTACGACCCTTAGGAGCTGTTTTTCCTGCTATAAATCCTACTACTGGTTTTGTACCATAATCTCTAATCCATAGTGCAGCTTCCGTCTCCATGTTTCCTCCGATCTCGCCAATCATTACAATACCCTCTGTCTCATAGTCTGCCATTAGCATCTGAATGGCCTGTAAGGTTGTTGTTCCCGGAATCGGATCTCCTCCAATTCCAATGCAGGTAGATTGTCCCATTCCTTCCTTAGTCACCTGATCTACTGCTTCATAGGTTAATGTTCCCGAGCGTGAGACAATACCGATTTTTCCCTTCTTATGGATAAAACCAGGCATAATTCCGACTTTCGCTTCATCCGGAGTAATTACTCCCGGACAATTAGGACCAATTAAGGTACATGGATATTTGCTAAGATAATCTTTTACTTTGATCATATCCTGTACAGGTACCCCTTCGGTAATGCAGATAATAACTCTAATACCGGCTTCTGCCGCTTCCATGATTGCATCGGCTGCAAATGAAGGCGGCACAAAGATTATACTTGTATCGGCTTTCTCCTGCGTTACTGCATCCAAGACAGTATTGTATACCGGCAGATTCAGGTGCGTTTGACCACCTTTACCGGGAGTAACTCCAGCTACCACAGGAGTTCCATAGGCGATCATTTGTTCGGTATGAAAACTTCCTTCTTTTCCGGTTATTCCTTGAACTATGATTTTAGAATGTTTACCAACTAATACACTCATTATTTCTCCTTTCCTTTTTTGGTTTCTATGATAAATACGTCCTCGTTCTCTCTCGACATAATAAATTTCTCTCTTGCAAATTTCTCATAATTACCTTCCAGATCTATCTTATCCTGTTTTGCTTGCTCTATCAGTTTTTTATAATTTTCATTCTGATCACGCAGTCTGGAATTCATTTGAGCTACTTTATATCTGGTTTTTAAATTATATTCATCAAAGAAAAACAGATATACGAAAAAGCCAGCAATAATAAGCAATATTCTGTGTTTGAAAAGCTGATCAAGAATTTTTTGCAATGAAATATTTTTCTTA
Organism: Saprospiraceae bacterium; assembly: GCA_020848695.1. Taxonomy (GTDB): domain Bacteria; phylum Bacteroidota; class Bacteroidia; order Chitinophagales; family Saprospiraceae; genus Vicinibacter. The sequence continues at coordinate 9,417 of JADLHT010000023.1, forward strand.
GATCTTGTCATAAATATCTAATTTATAGACAAATATACATAGTTCTTATCTTTCAAGTATAGATTTTCCAGAAAAAACTGCCTGAGAACCTAATTCCTGTTCAATTCTCAATAGCTGATTGTATTTAGAAGTGCGATCAGATCGTGAAAGTGAGCCGGTTTTAATCTGTCCACAATTCAAAGCTACTGCAAGGTCGGCAATGGTATTGTCTTCTGTTTCTCCTGATCGGTGACTCATAATAGTAGTAAATCTTCTGCTCTGAGCCAACTGAACAGAATTAATAGTCTCTGTAAGACTACCAATTTGATTCACTTTAATTAATATTGAATTGGCTGCTTTCAATGATATTCCTTTAGACAATCTTTCGGGATTGGTTACAAACAAATCATCGCCTACCAATTGGATTTTACTTCCTATTCTATTATTTAAGTTAACCCATCCATTCCAATCATCTTCTGCCATTCCATCTTCTATCGAATAAATAGGATATTTTTGAATCCATGAATTCCAGAAATCCACCATTTCATCTGATGTTTTTTTGCCTGAACCGGATTTGTGAAAATGATACATTTGATCCTGATCATTATACAGTTCCGATATTGCAGGATCCAGTGCAATTAGAACATTTTCCCCGGCGAGGTAGCCTGCATTTTCAATTGCATTCAATACAAGCTCTATGGCTTCTTCGTTAGTTTTTAAATCCGGTGCGAATCCTCCTTCATCTCCTACATTGGTAGAATATCCTTTCGATTTCAATAACTTTTTTAAGGTATGAAAAATTTCAGATCCCATTCGAATTGCATGAGTTATAGAATCTGCTCCAACAGGTGCAATCATAAATTCCTGAAAATCCAAACGATTGTCTGCGTGTGCTCCCCCATTAATGATGTTCATCATTGGTACCGGCATCAGATGAGCATTAGTCCCTCCTATATATCGATACAGGGCCTGTCCGCTTTCCATTGCTGCTGCTTTGGCGCAGGCCAGTGATACTGCAAGTATGGAGTTTGCGCCCAACTTAGATTTGTTGTTTGTACCATCCAGTTCAATCATGAGTTGATCGATATATCTTTGTTCCGAAACTTCAACACCTAATAATTGATCTGAAATTTCTTCTTCAATAAAACCGCAAGCCTTTAATACTCCTTTCCCTTGATAGACTTTTGGATCATTATCTCGTAATTCCACGGCTTCATGCTTACCGGTTGATGCACCTGAAGGAACTGCAGCAAGTCCAATTGCTCCATCTGATGTTCTTACCTCAGCTTCAACAGTTGGAAAACCTCTACTGTCTAAAATCTGTCTTGCAATGATGTCAATAATCTCACTCATTTTACGCAATCATTTGTGTAGTTGAATAACCGTATACTTTATGAATCATTTCGTTAAAATTGTCAAACAAATATCTGGAATCATGTGGTCCAGGTCCCGCCTCCGGATGATACTGAACTGAAAAAACAGGTTTAATTCTATGCATTATTCCTTCCACTGATTTATCATTTAGATTCACATGAGACAATGCAATTTCTGACTTCCTGTTTTCTACTTCATTCATATCAATTGTAAAGCCATGATTTTGGGCAGTAATTTCTCCCCTACCTGTAGTCAGATTTAATACAGGATGATTACTTCCTCTATGCCCCTGATCCATTTTTTGTGTTGGAATTCCCAATGCTAATGCTATAATCTGATGTCCTAAACAAATACCAAATGTGGGCTTTCCACTTTCTAAAATTTTTGAACAAGTGTGAATAGCATATTCCATCGATGACGGATCACCCGGACCATTTGAGAGAAAAAATGCAGTCGGATTCCAGTTTGAAATTTCTTCAAAACTAGTTCGGGCGGGAAAAACGCGTATCGAGAATCCTCTGTTGGACAATTGCTGAAGAATACTTGACTTAATACCATAGTCAAGTACTGCAAGTTTAATTTTGGACTCAGGATTTACAATATCATAAATACTTTTTGTTGAGACTTTGGACGCCAATTCCAAGCCTAACATACTTGGAACTGAAGTTAAGGTATTCAACAAGGAATCAGAGCTTTCATCTAAGTTAGAAATAATTGCATTCATTGCCCCTTTTGATCTAATATGATGTACGAGCGCACGTGTATCGATATCATAGATCATAACAATCTTATTTCTAATCAGATATTCTTCAAGTGAGGTATCTGTTGACTGTCTGCTGAAGTGGTTTGAAAAGTTTCTGCAGATCAGACCATTGATCTGAACCCTCTCAGACTCTTTTTCAAGACTCGCGATACCATAATTACCGATATGTACATTGGTCATGATCATAAGTTGTCCATAATAGGAAGGATCTGTAAAGATCTCCTGATATCCTGTCATACCTGTATTAAAACAAACTTCTCCTGTCGCCTGAGCTTTATATCCTATCGACCTTCCCTTAAATATAGTTCCATCTTCAAGAATAAGTATGGCTTTAAAGCTAGAAAGGTTCATCTTGTAAAAATTTAGCAAATATATGAATTACTTATATATGTATAAAGTGCATTCGAAGGTATACCCAAAAAAAAAGCGACTTTACGTCGCTTTAAATATTATTGATTTTGTGAATTTTCAGATTCCGCATTCTGCTCATTGCTTGACAACTCATTACTCTCTGCTGTCGTTGCTGTCTTAGATTTCTTAGATCTTCTTGTTTTTTTAGCTGTTGTTGCCGGTGTTTTTGCTTTTGAGGCTGAGACCATTGTAGTATTGTAATCTACCAGTTCAATCATTGCCATCTCAGCTCCATCACCCTTTCTAAAACCTGTACGAATCACCCGTGTATAGCCACCAGGTCGTGTACCAATTTTTGCTGCAACTTCACCAAACAGTGAACTTACCGCTTCTTTATTATTTAAATAACTGAAAACAACTCTTCTTGAATGGGTTGTATTGTTTCTTGACTTAGTTATTAAAGGCTCAATAAATCTTCTTAATCCTTTTGCTTTTGCAAGCGTAGTGATAATTCTTTTGTGCTTTATCAGAGCACTGCTTAAATTTCTAAGTAACGCAGATCGATGACCTTTCTTTCGACCCAGATGATTAAATGCTTTACCATGTCTCATGACTCAATGATTGCTTATATTTATTATTCTTCGTCTAACTTATAACGTGTAAGATCCATTCCAAAACTGAGGTTTTTGGTTTGTAACAATTCCTCAATTTCAACCAATGATTTCTTACCAAAATTTCTAAACTTTAATAGTTCGTGGGTATCATATTTAACCAACTCACCCAAAGAATTGATCTTAGCAGCTTTCAAACAGTTGTAAGCTCTAACTGAAAGATCAAGATCTTCAAGATTGGTTTTCAACAGTTTTCTCATGTGAAGAACGTGTTCATCCACGATTGTATCTTCTTTGCGTACGGCATCTTCAAATGTAATATTTTCATCCGTAATTAGCAAAAAATGATGAATCAGAATCCGCGAGGCTTCTTTAACTGCCTGTTCAGGATGAATTGTTCCGTCAGTTTTTACCTCAAGAAGTAATCTTTCGTAGTCAGTCTTCTGTCCAACCCTTACATTGGATACACTGTAAGCTACTTTTTTGATCGGAGTATATATTGCATCAACCGGCATAACTCCTATTGGAAGATCTTTGGATGCATTTTCGTCTGCAGGCACGTAACCTCTTCCTTTAGCCACAGAAAGCTCGACTTCGAGATTAACCGAAGGTTCCATATGACAGATTACGAGATCAGGGTTACTGACTTGAAATACATTTGTATGACTTTCAATATCTGAAGCTTTAAATACATCTTTGCCGCTTATGGTCAGATATAATTTCTCTTCTCGTGTATTATCATCCTGATTGATCAGTTTGAATCTTACCTGCTTTAAATTCAAGATAATCTCAACAACATCTTCAATAACTCCTCTGATGGTAGAAAATTCATGTTCTACCCCGGCAATTCGAACAGAAGTAATTGCAAATCCTTCTAGTGAAGAAAGAAGTACTCTTCTCAATGCGTTCCCTAAGGTCTGACCGAATCCAATCTCAAGTGGTTTGAATTCAAATGAACCTTCAAAATCATCTGCTTTTTGAAGAATAATTTTATCTGGCTTCTGAAAATTTAATATACTCATAAAGAGGATGGATCTAATTTAAAATTAATTTCTTAAAAATCTTATTTAGAATAAAGTTCTACTATTAACTGTTCATTAATTACTTCAGGAATTAAATCTCTGGTTGGATAAGCAAGGAATTTTCCTTCCATCTTATCCGAATTCCATTCAAGCCATGTGAACCTTCTAACTTCAGATTTTTGAGATACTTTGTGTTGTATAAAATCTAAGCCTTGTGAATTTCCTTTTACACTGATTATATCACCCGGCTTAAGACGGAATGAGGGTATATTGACAAGCTTGCCATTTACTACGACATGTCTGTGCGATACCAGTTGTCTTGCCCCTCTTCTTGTGGACGAAAGGCCAAGTCTATAAACTGTATTATCTAATCTAGCTTCAAGTAGTTGAAACAAAATTTCACCGGTCTTACCTGATTTCCGGTGTGCATCGGAGAAGATATTTCGAAACTGTCTTTCTAAGATACCATAGGTATACTTAGCCTTCTGTTTCTCCATCAACTGTAGTGCATAATCGGACTTTTGCTTTTTTCTTTTTGAGGGTCCATGTTGACCCGGACCATAACTTTTCTTTTCGAAATACTTATCATATCCAGTCAAAGACTGTCCTAATGCTCTTGACTTTTTTGTAACGGGACCTGTATATCTTGCCATAAATTCTAATCTTTAGTTGAATTATATTCTTCTTTGTTTAGGAGGCCTGCAGCCATTATGTGGGATTGGTGTAAGATCTGTAATTTTAAGCACTTTGATACCTTTTGCATCTAAAGCTCTGATTGCGGATTCTCTTCCGGATCCGGGACCTTTAACAAACACTTCAGTACTTCGCATTCCTGCATCAAATGCTACTCCTGCTGCGTCTGTTGCTGCAAGTTGACCTGCATAAGGCGTATTTTTCTTTGAACCTTTAAAGCCTGCTTTACCTGCACTTGACCAGCTAATTACTTCTCCTGCCTTGTTACAAATCGTAATAATTAAATTATTAAAAGTTGCCTGAATGTAAGATATTCCTTCAGAGTCAACTTTTACTTTTCTTTTTTTAGCCTTTTTACCTTTTGCCATTACATCAAAATTTTCTAAACTATTACTTCGTTACTTTCTTTTTATTCGCTACGGTCTTACGCTTTCCTTTTCGCGTTCTAGCGTTGGTCTTGGTTCTTTGCCCTCTTACAGGTAGTCCCTTACGATGTCTTATCCCTCTGAAACAAGCGATATCCATCAATCGCTTTATACTCAGCTGAACTTCAGATCGAAGCTCTCCTTCAACTTTGTATTCATCCTGAATCATTAGAGCCAGTTGTTGTACCTGATCATTGGACCATTCACTAACTTTAATTTCTTCACTAATTCCTGCTTTCGCAAGCAAATTTTTAGCGCTTGTACGACCAATACCGTAGATATAAGTGAGACCAATTACGCCTCGTTTATTTCTTGGTAAATCAATTCCTGCTATACGTGCCATAATGAGATGGGATTAACCTTGACGTTGTTTAAATTTTGGGTTTTTCTTATTAATGATATATAGTTTGCCCTTTCGTCGGACAAACTTGCAATCTGCTGTTCTTTTCTTTATTGAGGCTCTGACCTTCATATCTTCTAAAATTACTTATATCTGTAAGTTATACGTCCTCTTGATAAGTCATAAGGACTCATTTCTACAGAAACCTTATCTCCGGGAAGGATTCGGATATAATTCATCCTCATTTTTCCTGAGATGGTCGCTGTAATCAGATGATCGTTCTGTAATCTTACTCTAAACATGGCATTTGAAAGTGCTTCTTCTATAATTCCATCTTGTTGAATAAGGTTCTTTTTGGTCATCTTTTAAAATGGCGTGCAAATATCGATCTTTTATACGAAATATTTTAATAATTCGGGATTATTTTTTATGGATTCCTTTACCGGCTGATGGTCGGAAAGAATTTCTGCTTTATCCTTTCTGATTACCAGAGTATGTTCAAAATGAGCTGAACACTTCCCATCCTTCGTTACAATCGTCCAGCCATCATTCAATTGTTTGACCTGTCTGGTTCCTAAATTAATCATAGGTTCTATTGCAATAACCATTCCTTCTTTAAGCATTGGCCCTTTGCCTTTTGAACCATAGTTAGGCACCTCAGGTGCTTCATGCAAATTTCTACCGACACCATGCCCTACCAACTCTTTTACAACACCGTAATGTTGCATTTTTTCGGTGTGATACATGATAGCATAAGATATATCGCCTACTCGGTTTCCTGCAATTGCCTGATCTATCCCTTTATACAATGATTCTTCAGTTACTCTAACCAACTTTTTAATCTCTTCACTGGAATCTCCAATTATAAAAGTATAGGCTGAATCACCATAAAATTCATTCATCAGAACTCCGCAATCTATGGATACTGTATCCCCTTGTTTAAAAATATCTTTATTCGGAATTCCATGAACAACGGCTTCATTTTTTGAGATGCACAAGGTTCCAGGATACCCATTTAATCCTTTGAAAGCAGGTATTGCGTTATGAGATCGAATAAATTCTTCAGCTTTCTGATCTAAATAAAGCCCTGTTACTCCTTCTTTAAGAAGCTCAGCGATTAATGCAAGCGTATTACTTACCAACAATGCGCTTTTACGAATGAGTTCAATTTCCTCCTCGTGCTTTATATAGATCATCTTAATTTTGAAGAAACGTTCACTATTTTATATCAAAAATTTGCAAATGACTGATTTTAAATGTGTTTGTTTTTATTCAAAACAAGCTCACATCCGTTGATATCGAATTAAAATAAGATCAAGTATTATCCAAAATTGGTACCAATTCCTCCCGTACTTGATCTTCCTTCAATTCTTCCGGATTGCACCAAACCATCATATTTTCTCATTAATAGATGTGATTCAATTTGCGCTAAGGTATCCAACACAACGCCTACAAGAATTAATATGGATGATCCTCCGAAAAATCTTGCAAACTGCTGATTCACTCCAAACAAGGTTGTAATCGCTGGTAAAATTGTTAAAATTCCTAAGAACACTGATCCTGGCAGAGTTATCTTAGTCATCGTCGAATCAATATATTCTTCTGTGTCTTCTCCTGGTTTTACTCCTGGAATGAAGGCATTATTTCTTTTTAAGTATTCTGCATAATTCTGAGGATTAACGATCAGTGCCGTATAAATATAGGTAAAACCTACGACTAAGAGAAAGGTAATAAAATTATGCCAGAAACTATATGGATCCGTAAGGTGTCGCCAAAATCCGGTTGCTCCGATAGTAGGATCTTTGGTAATGTATTGCATGGCAGTTAATGGTAAAAACATTATTGCCTGAGCAAAGATGATTGGCATTACACCGGCAGAGTTAACTTTCAATGGCAGATAATCTCTGTCTGTTTTAACCGGCATGGCGCCTCCTCCTCTTCCTACCATTCGCTTAGCAAATTCCAAAGGAATTTTTCGAACACCCTGAACGATAAGGATTGAAGCAACAATAGATAAAAACAAGAATACCAATTCTGCAATAAATATGATCAGACCATTGCTTGACAATCTGGATTGAAATTCAAAAATTAAAGCACTTGGCAGCTCTGCAATAATACCGATCATGATAATCATAGATGTTCCGTTTCCAATTCCTCGATCAGTAATTTTTTCTCCTAACCACATACAAAATATGGTTCCTGCTGCTAAAATAATACTGCAAGTAAATCTAAATAAGAAAGGGCTAACATCCGGATTCACAGCTCCAATTGATTCAAGATAAAATAAATAGCCACCACCTTGAACAAGAACAACGGCAACAGTGAATAATCTTGTAATCTGATTTAATTTTCTTCTACCTGATTCTCCTTCTTTCTGTTGCAGTCTTTGGAAGTAGGGAACTGCAAATCCCAATAACTGTACGATGATTGAAGAGGTAATGTATGGCATTATACCCAATGCAAAAATGGATGCCTGGTTCCATGCTCCTCCGGTGTATGAGTTAATTAATCCAAACAAACTATTGGTATCGGTAGCATTCTTTAAAACCCCAGGCATAACCCCCGGAAGTACTACGCTTGTACCAAATCTAAAAATGGCAAGCAAACCAAGAGTAAAAAGAATTCTTTCTCTCAATTCCTTTATGCTCCAAATATTTTTTAAAGTTTCGATTAATTTTTTCATAGTCCTTTTTAAATCGTTTCTACTGAGCCTCCTGCTGCTTTTATTTTTTCGGATGCTGACTCAGAACAAGCACGCACTTTAACAGTTAAATTGGATGGAGCTTCACCTCTAGCTAAAATTTTGACTTGATCTGATGACTTACAAAAGCCAAACTTGGATAAATTCTCCATAGAGACCTCATTTGTTTTAGCCAGCTCTACAAAATCTCTTAATTGATCGAGATTAAAAATTTTAAATTCAACCCGATTAATATTTTTGAATCCTGCTTTTGGCAATCTTCTATGCATAGGAGTTTGTCCTCCTTCAAATCCTCTTTTCCACTTTGCTCCGGATCTTGCTTTTTGTCCTTTATGTCCTTTGGTAGAAGTTCCGCCATGTCCGGATCCTTCTCCTCGAGCAATTCTTTTCTCTTTATGAACCGCGCCTTTGGCTGGTTTTAGATTATGTAATTCCATATTATTTAATCTTTTCTACTGATACAAGATGTTTAACTTTTTCAATCATTCCCATGATTGCAGGAGTCTCTGACAATTCTACCGAGGCATGTCTAGAGCTAAGTCCAAGAGCTTGCATCGTTCTTTTTTGTCTTGAAGTTGATTTAATCACTGACCTGTTCTGAGTAACTTTAAGTTTTCCCATTTTATTAAAATTAATTTACGCCTGAAAATATTTTCTCAACTGGAAGTTTTCTAACTTTAGAAATTTCCTGTGCTGATCTAATCTTTGTTAAAGCATCTATAGTTGCTTTAACAACATTATGAGGATTGGATGAACCGTGTGATTTTGCCAAAACATTATGTACGCCTGCAATTTCCAATACAGCTCTCATTGCACCACCTGCAATTACTCCGGTTCCGTCTGATGCGGGTTTGATTAATACTCGACCTGCGCCAAACTTTCCATTTTGCTCATGGGCAATTGTCCCTTTATAAATATTGACTTTAACTAGATTCTTCTTTGCATCGTCGATGGCTTTTGAAATTGCATCTGCTACTTCTCGAGCTTTACCTAATCCTTGTCCAACCGTTCCTTTTCCATCACCAACAACTACTAAAGCAGAGAAACTAAACGTTCTACCCCCTTTTGTTACTTTAGCAACACGGTTGATAGCAACCATTTTATCTTTCAACTCTGTTTCAGTTGCTTTTACTCTAACTATATTTGATTTTGCCATTACTTTATTCTTTCTATTCTATAATTAAAATTTAAGTCCACTTTCTCTTGCAGAATCTGCCAAAGCTTTAACTCTGCCGTGATACAGAAATCCGTTTCGATCAAACACAACTTCCTGAATATTTAGCCCTGTCGCTTTGGAAGCAATTAATTTTCCAACTGCCTTAGCAACTTCCGTTTTTGTTCCGGAGGCTTTAGATTCTTTGGAAGAAGCGGCACATAGAGTTTTACCAGATTCAGAAGCAGTATCATCTATCAATTGACAATAAATTTCTGAATTACTTCTAAATACACTTAATCGAGGACGAGTAGAGGTTCCGTTAATCTTCTTACGGATTCTATATTTGGACTTTTGTCTTTTTGTTAATTGGATACCCATATCAATATTTTTAAAAACTATTGAATAATTTATTTTTTACCTGCTGTTTTGCCTGCTTTCTTTCGAAGAATTTCGCCAGCAAATTTTATACCTTTCCCTTTAAATGGTTCTGGCTTTTTAAATGATCTGATTTTTGCACAAATCTGACCCACCAATTGCTTGTCAGTTCCGCGTATTATAATTTTTGGATTTGAACCTTTTTCAGTTATAGTCTCTACTTTTACTTCAGAAGGTAAATAAAACATAATAGGATGAGAATAACCAACTGAAATTTCAAGGAGGTTGCCCTGATTACTTACCCTATATCCAACCCCAACCAATTCCATTTCTTTTGTAAACCCATCAGAGACTCCCAGCACAAGATTGTTAACAAGAGCTCTTGTCAGACCGTGTAGAGCCTTATGTCGTTTCTGGTCGGTAGGTCTAGATACAGAAATTACACCATCTTCCAGTGAAACGGTAATGTCCGGATCAATATCCTGTGACAAAGTTCCTTTAGCACCTTTCGCCGTAACTTTTGTTTTTTCAATTTTCAGTTCAACTCCCTTTGGAACATTGATAATTTTTCTTCCGATTCGTGACATTTTCTAAAATTCAAATTTATATTAAATAATTACAGTACGTAACACATTACTTCACCACCAACATGAGCAGCTCTAGCTTCTTTATCAGACATTATTCCTTTGGATGTAGAAATAAATGCCACTCCAAGTCCATTAATTATTTTTGGAAGACTTTCCGCTCCTTTATAGATTCTTCTTCCTGGACGGCTTACTCTTACCAATTCTCGTATTGCAGGAATTCTGGAAACTGGATCATACTTCAAAGCAATTTTAATTTCACCTTGTTTGTTGTCTGTATCCACAAAGGTGTATTTAAGAATATAACCATTCTTATACAAAAGTTCAGTCAGTGTCTTCTTCTCCTTTGACGCGGGAATATCTACAATTCTGTGACCGGCTTGTTGAGCATTTCTAATTCTTGTTAGAAAATCTGCAATAGTATCTGTTACTGCCATTTTTTTTCTTTTTACTTTTCTTTAAAATTTAATTACCAGCTTGCTTTTGTTACACCCGGAATTTTTCCGGCAAGTGCCATATCTCTCAATACGTTTCTGCAGACACCAAATCTTCTAACAAAGCCTTTTGGTCTTCCTGTAAGTTGGCATCTGTTTTTTAGACGTATCTTACAACTGTTTTTTGGAAGTTTGTCTAGTTCTTCCCAATTTCCTTCCTTTTTCAATTTAGCTCTGAGTTCGGCATATTTCTCTACCATTTTCTCTCTTTTGAGCTGTCTTGCGATGATTGATTTTTTAGACATAATTAATTCTTTGTGGTATTTTTAAATGGAAGTCCTAGTTCTTTTAGCAAGGCATGTGCTTCGTCATCTGTTTTTGCTGTCGTAACGAATGTGATATCCATACCTGTTATTTTATTGATCTTATCTATATCAATTTCCGGAAAAATAATCTGTTCTGTTATTCCCATTGTATAATTTCCTCGACCATCAAAAGACTTGTCATTAATTCCTCTAAAGTCACGAACTCGAGGAAGGGTAACAGTAATTAATCGATCTAAAAATTCATACATTCGATCAGCACGCAAGGTAACCTTTGCACCAATCGGCATATTTTCTCTAAGCTTAAAGTTTGAAATCGCTTTTTTGGAAATTGTGGCAACTGGTTTTTGACCCGCTATAGAAGCAATTTCAGTCATTGCAATATCGACAAGTTTTTTGTCTTGGGTTGCAGATCCAATTCCCTGATTGATGCAAATCTTGACCAATTTGGGAACCTGCATGATTGACTTATAGCTGTATTTTTTATGAAGTGCCGGAACTACAGTACTTTTATAAAAATCTTTTAATCGTGGTGAATAGCTCATTACTTAATAATTTGACCTGATTTTTTTGAATATCTAACTTTTTTTCCACCTTCTATCTTATATCCAACACGAGTTGGTTCTTTTGATTTCGGATCGAGCAAAGCAAGATTTGAAATATGAATCGGAGCAGACATTTCTACGATTCCTCCCGGATTATTATTGGTTGGTTTCATATGTTTTTTAACAATATTGACCCCTTCGATAACCGCTCTGTTTTTATCGGTGATAATAGCAGAGACCTCTCCGGATTTTCCTTTATTGGAACCGGCTATAACCTGAACTTTATCCCCTTTTTTTATTTTAAACTTCATTTCTTCTTCTATTAAAATTATGATTAAATAACTTCTGGAGCAAGTGATAGAATTCTTACATAATCCCCTTCTCTAAGCTCTCTGGCAACAGGTCCAAAAATCCTTGTACCTCTTGGTTCATCTGATGCATTTAACAATACAACTGCATTGTCATCAAAACGAATATAGGAACCATCTTTGCGTTTTACTTCTTTAGCCGTACGAACGATAACAGCTTTCGAAACTGTTCCTTTTTTTACACCTCCTGGTGAAGCAGATTTAACCGTAACGACGATTTTATCTCCAAGAGACGCGTATCTTCTTTTGGTTCCGCCCAATACACGAATACAAAGTACTTCATTTGCTCCACTATTGTCCGCCACCCTTAATCTACTCTCTTGTTGTATCATGATCTATAAATTTAATCTTTTCAAAAAATTATTCTCCTTTCTTAATGATCTCAATGAGTCTCCAAGATTTGGTTTTACTCAGTGGTCTCGTTTCCATAATTCTTACCAAATCTCCAACATTACACTCATTCTTTTCGTCATGAGCATAATATTTTTTGGTTTTCTTTACATACTTACCGTATTTTGGATGCAACAATCTTTGTTGTATAGATACGGCAATAGATTTATCCATTTTATTGCTGGTAACTGTACCAATTCTTTCTTTCCTAAGATTTCTTTCCATTATGGTAGATTATTCTTTTTCTAATTTTTAATTCTTTTAGTAAGCTCAGTACTCATTTGAGCAATTTCCCGTCTGAGATGTGCAATTTCAGTAGGATTCGACAATCCCTTCACCTTATGCTCAAATCTCAAGCTATTCAATTTATTTTTAGATGAGCTGATTTCGTCTTTTAAAGTTGAATCATTCATCTTGGTAAATTCGGAATATTTTTTTAGTCCCATTATAATAACATTTATTGGTGATTAGCGGCATCCGGTGCAGAGGGTCTGATTATCAGTTTCGTTTGAACAGGTAACTTCTGAGCAGCAAGATTAAATGCTTCAACAGCTATATTATAAGGCACGCCATCAATTTCAAACATGATAGTTCCTGCCTTAACCATTGCAACATAATGATCCAAAGCTCCTTTACCCTTACCCATACGAACTTCTGCAGGTTTAGCTGTAACCGGTCTGTCCGGAAAAATTCTGATCCAAACATTACCTTCTCTTTTCATGTGTCTTGTAAGGGCAACCCTGGCAGCCTCAATCTGTCGATTGGTAAGTCTGGCATTATCCAAACTTTTCAAACCGAAAGTACCAAAAGCTATGGTATACCCACGATTGGCAATTCCATCATTCCTTCCTTTCTGTTGCCTTCTGTATTTTAATCTTTTTGGTTGTAACATGACAATTTATCTTTCTTATAATTAATAAAGAACTTTATAATTTATTTAATCAAATTATTGTCTTCTTCTTGATCTGTTTCCTCCTCTATCTTCGCGACGCCCTTCACGTCCCTCACCTTCTGACTTTCCTCCCGGCTTGGTTTCCTTCTTAATTAGACCAACCAATGGTGAAAGATCTCTTTTTGTAAATACTTCACCTTTGCAAATCCACACCTTTATGCCTAATTTTCCATAGACCGTCAATGCTTCTTTAATCGCGTAATCTATATCAGCTCTGAAAGTATGCAAAGGAATTCTACCATCTTTATATTCTTCTGATCGAGCCATTTCTGCTCCGTTCAATCTACCTGAAATTCTGATCTTTATACCTTCAGCTCCTGCGCGCATACTCGATTGGATTGCGCTCTTAATTGCCCGGCGATAATTGATTCTTGACTCCAATTGCTTTGCGATAGTATCCCCAACAATAGCAGCATCCAATTCAGGCTTTCTTATTTCGATGATATTAATTTGAACATCTTGATCTGTAATTTTTTTCAACTCTTCTCTGATTCGATCAACTTCTGTTCCTCCTTTACCAATGATTATTCCGGGTCTAGAAGTCTGGATTGAAACGGTAATTCGCTTCAAAGTTCTTTCTATAATAATTCGCGCAATACTTCCTTTAGGAATTCTTGCATGAAGATAATTTCTGATTTTTTCATCTTCCACTAATTTCTGTGCAAGATTATTCCCACCAAACCAGTTGGATTCCCATCCACGGATGATTCCGAGTCTATTACCTATTGGATTTGCTTTTTGACCCATTCAGATTTTTTATTTATTGGTTGATTGATTTGAATTATTATTAGTAGAAGCCACAACTAGTGTCACATGATTTCTTCTTTTGCGAATTCTGTTAGCTCTACCTTGCGGTGCAGGTTGGAACCTTTTCAAGACTGTTCCCGGATCTACGAAAGCCGTCTTTACATAAAGTTCTGAAGCATCCGCTTCTGATTCACCATGTTTTTGTTCCCAATTATTGATTGCAGATAGAAGTAATTTTTCCAACCACTGAGAAGCTTCTTTCTTAGTAAACTTCAAAATGTGAAGTGCGTGTGTCGCTTTTTTACCTCTTATTAAATCCACCACCAATCTCATCTTTCGAGGAGACATTGGACAATTTCTAAGTTTCGCTACTGCTTCCATTTTTTATTTTCTTAATGATTAACGGTTTCCTGCGTGTCCTTTAAAAGTTCTCGTTGGTGCAAACTCTCCAAGTTTGTGTCCAACCATATTTTCTGATACATACACCGGAATAAAAGATTTTCCATTATGAACTGCAATAGTTTCACCTACCATATCCGGTATGATCATGGATGCCCGACTCCATGTTTTGATCACAGCTTTTTTACTTGATTCTTTTGCTTTAGCAATTTTTGCAAGTAAAGAATGGTGCACGTATGGTCCTTTTCTAATTGATCTAGCCATAATCTTAATTTGCTTTATTTTTTCTTCTTGAAATAATCATTTTATCAGATTGCTTATGAGGACTTCTTGTTTTTTGTCCTTTTGCAAATTGCCCATTTCTAGAACGTGGAAGACCTCCGGTTGCTCTACCTTCACCTCCTCCCATTGGGTGATCAACAGGATTCATGGCAACACCTCTAACTCTTGGCCTCCATCCCATCCATCGGTATCTTCCAGCCTTACCCATAGATTGGAGATTATGATCTGGATTAGAAGCAGCCCCAATCGTTGCTTTACAAGTCAAGAGAATTCTTCTCACCTCACCTGAAGGCATTTTTAATACTGCATGTTTATCTTCTTTACCCATCATTATTGCAGAAGTTCCGGCTGATCTAACCAAAACTCCACCTTGACCGGGGTGTAATTCAATATTGTAAATAGCAGAACCTAATGGTATTTCTGATAGCGGTAATGCATTAGCTACTTCTATTGGAGAACCGGATCCACTTTGAACTTTCTGACCAACCTTAATTGATTGAGGTGCCAGGATATATCTCTTTTCGCCATCAGCATAAGTCAAAAGTGCGATGAATGAAGTTCTATTCGGATCATATTCAATACTAGAAACTACGGCAGAAATACCGTCTTTATCTCTTTTAAAATCGATGAGGCGATATCTTCTTTTGTGCCCTCCGCCCATATGTCTAGCGGTACGTCTTCCTTGATTATTTCTACCTCCCGTGGAACTATAATCTGATAATAAGGACTTTTCCGGTGTAACATTTTTTGTTAATTCAGCAAATGCATTGGCAACTCTGAATCGGGTACCGGGTGTAACAGGATTTAATTTCTTTAAAGGCATTGTCTTATTCGTTTTATCCTTATAAAATATTAATTGATTCGCCTGATGCAAGTGTAACTACTGCTTTTTTATAGGCAGGTTTTCGTCCTCGCAGTACAGTTGTTTTTGTATTTCGCGTAACTGCTTTACCAGGGATAACTAATGTATTCACTGATTCAACATTTACATTATAAGCTTTTTCAACCGCTTTTTGAATTTCTATTTTATTGCAATCGCGATTCACAACAAAAGTATATTGACCTCTTTTATTGCTTAGTTTATCTGCTTTTTCAGAAACTACCGGTTTGATAATAATTTGTTTGTCCATGATCTGAATGTATTTAGCTTAAAGTTTCAGTTATTTTTTGAATACTGGATTCGGTAAGCAATAAGGTTTGACAATTCAAAATTTCATACGTATTTAAATCGCTTGCTATTTTGATTTTTGCATTTGAAATATTTCTGCCTGACTTGTAAAATACTTCATTGAATTCAGGGGCGACTACAACTATTTTAGTTGTCCCTAAACCTAAGTTAGTTAGTATTGATGCAAATTCTTTGGTTTTGGGTTCATTGAATTGTAAATCTTCAACAACTTTCAATTTTCCATTGGCGGCCATTTGGCTCAAGGCTGATTTACGTGCCAGAACTTTTACTTTCTTATTTAACTTCTGGGTATAGTCTCTAGGATGAGGTCCAAATGCTCGTCCTCCACCTTTGTACATTGGATTTTTTAGAGAACCGGCTCTAGCACCTCCTGTACCTTTTTGTCTTTTAAACTTTTTTGTAGTTCGATGCACATCTCCTCTTTCTGTTGAGTCTGCTGTACCCTGACGTTGATTGGCGAGATATTCCTTGACTGCGAGATAGATCACGTGTTCATTGGGTTCTATTCCAAAAACGGATTCAGGCAATTCTATGGTTCTACCTGTACTTTGTCCTGATTTGTTTAATATATCAATGTTCATGATCTTATTGTTTTTCTATGATTACCAATGAACCCTTATGACCGGGAATAGCACCTTTGATCAAGAGTAGATTTTTATCTTCTAAAATTCTTGCAATCTTCAGGTTTCGAACTTTAATATTTTCACAGCCTTTCTGACCCGCCATTCTCAGTCCTTTAACAACTTTGGAAGGATAAGATGAAGCACCGATCGAACCCGGAGCCCGCTGTCTATTGTGCTGACCGTGGGTTGCGTTTTGCACACCACCGAATCCGTGTCTTTTAACAACTCCTTGAAATCCCTTACCTTTGGATACCCCCATTGCATGTACTGTATCCCCTTCTTTAAAAATTTCAGTTATTGAGATACTTTCTCCAAGATTCTTATTGACTTTAATATTATTGAATTCAGCAGACTTTTTTAATGGAGCTGAATTTGCTTTTGCAAAATGTCCTTTACGGGCATTATTTGCACTTTTTTCTTTTACAGAACCATAAGATAACTGCAAAGAAGAATAACCATCACTATCTTCAGTCTTAACCTGAGTAACGATATTAGGAGATGCTTCCACTACAGTACAAGCAATATATTCACCTGTTGTAGTGAAGATACTGGTCATGCCGATTTTCGTTCCAATTAATCCGTTCACGGTATTTATTTTAACGTTAGTTAACGCAGCTAAAAAATTGATTTTTAGCTTTGTTTAAAATTAATTAATCAAATAAAAAAAATTAGGATAATTTGACCTGAATGTCAACGCCGCTGGGTAATTCAAGTTTAGACAACGCATCCACGGTTCGTGGCGTCGGTGAATAAATTTCAATTAACCTTTTGTGAGTCCGAAGTTGAAACTGCTCACGAGCTTTCTTATTCACGTGCGGCGAACGCAGTACGGTGAATATTTCTTTCTCTGTTGGCAGCGGAATCGGACCTGCAACACCAGCTCCGCTATTGCGGACGGTCTTCACTATTTTCTCCGTGCTTTTGTCCACAAGATTGTGGTCATAAGAGCGAAGTTTTATCCGAATTTTTTGATTCATGCCTAATTTATTATTTATTTAGTTTTTTATGCTTTTACGGTTCCTTTTGCTTTAGCAATTACTTCTTCTGAAATATTTTTTGGAACCGGTGAATAATGCGAAAATTCCATTGTTGAACTGGCTCGACCTGAGGTAATGGTACGAAGTTGAGTTACGTATCCGAACATTTCGGAAAGCGGTACATCTGCCTGAATAGCAACTGCGCCACCCATTCTTGCCTCTTGTCCTTTGGGAAGACCTCTTCTTCTGTTAAGATCTCCAATAACAGGTCCAACATATTCTTCCGGCGTGATTACTTCGAGTTTCATTATCGGCTCAAGAATCTGAGGTTTAGTCTTTGGTGCTGCCTCTCTAAATCCATCTTTAGCACACAATTCAAATGCCTGTGGTTTAGAGTCCACGGGATGCATTGAACCATCAAAAACCCTGACTTTCATATGCTCAAGGCTATACCCGGCAAGAATTCCATTAGACATCATGGATTCAAATCCTTTCACTATGGAACTCATATAAGATTTATCAATAGATCCTCCAAAAATATCCCAGACAAATTGCATTCTTGCTTTGCCCAATTTAAAATCTTCGCTGTTGGTAAATTCTTCATCCGCAGGTCCCAGGGTGAATGCCATATCGGCAAATAAACCTGAACCTCCGGTTTGCTTTTTTAATCTTTCACGATGTTCGTATGTCGCAGTCATGCATTCCTTATAATTTACCTGAGGAGCACCTTGATTACATTCAACACCAAACTCTCTTTTCAGTCGATCCACAATAATTTCAAGGTGAAGCTCACCCATTCCACTAATTATGGTCTGTCCTGTGTTTTCATCGGTATATACTTTGAAAGTTGGATCTTCTTCCGCTAGTTTGGCAAGGGACAATCCTAATTTATCCTGATCTTTCTGTGTCTTAGGTTCAATTGCAATGCTTATTACGGGTTCAGGAAATACCATTGCTTCTAGAATAACCGGATGAGCTTCATCACATAAAGTATCTCCGGTCTTAATATCTTTAAATCCGACGGCTGCTGCAATATCTCCAGCCTCTACCGTCTCTATAGACTTTCTATCATTGGCATGCATTAAGAATAATCTTGAAATTCTTTCTTTCTCCATGGAAAGCTTATCCTTCTCTGATCTTACTTTCAAGACATAAGAACCTGCATCCAACTTTCCGGAATATACTCTTAAGAAGACCAATCTTCCTACAAATGGGTCAGTTGCCACTTTAAACGCGAGTGCTGCAAAAGGCTCATTAACACTTGGCTTTCGGGATACTTCCTCGTCTGTCTTAGGATTGGTTCCTTTAACCGCTTCTACATCTAACGGACAGGGTAAAAATGCGCAAACTGCGTCAAGTACTGCCTGAACTCCTTTATTCTTAAAGGCTGAACCACACATCATGGGAACGAACTTCATGTCACAAACAGCCTTTCTGATTGCATCAATCATTTCTTGTTCTGTGATCGTCTCCGGTGCATCGAAAAATTTCACCATGAGATCATCATCATATTCAGCTATATTTTCAATCAGTTTTTGTCTAAATTCATGAACCGTATCAGCAATATCAGCCGGAATCGGAATTTCGGTATAAGTCATACCCTGAGTAGCATCATCCCAGATCATTGCTTTATTTGTAATCAGGTCAACGACACCTTTAAAATGTTCTTCAGCACCTATTGGTACTTGCAATGGAACCGCATTTGATCCCAACATTTTCTTTACCTGATTAACCACCATAAAGAAGTCAGCTCCCTGACGATCCATTTTATTGACAAATCCTATACGGGGAACTTTATAAGTATCAGCTAATCTCCAATTGGTTTCAGATTGTGGTTCAACCCCATCTACAGCGCTAAATAAAAAGACCAATCCATCGAGAACTCTGAGCGAACGGTTAACTTCAACAGTAAAATCTACGTGTCCGGGTGTATCAATAATATTTACAGTAAAAGACTTATCCTTCCAGTTCCAGTTTGTTTGAGTTGCTGCAGAAGTTATGGTAATACCTCTTTCTTGCTCCTGAGCCATCCAATCCATTGTAGCAGCACCATCGTGAACTTCTCCAATCTTGTGTGTCAAACCGGTATAATATAGTATTCTCTCTGTAGTTGTAGTTTTACCTGCATCTATGTGAGCTGCAATTCCTATATTTCTTAAATAATTTAAATCTTTTGCCATTTTTTGTAATATGCCTTATATTATGATTTAAAATGTGCAAAAGCCCGGTTCGATTCTGCCATTTTATGTGTATCTTCCTTTTTCTTTACTGCTGCACCTTCTCCTTTAGCAGCAGCAATTACTTCGTTAGCTAATTTATCTGCCATACCTCTTCCTGCACGCAATCTTGAGTATTTGATCAACCATTTTATTCCCAAAGAAATTTTTCGAGAAGGTCTCAACTCCATTGGAATCTGGAAAGTTGCACCTCCAATCCTTTTTGGCTTAACCTCAACATGTGGAGTAACATTAGCCAATGCTTTCTGCCAAAGCTCATGGGGATTATCGCTTGTTTTATTAGCTACGATATCCATAGCGTCATAGAATATCCCTGTCGCAGTACTCTTCTTTCCCTGCCAAAGCAAGTTGTTGATAAATTGAGTTACCATAACATCACCGAATCTTGGATCCGGTTCTAATAATCTTTTCTTTGGCTTATGCTTCCTCATCGAAGTTTATGATCTGTTAATTATTTACTTTTTAGGTCTTTTGGTTCCGTATAATGAACGTGATTGTTTTCTATTGTTAACCCCTGCGGTGTCTAATGCCCCTCTGACTATCGTATATCTTACTCCAGGAAGATCTTTTACTCTACCGCCACTTACCAATACGATGGAGTGTTCTTGAAGATTATGTCCTTCCCCAGGAATATAACAAATTACCTCAGTCCCATTTGTCAACCTCACTTTTGCAACTTTTCGAAGCGCTGAGTTGGGTTTTTTAGGTGTAGTTGTGTACACTCTTGTGCAAACCCCTCTTTTTTGAGGATTGGATTGAAGAGCACGGGATTTACTCTTGTATTCTACAGTTTCCCGTCCTTTTCTTATCAATTGGTTGATAGTAGGCATATGTTTTTTCTAACTAAAAATTTCTATTAAATAACTTATTTGCTTAAAAATCAATGCTTTATGGACATACCTATCCTATAAAGAGTCGCAAAGATATTACTTTTACTAAAATCTGCAAAATCAAATTCCCTTTTTTAATCTTAAGTTTGCAGCTTAACAGTTTGTTATAAAAGCTTGAAATCTAACTTGAATATAAATATTGAATTTGCCGGCATTGAAGACTCTCAAAGTCTTTTTTTATTGGTTAATGAACTCGCCTTATACGAAAAAGCAGAAAATGAAGTTTTTACTGACGCTTCAGACTTTAGGAATGGTCTTGAAACTGAACTTTTCAAAGTATTAATTGCAAAGATTGAAGGTCAAATCGTTGGAATGGCTTTATACTACCCTGTTTTTTCAACATGGAACGGAAAAACAATGTATTTGGAGGATTTTATCGTTAAAGAAGTTCATCGGGGAAAAGGGATTGGAAAATTACTGTTTGACCGATGGATAGAAGAAAGTATAAAAGAAGGTGCTAAAATGCTTAAATGGCAGGTTCTCGACTGGAATAAACCTGCTAAGAAATTCTATGAAAAGTATTCCGCCAAATTTATCCCGGGTTGGGAAAATGGAGTTATTTATCTTTACGAAAGATCAAAATGATCTCCAAAAAACTTAAAGGAAGCTTAAATTGCAAATCCCAGTTTCTGGGATTTAGTTATTTATGTATTTTCCTTGTTATCTTTTTCAGAATTTATGAAGCCATTACCTTAAAATATCTTTTTGATCCACCCAAGCTATGGAAATCAGAAGCACTTGGTCTCATGCAAGATCTTCTACTCTGCATTGGAATATGCGCAATCTTATATCCACTTTACAGATATCTTTTTGACCATAAGGAAAAAAACAAATTGTATCTATTTGAGGTATTTCTTATTTTTTTTGTAATTGCGCATATTGGAATAATAGAATACTTTTTTTATCAAATGGAACCTCTGGATGTATTTGTCTTTGGTCACCAGACGAGCGAAATGGCGTTCTCTTTAAATACAGCCGGCTTAAGTTTTAACAGATTGTTTCTAATTCTGATAATATCGGCTTTCATTCTTAGCATCGGCTTGTATAAGTATAAGAAAAAAAAAATTGCAATACAGCATTTTGAATATTTGCACTGGGCAGGAATCATAGGGTTGATAATTTTTTTCTACCTGGATCTATATGGAAAATTTCCGGCAGCAAGAAACTTAATTAAAAACAAATCTTATTATTTCTATGCGAATATTTTAAAGGACCGTTCGAGCAGATTTTTTGAACCGGATATCAAAGAATGGGTCCCAAGATATCAGTCCGAATTTGCTGGAAAAAAATATATAGATCCCGAATTTCCCTTTTTGTATGAGTTTGACAAAACTGAAAATCTTAGTACTTACTTAAGAAGATTTGAAGGGCCTCCAAATATCGTTATCTTACTTACCGAGAGTCTTTCAGAATATTTTATCCATCCGATACGAGGAATTCAATTCATGCCATTTCTAGACAGTCTTTCGAAAAATGCATTGTACTGGCCAAATCATTTTTCATTAGGAGAACGATCATTTGCTGCCAATCCTGCCATTAATGCGGCTGTTCCATATGGCGATAAAGGATTTTCATTGATGGAAACTTACCCTTATCATTTTTCACTTATCAATGTTCTAAATCGCAATAATTATTATACATCCTTTTATTATGGTCAGGGTTCTTGGTTTCACAATAAGAAACATTTTTTTTTATTCAATAATATCAATCGAATAATTGATAAGAATGATTTCGATTCAGATTTTGAAAAAGTTGAAGTAGGAGAAGAAAAAAACTTCTGGGGATACAATGATATAGACTTGTTCAATCAATATCTCCGAGCAAGTGATACATTACAAAACAGGAAGCGACTTGACATTGTATTTACAGGAACAAGTCACTCTCCATTCATTATCAAAAATCCTGAACACTACAATAACAGATTTCAGAATGATCTAAAAAATGTAACAAATCCTGAAGATCTGGAACACTTTAGCCTATATAAAAAATTCTATCTCAGCTTATACAATGTTGATGATGCTTACAGGGCATTATTTGATAGTTTGCAAAAAAGAAAGGAATACGAAAACAGCATATTTATTATTACCGGAGATCATGCAATGACCGAACTTCCGAGACTAAATGCAATTAATCCATATAAAGTCCCATTAATCATCTATTCACCTAAACTTAAGAAAAAAGAAAAGTTTGAGGCACTATGTTCACAAAATGATATTTACAATACTCTCCTAGCGTATCTCCATAACAATTATAAAATTAAGATACCTAAATACTGTACATCACTGGGAGACAAACTGGTATTTGAAAATAAATTTGATGCAAAGGGTACTTTTGTATTTATGAATAACAACCGTCAAATCGTTGATATATACTCAGATGGTTATTACTTGTTCAATGATCGATTCTTATTCAAGGTTTATGAAAATCTTGAAATCAGAGAGATTATCGACAACGATATCAGAGAAAAGCTCCGAAACAAATTATACTCCTTCAGAGCGGCCAGCAAAATTGCATCCAAAGAAGATAAACTAATGCCGGACAGCATTTATTTTACTTTTATAAAAAATACGGTTCTTTTGTCAAAAGGGTTGAGCAAAACGATATATAACAAGGAGCAAGATTTTATTCTGGATTCCTGCTATCTATGTGACAAAAGTGAAATGTGGTTGGATGTTGCGTTTACGGTACTTACAGAATCTTCCAGTTTTCCAGAGCTTCAAATTCAACTTAGCGATGGAATAAACCCAAAGATAATTTTAAAAGAATTGAAATTCCCATATGATAAATCTAACTTTCAATTCCACGAAAAAATCAAACTTCCAACTTCTTCTCAATCAGGTTCTTTATCCATAAGATTCGTAAACCCGGGAAAGAAAAAGTATTCATTTACAGATCTAAAGTATGTATTGTATTGCGAAAAGGACCGTTAATCCATTTCAGAAAGCATTCTCAAGATTGGCAGTATCAGCTAATCTTACTTCAGAAATAATGATGAAGTCAATCAAAATAACAAGAAGACTTTATCAATTTAATTTTAAAAAAATACAAAACTAATTCATTGTCAAAATTAAAGGTGCAAATAAACTCTCTGTTCAATATAACTTAATATGCATCTTACAAATATAAATCAACTATTTAGTTCTTTACTTTAAAATCTATACATGCTCAAATATTATCTTCAATCTTAGAGTTACCTAAGGTTTTATTAATCCCAGATTTCGTTAAAGCAAGTAACATTAAAATAAACCCAATGAACATAGAAACTCCTCTTATCCAGCTTAACTGATACCATCTTTGTCCTCTCACCTGCCATTCGGAAGCAGGTACGGAAGTGTTGTTATTACAGTTTGCAAATTCTTTGATTTCAGGAACAAAGTAGATAAAGGTGACAATTAATGCTACAGTATAAATACCTGCAGCATAAGC
Source organism: Saprospiraceae bacterium (assembly GCA_020848695.1). Taxonomy (GTDB): domain Bacteria; phylum Bacteroidota; class Bacteroidia; order Chitinophagales; family Saprospiraceae; genus Vicinibacter. Next base: position 33,573 of record JADLHT010000023.1, read on the forward strand.
AATGTATTTTCGTCTTTCCTTGTTTCCCCAGTTGGTTACCAATGCTAATACAGTAAATACGAATGTAATCGGGTTAATCATTTTCCAAAATAATTCATCTTTTAAAGGGAATGGACCATTTTCTAATATGCTTGATTCAGGAAGATATAATAACAATGCACGAAGTGGCGAAATATGTGCATATAAGACAGCTCCCACAATACCTGCCCAGCAGAAAATTGCAATAAACATAACGAGTTGACTACTATTTTTCATATCTAAATTTTTGAGGGCAAAGAAAAATGGAATAATTAATTAAAAATTGTATTTAAAGGACAATTTCAATCTTATGCCCTTCGGTGCACTGCTTCATTTTTAATTTACTCATGCCGATAGAAAGTTAAACAGCCAAAATGTTATTACAAAATGTGATTGATAATCTTTTGTACTCCCCCTCGACAGCTCCATAATACACTACTTTCAACCAGTAGGTTTCGTCCAACAAAGTTTACATAGTTTGCTATCCGCCCACAACAAAATCTTAGTTAATGGTGGCAGTTTTTTTCTTTGTCACCAAGAGCTTTTAAAATTTAATTTTAAGTCCAAACTCTTGTTTCATTGTCAGCAAAGCTTCTGCATTTCCTTTCGCATCGTCAACAGGATTATGAGTGTGTTCTGTCTTGCGTAAATGTTTGAATGTTTTGAATGTGTCTTTTTCTATGCCTTTGTATAAACTTCCTAAGTTTTGGGAACTAAAACCAAATGGATTTGTCCCGATGAAATGATGGAAATACCAGCAAACAAACATCCAGTCAAAACCATTATTGTCGCTAATAAAAATAGGTCTGTCTTTACAAGTCTTCTCAACCCAAGTTTTAAAGTCAGTCATAACATGTTTAGGGTCATCAAAAGAAAGTGTTTCTTCTCTTGTATGCCCAGAAACAGCTAAAGCGTCAGGAATAAATTTGTCTGAGATTGGTTTGAGTTTGCCATAAAATGTCTTGTCAAGTTGCTCGTCAACTAAAACTGCTCCGAAAGAAATCATTGAATAATCACCAGGTATTGGTCCGTCACATTCTATGTCAACCATTATGTATGCCATGTCTTTGCTTTGAAGTTTGTGGTGTCACAAAAATTGCAACTAACTCACAGGAAAGTTAATTCTTCCATTTAAATAAATAAGTAGTACCGGATTAAGTTTTCCAGTTGAATTGCCTGTCCCGATCCATCGAGAAAGCCGTCAAGTGGAAACAGTAATAATGAGAAATTCATTAGATCAGTTTTTTGATTAATTGTGATTTGGATGGATTTTGATGGTTGTAAAGTTAGCAAATTCTTGAAGATCGATACGCTAAAAATTCAATAATAGTAGCCGCTCAAATTTCTAGAAAAAATTGGTATGAATAAATAAATAAACCAATCATTGCTAATGCTAGAATAGAACGTTTAACAGCCAAACCTCCTTGACTTGA
>JADLHT010000024.1 GCA_020848695.1 Saprospiraceae bacterium
TTGTATGACATGTTTTGCAATCGATTGATAAATTTAATTTTTTATGAGATGGGTCAATACTTGCATCGTAATCTTTCTGATGACATCCAATACAATCGGAAGGAGTATTTGAATACGAATTAATGTGGCATTTTTTACAATCATTTTCAATTGCTTTATGTGCCCCTGTGAGTGGAAAAACTTGATCGTGTATATCAAATCTTGCAGGACTCCAACCAGGATCTGTTGTATGACAAGTTTTACAATCAGTTGATAAATTTAATTTTTTATGGGATGGGTCAATACTTGCGTCGTAATCTTTCTGATGACAAGCTTGACATTCTGTTGGAGTTCCTTTGTATCCATTGGTATGACAAAGTTTACATTCAACTAAACGATGTGCGCCAGTTAATGGAAAGTTCGTCGTAGCGTGATTAAAAGCATTATCTGCTTCGCCAGTTGGATGACAACTTAGGCAAGCCGTATTTTGATATTGATAACCGCTAACGTTAATATGTTTTTGATCAGATTCTGGATTAAGATGACAATTGGTACAAGTGAAAATTTTATAATCTTGTCCATTACCATGACAATCATTACATTTTTGCCAAGCTCCTTGATGTGATCCGCTATAAATTGGGAAATGTTGAGCATCATGTTCTTGAAATTTAGCGGGTTTCCAATCGGGATCTAAAGAGTGACATGATTTACAATCATTACTAATTCCAGCAATTCTATGATTTGGATTTATAGAATTATTATAATCCAAAGCATGGCAACTAAAACAATCAGGAGTTGCTTTGGAATAATCATTGGATTGATGACATTTTCTGCAATCATCAATTTTATGTGAATTGACCAAAGGAAAAAAATCGTGATTTACATTTCCCGTCTTCCATCCTGATGAATGTTGTGAATGACATTCAAGGCAGTTAGTGGAGTATCCATTCTTCTTATGATCAGGTGATTTGGCACTATTAAAATCTTCTAGATGGCATGATATACATTCAAGTCCTAAAGGTTCAAATCTTAATTGAGTTTCTGAACGGTGACATGCGTTGCAATCAACCGTGCGATGAACTCCAAGCAAAGGAAAATTGGTACGATCATGAATTTCCAAAATATTATTTACTAACCAAGTATCGCTATTATGACACCTAGCACAATCCATTCCAACCGATTGCTGATGGACGTCCTTATGACAAGATATACATGATGATCTGATTTGATCAAATTCTAAGCTGGTATGACATGACTTACAATCCAATTTTCGATGTTGCCCTTGAATCTTAAACTGGGTGCTATCATGATCGAAACTAAGTTGAGAATTAAAGCTCCATGAATCAGAACTATGGCAAGATGAACAATTGATTTTCAACCGATTACCATGAGGAGACTGTGCTCTTATCATGGACGATAAAAGAAATAAAAATGTAATTACAAATGACAGTCTTTGCAATCTAACTTTCCATTTCTGAATAAAGTTACATTTTTTTCAGATTCAATCACTGGGAGATGACAAGACTTGCATTCAAGCTTAAGATGTGCTCCTTCTAGCTTAAATCTTGCCAGATTATGGTCAAAAAGCCTAGGATTCCAATCTTGTGAAGTATGACATCGTTTACAATCAGTAATTCCCTCGATTTCAAATTGTGTTCCGTGTATATTCTCATGACAACCAGAACATTTCGTATTTAAATTATTAAATGTTTGTTCGATTTTTTCATTTTCATTCACTTTAAAATGACAAGCTGAACACTGAACTTCCAAATGCTTTCCATCCAAAGAAAATTCTGTTATTGTATGATCAAAACTTATTTTATTCCAAGCCTCATTCTGATGACAAGATTGACATTCATTAGGTTGATAATACTTCCGATCCATGTAATTGATATGAATGTCTTGATGACATTGAGTACATTGAGTTGATATAGGTTTAAATAACCATTTATTTTCTTTCCAATGACATTCATTGCATGCTACAGCTTGATGTGCTCCTTCAAGAGGAAAGTTGCTTACTTGATGTTGCTCTAAGGAAAATAAAGTTAGCTTGAATGATTCTGTAGTATGACATAAATGGCAATCTTTCTTTTCCTTTTGAATACTAAATTGCCCTTGATGAAAATCCTGATGACATGACATGCATTCATTATGAGGAATTGGATCGGTCATATTTTTTGTATGACACTTGCGACAGTCTATTGTAAGATGCTTTCCTGTCAAAGGAAAATTTGTTAAACTATGATTAAAATTATCAAGATACTTAGCTACTCGAAATGATTCTTGATTATGGCAATCTTTGCAATTAGTTCCAAACTTTCCATCATGTGGATCTTTATGACAATCAATGCAATTTATAGTTGGAATATTTGAAAATTCATGTAATTGCTTACTTGGATTGTTACGAGAATCATGGCATGATCTGCAATCAAGCACTTTATGTTTTCCTTCTAAAGCATAACCCGTGAGATTGTGATTGAAACTTATTTTAGATTTCAATTTGTTAAATGAAGTTTCTTGATGACAAGCATTACAATTATTTCCATACTTAGAATGATGAACATCTTTGTGACAAGCAACACAAGAATTAAACTTTATACCAGAAAATTTTTGTAATGTTTTTCCATTTTTTACTTCTACTTGATGACATTCATTACATTGTATAGAAGTATGTGAGCCAATTAACGGAAATTTAGTCTTATTGTGCTGAAACGCTGACGCTGGTTTGAAATGTTCAAAGTCATGGCAATTATTACAATTGTTACTCAAAGTTCCTTGATGGACATCTTCATGACAGGAATTACATTGAGAACTTAATCCAAGATACGTTCGTTCAAGTTTTCTAATTTCAGAATTCTGAATTCTTTCATCTTTGTGACATGAAGCACAATCTTGTCTTTTATGCGCCCCTTTCAATTCATAACCCGTTTTCGAATGTTCAAAAGTTTTTTTATCAAATCTAATCATCTCAAACTTAAGACCATGATGTTCTGAATGACAACTAAAACAATCTTTTCCTTTAATTTCAGATGAAGCGTGAAATCCTTTATTTGCTTTTATTCTTTCATTCAATAAGGAATGACAATTAAGGCATTTTTCATTTGAGACTGCTTCACCTAAAGTATGGCATTGAGTACAATTATTAATTCCTTCAAGATGTGAATGTTGCTTGGACAATTTTCCAGGAGAAATCTGTGCATTTAACAATGAAGTACTCAAGTGCACAAAAATTAGACTGACAATTAATATGAATAAATTACTTTTCAACTTTGTCTAAGTATGTGATTTAACTGTATATCCAAATCTTTTGGTAATTTCAATTCCAGAATTCTGTAGAAACTGCGTTGGCAATTCTCCTCCTGCAAAAATATAAACCAGATCATTATCAAATTTCAGAATTTCATCAGAATTATTAAGTTTAATGTCAACCTTGCTTGATGTAATTTCTAGTAAATTAGAATTAAGAATAACTTTTATCTTATTTTCGTCATTGGCTTTTTGAATATTTTCAGCGTTCTTGGGTTTCAATCTACTGAATTTGTCACTTCTATAAGAAAGAATAACTTTATTATCATCTGCAAGAAGTAAAGCGCTTTCAATAGCTGAATCACCTCCTCCTACAACTATAATATTTTTATTTGTGATAAATTCAGGTTCAAGCAATCGATAGGCAACTTTTTCTAATTCTTCACCTTTAACTCCTAATTTTCTTGGAGTACCTCTTCTTCCAATGGCAAGAAGAACAGATTGTGATGTTAATTCTTCATTTCTCAAAGTTTTAATAAGGAATTCATTTTTTTGCTTATAAATATTTTCAACTTTTGAATTTTCTTTTACTTCTATTTGATGTTTTTCAATTAATGATAGCCAAAGATCTAATAATTCTTTTTTACTTGTTCTAAACAATTTTATTTTTCCATGAAGTGGAATATCCATGGGAGCAGTCATTACAACCTTGGCTCTAGGAAAGCTAAATACAGTTCCACCTAAAGTATCTTGTTCAAGTATTATTGCTTTTAATCCTGATTTTTTGGCTTGCAGACTTGCTGAAATTCCAGCTGGACCAGCCCCGATTATAATAAGATCATATTGTGATGTATGAGACTTAGTTATTTTTTTGGCGATGGAATCAACCGCTTGTTTGCCTTGTTCGACACTGTTTTTTATTAATCCCATGCCACCTAATTCGCCAGCAATAAAAATTCCTTCAACATTAGTTTCATAATTCTGATTGATATGAGGAAGGTCAACACCTCTTTTTTCAGTACCAATTCTTAAGCTAATGGCTTCGACTGGACAAGCATGAAAACAAGCTCCATGTCCAACACAATGTGATGCATTAATTAAAACTGCTCTCCCATTTTTCAATCCCAAAATATCTTCTTCAGGACAAGCTTTTATACAAGCGCCACTACCAATGCAGATATCAGGATTGATGACAGGATGTAATGAAATGGGTTCGTGTACACCTTCAACTTTGGCTTTGTCAATTTTTTCTTCTGCTATTAGATCATTTCCTTTTATACGTCTTAAATAAAGCCATAACACAATAATACTGAATAGAAATACAACGAAATAAATTAAAAACTCAATACTCATAGAATTAGAAAATCCATTTATATCCAAAACTCAAAGTGACTATAACATGAACAACCATTATCACTAACATAATAATTGCAAATGGCAGATGAGCAATATGCCAATATCTAAACAATTGCTGCATTACTTTTAATCGTTCAATTCTTCTCTCTATGGCAATTTCTTTCTTTAATAATTTTATTAATTCAATTCTTACTTTAGAGTTATTAATTTTACTTTTCAATAAATTTTTAATTTTACCTATTTTAATTCTGTCTTCATTCCAGGAATTCCAAAGATTTGAAATAGTAGTTTTTATTGAATTATCATCCGACTTAGTTCTCGCACGAATAAGTTCTTCAATTTCTTTTGCATTATCTGGTAAGGCTTCAGCTATTTTCTCGGATATTTCATTTTTATTATCTCTAATTTCCTGAAGACTTAATTCTCTTCCTTGAATGGTTCGAGGAATCTGATTATAAATAAATCTTCCAATAATTCCACTAGCTACAACTGCCACCATACTCCAAAAACTTAAAGAAACAATACCTCCAAATTTAAATGCAGTATGAAATAAAACCATAATTGGACCCAGTGTACACAGGAAGATATGAAACTCCAACCAATATTTTAATACTCCAACTCTTCCCAAACTTTTGTTTCTTTTACGAATCATATAACCGAATACACCAATGAGAATCAATAAAGTTCCAACAATTCCAAGTCCATGTCCCATTACTCCACTAGGCTTCAACATCTTATGAGCAGGATGATAGAATCTTTCTTCTAGACTCGTATTGTAATAAGAAAATCCATGATAGCTTAAATATGCTGTAACTAATACTACAATACTTACTAATGTCCCAACATATAATTTATGAATTGAAGCTTTCAATGTAGAATTATGAACTTTGAATTATAGGTTATAAATTACTAATTTCTTATTTTAATAATTGTTATTTTTATCAGACAATAAAGATTCTGAATGTTGATTATCTTTATCATATAATAAAAATATTTTCTGAACCTGAAATTACCTATAAAGTACGGATTTCAGGGTTTTTTATTGACTTTTTTATAATATATTTTTAATAATCAAACGCTTAAATATTTACCGAATGAGCCTATTTAACAATCTTTAAGGATTGTGCAATCTGATGACTCATTAATCTTCTATGCGCTTTTGTTGCATCATCTCCATTTGAATTTTTAGCCAATTTGTTATAAATCTGATGCAAGGCATCATATATAACCGATTTGGTTTCAATCCCATAATTCATTGTTTTGTTTTCATAAATATTGATTAATCGTTCAATATAAATTTGCTGTAGAGATTTTCTGAATAATCCAACATTTGATTTTATATCTTCTTCGAAAATGGATTTGTTAAGGTCATAAATCAATTCACTTGTAGAATATTCATTACCATATAAACTGCTGTTGTTCATCCTTCTTAATGTTGATGAACTTAAAATTGGATTTAGGACAGTATTATAAGCTGAAGTAACGATAGCATCTATTTTTGGATCTTCTGAATTACCAAAGAAATTAAAACCTCTTCTTTGTCTTTGGAGATAATTGTAATGCTCCTTTTCAAGTCCAAATGCAGCATTTGAAAATATATACTTACCAAGTAATTGTATTGCTCTCCTTTGATTCTCTTCTGAGACCGGAGTATAAGGTTTGTTCTTGCTGTTTTGACCGGGAAAACTGCGATCCACGTAAATCCCACCAACGTAATTGGCTACTGATCGGGCCATTCCAAATCTTTGAAAGAACAATGTGTAATACATATCATTGTACTTCTCATACGATTGCCCGGTAACTATAAATTTTGATTTAAGCTTACTCATTCCTGTTTCAATAATTGCAAATCTTTCTTCTGCATAACTGACCGGATCATTACTCATATCCCACACCATAACTCGAGGATCAATTCCTCCTCCCGGTCCACAGATATCAGCATCATTACCAAAAATCAATTGACTTTCAGTACTTCTGTTCATTATTCTTGCAAGACCAGTTGATTCTTCTGATGCTTTGAATTCACGATAACCATATTCAATTGCCCATTGGTCATAAGGCCCTGCAACCGTGGTGTAGTAATGAGCCTGTTTGGATTTGTCAAGGGAAAGATTCACGGTTGAATAGTCCATAACGGAACCTGTTACTCCAAATTTACCTGTGATTTCTTTATTTTTTAACTGATCGGGACTTAACATATGGGATGATTTCATGTTGTGATTAAGACCTAAGGTATGACCCATTTCATGCAGCACGAGTTCAGTAATAAATTGTCTTTGTAATTCTTTTTTCTCTGCTTCATCAGCATCCGATAATTCCAAAAGCGTTTTAGCAAATTGATTTTCCAATCTTAATCCTTTACCTAATTTACACTGTCTAGGATCGTGCTTTTCAAATTGATTTTCTATTTGATGTGCTTGTTCAAATAATTCTGTTTCGACTTTCGTATTCACCAGAAAGTTGAAATCTATTGTTATATCAGCACCCAGTATTTGACCCGTTCTGGGATTTACAAAAGAAGGTCCTATTGCGAACCCCAAATCAGAAGCTACCCAACGGATTACATTGTATCTTATATCAGCAGGATCCCAGTCTGCATCATCAGGCATCATTTTCATTACTACAGCATTCTTATATCCGGCTTTTTCGAAAGCGACATTCCACTGATTGCCTGCATCAATAATAATCTGTCTCACTTCTTTAGGTGTTGTATTCTCTACCCACCACACAATAGGTTCAATAGGTTCACTGATTTCCAACTCTGGATTTTTCTTTTTGAGATACCAGCGATTAATGAAGTCAAGATATCGGATTGACTCCGTAGAGGTCATATTCTCTGATTGTACAGTAAAATATCCAACCTGAGGATGATCTGCTCTGGGTCTAAAATCATTTACAGGTAAGTCCACGAATGAATGTTGCATCCTAACATTAATAAATCTTGGATCCGTGATATCCGGACCACCCCAATACTGTGGATTGGGATTTTCATAGGATAGATTAACAATTATATCCGTATTAGAAGGAAAGGATCGAAGCTTCAAGTATTCCGATTTATCCTTATTTAAGGTTCCCAGGTTTAAATAAGCACTTGCAGGTACCATTGGGGGGACAAAAGGTTTTATTGGATCAAGCTTTTCGCCTAGAAATAAATTATCCACATTGATCAAATAGCCTAAAGAATCTTCGCTTATGATTTTTTCAAAGTGGAATATTGATTCTGAGACATCTACATTAGCTGCTTTGCTGATAGGGTGGTTTTTGTCGAAATAATAATTCGTATTTGAACGTACCCAATATAATTTGTCAAAATTTTTCCGGATTGTAAAGAGCCAGGTTTCCCGAATCATATTTTGATTTAGAAAAAGTTCAGGAGGTCCACCCATTGAGAAGCTCTGATATAAATATTCTTTTTTCAATTGATTCTTGCCTATATACATATTCAAACTACCGCTGACCGTATCCTGATAAAGTACAAACAGTCCTTGGGTCTTCGTACTGCCTTTTATCTTATCAGCAAGAGTTTCTTTTTTTGTCGTGTCCTTAGCACTTTCTTTTTTTGCTGTGTCCTTCGGTAAAACCTTAGACTTTTGAGCTTCTATTTTATGAATAAAAGCAGTTGTATAGCACAGAAATAGTAATGAAACAATTCTTTGTAAATTCATTGAATTCGTTTTGTTTTAATTAAAGTAAATTGATGTAAAAATATTCAGGTTTTTCAAAGGTATTGATTACAGTAGCAATTCCAAATGCAAATAAGCTGTAGGATAATATTAATCTCATGAGAATTTTATCAAGACTGGCATTTGCAAGGAAGTATTGGTAAAATTTGTTCAATATATTGAATTAAATATTATATGAAATTGCATCAGTATTACGAAAGAGTAGTAGACTTAGCTGCTTCTGATAAATAGAATGTCTGTATTTAATAGATTGAAGATTATGTGATCAAAAGTAAGGCATTCAAACCAATTAAACGGATTATTATTGTAATAATTCTGAAATCGAAATTGACTCTTGTCAATACGTTCCATAGCCAATCCTTCTCCAAACCTTCAGGAATCTACTAAAATAAATTGAAATACAAATCAGACTTAAATGCACCAACAGTGCATGTGATTCACATTACATTAAAACGAAGAATTCAAAAGGTCCGTTTTGGGACTCTTCTAGCAATATCCCAAATCGTCATCATTTCCACAGTACTCAAGTTTTCTTTTTGCCTTAAGCTCCTTAGCTGCCTTCCTAGAAAGCTTTACCTGGGTTTCTGTTTTTGGTGACTTTTTTGTTTTTTCTCTTTTTGTTTTTTCTTCTTTTTTTGCCTTTAAATTAAAAATACTAAGCATGTTTATTTGGATAATACGTTCATTTCATGGATAAATATACTTCAAATATTGTCAAAAGAATCGAGCTTTTTTGAATTGTACACAATTAAAAAAGTATACTATTCAGTAATCTCGATTTTTTCCTTTTTTGACCGCCATAATGAGTATAATGTTCCTATTAGAAGTACACAAACTATGATTATCATGTTGAGCCAATCTGCAATCTTAACATAATGCTCAAGCATAATTTTAATTCCAATAAAAATCAATAGAATTGAAAGTGCATAATGTATATACTCTAGTTTTTCTAAAATCCTTGATAGAATTGTGAATAGCGCTCTTAAGTTCGCAACAGCAAGAATATTGGAACTTAATACGATGAAGGGATCAGTCGTCACTGCAAATATAGCAGGAATTGAATCAATTGCAAACAAAATATCTGTAAATTCAATTGCTACCAGAGTCAAGAACATAGGTGTCAATGCCCAAACTCCCATTTTTTTAACAAAAAAATGACCTCCGAAATAAGTTTTTGTAACGGGAAACCATTTTCTGAGTAGGCGAATAATAAAAGTCTTGTTGGGATCAGACTGCTTGTTGGGATCAGTTTTAAAGATCTTAATTCCGGAATATATTAATACTAATCCTAATATGTATACCATCCAGGATATGCTGTTGATTAGCCAAAGCCCGGCAAAAATCATTATCCCTCTAAGTACAATTGCAGACCATATTCCGATGCTCAATAGACCGTTTTGATACATTACAGGTACCTTGAAATACTTTAATAAAAAGGCGATTACAAATATATTGTCAATGCTGAGAGATTGCTCCAATAGAAACCCAGAAATGAAAGAGCTAATTGCATTCATGGTACTAGAGCTGGTATCATGAGACTGATATCCGCCAAACCAGTCTTGCTCATAAGATAAATAAATAAAACCGACGCTCAAACAGGTAATAATCAACCAGTAAATTATAGAATGTACCGCCTTCTTATGTTGGCTAGCAGATTCGGTTGCAAACAGTTGATAATCTATAAAAACAGCAACGATTAAGAAAAGGATGTATCCAAAATACGCAATCATAAATTATTCAGATAAATTTATTAACTATAACAGATCTTCTGTCTATTTAATTTCAAATTAACTTCAGTAGTTTAAAAGATTAACCTTGCTTCGATTCAGGTTTCATTTGAGGAAAAAATAAAACTTCCTGAATAGCTTCCTGACCGGTAATCATCATTGTAAGTCGATCAATACCAATTCCGAGACCAGATGTTGGAGGCATGCCGTATTCTAGTGCATGAACAAAATCTTCGTCCATTACCATAGCTTCCTCATCACCTCGAGCTGCTAGATTGAGTTGTTCTTCCAAACGGTTTCTTTGATCAATAGGATCATTTAATTCGGAATAGGCATTGGCAATTTCTTTCCCATTGACATACAATTCAAATCTTTCAACAAGCCCTTCTTTACTTCGGTGTTTTTTGGCTAGAGGCGTCATCTCCAGAGGATAATCAATTATATAGGTCGGTTGAATTAAATTTGATTCAACCTTGTCGCTAAATATGGTATCTACTAATTTTCCCCAAGCCATATTGTCTTCGATCTCAATTCGGTTATTTCTGCAATAATTTCTTAATGTGGATTCATCAGATTGTGCAACATCAATACCCGCATATTTTTCAATAGCTTCGTACATACTTAGTCTTAGATAAGGCTTGGAGAAGTTGATCTCTTTGCCTGATATAGAACATATCGGTGATCCACAAACTTCATTTACTACAGTTTGAAGGCAGTCTTCTACCATCTCCATCATCCATAGATAATCTTTATAAGCAATGTAGATTTCCATTGAAGTAAATTCCGGATTATGGGTTCGGTCCATTCCTTCATTGCGAAACATTTTTCCGAACTCGTAAACTCCATCAAAACCTCCTACGATCAATCTTTTTAGATATAGTTCATTTGCAATCCGAAGGTAAAGTTGCATGTCCAATGCATTGTGATGAGTCTTGAATGGTCGAGCTGCTGCGCCTCCATGAATAGATTGGAGAACAGGAGTTTCTACTTCAAGCCAACCTTTACTGTTAAAGTAGTTTCGCATCGAATTGATCAATCTTGATCGTTTGATAAATGTTTCCTTGACATGAGGATTGACAATTAAATCCACATATCTCTTTCGGTATCTCTGTTCAGGATCTGTGAATGCATCATGAATTTTCCCGTCAGCATCGGTTTTGACTATCGGAAGTGGATGTAGTGATTTAGACAAGAATTTAAATTCAGAAACATGAATGGATAGTTCTCCGGTCTGAGTTCGAAAAGCATATCCTTCCAATCCAACAAAATCACCTATATCACACAACTTTTTGAAAACAGTATTGTATAATTCCTTGTTGTCATTTGGGCAAATAAGATCCCGGTTAATGTAAGCTTGAATTCTTCCGGAACTGTCCTGTATTTCTGCAAAAGCAGCCTTTCCCATGATCCGTTTAGACATTATTCTTCCTGCAATTCTTATGTTTTTAAATTGATCTGGATGAATGTCAAATCCGTCCTTTATCTCGGAGGCTAAGGTTGTAACATCAAACATAGCAGCCGGATACGGATCGATCCCTAAGTTTCGGAATTCATCAAGATATTGGCGACGGATGATCTCCTGTTCGCTTAAATGTAGCATGGATATTAGGCTTTGTGCAAAAATATAGAAATTAAATGCAGTAGATTGTGAATGAAAAACGAATGATTTTCAATCGATTGATTTGAAATATTTGAATTGACAATTAAGAAATTATTATTGTATTACAACTTTGTAGCGTAAACTTGAATTAATAAGATTTACTTCCAAAATATAAATTCCGGGTATTAGTGTTGAGACGGAAAGAGAATTATTACTGGATTGACTTAGCAATTGACTGTTGATCGTATAGATTTTTAATGATTTCATTTTTTGATCAGACTCAACATAAATCTCTCCAGACCGCAAAGTAATTATTGAATTATTTGAAAACTTATTGATATCTCCCGAATTCGTAATAATGACATGCACCGGTACTTCAACCCATTCGCTATAACAGATATGTTCTTCTTCGGTAATTTTCCAGTCAAACATCCCGTAATAATAACTATCGCCAAACTCTGATGTATTAATCTTACACAATTCACCAATTACAAAAGGATAGTTAAATCCTTTATTGCTTCGCAATAATCTCGGACTTCGATGATTAAAGTTTTGTTGATTCTGAGCTGTATTTGTACCCAGAGTGTATTTCTGTCCGGAATAACATTGAAATCCTAAATAGATTCTATTTAATCCTTTCTCAAGTGAATGACTTATTCTTTGATAAATAACGGTATCGTTCAGTTTTCCAAGTTCAAATATTCTTATACCTGCTGAATCTGTGTAAACACTTATGCTATCCAATACAAAATTTTTAAAAGCTTCGAAGTAAGTTCTAGGATTCAGAAAATTTCCGGGCAAACCCGCATCATCGTAAGACGGAACTTTCATACCTCCGGTTAATGGAGTATAGGAGGTTCCGGAAAAACTTCTCGCCCAGAAAGACCTATCCTTTAAAATGCTATCCGTTTTATAAGCTCTGCCTTCATAAATAGGATTTGGATCTGATTTATTATTATACCAATAAGTATCGTCAATGTTTGATTCAAGTATTGTTGTGCCTGGACCTTTTAGTGTATCCGGAGCAATGACAGGAAGCTCGATTTTTGTAGCAATTTTTACCTTTACAGTATCTGTATAAAAATCTCTGCAAATTCCAATATATTTTGCAGAGTACGATCCTTCCTGATTGACAAGGATCGTTGATGACGTTGCTTTATTACTCCAAATTATATTTTCAAATCCTGAAACGCTCAGACTAATGTTTTCACCCTCACATAGAATTACTTCTCCAGAATAATTTAATCTGGGATTTTCTTCCGGATCGATTTTTAATGTAGTGTTTTCGGATACAATGGGGCAGTTAAATTTATTGACCGCTTTATAAAAATAGGATCCTGACTTGTTGACTAGGATAGTATCTTTTTTGTCACCGGTATTCCATAATAAATTATCGTAAAGCACATAACTTAACAATTCAAGGTTTTCACCTTCGCATAAGTTGATTTCTCCTCTTGGAAAAATTTTATTTCGCGGCGTTATGCAGGAGCCTTCACTACACAAGAAATATTGATCAACAGGAATGTCAAAAAATCGATCTACAATTCCTGATGGCCAATGAATAAACATGGAATCAATTTTATTACTGGAACCTAATCCAAAATGAAGATTTAATGATTTCTGAAGTCCATATGCAGTCCCTGATTGTAATTCTCGTAGTATTATTTTTTCCCCTAAATGTATTTTTACAATTGCACCAATGCCATTCTCATTTGATTTTTTCCCTTTCAATCCTATACTAATCCAGTGATTGTTGTTAGATTCACCTAGCCATAGCCGATCTGGAATTATTGTTGGATTATTGATTAGTCCGGCATACGATGCATATATATCTAGTATCCCATCTTCATTGATATCACCCCATGATAATGAAGTAAATTTTGGGAAATCCATTTCTATATTTCCGCGCTCAAAAACACCTGAACCATTGTTAAGAAACAGTTCAACGTCAGAACCAACACTCAATAAATCGAGGTCTCCATCGTTGTCCCAGTCTTCTAAGGCAAATTGAAAAGGAAAGGAATTCAATTTAATACCGGAATCAACAGTCCGGTCATCAAAAGATCCATTAGAATTTTGTTGAAAAACCTGTGAGGGACCATAGTGGTTGGCAACAATCAGATCAAATCTTCCATCTCCATCTAGATCTCCGCTAACACTTATCCAGCTTTGTTCGCTACTTGCAATTCCCAGAATCTTTGCATTTTCAATAAATGTGAAATCAGCTTGTTGTTGATAATACAAATTTATTCTGCGAGGATCTTTCGGATCATCTTTGGCTTTGGCACTACATTTTGAAATGTATAGATCTCCGTCACCGTCTTGATCCATGTCCGACCATAAACATCCGTAATTACCTTCTTCATTCTGTGGGATTATCTGAGAAAGGTCAATCCAAGTGTAATTATTATATAATTCACCATTAATATTTTCAAATACTCTTGTTTTTGCATTGTCATCACAAAGCGTAAAGTCAAGAAAACCATCCTTGTTAATATCATAAATGCTTGAAGCCTGCGAATAAAATTGTGAGGAGCTGACGGTGTCATTTCGGAATCCTAATTGCTCCTGATACAATATTCTAACCCCATAAAAATCTCCACCTATTAGAATATCATTCAATCCATTTCTATCCAGATCTGCTACAGCAATTGACCACAAGGGTTGAGTGGATTTGTAATCAAGTTTTTTCCAGAAGAAGTATGCGTTCCCGTTATTGGTTCCTAACCAAAGTTGTTTGCCTTCATCTAATACGAGTAGATCATCGTAGTAATCTCCATTGATATCAACTACACCACAGATAATACCTGAATGAATATTTTGTCTTGTATTGTGTTGTTTGAATTTTAGCTGAGAGAATACAGGCTGTAAAAAAAGAGAATACGATAGGATGAAAGCTGAACAGATAAAATTGTAAAACAGTTTCATTTCAATAAAGTACAAATATAGGATTTCTGGATATTTTTACACCAAAAATTGATTATATTTCTATAATATGTTATTAAAAACTTTCGATAAATTATGCTGCTTATTGGAGTTTTGGTTAAAGTCGGATACCATCTATAAATTACATTCGCCTTCTTTATTTCATATTGCTGAAAAAGTATTTGAAAACAATGACTATTATTATGATTTCGAAATCATTGAACAAGCATATTATTCATTAACTACAATTAATGTACCGATTGTTGATAATGAATTTTCAAAGATTAGAAAGCAAACAGGAAAACTTGGAGGTTTTGCGAAAAAAGCAATGCATCATCCTGAAGAATTGTTTAAGTTGTATAAATTTTTAAAATTATATGAATTCAATAATATCCTTGAACTAGGTTCGTGCTTTGGATTAAGTGCCAGAGCTATATCTTTGGCTTCACCTAAATCAAAAATAGTTTCCGTTGAAGGTAACGAACAGTTTTATGAGTTGGCACAAAAATTTGCCACGAGTTCTTCAAAAATCACTTTTAAGAATCAGACTTTTAAAAATTACTTAGCAGGTTTAACTGATGAAGAATTTGATTTAGTCATCATCGATGGAGATCACCAATACGATTCTACTATTTACAATTTGAGTATTATTCAAAGACATTTAACGGAAAATGCAATTATCTTAATCGATGACATCCATTGGTCATCAGGTATGTATAGGGCTTGGAAAGAAATTTTGAGTGGATCAAGTTTCCATTGTAGCCTTGAGACCCTGAGATGGGGATTTTTGTTTTGTGATAGAAGCCTGAACAAAGGGAATTACAGCCTTATCCCTTCAAACTTGAAGTATTGGCAGAAATTTATCTAAATAGCTTTAAGTAATCGATAAAAAAGACTCTATTCTCAATCATATAATCGAAAGAGTAACTTATATTTGCGCCTCCGAATATCAAAAGATATTTTGGACCGGTAGTTCAGTTGGTTAGAATACGTGCCTGTCACGCACGGGGTCGCGGGTTCGAGTCCCGTCCGGTCCGCAAAAAGCGTCTATTTTCAGGCGCTTTTTTTATTATAATTAAATGTAATATTGTTTTAATATGTAATTTGCTATAATTATAATATTTACATATTATTAAAAAA
>JADLHT010000025.1 GCA_020848695.1 Saprospiraceae bacterium
AAAAGATTAATCGAATATCTTACATTACAAGCTCCCTTACACAAAGTTGTTGGACCTGTTAAGTTATCCATTGGTGGTAAAGTTTGAAGAGTACCCCCAGGGGTGTTAATAGTAAAATTACACACATTATCTGAACACCCATCAACAAAAAGATAATAAGTTTTACAAGGTTCGAACTTTCCACAAGCTGTTCTTATTCCGGGTCCGGTACAACTTGGATCACAGAAAATGGATTCGCTACAATTACAATCTCCCCAGATTCCAAATTGAACACCAGTACCATTAACTGTACAATTGGAAAAAGTAATGGTTAAGCAAACAGTACCACCTTCAGTTACAAAAGCCCACCAACTTGTATTGCTTGCTACTCCCCCTGTCGGGCAAAGCGGAGAGCAACCGCTTGGATTTGTACTAGCTGTATTTACACAGGAATATCCATTTAACTCATCAAGGGAACAAAAAACATAAGCGTCCTCACAATTATCAGCAGAAGGAGGAGTGCATTGTGTATGAGATGTTTTACTTGAGACAATAATACACAACGAAATTAAGATAAAATTAAACTTTGTCATGAGAAGCCATTTAAAGACTGTAAAATACTCTTTTCTAATAAAAAATTTCTAGCTGAATTCAAGCAATTAATAGACTGACCTGATATCTTTTCAAATCGTTGTATGTACCTTTAATTTTAACTATTCATCTTTCGGCTCTGATGTTGAATGGACTCTATGTGAATGGCCTCAATTAATGAGAATACAAATTCTTCGCTGAGTTGTTCTTGCTGAGCGATTTCCTTCAGTCTTTGGATTATCTCATTCCATCTTTCAGGTTGTAGAATAGAAATATTGTTTTCTTTTTTTTCAGAACCTATATTTTCTGCAAGTTGCATACGTTTCCCCAGAAGTTGAATGATTTCCTGATCGATCAGATCAATTTCTTTTCTGATACTTTCTATTTTTTGATTATAAATCTGATCATTGGATATTGGATTTCTTTGAATCAATTTAGCAAGAATATTTTTAGTAAGAAAATCCAGAGTAATCTGTTGATCAGAATCACTTAATGCACTTTGAGGATCAGGGTGAGTTTCTACCATTAGTCCATTATAATTCAGATCCATAGCAATTTGTGCAATTTCCAAGAGTCTTTCCGGGGAGCCGCTGATATGACTGATATCAGCAATCAGTTGCAGATCTGGAAGTCTTCGTTTTAATTCTATTGGGATCTGCCAGCGGGGAACATTGCGATAGACAGAATTGCCAAAAAAAGAAAATCCTCTGTGTATTGCAGCAATCCTCCCGATTCCTGATCGATGAATTCTTTCAATAGCACCTAACCACAAAAATAGATCTGGATTAATCGGATTTTTTATCAGAACAGGAATGTCCACACCTTTTAATGCATCTGCAATTTCTTGCACATAAAAGGGATTTACCGTAGTTCTTGCTCCAATCCAAAGTGCATCGACTCCAGCCTCCAGACATGCTTCTACGTGATAAGCATTAGCTACTTCTGTACAAAATTTTACAGGATACTGTTTTTTTAATTCCTTAAACCAACGCAAGGCTCCTTCGCCAATACCCTGAAAGTGACCGGGTCGAGTTCTGGGCTTCCAAACCCCCGCTCTTATAAAATCGGGATTGAGAGAAGCGGAATCTTCAATTATTCGAGTTAATTGTTGCTGTGATTCTGCGCTGCAGGGGCCCAGGATGAGTGCCTTCTGATGCTTGTCTTTTTGTATTGCCGGTTTGAAATCCAATTGAAAAATGAATGTATAATAAATGTTGTAAAAGTATTATTGTTTGTTCCAAATTGAACTCTTTGTTCATTTTTTTATTCCTTATCCTATGCTAAACAGAATTCTTTTATTATTTCTTCTCTGTATTTACAATTTATCTGTATTAAATGCTCAATATAAATCTTCTTCCGAAATTTTGGAAGATATAAAAAAGCTGAATGTATTGGGATCAGTTCTTTATGTCGCAGCACATCCGGATGATGAAAATACCAGATTGATATCCTATCTGACAAAGGATAAAAAGTACAGGACTGCTTATGTTTCTTTAACCCGTGGAGACGGAGGACAAAATTTGATTGGTCCTCAACTGGATGAGTTTTTAGGAGTAATCAGAACCAATGAATTAATTGAAGCACGAAGGATTGACGGGGGAATTCAATTTTTTACAAGAGCAAATGATTTTGGTTATTCCAAAAATGCAGAAGAAACTTTTACAATCTGGAACAAAGATTCATTACTATTAGATCTGGTTAGAATCATCCGAGAATTTCAACCAGATGTAATTATAAATCGTTTTGATCATCGATCCAGCGGACGAACTCATGGTCATCATACGGCTTCAGCAATACTGGCAGAAGAGGCATTTCGGGAAGCAAGTCATTCCTTATATCGAGTGTCGGAGATGAAAGATCTTGAGCCTGTCATTGTCCCCAGATTATTTTTCAATACCTCAATCTGGCACTATGGATCTAGGGAGAAGTTTGAAGCAGCAGACAAGTCCAACATGTATTCAATGGATTTAGGAACTTACTACCCTTCACTGGGAATGTCGAATGGTGAAATTTCAGCACAAAGCAGAAGTATGCATAAGTCTCAAGGCTTTGGAATGAACAGCGTTCGGGGATCACAGATAGAGTATTTTGAAAGAATCGGAGCAAAGAAGGAAGCTGATCAAAACTCTCCGTTTGATGGATTAAATCTTTCATGGACCCGTGTTAATGGGGGAGGAAACATAGAGAATGTAATTCTTCAAGTATTAAAAGAATATGATATCAATAATCCGTCTGCCAGTATTCCCTTATTACAAAAAGCAGAAAAGTATATTTTTGATCTAGCCCCGGGACATTGGCGGGATATAAAGCTTGAAGAAATTAAAAAAGTTATATTCAATTGTTCAGGAATCTATGCTGAAGCAACTACAGACAAGCAAATTGTTTCCAATGGGATGCGGATAAAAATCAATACGGAGTTTATTTGTCGAACTAATGTAAAATGTGAATTACAGAAAATAATCTTTCTTCCATCCATGCAAGATACTGTATTTGATAAATTATTACCTGAAAACTCAGCAAATCTATGGTCAAGTGAAATCGATTTGTTTGACCTTAATAACACATCAGCATTTTGGTTAAAGCATGGAAGAGGAAAGTCCCTGTATTCTGTTGATGATAAGAAACTTAGGAGTAAGCCTCTTTCGGATAAAGAACTCATTACCAAATTTTATTTTAAGCTGAATGGGGTCGATTATTCACTACCCATAAATATCAGTTATAAGAATGACGATCCGGTTCATGGAGAGGTCAATCAACCACTTGACGTTTTGCCATCGATAATTGTTGAGCCATTCGATCATTCATTACTGATTAATAACAACAAAGGCAATGCCGTCAGAATTCAATTGAGGTCTAGAGTTTCTAATCAATCCGGAGTTCTTAAATTGAAGTTACCTCAAGGTATTATTGCAATTCCTGATTCTATTAGCTTTAAGCTTGATCAAGCAAATGAGCTTAAGGAATTTGAATTTAAGTTGACCACATTGCAATTGAATAATAAGGTATATGAAGTTCCAATACTCCTTAATGATCAACAAGCTTTTGTGCATACGACAATTAAGTATCCGCATATTTCCTGGCAGAATGTATTGACTCCGGCATCGGTATTAGTTTCAGCATTAGACATCAAGACAAAACCTGAAAACATTGGATATATCAATGGTGCGGGTGATTATATTGATGATGCTTTAAGGAAATTAAATTATAATGTAATACAGCTAAATCCAAATCAAATCAATAGTCTCAGTCCTTCTAAGATTCCGGTAGTAATATTTGGAATTCGCGCATGGAATACGAATGATGATCTTCCGCAATTTCAATCACAACTTTTAGAGTATGTAGCGAGAGGCGGACGATTAATCTTCCAGTATAATACAACCTCGGAACTCAAGTTGGGAAAATTTTTAGGGGATAGTTTTAAAATTACAAGAGAAAGAATTACGGATGAGGCTTCTCCGGTTCGTATTTTGAATACCGAACATAGCTTATTAAATAAGCCAAACAAAATTACAATTCAGGATTTCAAAGATTGGATTCAAGAACGAGGTTTGTATTATCCAAACAATTACTCAAGTGACTGGGAAGAACTGTTGGCAATGAATGATCCCAATGAGAAAGAACTGAAAAGCGCAATCTTATTTAAAAACCTTGGAAAGGGAACTATAATTTATTCGCCACTTTCCTGGTTTCGGCAGTTGCCTGCAGGAGTTCCGGGTGCTTATCGCTTATTTGTTAATCTTATTACAGTCCCGTAAATAATCAAGTTCAAAATTGTTATTTAATTCAATTTCTTAGATGCATATTTTAGATTGGTTGGTTCTTTTATCGACAATATTGTTTATTGTCATTTTTGGATATTACAAGACAAAAAAGCAGACCAATGTCAAGGAATACCTTTTAGGAAATCAGGATCAGCGATGGTGGCAGGTTGGACTTGCGGTAATGGCAACGCAGGCTAGTGCAATTACATTTATATCTACAACAGGTCAGGGATATTCTGATGGATTGAAGTTTGTGCAGTTCTATTTTGGATTGCCGTTAGCTATGCTTGTCATAGGTTTTGTTTTTATTCCGATTTTTTATAAGCAAAAAGTATATACCGCTTATGAATATTTGGAAAAAAGATTTGATCTTAAGACAAGACTTTTTGCAAGTATAATTTTTTTAATTCAAAGAGGACTTGCAGCAGGTATAACCTTGTATGCGCCTTCCATTATTCTTTCGGCCGTCCTGGGATGGAATCTTCAACTGACACATGTCGTTTGTGGGATTCTGGTCATTCTTTATACGGTCAGTGGTGGGTCTAAGGCTGTTTCGGTTACTCAGATGCATCAGATGGCGGTAATCTTTGTCGGAATGTTTTTTGCATTTGGCTGGATGATTTATAAGTTGCCTGAAAATGTTTCCTTTTCGAATGCATTGAATTATGCAGATCAGTTAGGTAAGATGAAGTCGTTGATTTTTACCTTTGATCTTAAAGATCGTTACAATGTATGGTCAGGATTAATTGGTGGATTTTTTCTGGCATTGGCTTATTTTGGTACTGATCAGTCTCAGGTGCAGCGTTATCTGACAGGAAGAAATGTTGAGCAAAGCAGAATGGGCTTATTTTTCAATGGAATATTTAAAATTCCGATGCAATATTTTATTCTCTTTTGTGGAGTACTTTTATCTGTATTTATGTTGTTTCAGGAAATTCCTTTAAGTTACAATCAAAAAGCGATTGAAGTTCTTAAGGATAAGCATTCGCCAACTTACGCTCAATGGGATTTGAGAAATAAACAGATAAATTCTGAACGAGTTTTAATGCTTTCGTCGAACAAACATGATAGATTGAATGAACTGAACAGTCAGCAATCTGAACTTCGAAAAGAAGTTTCTGAATTTGTCAAGCAAAATGAATCATCCGTTGAATCCAATGATAAGGATTATATCTTTCTCTATTATATGCTCAATTATCTTCCCATGGGATGTGTAGGATTGTTGATAGCCGTAATACTGTGCGCGGCAATGTCCAGCATCTCTGCAGAATTAAATGCTTTGGCAGGAGTAAGTTTTATTGATATAAAGCAAAGACTTTTTCCAAAATACTTTCAGGACGCAGATGAAGTAAAAATCACTAAATACATCACAATAGGCTGGGGGATATTTGCTCTTTCATTTGCATTCTATGCAAATTTATTTGAGAATCTGATTCAGTTTATCAATATCATTGGGTCGCTCTTTTATGGTTCGGTTTTAGGGATTTTTCTTTGTGCATTTTTCTTAAAGAAGGTAAGCAGCAATTCAGTTTTTTATGCAGCACTTATTGCTCAGGTATTGATTATAGTATTGTTTCTAACAACTAATTTGGGATTTTTATGGTACAATTTAATTGCGGCAGCTGTTGTACTGATAGGTGCTTTGATGATATCCGGATTAAAATTGCAATCGGAGATTAACGGATGATATTGATAGCTTCTATAATGTTATTTGTATAATAAGACTTGAAGCTGTTCATGTTAACTATTAGTAGTACTTGATTGACAGCCGATTGTGTCAATAAATAAAACTGTCCATATTGCTTCAATAAATCTTAACTGAGCACATGAACCCATTGGACTTATGGCTCACGTTATGAAACACAATTATAGAA
This sequence comes from Saprospiraceae bacterium, assembly GCA_020848695.1. Lineage (GTDB taxonomy): Bacteria > Bacteroidota > Bacteroidia > Chitinophagales > Saprospiraceae > Vicinibacter. Next base: position 6,206 of record JADLHT010000025.1, read on the forward strand.
ATTTGGTCTATTTGTTTTGTATCAACATCTGGTTATTTCTGAATTTGTTTTTATTTCTAGACACACTTAGGACTTAGCTTAAATGCTGAATTCTGCTATTTATTTCTATCTCGCTTTACGATAAGTACATGCTGATCGGAGAATTCCATCCAGGCGAAGTTGTATACGAGATAATAGATTTTGTTTTCCTTATTCTTATAGATTGAAGTAAAATATTGAAAAATAAATTTAGAATATATTGAGACTCAGAATGTAAACTTTGTAAAGTTAAGCGTACAAAGATATACGATTATAACTGATATTATCCGTTATAATCGTTTATTATTCGTTTATTTATGATTAAATACAGTACTTCTCTTGTCTGCCGCAACTAAAGATTGATGTTTTAGGTATTTTTGTACAAATAACAGTACGTGACCGATAAGGAACTTCGCCATACTGCGTTAACTATAAGACCCGCATTT
>JADLHT010000026.1 GCA_020848695.1 Saprospiraceae bacterium
AACGAAGAAGTGACTTGCGAAGTTCGAAAAAATCCGAGCGAAGCGAGGAAATTTTTTTTCGAATTTCCGCAAGTCACATGTTGTGCGATGGTACCGACCAAAGGGAGGTGTCCATCGCATAACATGTGACGTAGTCACTTCTTCGTTGTGCAAGATGCCGACCGAAGGTCGGTATCTTGCACAACATCTGTATAAACGCACCTTTTTAACAAAGGTACGTTTATATTTTATATAGCTAAATGGTCTAAAGGACTTTTAACTCATGAAGCATTGCAATCCAAAAACAAGAACCTTCGCCCAAAGCTTCAAAAAAATTGAAAAAAGCAGTAATAAAGTTCAGTATTTTGAAAATTCTGTACTTTGAGCATCAATACAGGATCCTATCTCCAAATATTTAAAATCAGATTCTAGAATTTCATTACAATTATTTTTTCAAAATTGACCCTAACTGATCCGCTTTCTAATGGTTGTGCAACGGTCACAGATGTTGTGGTTCGCTTTTCTATTCAATAATTATTTTCACAATTTCTCTTGAACAGTTAAGTCTAAATGGGAAAGTGTCACCTAATCCTTTACTAACTACTATTGTGGTGTTTAAAATCTGTTTTCTGTCAACACAATGTTTGTAAAGTAAACAACCTGGAAAGTTTGAATTTTTTTTTGTCTTAAAAAAAATAAATTGTCCACCGTGTAAATGCCCTGCGAGAATAAGCTGAATATTTGTCAACTCTTTGGTATTTATCTTTTCTGGGTTGTGTATGAGTACAATGTTCGTTTCTGTCTTATTGTTTGGTAAATTTTGTTTATTTCTCCACGATGTTATGTTGTAAGTATTTCCTTGTTTTGATTTATAAATAAAAAGTTCATTCTCGACTGAAAAGCAGTTTTGGATTCCTAAAAGTAAGTTTGAAATCTTCGTTCCATAAATTGTGTCGTGATTACCTTTAATAAAAATGATAGTATATGCTTGAGAAATGTCGCATAAAAATTCTCTGAAATTATATGCCCCTTTTGGTATGTCGTAATAATCGCCTGTTAGAAAAATAAGGTCAGGATTATTTGAGAAAATTATGGCTTTAATCTTCTTCAATATCCTAGTTGAATACCACAAATGAATATCACTAATGTGAATGATTGAAAAATTTTCTTTTCCACCAAAGAAATTAATTTTTTCCTGTCGTTCAATTAATTCCATACGTGGGCTAAATAAATAATGAGATAACTTGAAAGGCAAATTACACTTTTTGCTGTGAATGGATTTAGAATATTTTGATATGAGTCTTTATGAGTTATAAAATAATTCGCAATACACCAAAATAATACAGAAAAACCAATATCCCAATTGTCAAATCTCCCGTTAGCAAGATGAAGTAGTTGAAATAATTCTAATCCGATTGAAAATATTAGAGGAAAATAAAGCAAACTGATTACTCGGTTTCCAACTTTGAAAAAAAAAGGTTTAGTTGTTAATGTTATACAAAAAACCCATAAGCCTTCTGGCAATGAAAATATAAGGTGATCGTTAAGCAATAATAAATTTGTTATTGTTTTTCTCAACTCTTCAAACTTGTCAAATGAAATTATGGAAATAATTATTTCATTGACTACTGTCTTTTCTGTGCGATAGAACGAATAAATAAACAAGCAAATTAATAAGGATAAAACTATTAAACAGTAATTTCTTATCACGGCTTGGCATAAATTAAGAGTTTGAAATAGGAAAATTTGCCAAAGCAAATTTCATTCAACAATGTAAACTTCTTTATTGCGTTAAAATTTTCAATATTAAAGACTGATTTAAAATGAAGTTTTTTTGAAAAAAAAAGAATGGAATGGTCAAGGTGTCGTATCCAATTATTTGGTGTAAAATGATTGAGAATAAATATTTTACCATTCGGTTTCAAAACTCTGTAACTTTCTTCTAATGCTTTTTCAGGATTGTCGACTACCGCTATTACGTGAGATAAAATAATGTAATCAAAAGTCTGGTCTTGAAATAAAAGAGATTCAGCATTCATTAATTCAAGCTTAATATTTTTACTTTTTCTTTTTTCTGCAATTTCAAGCATTTTTGAAGAAGTGTCAATACCTATTACCATATGAGTTTTATAAAATTGAAAATGCCTTCCATTTCCTACGCCGATTTCAAGAAGTTGACCAAATGGAAGGTTGTTTATTTCTTCAAACAGTTTTCTTTTTTGTGGTTTCAAAAATATGTCCACCAAAGGGTAGAAAACTGAAAACTTGTTATAGAAATTGTCTGTTTGTTTACTCACTCTTTTTAGTTTGTAGGGTCGCTCTAAAGTGCCGTTTAACTCTTAGAAAGTTAATTCTTCCAGCTAAAAAAATAAATTGTTAAACATTTGAATTTTATCAATATTGCATAAAATTACTATTACCGGTCCAAATTACGCAATTCCTGTAAGGCATTATTCAATATTAGTATAGTTTATTTTATAAGATATTCTTGCAAAAAATAAGATCATTAATCTTTTCGGAATGTAATATCTTTTCAGTTCAAGGATACTTCATCAATTCAATCTAAAAAGTTTCCTTCAAATTTACCGATTAATTAATTTGAAAAACTTTTGAGCATTCGTAAGGATTTTAACTTACAGATTGACTAAGATTGATTTTTATACAATCAGCATCGAGCATACCAATAATTTGAAAGCCATCTGTTACAAACACAGCAGGAATCCCGGAATCAAAATATTTGACAGTGTCCAGAAGAGTGGATGACTGAGGTAGAGAAATTAATTGTGCAAACATGATTTCTTTTATTTGCAGATTCTTTACTTTTTCGTAATTCAACTGAATAAAAGGTAATGAAATTATTCCGCTTATTCTTCCTTCTATATCAAGGACCGGAATATGCTTTTGTCCCAACATTCTAAATTCATCTCTAATATCCTTGATCAAGGCATATTCCGGAAAATAGTGTTGAATCTTATAATAAAAATCTTTAATAAACTTATCCTTATACAAGAACTCTTGTTTGACCATAGAATACTCTTGGGAAGCCCCCAGAAAAATAAATATTCCAATAAAAATCAATGTCCATGCTTCTGAATAAAATCCATAAATTATAAACAAAATACAGAGAGCCTGACCAATACGACTTGCCCAACGGGTTGCTACTAAGCGATTGCTGTAGATTGCAATAAAAGCTCTGAGAACTCGTCCTCCATCCATAGGAAAAGCAGGGATCAGATTGAATATCATCAACAGGAGATTGGCTTGAAGCAAAAGACTCATAAATTCACTGACATTCATGTTTAAAGGAATTTCTCCACTAAACAAATGAATCATTGCATTTCCATGTATTGCATATAAGACGACAAATAAAATTATTGCGATAAGCAGATTGACCACAGGTCCCATGATGGCAATCCATAACTCTTGGCGTGGCTTGTCAGGAAGATTTTGTAATCTTGCCACACCACCAATGGGCAGAAGTATAATATCTGCAGTTCTGATACCAAACTTTTTTGCAGTCAAGGCGTGTCCAAATTCATGTAAGACAACACAGAAAAACATACAGAGCGTAAATCCAATTAAAAACAATATTCCGCTCCAGGAAGATTTGTCATATAATCCCGAACCAATAATATAGACGATCAACAGAAGGAAGGTCCAGTGAATCCTAACCGGAATATTGGCAAAGCTGCCAATACGAAAAGCTTGTTCAATCATTTTCTTTAACTAACTATTTCCACAAAGGTTGGTACAATTGTCCCTGAAGAATAGCTCTGGATATAACCATTCTTTGTACTTCAGAAGTTCCTTCATAGATCTGTGTAATTTTAGCATCCCTTAATAGTCTTTCAACATGATATTCCTTCACAAAGCCATATCCACCATGAATCTGAACCGCTTCAATTGATTGTCTCATTGCAACTTCAGAGGCATACAACTTTGCCATGCTTGCTGCAACTCCAAAATCCATATTCTGATCTTTGAGATAGGCAGCGCGGTGAACCATCAATCGGGCTGCTTCAACTTCTGTTGCCATATCTGCTATTTTGAATGCAATTGCTTGATGCTCAATAATTGGCTTGCCAAAAGTCTTTCTTTCTTTAGCATAGTTAACGGCCAATTCATATGCTCCTGAGGCAATTCCAAGAGCCTGTGAAGCAATTCCTATGCGCCCACCCATCAAGGTCCTCATTGCAAACTTAAATCCATCGCCAGCAGGTCCCAATAGATTTTCTTTAGGAACTATGACATCATTATACATAATCGTATGGGTATCAGAAGATCGTATTCCAAGTTTGTCTTCTTTTGCTCCAATAACTACACCAGGCCATGAAGTTTCTACAATAAAAGTACATATTCCTCTGGAACCTTCACTGGGATTGGTCTGAGCCATAACCAAATGAAGACTTGAGGATCCTCCATTAGTAATCCAGTTTTTTGTACCTGAAAGGACATAATGGTCTCCTTTATCAATTGCCATAGTCTTTTGCTTGGTGGCATCTGTTCCAGCTTCCGGTTCTGAAAGGCAGAATGATCCAATCCATTCACCGGATGTAAGTTTTGGCAGGTATTTACTTTTTTGCTCTTCTGTTCCCATTTTTTCCAAACCCCAGCAAACCAAGGAGTTGTTGACCGACATAATGACTGAACAGCTATTATCAACCTTTGAAATCTCTTCCATTGCCAGAACATAAGATATGGTGTCCATACCTCCTCCTCCATATTCAGGGGAGACCATCATTCCAAGAAATCCCATTTCAGCCATTTTCCGAACCTGCTCTTTTGGAAACTGCATTTTTGCGTCTCGATCTATAACTCCCGGTAATAATTCCTGCTGAGCAAAGTCTCTTGCCGCCTGACGGACTGCTTCGTGCTCCTCTGACAAATGGAAAAACATATATTTAATTTATTCCGCGAAGATAATACGGAATAGGCTTAAACGGTTTCAGAAATGACAGTTTGCAAAATCTATTCATTAAGCTAATAATTTCAGGACTTGGTTATCATTTGAAACAAAGATTTACTCTTTACCTTTCAGCATTGGCACAAAACGAAATTGTCCAAAGGCTTCTTGTTGGAAATCATTTTCATTCCGTTTGATTATTCGTGTCATGATTTGGGTGTCTTTGTGATCTCCATGAGGATAAACCATTAATCCATTTATTTTCAACTGAGCAAGCAAAGTGGTTGGAGTTTCTTTCACAGATGCGGTAATTAAAATTTTGTCAAATGGTGCCTGTCTTGGAAGGCCAAGATATCCATCCCCATAAAAGGTTCTGATTGCTGAATATCCAATAGTTTTCAGTCTTGTCGAAGTTTTATCATGCAGAGTTTTGTGTCTTTCAATTGAATAAACTTTTGCCTTTAATTCGTATAAAACACAGGCCTGATAACCCGATCCCAGTCCAATTTCTAAAATTTTATCTCCTTCCTTGACTTCAAGTAACTGAGTTTGAAAAGCAACAGTATAAGGTTGAGAAATGGTTTGTTCGCAATCTATAGGAAAGGCATTGTCTTTATAAGCCCATTCTTCGAATGCGGTATCCAAAAATAAATGTCTTGGAACGGTATTGATAGCATTCAATACATTTACATCATGAATTCCTTTTTTTCGAAGTTGTTCGACCAATTTTCTACGCAGTCCCTTTTGTCGATAATTATCTTCGAAGATCATGTAAGGCACGAATATATGATGATTTTATTTAATATAAAAAATTGTTTTATTTTTCGCTTTCAATCGGTAATATGAAAAAAATAAAGTTTGGTACAGACGGATGGAGAGCCATTATTGCTCAGGATTATACCATAGAAAATGTAAGAAGAGTGAGTACAGGCACTGCCCTTTGGATGAAGACTAAAAATATGTCTAAAGTAGTTATTGGTCATGATTGTAGATTTGGAGGGCACTTATTCTTACAAGCGTCTGCCACTGTCTTTGCAGATCATGGAATTCAGGTAATCTACGCTGAAGGATTTGTTAGTACACCCATAATCTCGCTTGCTGTTGTCAGATACAAAGCGAACCTAGGTGTTGTTATAACTGCAAGTCATAATCCGCCTTCCTATAATGGATTTAAACTTAAATCCTCTTATGGAGGCCCTACAATTCCGTCAGAAATTGAAGAAGTTGAACATTTAATTCCGGATCACCCGGTTGAGAGTACAACAACATTTTCTGAACATAAAGAAATCGGAAATATTAAAGTAGCACCTTTGGAAGATGAATATGTTGAACATGTTCAACTGAATTTCAATCTTGAACTGATTGGACAAAAGAATAGGATAGCATACGATGCAATGTATGGGGCAGGTCAGAACGTTATGAGAAGAATATTTAGTGAGATTAAGTTATTTCATTGTGAGTACAATCCCGGATTCAATCATACCGCTCCTGAACCAATATCCAAGAATTTGAATGAAATTTCTCAATTCTTGAAAAACAACCCCGGAATCTATACAGGAATTGCCCATGATGGTGATGCAGATCGCGTTGCTATGCTGGATCATATTGGGAAGATGGTTGACTCTCACCACCTTTTACTTCTATTGCTGCATTACTTAGCCGGGTATAAAAAAATGAAAGGAAAAGTTGTTGTTAGTTTCTCAGTAACCAATAAGCTTAAAATTCTTGCAGATTTTTATGGACTGGAAACTGAAATTACCAAAATTGGCTTTAAGTACATCGCAGAAAAAATGATTCACGAGGATGTACTTGTCGCAGGTGAAGAATCCGGAGGCCTTGCAATCAAAGGACATATTCCTGAAAGAGACGGAGTTTGGATCTCACTGACCATCCTACAATTTATGGCCGAAACAGGAAAGTCATTAACTGAATTGATTCAGGAAGTTTACACTATTGTCGATCCATTTGTGTATGAGAGACTTGATTTGCATTTATCAGAGGATCAAATTAATAAAGTGAAACAAATCTTATCGGAGCAAAAAATAGTTTCCTTTGGAAATCTACTCGTAGATAAGTATGAGAACTTAGATGGTGACAAATACTATTTTTCAAATGGAAACTGGATAATGTATCGGGCATCCGGAACAGAACCTGTGTTGAGAGTTTATGCTCAGGCAAGAACAGATAACGAACTTATAGAATTATTCAATCTGGCGAAAGAGAAATTAAATATTTAATCAAGGTTTAAACTTTACACGAAGGTCATCTATTAAGATTGATGTTGAAGTAGGATTGAAAAGATAAACCTTAATTATTTCAGCCTTAACATAATTATCAGGTAGCAGAAACTGATAATTTACTTTATCCCAGACTTTTTCCTTTCTAGAAAGTTCGTTGAGTTTGAATCCATTCCAGCTGAAAGCTATTCTTTGACCGCGAAGTTCAATGACTAATTTTGCATCATGGTTAAGATTTGTTTGAAATACCTGAAATTCTATTTCAACCTTATTCATCGTTTCAGGTAGATTTTCCAATGATTGTTCAAAGGTTAAGCTAAAATCATGATTCTGTCCGGTAAGCGATGAAAATTTACCTGAAAACGAATTTGATGAAGTCAAAGTATTCATCTGTCCCCAATCGATGGGAGTTTCACAATCCGAAAAGAATTCATCCCTTACTTGTTGTTGTGAGATAGTATCAGAATAATCAGATGGATAAATTTGTTTCAATGCTTTGGCAACACTTCGTGCAACAATTTTCCTTCCTTTTTCTGCATAATGTTCAGTTGTCCAGCTTCTATCAATAAATTCTGCATCGCCAACTTTTTCAAGATTATCAACAACCAAGACATTCATAGATTGATATCTGCTAACCAACACATTTCTATTTTGATTAATCAGATAGATGAGTTCTTTGCCTACTAAGCTATCAGCCTTATCGACATTTTCGGCCAATAGGTTAAAAACAAGATTCCAATTTCTTTTTTTCGCCAAGGCTGTAATCCGATCAAAGTCTTTTATTCTTGGATTTGTTTCGGTATTAATCTGGAAGGCATAAGTCTTTACATAGTGACAGGCTAGTTCTGTCATGGGAGTATTCCAGGAACCATCCGGATTTTTTATTCCAGAATAAGCAATACCTTTATTCCATTGATCCGTATTTTTATATTTAAAGGGTTCAGGAAAAACGAGCGTTTCATTTTTCCAAGCTGTTTTGAATTGTCTTTCACGTTCTTCGTTGGTCTTAATATCGTAAGCTTTAAAAGCAAGCAAGAATCTATTGAATAGAGGAGGATAAGGTTTTAGCAAAACCATACTTTGTTGCAAAGGGGTTTCTAAGTCAGAAAAAATCCATCCCGCATCAAAGGAGCGTAAATTAAGTGTTACGATAACTGTTTTAACTGCAGAACTATCAGGAATATTCTGAAGTAAGTCAAAAAATATTCCGGCATGGCTTGCCTCTTTGGTAATATGTCCGAATTTTTTAGAAGGATAATAGGCCGAAATCATTTCACTGATTGATCTTTTGTCCTGATCATCTGAACGAATCGTATTGTTAGATGATTCTCCTAAATAGATAATCTCTGCTCCATCCTTAACGACAGTTCTTACCAGATCAATAACTGGTGAATAAGCCTGAATATCTTTTTCGAACAAAGTGTGTTTGTAAACAAAATTAGCTAAAACAAAGAATCCTATCAAAAGAACAATTTTAAAACCGATGATTTTTATACTTGTCATTAGCATTAAAATTGAAAATAGATAAATGGAAAATTATTTATACTTGAAAAAACGATAATCATGAATATTAAAATAAAATAAACTGACCATCTAGCGTAGCTTTTTTGAACCGAACACCACTTATCAAATCGAGTATTAAATAGTACGTAATCAGACAAAATAAAAATTCCAAGAAAAATCCACACTTTGGGATCAACATAAAATTTATCCTGCAGATGAATATTTTTTAATAGAGAGGCCAATAATGTTTTTACCTGATAAATGCTACTTGCTCTAAATAAGATCCATATAAAACTAACGAGAATAAATGTTTTTGTGATATACAAAAGATTAACCCATGAATTTTTTAATTCTTTTATTCTTGGGAGGTATCGATCTGATAAGGATTCCATAATATAAATGAATCCATGCGCTAGTCCCCATATTATAAAGGTCCAATTGGCACCATGCCAAAATCCACTCAACGCAAATACAATCAAAATATTGATCATCCAACGTTGAATTTTTACCTTATTGCCCCCTAACGAAAAATAGACATAATCCCTAAACCAGCTGGACAATGAAATATGCCATCTTTGCCAGAATTCACCTATACCTTTTGAAAAATATGGATTTTTAAAATTATCCATCAGATTATATCCCATTGATTTCGCACATCCAACCGCAATAGTCGAATAGCCTAAAAAATCACAATATATCTGAAACGAATAAAAGAATAGTCCGGTGAGAATACTCAAGGTTCCATACTCCTTTGGATTTGCATAGATCTGATCAACATAAGATGCCAGATTATCAGCGATGACCATTTTTACAAACAAGCCATAAAGAATTAATCTAAGTCCATTTGAAAGATTTGAATAATCCAGTTTTTTTTCTTCTTTTAGTTGAACCAATAGATTTTGGGGTCGTTCAATCGGACCGGTAACCAATTGTGGGTAGAACATCACATATAAAGAATAAATTCCAAAATTTCTTTCCGCTTTTTGATGACCTCTGTACACTTCGATTACATAACTTAGGCTTTGAAAAGTATGAAAGGACAGACCAATTGGCAAAACTACTTTAATCACCTTTTCCGGATAATAAAATCCCAATAGATGACTCAACTGAATCATGTTCTGATTAAAAAAATCAAGATACTTAAAAATAATCAACACAAGGCAGGTTGCAACAATACTGATGATTAAATATTTTTTCTTACGACTCTGATCTGACTTCTCGATATAAATTGCCGCTACATAATCAATCAGTATGGTAACAAATAGAATCAGAATATACTGTGGGATAAAGAACATGTAAAACACACAGCTTGCAATCAGAAGAAGAATCCATCGGTACTTGTGCTTTAATAAAAAGAAAAGCAGGGTGACAAGCGGAAAAAAAATAAGGAATTCTATTGAGTTAAATAACATAATTGATCGGCACTAACTACTCAGAGCTTATTCAGACCCTACTAATTAAATCTAGGAAAAATTGTTTCAAGAATCAAAAATAGTAAAAATTGTTTAGCTGAATTAAGTTAAATTTTACTTCTGTGAGCTAAACTAACAAAAAAACATAATGGTAAAAATAGAAAAAATAAAATATTACTACTTCATGGAATAGAATCCAATCATATTTCCTTCGGTATCCATTGCTATTCCACAAAAACCAAAATCGCCAATTTGAAATTTATCCTTAATCAGCTTACCACCTGCCCTAACAACTCTTCCGAGTTCCACAACACAGTCATCACAGTTAAAGTACGCTAAAGTACCACCTGTACCAGCCTGCATATATTTAGTCTTACATAAGGCCCCGCTAATATTAGGTCCATCAGGATCCCACGGAAAGCCAAGCATTTCAAGATCAGCTGTATCTTCAGCCGATAACATAGGTTTCATCTTTATGTCTAATACCTCTTCGTAAAATTTTTGTGCCCGAGGCATATCATTCACGTAAATTTCTAACCAGGTAAATGGATTTTTCATTGGGTAATTTATTTTATACAATAACTTAAAATTATTTTTTAAATTTAATTTAATGTCACATCTTCAATTCTTTCTTTAGAAATTCTCCGGTATGAGATTCTTTTACTTTTGAAATTCCTTCAGGAGTTCCATAGGCAATAATTTTTCCGCCATTTTTTCCTCCTTCTGGGCCCATGTCAAGTACAATATCAGCAACTTTAATAACATCGAGATTATGTTCTATAACTACAACTGTATTTCCTCTTTCAACAAGCTTTTGCAGTACATCTAACAGCATTTCTATATCCTGAAAATGCAAGCCAGTGGTAGGTTCATCCAAGATATAGAAAGTATTGCCTGTATCTTTCTTGGACAACTCTTCTGCCAGCTTAACTCGTTGTGCTTCTCCACCCGAAAGCGTTGTTGCCTGTTGCCCTAAGGTGATGTATCCCAATCCTACCAGATTCAGTGTATTTAGCTTTCGGAATATGTTTGGAATATTTTCAAAAAACTTAACTGCTTCTTCTACAGTCATATTTAAGACATCTCCTATCGATTTTCCTTTGAAGAGGACTTCCAACGTTTCTCTGTTGTAACGCTTGCCATGACAGGTTTCACAGGGCACATAGACGTCCGGCAGAAAATTCATTTCTATAATTCGCATACCACCACCTTCGCAGGTTTCGCATCTTCCACCTGAAACATTAAAAGAAAATCTTCCAGGTTTGTAACCTCTGATTTTTGCTTCCTGCAATCCACAAAATAAATTTCTGATCTCCGTAAAAACTCCGGTATAAGTTGCTGGATTGGATCGCGGAGTTCTACCAATCGGATTCTGATCAATTTCAACTACCTTATCAATATATTCTAATCCTTCAACTTTATCGTAAGGTAAAGGCCTTTGAAGACTTTGATAGAAATGTGAACGAAGGATTGGATAGAGTGTTTCATTTATTAAGCTTGATTTTCCACTTCCGGATACACCGGTAACGCAGATGAAACATCCAAGAGGTATTTTTAAGCTAACATTTTTAAGATTGTTTCCTCTTGCACCATGCAAGCCAATAAAATTTCCATTTCCTTTTCTTCTTTTGTTGGGTATTGAAATATTCAATTTTCCGGAAAGGTATTGGGCGGTTTTTGATTTCTCAATTTTCAGAAAATTTTCGGGACTTCCTTGGGCAACAATCTTTCCTCCATGAATTCCGGCACCTGGTCCAAGATCAATAATATAGTCGGAAGCCATCATAATATCCTTATCATGCTCCACAACAATGATTGTATTGTCGAGTTTTTTTAATTCTTGTAAGGATTGTATCAATCGCTGATTATCTCTTTGGTGGAGACCTATTGATGGCTCATCCAGAATATAAGTAATGCCACTTAGCTGAGAACCAATCTGTGTTGCCAGTCGTGTCCGTTGTGATTCACCACCACTTAGGGTATTGGTTGGACGATTTAATGAAAGATAATCAAGACCTACATATTTTAGAAAACCCAACCGAATATTAATCTCTTTTAGAATGTCTTTTGAAATTTGTTTCTGCCTATCCGATAGCTGACTTTCAAGCTTACTCATCCATAGGATCAGATCTCCAATATCCATATTGGCCAATTCTGCAATATTTTTATTGTTGAGTTTAAAAAATAATGAATCTTTTTTTAAACGGGTTCCTTCACAAGCAGGACAATTGGTAATAATCATAAAGTCTTCAGCAAACTGTCTGATTTTTTCTGAAGTAGAATCGCGTTGCCATCGTTTCAGCATATTGACTAATCCCTCGCTTGCTAAATGAAATTCATCATCCATCCAGCTGTGTTTTGGATCAATCGGAAAACTACTGTCTCCACCATACAGAATTGTATCAATTGCTTTTTTGGGAATCTTTTTTATGGGTGTATTATAATTAAAATGATAGCGATCAGCAATCTGTTTTAAATTTTTAAAAGTTATTGTTTCACGAACTTCACCCAATGGACGAATTCCAATTTCTTGAATACTTAAATTTTCGTCAGGAATAATTAGACGATAATCTACCTCATGTACCTTCCCCAATCCTTTACATTCAGGACAGTAGCCATACGGCGAATTAAATGAAAAAGAATTTGGTGAAGGTTCGTCATAAGAAATTCCACTTTCCGGATCCATAAGTTTTTTACTGAATGGAACCAATTTATCTTCATCAAGAATAAAAATCAGTTCATTGCCAATTCGCAATGCAGTCTGAAGACTATAGGTCAGTCTATCCAAACGTTCCGGAATAACCTGGATACGATCTACCAATACTTCAATATCATGTATTTTAAATCGATCCAGACTTAACCCTGGTTTCAATTCCGAAATTATCCCATCTATCCTGACTTTATTAAATCCTTGCTTTCTGACAGAATCAAAAAGTTCGCGATAATTTCCTTTTCTGGATCTTACAAGGGGTGCAAGAATACTGATCTGTTTGTTCTGAAAAGAATCTACTATGGTTCCAATCATTTGTTCTTCAGTATATCGTATCATTTTCATGCCGGTGATACGAGAATAAGCGTCAGAAGCTCTTGCAAAAAAAAGACGAAACAAATCATAGATTTCTGTAGTTGTTCCCACAGTGGACCTGGGATTCCATCCTGTTGTTTTTTGTTCTATAGAAATGACAGGACTTAAGCCATCTATTTTTTCTACATCAGGTCTTTCAAGATTTCCAATGAACTGTCTTGCATAGCTTGAAAAAGTCTCCATGTATCTTCTTTGTCCTTCAGAATAAATAGTGTCAAACGCCAAAGATGATTTTCCACTGCCTGAGATACCTGTCAGAACTACCAGTTTATGTCTTGGAATGTTTACTGAAACAGAATCCAGATTATGCTCCCGAGCACCAATAATCTCAATGTGATCTAATTCTGAAAAGCTAAGAAGCTCTGACATAAAAGTAGGGTAAAAATAAAGCACAGTTTGATTTATAACTCTATTTGCTAAAGAATTTAGTATTTATACGAAGAAAATAATTATAAATTTGTCAATTGATTATGGAACTTTTAACTTTTAAGCCTCAGAAGGAAAAAATATTATTATTTATTTCAGAATTTAGGCTTTCGATTGGTAATTTGTGTTTGGTCCAATATGAAGACGGAATATTAATCAGTTCAATGTATAATCTGAAAACTGTATCAGAAATTTTGAAAACAACGATTGATAATGTGGAAATTGTTGAGCAGGCTACTGAATTAATGGTTGACATCATTAAGAGTATAGGACAACAACGTCAAATCAAGGTAAAACTTTTTATCAGAGGAACTAATTTTCAGATAAAGGTATGGAAAGAATTGGTAAAAATTCCATTTGGCAAAACAACAAATTATTTAAAAATTGCCCAAGCCATAAACAGTCCTTCAGGTTCCAGGGCAGTAGGTGCAGCCATCGGTAGCAACGATCATGCTTATCTTATTCCTTGTCATCGGGTCTTATACAGTTCAGGAAAATCAGGTCATTTTAAATGGGGAGATCAAATTAAAAAACAATTGTTACAATTTGAGAATCCGGATTTGAAATTTCAAAATTCATTATTCTGATGAAATCGGTCGTCATTGACAACAAATTCTTTGAACTCATACTTTCCAAAGAAACAATTCATGACCGAATTGAAATCATGGCTAAGTCTATCGATTTAATTTTCGACAAAGCAGATTGTATTGATGCTATTGTACTTATGAATGGGGCATTTATATTTGCAGCTGATCTAACAAGACAATTAGATAATGTTCAATTACATTTCATCAAAACTTCTTCTTATCAGGGATTCAATAATTCAGGAGAAGTATTTATTCAACAAATAGACTATAAAATATTTGTCAATAAGAATGTCTTGATCATAGAAGACATTATTGAATCAGGAAATACAGTAAAGGAGCTGATGAATAAACTTCACAATATTCCAATCCGGAAATTGGTAATAGCAACATTAGTTTTAAAGCCCGGAAAATTACTTTATTCATTTGATGATCTTATCGCCGGCTTTGAAATTAATGATCAATTTATAATTGGGTATGGAATGGATTATAATGAATCAGGACGAAATCTTCCGGGAATCTACCAATTGAGAAATTAACAGATGATCAAACATATTAAGCTTATTGAGATAATTCTGTTTGTCAACGATCAAGACACAAGTTACCAATTTTACAAAAAAGTATTTCGCAAGGAAGCAGATTTAAATGTTCCTGGCATGACAGAATTCAACTTGTCAGACAATTGTAAAGTTGGATTAATGAGCACCAGGAATATTGAAAAAATACTTGAAGCCAGAAGCCCTCACCCAGACAAAGGAAATGGAGTTCCGAGGTGTGAGTTGTATTTCTATGTTGACAACATTCAGGTGGAATTTGATAATGCAAAGAAAATTGGTGCAAAACTGCTAAGTCCAATTAAGGAAAGAGATTGGGGAGATAAAGCGTGTTACTTTTCTGATCCGGATGGACATATTATTGCATTTGCTGAGAAAATAAAAAAGTAAATTAATAAAATTATTTTCCAAAACATCATTTCATAAATATCTCCCCGCGTAATTAATTCAGAATAGATTAATAGTTGCTACTTCTGATTTTTTTATATTCATAGTAAGTCAATCTTTAATAAGGGAATAAGGATATGCCTGTCAATAAATTTATTATAAAAACAATGTTATATTAAATTCATATCGAAAAAAAATTATTATATGACCACTACCTTATTTAAACCTCTATACATCCTATGATAATCCAAGGTTTACAAGTCAGATCTAGTACTTGATGATCTTATCGGAATAAATCAGTTTTGCATCACTAAAGATTTTCAAGAAGTAAGTACCTTGAACCAGGTTCATGGTTGGAAGAATAGTACTTCCTATAGCAGTCCTTTCTGTTACCTTATTGCCTAATACATCGTACAATTCTATCTTCAATCTAATATTCCTTAAGTCATCATTTATTCTTATCATTAAATTGTCAGTAACAGGATTTGGATATACTTTTATTTCTGTTTCGTTAGTAAGCTCCCCGAAAGAGACCAGTGGAGTATTGTAACGCCATAGTCCGTCATATGTTAGAGAAATATTAAGCTGACCCTGATCATCTACAATCATATCATTTACGATCGTATATTTTTCTTTAGAATGAAAGTCTGGTAGGTTGTAAGTTAAATCCTTCCAGTTATTGCCATCATCATCTGAATAAAATATTCCTTTAATTGGTTGAAACAAATTATTGGCTGCACAAATAAATCGACTATTCCCTAAAGGTCTAACAATGCTAAAGTAGTAATTATCTGGTCTCGTATCTAGTCTTAAATATGAATTAAAATCGTAAGTAGCGAATATATCGATTATATTATTGTTGTCTTGAGCATGTAAAATACATCTTCCATCGTTTTCGAAAAACAAATCATTTATATAGAATTTAGGAAACCTAATATCAAGATTCCAAGTTCTCCCTTTGTCTCTAGAGACATAAACTTGACTTATATTAGTTCCTGAAAGTATTAAATAAAAAAATCCATTCTTGTCCGATTTCATTAACAAATTCAAATTAGACTTAAAATTCTCATGAACTAGGTTCCAATGATCTCCATTGTCATTACTATAATAAAAATCAATAACATTTCCAACAGAAGGATTAGAAAGTGCCACTGCAATTAATTCTTCTTGACTTAAGTGAAATACTTTACTAATGCCTCTGATGGTCGTATTATAAGTCCATGTTTGACCAAAATCAAGAGATCTATAAAGAGTATCCAAACGATAATTAAAACTAAATCTAATGGGACCGTTAGATTGTAGGCTTAGAAATTTCATAAAATCCGATTCATGAGAATAATTTACTCTATTCAAATAAAACCAATTACGCCCTCCATTATTAGACTTAATGTAATTACAATCATATTTGCAGATGAATTCATTATTATTATTGGTAATTTCAGTAAAATTATAGTTGGAATATTCTAGATTAACTTGAGTCCAATTTGAATTTTGAGAATTTATCACTAATAGTTCTCGAAGATCGCAATTCGGGTGTGAACTTAATACAACAGCATGATTTGTATCCCAATAAAAAAATTTATCAACTCCTCCACGAAAAGGAAATTTATAACTAAAATTGTAAATTTTATGCCAAGTATTGCAATTGTCATAAGTAATAAATAGGTTAGGATCTTTAAAACAAATTATTGAGTTGTCTGATTCTGATTTATAAATTCCAAATACCTTGCCATGATTTTTCAAAATGGTATCTATAATTGGTGCAAATAAACTTTTTCCTTTGTTAGAATAATAATAAAGCTCCTCTTCTACTCCTAGATACATATCACCATTTTCTAAAATTATCGAGTGGCTAGCAACTTGAAATGGAATCGAAACCAATTTATAAGTTTTAAAAGATTGGGAATTATATTGATATATATCTGTAATTCCATTTTTATAAGTTATGCTGTAATTGATACTATCATTATAAGGGAAAAAATTTAATACAGGCGCTCCTTCATCAAATACCTTTGAAATTGACTGAGTTGAATTATTCCACCTTTCATTCATCATTTTAATGCTGTTACTTTCCTTGAAAAAAACTCTGCAATTATTATCTATTTTAACATTGCTCATTTCATTAACATACGAGCTTAAGCTAGTATCTAGTAACATAATTCTAACTAATTTATCATTAATTAACCTAAATAACACTCCATAGCTTGCTGTAACTAAGGAGTTGTCACAATCTAAAGTGAGGCTACTTTTTTGATTCAAATTTTCAGGATTAAATGGATAATTATTCAATACATTCTGACTGTTAAGAGATACATAATTCGGCAAATTCTCAAAAATATTAAAAGATCTAATCTCATACTTACCACGAATTGTACAGTAAATAGTTCCTTCTTTTTTAGCAGCAATATCACGAATAAACATATTCTGCGGCATATCAATTCTTTCCCACTGACTCTGGGCTGTTGCATAGAAAATAATTGAATAATAGAGAAGACAGTGAAATAATTTTATCATATTCAACCTTACACTATTGTCCTTGTCCACCACCTCCTACTGGGCAGCAAGCATATTCAAATTCAACAACGAGATATATGTTAAAACATTCTAGATTATTCGATACACAAAATGATTCAAAATTCTTTTCACATATTTTTATTCTCACATCTAGTAATACTCCATAATAACTAGAAGAACTGCATTTTTGAAAACCAGAATTCCAAATATTTTCAATATCATCAATCACTAAATTTTGAACTGCCACAGGTATATCCACATTGTATTGAGCATCGGGTTCATTAGTTAAATGGCAGGTATAAGAAGTTGAATAATTTTGCAAAGTACAATTTGCAAAAGGTCTCGTATTTGTACCTCCATACTCATCATCTATGTCATCATCATCGTAGTTAAGACTATACTCATAAGTTAGAATGCTACAATTTTGGTGTGCTGTTCCTTTTTGTCCACAATTGAATAATCTTTTTGTAGCTCTATTTTCTAATGCACAACCAATAGCAAACATCCAATGCCTTGTTGTGGTAAAATTCGAACGGAATAAATCATTACTTGAATTACAACATGAATTTGAAATACAACATGTCATACTATCTCTAACATACTCGCAAAAAAACATAGCTTCTGAAGGATTTGCATTTTTAACAGCTTGAGTATCACCTTCAATATACCTATTGAATTCTTGCTTTGATAGTAAGCTATATTTATCAGAATTTTTCTCTAAACTGTCTTCTTTGCATCCCTTATTAAGACATACTGCTCCCAAAAGTAGCATTAGCAATAATAAGTTAAATTGGATTGGATTGGATTGGATTGGATTGGATTGGATTTCATAATATAAATACTTTGATTAGCGTTCAATTACAAATTTAATTCATTGAATAAGTCAATGTCAAGTTTTTTTGCAATTTTAACATATAGCATATTTATATAATATGAACTATTGCACTACCAATATGCAGGTTCTCAATCTGTTATTCAATAATTCTTTTCGAAAAAAGAATTATTGAATAACCACGATGTTGTTTAAATCACTATACATTTAAGGATAATCCAAGGTTTACAAGGCAGATCTAGTACTTGATGATTTTATCGGAATAAATTAGTTTTGAATCACTTAAGATCTTCAAGAAGTAAGTACCTTGAACCAGGTTCATGGTTGGAAGAATTGTACTTCCTATTGTATTCCTTTCTGTTACCTTATTGTCTAATACATCGTACAATTCTATCTTCAATCTAATATTCCTTAAGTCATCATCAACATTTATCATTAAATTATCTTTGACAGGATTTGGATAAACATCATAGGTTTATTAAAACCTTCTTATTCTTTGCTTTAAAATGGATAACTTAAAATTACTTAATAAGTGTTCTTTTATTGTTCAATTCTCATCGCTTGAATTATTTAAAAAAAATTAAAATATTTTCAAATTGAGATTACAAAGTTCAAGTACCTTACTTGTGCTGTGCGAGAACATATGTATAAAATTATATATTTCTTTCTATAATAAGTATAAAGTATTTCAAGAGAATTGAATGAGCTCCCATAATATGTAATAACCTAGGCTTTTATTACTCATTGAGTCTATTCAGGCATTTAGATGAAATTGTGCACTGAAGTATAAAATTAAGTTTCTGTTGAAAAAATGTTGATATTAAAAATATAATGCTACATTTGCAGACGAACTTAAAGTGATAACGCAAATATTTTCCATTTTTACAGCGATTTTAATTTTCTCTTGTGGAGTTTTTCAGCCCATTAATTCAATTAACTCTACAAAGAAAATTCAGAGTTTTGTTCTTTTAATAGAAGAAGAAATCAAGGAAGATTCTCCTAAAATTTTTTCTGAGTATATTTATACACAATCATTCAGATTTAAAGTTTTAAAACCAAAATATTTACCAACGATTAGTTGGATTCAATCAAATTATATACATCCTTCTACAATCGAGGAGCCTACACCACCTCCAGAAAGTTTAATTTAATTTTTTTCTTCCTGATTAATTCAAACAGGAAGTAATTCTTTTAACTTAAATTAAATTTAAACTTTTTCATGAATAAAAATTTTATTGCAAATCTGAAATATGATTTGCCGGCTGGAATCGTAACATTCTTAGTTGCTCTTCCTTTATGTCTGGGTATTGCACTTGCATCAGGAGCACCACTACTTTCGGGTTTAATTGCCGGTATTATTGGAGGTATTGTTGTTGGTATTCTTAGCGGTTCCAGCACTAGTGTCAGCGGACCGGCAGCCGGACTGGCTGCAATTGTTCTCTCATCCATCTCTCAATTGGGAAGTTTTGAATTGTTTATGATTGCAGTTGTAATTGCAGGAATTCTTCAATTGATTGCTGGTCTATTAAAAGCAGGCTATATTTCAGATGCATTCCCTTCGAATGTAATCAAGGGTTTGTTGGCTGCAATTGGTATATTATTAATCTTAAAACAGATTCCGCATGCAGTCGGATATGATGCCAACTCGGATGGGAATATTTTATTTATCGATGAAGACGGAAAAGGAACATTTTCGTTTTTGATTAATATCTTTAATAATTTAAATTTTGGAGCTGTAATAATCGCAGCAGTCTCAATTCTCATTTTAGTATTGTGGGATAGAACTATACTTAGAAAGATCCGATTCCTGCCTTCCTCTCTTGTCGTAGTAATTGTTGCAGTACTGATCAATGAATTGCTCAGAATATACCTTCCTGATTTAATGTTGAGTTCAATTCATCTTGTAAATATTCCAGAAATGGATAGCTCAACATTTTTTTCAACTTTCAAAATTCCAGATTTTGGATCATTACTTAATAGTGATCTTTGGATTGTTGGTGTTACTATTGCAATTGTTGCTTCACTTGAAACATTACTAAATATTGAAGCAATTGATAATTTGGACTTTCATAGACGACATTCTCCTCCAAATAGAGAATTAGTCGCACAAGGAGTTGGAAATATTATTTCAGGACTCCTTGGCGGATTACCGATAACCTCTGTAATTGTTCGTAGTTCTGTCAATATTAATGCAAAAGCACAAACAAAGAGTTCGACAATTTTTCATGGTCTGTTGTTGTTGGGTAGTGTATGGGTCCTCAGCCCAATATTAAATAAGATTCCACTTTCCAGTTTAGCGGCAATTCTCATTATAACCGGCTACAAACTTGCTAAAGTATCCCTCTTCAAACAGATGTATAAAAAGGGATTAAATCAATTTGTACCATTTATTGCTACGGTATTGGCAATTATTTTTACAGACTTATTAATTGGAGTGATTGTTGGACTTTCGGTTAGCGCATACTATTTATTAAAATACAATTATTTAAATCCTTTCTTATTGCAAAGGGAAAAGGTTTCATTCGGAGAAACAGTTCGAATTGAGCTCCCTACACAAACTACTTTCCTTAGCAAGGCAACAATGAAGAATGCCTTATGGGAAATTCCAGAAAAATCTAAAGTAATTATTGACGCTTCCCGAACTACATACATCGACCATGATATCAGAGAATTAATTGATGATTTTAAGGGAACAGTAGCAAGAGAAAGAGACATTAAATTAAACATAATAGGAATTCATGAGGATACGAATAAAGTTGATTATCTACAATTTGAAAATGTGATCAGTAAAAAACAACAAGAAGATCTGTCACCTCTTGAAGTTATAGAATTACTAAAAGAAGGAAATAAAAGGTTCCTGGAAGGCAAATTAACACGCAAGTATTTTCCCAGTCAGGTTAGAGCTACTTCCAAAGGACAACATCCTATGGCAATTGTGGTAAGCTGTATTGATTCTCGTACGACCGCTGAGAGAATGTTTGATACTAATATTGGTGATTTATTTAGTGTTCGGATCGCCGGTAATATTATTAATGAAGATGTACTGGGTAGTATGGAGTATGCTTGTAAAATAGCAAAGTCAAAAGTTGTGGCAATAATTGGTCACACACAATGCGAAGCAGTAAAAGTAGCATGCGAGAATGTAAGCATGGGAAATCTAACAGGATTGCTTCAAAAATTGCAACCAGCTATCCGAAAAATTCTTGCAAAAACAAAAGATGAAGCTATTCCTCCTGAACAATTTGATGAAGTGGCTAAGGCAAATGTGGAATTATTGATTGAAATGATTCTATCACAAAGTCAAATACTTAATGAATTGCATTCGCAAGGAGAAATTGAAATAGTTGGAGGAATGTATGATGTTCATAACGGCAAAGTAACCTTTTTAAAGTAACAATAATTCAATGAGAAATATTGATAATTTTAATCCAAATTATCCAAAATAATAGAGTGCAAACAGAGCGCTAAAGTCTCTGTTTGCATTTTTAAAATTTATTACTATTTGAAGCCTTTATGAGTAAGATAATATAATTCATCAAGTAAGTTATTTGGGATAAAGTAAATACTTTGGAATAACTCAAATGAATTATTTGAACTGGTTTAAAGTTAATAAATAATCTTTTATCAGAACTTGTTAATAAATAATAAGATTAAGTCAATTCAGTTATATAAAATTCAATATTCAATAAAATTAAATTTCGCTTCAAGGAATTGACCTATTAAATAAAGTACTAAAAATTACATTGCATTTTGGATAAATAAAAATTCAAGCTGTCAATTAGTTAATCAGTATTTTACCATATTGCCATATCAAATAATTTACGATTATCACGCGTCAAATCCGACTGGTTTCCCCAGATATTGAATAGTGCTATCCCGATTCTTCTTGGAAGTTCGTTTTGAAATTTAGGTTCAAGTTGAACTGCTTCAATAATTTTATCAATTGCTTCCTGTCCTTTACTATTCAATAAAGCATTTTTTGATTCCACCAGCAATTGATTTGCTTTTGAGTTTGTATTAGATTCCAGTTGAATGTATTCCTTAATTGATACAAAATACTCGGACAGTGAATCTGCCATTTTTGAATCTGAAATATTGGCAAGCTTTTTAATTGTTTGTTCCGGTTGATAAAAAACTTCATGCTTTAAATAATCAATTAAAGCCCTCTCGTGCTCAGGATGCGCATTTAGAAATGATGTAATACTATTCATCATGATCTTATCCGGGATTAATTTCTGCTTCGCAATAATTTCATCATAGTCATCCGGTTCCGCTTCAACTTCTTCAACTACAATTTCTGAAAGATGCTTATTCAACCATTGTCTGATTGTTGCCTTTGATTGAGCACCGGAAAATTCATCAATAATTTTTCCTTCATGAATTAGTTTGCAATTAGGAATACTTTGAATTCTAAAGTATGCCGCTATTTCACTTTGTTCTTCGGTATTGATTTTTACCAATTCCCATTTACCCTTATCTTCTTTGACCAATTCATCCAGTACAGGGCCTAGAACCTTGCAAGGTCCGCACCAGTCCGCCCAAAAATCGATTAAAACGGGTTTCTGAAAACTTAATTCAACAACCTCTTTGTTAAAATCAAAATCACTCATATTTATATCGTATTTATCAATTTTGGGTAAATCTGAAAAGTTCAGTTCTCAATAATATTTGATCACAACTACACAAAGAAATAAATAAGCCTATTGAACAATTCCAACTTTTCAAGTTAATATCATAGACCTTCATCTTATTATTCTACAGATTCTTAGGTTCAATATTTTAAATAATCAATACCCCTTTAATCATGGAATGGCAAATGTAATAATAATCACTCAATCTTATAAGTTTGATGTATGTATAACTCAATCTGTATTATAGAATTTTCTTAAAAATCAATTGTTGTATCTAAGCAAGAATTGAAGTATAGCTAATATCTGATAAAAGAAACATATGCACTTAAAATTATCAATAAAAAAGTTCTACATTCTTAATATTGCTTATCTAAAGATTGAATAGAAAATCATACTTTTATTGGCAAATTTCACCTTGCGCAATTTTCAATAAACACAATAATGTCAAAATATACTAATAAGTTTATTAAAACAAATTATCTTTGATAAAGTAAATTCTACTATTGAATTCGATTTAACAATCTGATATAAACTAATTACCTTCACATTAAAAAATAGAAAAAAGAAAAGAATTTAGTTTAAAACAAAAAATTTCGCCATGAAATGTAATTTGCTCAAGATTTATATAATTACTGGCTTACTGTTTACTATTGACAATATATACTGTCAAAAGTACTCTGAAATCAAAGAAGGAACAATTATAAATTTGTATGATGCTTTTGGTAAAGATTCTTCATTAATTAAAGATTTTGGATTTTCATGTATTACAAAATATTTAGACAAAACTATTCTTTTTGATGCAGGTAGCAATGCAGATATTTTTAAAGTTAATTGTAATAAACTTGGTATCGATCTTTCTAAAATCGATATTGTAGTAATTTCACATGGTCATTTTGACCATCTTAATGGACTCGATTATTTGTTAAAAGTAAATCCTGGCGTTAAGATTTATTTTCCTTATGATATTTTTTGGGGTGCACCGGTACCATTTGATGCGACAGGACAAGAATCCATGGTGAAGGATTCACTACCAAAACAGTTGCAATACTTTGATGGCGGAAATACTAAATTTGTAATTAACCAGTCAGGGCGTTTTTGGAACGCTAATATTGAGTTTATAAAAATGTCTAAAGATATAATGCCTGGCTTGAAAATAGTTTCAACAAGTTCACAGTTCATGGGATATTTCTCATGCTATCCCGGGAACTCTTTTGTAACAGGACACTTTGAACATAATCAAGAAGCTTGCAAAAATACAAATCTACCAGAACTTTCTCTCTCAATGAAAACAGAAAATGGACAGGTTGTAATTGTCGGATGTTCTCATACCGGAATTGAAAATATAGTAAAGCAAGTAAAATTCTTAACAAACGAGAATATTGAACTAGTGTACGGTGGATTTCACTTAATTCCTTTTAACAGATTTCAAACAATTCAGGTCGTTAATATTTTAAAGAACGAATTGAAAGTGAAACGTGTAGCTCCAACTCATTGTACTGGTCATCTCGCTTTTAAAATTCTAATGGATATTTATAGAAATGATTTTCTATTCTCAGGACTTGGTGAAAAAATTGAATACTAAAGCAGATTTTATTTTATGACTTAATTTATTAATCAAATTTAAAAATTGCTGAAATTTTATTATTCTCTAACTCGTATTATAGATTCAAAATTCCGAGAATGAGTAGTGAAGTGTTAGTGAAGACGAAAAATCGAATAATATTGACTCGTTAAGCATCAAAACATTTTTTGCGAAATAGATTAATTACAACCAGATTAATCCTATTAAACTCAAAATTTAATTTAGCATTCCCACAAAATGAACTCTTAATACTTAAAGAATTGTACTAGAATTTTAGTGTCCTATTCTTCTTTTTATAATTCCCCCGGAAGCTTCTTTAATGGTGTTTGAATACACAAAAGCTCTTGAATCAATACTATACACAAGATTCTTCAATTTTCTTAACTCTAGTCTGTTGATTACTGTAAAAATAATATCTACTTCATTGCTTAACTGATATTGTCCCGGGAGATAACCTCTCTCCCCTTTATAGACGGTTATTGCTCGTCCCATAGAATTAACAATCTCATACTTAATCTCCTGACTTTTGGCTGAAATAATAGTTACTCCGGTATAAGCATGTAAGCCTTCGACAATGTAATCAATACATCTTGTAGCTGCTACATAGGTTAATACTGAATACAACGAAATCTCAATCCCATACACCAGACCTGCTATGGCAAATATTATAATGTTGATTCCCATGATTATCTCTGTCATGGTGAAAGAAGTTTTTTTTAAGGTGTATAAGGCGAGGACTTCTATACCATCTATTGCTGCTCCGGCCCGCATAACCATTCCGGTTCCAATACCTAAAAATGCTCCGCCAAACAAAGCAATGAGTAATTTATCATGAGTCATTCCATGGATGGGTATGTAAAGGATAAAAAGTCCTAATAATATCAGACTAATTAAGGTCCTGATTGCAAATTTTCTTCCAATACTATAATAGCCGGCAATAACATATGGAAGATTGAGAAACAACAGAATGAGCGATAAATCAATACCAAATCTCTGTCGAATCAAAAGTGCAATTCCGGTGTTGCCTCCATCAAAAAAATGATTCGGAACCAAAAATCCTTTTAATCCTATACCAACCAAGATAACCCCTAAAGCAATTTGAAAATAATCCTTGAATCTTCTATATGGATCTTCGGTTGCATTGTGTTTTTGGTGCAGTACATTTTGAAGGTTTTCATTTTTTAATGAATTGCATTCTTCCTGAACCAGTGGGGTAAAATAATGATGCGAACTTAAAAATCCAATTTGGATATCAGGCCACTCTCTTACTGATTTAACAATGCCGTTTGCCTGGTACTCTTTAAGCAAATTATTCGAAATACTTACATATTGGTTAGTTCCTAAATAGTAAAGATCTGCATCGCATAATATCTCGGCCAGCATCTCGGTGGGTGATTGGGGGATTTTTGTAGCCATTATTATTTTGCATATCCTGTCGATGCAATTGTCGGAATAATCATATTTACTCAATTCCTCTTTGGCTAAACGGCAAGAAATCTCTTCATGATTGAGATGATTTACCAGAAAACCGGTATCATGAAACAGGGCTGCGGTTTTTAATATAACAATTTCCTCTTCTGCAACATTCAAATTTCGAGCGATACGTTCGGATTGATCAATTACGTCTAAAGTATGCTGTACATTATGGTAGGAAAGATGCGAAGAAAGTTGATTCCTCAGTAAGGCAATGACTTTATCATGTACTGCTGTATAATTCATTACATTTTAAGGATACTAAATGGTAAAGATAACCCTAGAAAAACATTTGATCCTTTAGAATACCATAAAACAAATAAATTATTCTTGACCCCTCTTAAAGATTTCTTTAAACTCAGCCAAGATCATTGCTGTTGCGCCCCAAATCCATCGATCTTCAATTTGAAAACCCGGCACAGAAATTTCATTTGCATAACTGGTATTGATGATTCTCTTAGAAATATTTTTTTCATCCAATAATTGATTTAACCCGCAATGAAAGACTTCCTGAATCTCTTTATCTTGTAAATTATACTCACAATTCAGATCCAAAAATGCAACAAAGGGATGTACAAGATTTTTGCTTACCGGAACATATAAAGGCGATAAGGAACCCAGAATCTTAATATGTTCTGAAGGCACTCCAATCTCTTCCTGAGTCTCTCGTAGAGCGGTAAAGGCAAGGTTGAAATCAGATTGTTCCATTCTTCCTCCGGGCAATCCAATTTGTCCTCTGTGAGGATCTTTAGCTGATTGTGAATTTCTCACTATTAATGGGAACTCTAAATTTTCGTTATTAGCTTGAAGGAGTATCAAGACTGCAGCCTGCTTATGATCTGACGACGGCAATTCATTCAATCTATCCGGTAAAGGCATCATTTTTGAATGCGCATTTTTTCCGGGTAATTTTAACAATAATCTACTAGCTATTTCGTCTATTGAACCGATCAATATCTTCTATTTATTACTGATCGTCAGATAATGTTCAAGAGCCATGGTCATGGATGGATTCTCTATTGTGGGTGCCTGAATATCGAGAATGAGATTTGCATCTAATACCGCTTTGGCAGTTGCATTTCCAAAAGCTGCAATTCTGGTCTTGCCCTGTACAAAATCTGGAAAATTATCGTAAAGAGACTTAACATCAAGCTGACTGAAAAACACTAAAATATCATATTTGATATCTTTAAGATCAGACAAATCGGCACTAACTGTCCTATACATTGGTGATTCTACAAACTTTATTTTTGTAGTTTTTAAATACTCAGATGCTTCATTGTTACCAGTATCCGAGCATGGAAGAAGAAACTCTCCCTGATCTTTATGTTTATTAAAATAATTGGCAATATCACTCAGTTTTTTTGTACCATAAAAAACTTTACGCTTTCGGTATAATATAAATTTCTGAAGATAGTTGGCAATATTCTCAGTTGTACAGAAATATTTAACATTTTCTGAAATTCTTGCCCGCATTTCTTCTGCAAGTCTAAAGAAGTTATCAATCGCATTTTTACTGGTAAAGATAACAAAAGGAAATTCCTCCATTCTTATACGCTGCCTGCGAAAGTCTTTCTCGGAATAACCATCAACCTGAATAAATGATCGCCAATCTACCTGTATTTTATGTTTGTTTTCAATATCAAAATATGGAGATCTTTCCGGCTTAGGCTGGGAGATCAGAATAGAAGACACCTTTTTGTATCTAGCTTTGGAACTTGCTGATGTTTTTTTCGTTTTTGTTGGCACGCCAGTCTCTTATACCCAGCCTTGTTGATGAATGTAAGCATACAACAAGACCAAGGGTGTAATTTCGAAGGCGCAAAGATACAATAAAAAATGAATAATTGATCTAGTCCAAAGATTAGAACTCGTCATAATTTCTTTCAACTGTCTCAACAGATAAAATCCTATAAAAATCAATGAACCCAGTATCAATAATCTCTTACTCCATTCAGGTTTGGAATAAATGATTATAAAATCCAAGGGTATAAATAATATGGCAACAACCGATCCAAAGCAAATTATATTAAATAAGTAATGGTCGATCTCCTTTTGTAAACCAAATAGATTTGCAAATATTTTTAAGCTTAAATGCCTTCCCAAATAAAGGGTCAATACTCCCAGGGTAATGTAAATCAAAAGAAAAATATTGTTGTTTCCTTTAAAATGTACAAATCCTTGGAAAATAAAAATGCTGATCGCTACAAAGTATAAGCCATAAAGCAACGGAAACATGAGCCTGTTCTCCTCTTTATTTTCGCGATAGAGGGTATTGAAAAGGTTAAGGTTAAAACTGGTTCGGTATAATTTAGTTACTAGGCCTCTGTTGATGTTAACCGCTAAGGCAAGTATTGAAAATAAAAAAATCATCATCCAAAGCATGGATGAGTTCAATTCGTTTTGATCCGAATTAGAGATTAAGGCTCTATCTACTTGTATTTCAAAGAAATTTTTATGCTGAATATTATGAGTAGAGTCGATAGCTCCAGAGCTTACTATTTGGAAAGGATTACTCAATTCAATCTTCTTTGTAGAATCCACATGAGTATACCCACCATCTGTTTTAATCAGATAACGCGGCTTTACCTCAAAAGGATTCCTTTCTTGTCCCGTAAGTACTGATGCTACCAGAAACAAATTCAGAGCAATAAATCCTCTGAGAACATTATGGACAAACAAATTTGAATCCAATACCATGAATATTGTCGATCTTTATAGAAGGATCTTCGCTAAGATATTTTCGTAATCTGGATATAAAAACATCCAAACTTCTTCCCATGAAATAGTCATCCTCTCCCCAAAGGCTTTCCAAAATTGCTGACCTTTTTATAACTTTATTCTTATTCTTAATCAGATAATCCAATAGTTCACTTTCTCTTTGGGTAAGAATACGAACATTGTTATTGTAGGATAATTGATATTCCATCGGCATGTATTTATATATACCAACTTGAATTTCAACCTCTTGTGAAGGAGCCTCAAATACCTTACTTCTCCTCAGGAAGATTTCTATTTTTAAATAAAGTTCTTCGATACTAAAAGGCTTGGTGAGATAATCATCTCCTCCAAGTTTCAAGCCATGAATTCTGTCCTCTTTTAGGGACTTCGCTGTTAGAAACAAGATGGGTATCTGTTGATCCTTTTTCCGAATTGCCTCAGCTAAAGCAAATCCATCCATCTCAGGAAGCATGACATCTAGTATACAGAGGTCAAATTTTTCCGCCTTGAAAGCCTCAAAAGCTTGTAAGCCACTAATAAAATGGTGCACTTCATACCCTTGTAGTTCAAGGTGATCCTTGGTGATAAAGCTCAGAGTCTCATCGTCTTCTGCGTAAAGTAATCTTGCTCGTTTCATTTATTTGGATTTTTACAATATATAGTCACTTTTGTGCCTTCGTTAAAAACACTCTGCAAGTTAAGGCCAAATTCGTGTGCATCACAAATTCTTTTTACATAATATAAACCAATCCCGTATCCTTTGACATTGTGAAGGTTGCCAGTCGGAACCCTATAGAACTTCTGAAATAGCTTCAGTTGGTCTTCTGGCTTTATTCCTATTCCCTTATCTTCAATTTCAATAATGAGAGAAGATACACTATTGCTTGTTCTGATTTTAATATCCGGAAAATCCTTGCTGTACTTAACTGCATTATCCAGAAGGTTTGAAAAGACATTTTGTAAATGAAACCGATCGGCTTGGATTTTGTGAAGTTCGGCTTCCAGTTCAAGTACAAAATTTCCTCCCTTATCATTAAGTCTGAAAGCGTATTGCGAACTAAGTTGTTTTATGAGTTCATGTACATCTACTTCCTCTAACTTTATTGCAAATGAGGAAGATTCCATTTTGGCAATCTGCAATACTTGTTCTACCAAATTATTTAAGCGACTGTTTTGATCTACAATAATCCTTGTATATTGTTTTAGTCGGCTGTCCTCTTCTACCAGAGGATGATGAGAAAGCACATCAGCCGATAGCTTAATAGAACTAATTGGTGTCTTGAATTCGTGGGTAATGTTATTCACAAAGTCTCTCATCAATTCCGAATATCGCTTTTGCCTCAAAATGACAAAAATAGCCGTCGCAAAAATCCCGCATGCAATGAGAACCAAAACAGATGAAATGAGTATGGTCTTCATTTCAAAAAGTATATAGGTTTGTTTTTCCGGAAATTTTACCTCGAAGTAACAGGGTAAATCACTGATCTTGCTTTTGCGGTTTACCTTCTTGCCGGGTTTCTTTTTAGTTACTTTCTTATCCAGAATATTAACTGATCCCTGACTATAAATAAGTTCGTTGGTAGCCTCGTCATAGATTCCGTATTCATACTCTAACTGTAGATTCTGTTTTTCAAATTCAGACTGTAAAAGATTATATAAAGAATCCTGAATGATTGGCGAATTGACATTAACCTTATACTGATTGGATGACTCTTGTATAACTACACCTCTTTGAGGGAGTTCAGCTTTGTTTGTCTTAGCTATGGAATTGGCAGTATTCCTTAATGCAATACCTACGGATCGTTGAAATTCTCTCTCTTCTTTGTCAAAATTTTTAATAATATAATAACCCTGCATGATGAAAATTCCAATTATCATCAGAGCAGCAAGGATTACAATTAAACGAATTTTAGTTGAAGACAAGGAACTTTAATTAATTATATACGATAATGGAGCGATTAAATATTATATCGATAAGTTTTCCGCTGCAGATTCCTTTTAATGTAATGATCTGTCCTTTTGGATAATTTGAAGCCGATTGGATTGTGGAATCCAACTCAAAACTTAATGCGCCCATTCCTCCTTCAGAATTAAGTAAGACCACTTTTGCACCTTGTTCATTACTTAAAAGTGTATCAAATAATCCGGTTATTTCGCAAACTTTATTCAGATACTTTTGTGTAGCCAGCTCTTCATTATCTTCAAACTCCTGAAAAATATTCTTCGCTGTAAGTTTATAATCTACACCTAGACTATGCAAAGACTGAGTTGGTTTGTTATAGTAATAAAAGGATATGCCTGCTCCTACAACAACAAGTACCAAAGTGACTATGATCAATGCTTTGCGTGACATACTTATAGCTGGGTAAAATTAACTAAAATGATTAGACTGTTTAACTTTTTTGATTAGGCTTAATAGTTCAGCTTGTAAAAATGGATTAGAGGCCAATATGTTTCTTGCAAACAGGACAGATTCGTTACCATTCATATCTGTTACCAATCCACCGGCTTCCTTTACCAATAAGATTCCTGCCGCAACATCCCAGGGATTGATTAAGGCTTCATAGTATGAATCAAATCTACCTGCTGCAGTATAGGCCAGATCAATAGCCGCTGAACCTAATCTTCTAACCCCTCTAGACGAGTCAAGAATATGGTGTAGGATACCTGTCAATTCTTCCATATTTTTAACCTGATAGGGGAACCCAGTTGCAATTACTGCATCATTAAGATGGGTACACGAACTTATCTTTATTCTTTGTCCGTTTAAATAAGCTCCAGTACCCTTTACTGCATAAAACATTTCATCCATCATAATATGAAATACAACGCCTAAGACCAACTCGTTAAGATGTAAAAGACCGACGCTTATTGAAAAAACAGGAATTCCTTTTAGAAAATTAGTTGTTCCATCCAACGGATCTATAATCCATATAAAGTCAGATTCCGATCTGGTTGTTGTGTTCTCTTCGGTAATAAAATCTGATCCCGGCAAGATTTGTTTCATACCATGAACCAACTTTTTCTCTGCTTCAATATCCACATAACTTACCAATGAGTGTACAGATTTTTCAATAATATGATGAGACTGAACCTTACTGATTTCTGACTTAATAAAGAATCCCGTTTCTCTTACAAGATTAATTACGGATAGTACTATTTGACTGTAATCCAAGTAATTAGTATTTAATCCTTGTCATAAGTGAATAAGAATTGGAAGATAAGGCTTAGAGTTCTGAGCCTGCTTCACCTTTAATAATCATTCTGAACCCGCTTCCATGTATATTACTGATTTCAATATTATTATCATCTGCAAGATACTTCCTGATTTTAGTGATAAATACATCCATACTTCTTGCTGTAAAGTAATTGTCTTCTCCCCAAATTTTGGTCAATGCTTCCGATCTGGGTAAAACCTTATTTCTCTGTTCTGAAAACATTCGCAATAGCATTGCCTCTTTCGGACTTAACTTGACTTTCTCGTTGATTTCGTTACCATCTTTGAGATAGAGTATTCTCAAGGGATAGTTAAACGTATATTTACCAATGGTATATTCTTCTTGTTCACTTTCTTGTTCTTCTTGATTTCTTTTAGATCTCTTTAGTATGGCTTGTACACGATACAGTAATTCCTCTGAATTGAAAGGTTTAGTCACATAGTCATCGGCTCCGATCTTGAATCCTTCAACAATATCTTCTTTTAGGGTTTTGGCAGTCAAGAAAATAATTGGAACATCAGAATTTTTGGAACGAATGTCTTTGGCTAGCGTAAAACCATCTTTACGAGGCATCATAACATCCAGAATACATAAATCATACTCTCCTCTTCTGAATTGTTCAAAACCATCTATACCATCAATGGCAAGATCCACATCGAAATTATGCATTTCAAGATAAGAACGCAGAACATCACCAAAGTTACGGTCATCTTCAACAAGCAGGATACGGGTGTTTTTGTTTTCAGTCATAAAATTTGTTTTTAGTATAACGGTTAAAAATAAAAAAAATGTTACTTTAATTAAAATTGTTGATCAAGCTCCATTCCTGCCTGTCTGAATTCTTCCAATTCCTATTGAAAAGAATAAATAAGAAACCAAATGGTTCATTAGATATGCAATACCAGGTTCAAGGGTTAATTTGGTAGGAATAAGGTAAAAGTACTTCCTTTATTTACTTCTGATTCTACCTTTATGCTACCCTTATGCGCTTCAGCCATTGCTTTGACATAACTTAATCCTAATCCAAATCCTTTTACATTATGAATATTTCCTGTTGGAACACGGTAGAATTTTTCAAAGACCATCTTCTGATTATCCTTACTCATACCGATCCCATTGTCTTTAACAATAATCTCAATGCCCGCTACTGCATCTCTAGTACTGATATAGATCATAGGTGTTTCCGACGAGTACTTATTTGCATTGTCCAATAGATTATAAATGATGTTGGTGAGATGGGTCTGATCAGCAACCAAAATTGGTCTTGATGCTTCCAGATTTTTTAAAATCTTGCCATTTCTCTGACTTACTTGTAAATTAATATTATCTACCGCTTTTTGAATGATCTCATGAAGGTCAACAGATTTCAGATTCAATTGAAAATCTTGTTTATCCAAGAGCGCCATCTGCAATACTTTCTCCACCTGACTCAACATTCGTTTATTCTCTTCCTTAATTATTCCTATGAATCGTTGAATCCGAGTAGGATCCACAATAATCTTTTCCGACAAAATTGAATCCGAGGCAAGATTAATAGTTGCAATAGGCGTCTTAAATTCATGGGTCATGTTATTGACAAAATCATTCTTTATTTCCGACAATTTTTTCTGTCTAAAAATAACTGTTACAACATAATAAAAACACCCTAGGATAATTCCGGTAAGCAAAAGTGATAAGAAAATTAATGGAAGTACAGATTGCCACAACCATTTGGTTTTATTAGGAAACACAACTTTAAGATAACCCGGTGCTGATCTTGCGTTGGGAAAAAGATCGGCAATATAGCTTAGTTCTTTCTGACTTTTTTCAAATTTTAATTGAGAACTGGATGATTTTCCTTCTCCCAGATTGACTACATAGTTTCCATTCATTATGACAAAGGATTTTACCATATTATCATAAACTCCATAGTTATAATTTAAATTGATTTGTAATTCATCAAATTCATGTTGCAGGAGATTCGTGAGCTTTTCGGGATTGATTCTTTGATCGAGAGATTTTGGATTGATTCTGATATTTCGATCATACATTTCGATCAATTTCTGATGCATTTCCCAGGTATCCATTGAATAATTCTTGGCATTCAGATGTATGGAATCATGAACTTTATCGTTTGAGTTAAACAAAAGGCCTGTATATTCAATCATTTGCATCAATGGATGATTACCGGAGAGGCTTTCATTTAATATTTTATCCAATCTGTAACTATCTGCATTCTCCTTTTCTTTAACCAACATGTCGGAGACTCTCTTTATAGCCGCAATGACGCTGTCATCAAAATGTCTTTCATTCAATCTTACAGACCACATAATCCAATAAAACTGAAGCGCTAGGATACCCAGAAGTGCCATACCCATGAGTCCAATGGTTAACCAAATTGCCCTTTTATTCATAATCAACTTCAGTCATGAGCATAAACTAACAATGAAATCATTTAAGTGTTGTTTGCTAAGTGTTTAATCTTATCTTAAGACTTAGAATACCATTGACTTATAATTTTTTCTGCTTTTTTGGATTGAGGTGTATAATCTCTTTCTGGATAGCCTTCGTGTCCCAAACCTTCAGGAAACCATTTCCAAATGAATCCTCCTGCCCACCATTCTTCAATCCACAATGAAGAAAACAAAGCATTAAATCCATCTGCTTGGGCACTTTGATTGATGGGTCTTTTTCCAATATTCTTTTCAAGCTCCCAGGATTTTCCGGCAGCTCCGTCAACGGACAAATATCCAAACTCTGAAAAAAGTATTTTTTTATTCTTAAATTGTGAAAACTGAGATAATTCTTTCTTCCACTTGACCCAATTGTCCAGCAATATTTCCTGTGAAGGATTATGTTTTTCCGAAATAGGAAAGTAAGCACTTATTCCAATGTAATCAAGCTGTTCCCAAAAAGAAATCTTCTGATAATGATCCCAATTATCAGAATAGGTCAACATACCGCTATATTCGGATCGAATCTTTTGAATTAGTTTAGACCAAAAGTCTGGTCTGAGCTCCGTTGACTTCAATAGCTCTGTTCCAATACAAATCATTTCAACTTTATATTCCTTTGCAAGTTTAACAAAGGTCATGATGTAATTTTCGTAGTCATTTTCCCACTTAATCCAATCCTCAATCGAGCTAAACTCCAAATCTCCTGTCCATTCCGAATGAATATAAACTTGTGGCTTTATCATAACTTTCAGTCCGGAATTTCTGGCTAGCCGAATACATTCAATAATTCCTTCTTTCCTTTCTCCCCACCACTGTTCATATTGAGTTCCGTAATGCAACTCGGGTATTCCATTTTTGGTGAAAGCATAAGGTACCAATGCAATCCATTCCGCATGAATTTCTTTAATTTCAGACATCGGATCTTTTGTAAATTCTCTGGGTGGTGCTACAACCGTAATTCCTTTAATCTTTTTATCTTTTTGAGAGGTCATCATAAAACCAAAGACCAGAGCTAATATAACCAAAATCAAAGTTATCTTGAACATTGCAGTTTCATCTCAAATTATCAATGTAAAAATAAGGATTGATTTAATAATATTTTAAACTTAGTAAGATATTGTTTTTCACGATATTATATAGTGCAATCTGTCACTTGAATAAATATAAAAAACTAAGCTAAGCATTGAATAAATATATTTTCTATATTTGAACCCAATACAAGTGAAGGTTCTGTTGTCTTTTTTTCTATTGAGCTGTATGTTCGCAGCCCATTCGGTAAAATCACAAAACATTAGGTTTTGGGGAGTATTTCAGACTTTCACACATACGATCAATTGTGATAAGTTCGATTGGTCTTTCAATATTTCAAATTTGGTGAATCCGAAACACCATATGTTCGTTCAGCTTGTTTATCCCGCCTCTGATGTAAGGCTGCAAATTGTCAATATTTTTCGATACAATTTTAATTCCAGATGGAGATTTGGAATTGGATTACATTATCAAAGGAATTTTCCATTTGATTCCAGATACTTTTCAGAATACAGACCATTTTCTCAAATTGAATTTAACCAATCATTTAAGAGATTTCTCATTAACCATACTTTGCGTCTGAATCAAAGATGGAATGAGACCAAACCTGACAATAACTATGATTTGACTTTTACAACTCAATACAAGACCCAAATAATATATTTATTAAAAAAATTTTCAAATGTAAATAAGTTGTTTTATTTAACGGGGTACTCTGAGGAATACATTACACTATTCGGTCCACTGCACTTCAAAACATTTAGCGAATATTGGGGCTATATAGGTGTGGGATATCAATATAACAAAAATTTAAAAATGGAATTGGGATTAGGCTATGAATGGATGGTTAGAAACTCAATTTACAATACTAGATCAATCCTTTATCCGTCATTCAACCTTATAA
This sequence comes from Saprospiraceae bacterium, assembly GCA_020848695.1. Classification (GTDB taxonomy): domain Bacteria; phylum Bacteroidota; class Bacteroidia; order Chitinophagales; family Saprospiraceae; genus Vicinibacter. The sequence continues at coordinate 36,410 of JADLHT010000026.1, forward strand.
CCAACCTAAGAGTTTAAACCTTATGTTTGGGTTTGTTCTGTACCGCTGTGCGGTTTCATCCCTTATTCTAGTCTTTTCTTAGTAATTTTGCACTCTTTTTGTAATTTATGATAAGAATAAGCTTTCCGGACGGAAGAGTTCAAGAATATGCTCAAGGTGTAACAGCACACGATATTGCAATATCCATCAGTGAAGGATTGGCAAGAAACATAATTGCTGCAAAGGTGAATGGTCATGTAATAGAGATTAACAGGCCTATTCTATCGGACTCAGTTATACAATTATTAAGTTGGAATGATAAAGAAGGCAAATCCACATTCTGGCATTCATCTGCTCATCTTATGGCTGAAGCACTTGAAGCGATTTACCCGGGAACGAAATTCGGAATCGGTCCTTCCATTGATAATGGATTCTATTATGATGTGGATACCGGCGGAAAGGTACTTTCATTAAATGATTTGCAAGCCATCGAAGCGAAAATGGCTGAATTAGCAAAAAATAATTCTGCTTTCATCAGAAAAGAAATTTCCAAAAAAGATGCCATTGAATATTTTACTTCTAAGGGTGATGAATATAAACTGGAATTATTACAAGGCCTTGAAGATGGAAGTATCAGTTTTTATACTCAGGGTAGTTTTACCGATTTATGCCGAGGTCCTCATATTCCGAATACAGGCTTAATTAAAGCTATTAAACTTACCAATCTAGCTGGGGCTTACTGGCGGGGCGATGAATCTCGTCAGCAGATGACAAGAATTTATGGAATTAGCTTTCCAAAACAAAAAGAACTAGATGAATATCTGATCCTTCTCGAAGAAGCCAAAAAAAGAGATCATCGAAAAATTGGTCAGGAATTGGAATTATTCATGTTTAGCGAGCGCGTTGGAATGGGGCTTCCGATCTGGCTACCCAAAGGGACTGCATTAAGACAACGACTGGAAGATTTTCTTAAGGAGGAACAGATAAAACGCGGATATACTCCTGTCATCACACCACATATTGGTCATAAATTATTATACCAGACAAGTGGACACTGGGAAAAATACGGAGCAGACTCTTTTCAACCGATCAAAACTCCCAGAGAAGGTGAAGAATTCATGCTTAAACCAATGAACTGTCCCCACCATTGTGAAATTTACGGACACAAGCCAAGGTCCTATCGCGAACTACCTATTCGTATTGCTGAATTTGGAACTGTATATCGATACGAGCAAAGCGGAGAATTACATGGATTAACTCGTGTTCGTTGTTTTACGCAGGATGATGCACACCTGTTTTGTACTCCGGATCAGGTCAAATCAGAATTCTTAAATGTATTGGAACTTACCATGCATGTAATTAAAAAACTTGGTTTTGATTCCTTCACAGCTCAAATATCCTTGAGAGATCCTGAGAACAAACAAAAGTATATTGGCTCGGATGAAAACTGGGCAAAAGCAGAGCAAGCAATCATTGATGCTACCCTTGAAGCGGGACTTAAAACAGTTACTGCTTATGGTGAAGCCGCATTTTATGGTCCAAAATTAGATTTTATGGTAAAAGATGCGTTAGGAAGGTCATGGCAGTTAGGTACTATTCAGGTTGATTACAATCTTCCTGAAAGATTTCAATTAGAATACATCGGTTCTGACAATGCAAAACATCGTCCGGTTATGATTCATCGTGCCCCTTTCGGATCTATGGAAAGATTTATTGGGGTTCTTACCGAACATTGTGCCGGCAAGTTTCCTTTGTGGTTAACTCCGGATCAATACATGATTCTCACCATTAGCGATAAGTATAATGAACATGCCAATCTTGTTCACCAGATGTTAATTACAGCGGGACTCAGGGGGGATATTGACGATCGCTTAGAATCCATCGGTAAAAAAATCCGAGATAACGAACTTAAAAAAATTCCATTTATGTTGATCATTGGAGAGAAGGAATCTCAAGAAAAAAATCTTTCTTACAGAAGACAAGGCTCAGCAGAACAAGGATCATTAGGTATCCAGGAGTTTATTGAAATGGTAAAAAGTGAGCTATAGATATTAATTTACCTGATTACCAAATTCAAATTAGGAAGTTAAATTTCTTTTTCGAACCAAAAATTTCTTGAATTTTATTGAATATAAATTTGGATTGAAAAAATAAGATCTTTGTATTCAAGTTAAGGTTTGAAATTCTAAAATTTTATCAGAGTTCAGTTCTCTCTCTCTGTTACAAAATAACAAAGTTTCTTAAGACTTTCACGGGACTCGTTATTTGAAAATGATTCTAAGGTAGTAAGTGCGAGATCCCTGTATTTGTTCATATCTTCAGTTGCTTGCTCAACACCTTTATACTCATGGATAAAATCTACCGTAGCACGAATTATTTTTTCATTTTCCGAGTTTGTTCGTATTCCGTTGATAATTCTTCTGGAAATGGTTCCAGGTGCATTTTGTAATGCGAGAATTAAAGGTAGTGTCATTTTTTTATCACGAATATCCTGAATTTTGGGCTTGCCGAGCAAATTAGAACTTCCCAGATCCATAAGGTCGTCTTTAATCTGGAATGCAATTCCCAAATTATTCCCAAAATCTGCCAATGAATCAAGTGTTTTTGTATCCTGAGTAACACTTATTCCGCCACATACGCAGGATACCGAAATCAGAGAAGCCGTCTTCTGTCTGATAATCTGATAATAGACATCTTTGGTAATATCCAATCTTCTGGCTTTCTCAAGTTGTAGCAATTCACCTTCACTCATATCTTTAACTGCATTAGAAATAACCTTTAACATCAAAAACTGATCATTTTTCAATGCAATCAGCAATCCTTGTGACAATAAGTAATCACCAAGCAGAACAGCTATCTTGTTTTTCCACAATGCATTAATTGAGAAAAAACCTCTCCTCTGATCCGACTCATCAACTACATCATCGTGGACCAATGTTGCTGTATGAAGCAACTCAACCATGGTTGCCGCTGTAAGACTATTGCTGTTGACCTCCCCACACATTTTTGCACAAAGCAATGAAATCATAGGTCGAAATTGCTTCCCCTTCGTTTTAATAATGTACATGCTTATTGTATCTAATAGGGGAATCCTGCTTTTAATGGCTTGTTTGAAATGATTTTCAAACTGTTCTATTTCATTCTTAATAACGGATTTAATTTCATTAAGGCTATACTTCATCTCATCTCTTGTTAAAAGATAATTTATATACTGGTTCAAAGGTAAATAACAATTATCATTTTGAAATTGTCAAAATTTCGTCTCTTCGCAATTAAAAGTATTAGATTTATTTTAGCAGAATTATTCAACCCTACCTTGAGCGAATTAATTCCTAATAGCTTTATATTGCAAACTGTTCAATATTTTAGGTACATTGAAGGAGACATTTATAATAGCCATTTAATTTACTCAGTAATTTATAGAGAATTATTACTATTATACAATTTGTTTTTTTCGCTACAATCCTCTTCTTATCTTAGCCTTTGAATTCTTTACATGCTTCAACTTTTTAGAAAAAATATATCTATAAATATCTTGCTTTTATTGCCTTATATTTTTATTATACATGGTGGAAGATTTTTTATCAATCATGAGCAAAATAGCTTACAACATTCCTGGTTGTTCAATTCTCTGATTAAATGGACCGGACTCTCTGAGCCGGTAATGTTCTACCTCTCACACCTGCTAATATTTATACAGGCAATTATTCTTACGCAATTGTGTAATCGAATAAAAGTTGTTCCGGAGGGACAATTATTTCCTGCTTTGTTATTTATAATATTAACAGGATTTCATACTTCAATTTTTGGCTTATCCGGCATTCTTGTAGCGAACTTGTTTTTCATTTTAGCGATTCAATCAATTTGTTCGATATACTTAATTAAAAATGCAAGCTTAACACTGTTTAACTTTGGAATGTATATTGGGTTGGCAAGTATCTTCTATGCTCCATATATATGGATGTTGCTGCTTGGAATTTTTGGACTTACCGTATTCAGGGGATTTATTTTAAAAGAGTTTCTGCAAATATTAACCGGAACAGGAACTGTATTTTACCTTTTTAATTCATACTTATATCTTAAAGGAAGCTCTTCTGTTTTTTGGCAGGATCAGATTCTCGATTTTTTTAGTCCCTATATTTTCTCTATGGTATTCAATTCTAAAGGTATGGTTGCGCTGGCGTTGATTCTGTTTCTCTTTGTCTTTATTTTTATAAAGTTCAATATTATTCAAGTCAAAGCACAAATAGCTGCTCAGAAGTTTTTTGATTTTCTATTTTGGATCTGCCTCTGCTCTTTTTTCTCTATTTTATTTTGTAAAATGGAAACTATAGGTCATATTATTATTCTTATTACCCCTTTAAGCATATTCTTAAGTGTGGTGCTCTCAAGAGTTAAGAATGAGCTATTGGCAGAAACAACACATCTCTTTTTTGCTTTACTTGCTTTATTTTTGCAGCTTCAAAACTGGTAGTTATGATTAAATGTGGAGTAATAACCTTTCCCGGCTCAAATTGTGATGAAGACATGATTTATGTAATGAAAGAGGTCTTTCAGTGTCAGGTTGAAAAAATCTGGCACAAGGATCAAACCTTAGAAAGATACAATCCTGGCGATATTATTTTTATACCGGGAGGCTTCTCCTATGGTGATTATTTGAGATGCGGTGCAATTGCGAGATTTTCAAATATTATGGATCCTGTAAAAAAATTTGCCGATAGAGGTGGAATCGTAATCGGAATTTGTAATGGATTTCAGATACTCTGTGAAGCCGGACTTCTTCCGGGACAGCTTTTGGTTAATGATTCACAAAAGTTTATTTGTCGCAATATTTATTTAAAGCCATATAGTACAGAAACACCTTTAACCTTTGATCTTAATACCGAAAAAGCCTATATGATTCCAATTGCACATGCAGATGGTAGATATTATTGTGATGATTCCACATTGAAAGATTTAATTGATAACAAGCAAATCATGTTTCAGTATTGTAACTCTGAAGGAATCGTAAATTCAGAATCTAATGTAAATGGATCTGTCTTGAATATAGCAGGAATCTGCAATAAAACAAAAAACGTGTGTGGAATGATGCCCCATCCAGAAAGAGCTTCTGAATCCGAATTGGGAAATTCCGATGGTAAATATTTGTTTATCAGTCTGTTATCCTGGATTAAGGAACATCATTTTGTTCTAGCTTAGTTGAGGTTAAAGTCAAGTTAATTCAATTAGAGGCAGGTCCGCTTAGCCTTTAATAAAGTACTTTTGTCAATTGAATTTTTATTGCTGGTCTATGAAGTTAATATCTGTACTGTTAAGTTATTTATTATTCCAATTTAATTTACAATCACAAATTTTAGATCCTGTTCATTGGTCTTCAAAAATTAATTCCTTAGGAAATCAGGAGTATGAGTTGATCTTAACTGCAACTATGGATAAAGAATGGTGCATCTATAGTCAGATATCAGATCCGGATGCAGCGATTCCAACAGAAATTAGTTTGGAAAAAGCCGGCGGACTTGAATTGATCGGAAAAGTTGAAGAAAGGGGAAATCTGAAGAAAGCAGCTGAACCTTTATTTGATAATAAAATACTTGCCAAGTATTACGATAAAGTAGATTTTGTTCAAAAATTTAAAATAAAGGGCAATGTGACTTCAATTAAAGCAAGCGCATACTTTATGTCTTGTAACTCGGAAACCTGCATTCCCCCTACGAGCAAAGAATTTTATCTTAGTTTGAAAGGAGAGCCCATAAGTGCTCCATTAAATCAACCCGAAGGAGCTAATGGAATGCAAGCTAGTACTGATCCTGTACTTTCTTCCTCTAATGAGCTTGATCAACAAAAGATCTTTGACCCGGTTAAAATCAATAGTACCCTTCATAAAATTAACGATTCACAATATAATGTACAATTTGAAGCAATCATAGATGAGGGATGGCACATATACTCAAAATTATCCGGCGAAGGACCTATACCTACGGGCATGAGTTTTACATCTGAAGATCATTTTTCACTGGAAGGAAAAGAAGAAGAAATATGTGAAAATAAGCATTCAGGATTTGATGAATTCTTTGAAGTTGATGTTACTAAATTCAAAAAGAAAGCAGTTTTTGTTCAGAAAATTAACATAAAGGATGCATCAGTACCCGTAAAAGGACTATTTACTTACCAGGTCTGCGATGCCAGCAAATGCCTTCCGCCTAAAAGTCTGGCATTTGAAATTTATGCGGATAAGAATAAGGTATTAATTGAAGGATCGGGACCATCCGGTAGTACTGGTCTGAAAATTGATGGCAACAAAATAGATCAGATTATTCCTCAGATTAAAGAGTCTTTGGCTACACCCATAGGTGATTGCGGAGAAGAAAATATTAAAGGTGAAAATCATTTCTGGACATTTGTCTTTGGATTTATAGGTGGCTTGCTGGCCTTGCTTACACCCTGTGTTTTTCCTATGATTCCGCTCACCGTTTCATTTTTTATTAAAGGAAGCAAAGATAAAAAGACAGGATTAAGAAATGGACTTGTCTATGCCCTTTCAATAATCATCATTTACGTAATCATAGGAACTTTGATTAATATTCTTGCCGGTCCTACAGCACTCAATGATCTCTCCGTTAATTGGATTGCCAATGTATTTTTCTTTCTGGTATTTATAGTATTTGCTTTATCCTTTTTTGGATTTTTTGAAATTACTTTGCCCAGCAGCTGGTCAAATAAGTCTGATGCCATGGCAGATAAGGGTGGAATCATCGGAATTTTTTTTATGGCGTTTACCTTGGCTCTGGTATCTTTTTCTTGTACCGGCCCTATTATTGGGACTGCAATTGTAGAATCCGCAAGATCCTCATCATTTGGACCAATTGTTGTCATGTTAGGATTCTCAATAGCGCTGGCTTTGCCATTTGGATTCTTTGCAGCATTTCCTGCTATGTTAAATTCTTTACCCAAATCCGGTGGTTGGATGACCAATGTAAAAGTGGTCCTTGGGTTTCTTGAATTAGCACTTGCTTTTAAATTTTTAAGCACCGCAGATATGACCAAGCATTGGGGAATTCTGGGCTATGAAATATTTATGGGAATCTGGTTTGTTTTGTTCTTATTAACGGCTTTATACTTATTCGGCTTTATTAAATTTCCACATGATTCACCTCTTAATAAGTTAGGAACGACGAGACTTGCGTTCGCTTTATTGTTTTTAGGAATAAGCATTTATTTGGCAACAGGATTTAGTTATTCTCCAGAATTTCAAAGCTACAAACCCCTTAAATTAATGAGCGGATTGGCTCCTCCATCAACTTACAATTATTTTTTAGATAAACCAATTGTTGATCAGGATATCAAGTCTAAGTACCCTTCATACACCAAATGTGCCAATAACATCGATTGCTTCCACGACTATTATGAAGGATTGTCTTATGCTAAAGAAAAAAATCTTCCGCTTTTTGTTGACTTCACCGGATATGCCTGTGTAAATTGCCGTAAGACAGAAGAGCATATCTGGGTTCAGGACGAGATTAGAAATAGCCTCATGAAAGATTTTGTATTGGTTTCATTGTATGTTGATGATAAAAATCCACTTCCTGAAACCTATATTTCAACCCACACCAACAATCCAATAAGAAATGTCGGTAATAAATGGGCCGATTTTCAAATTGTCAATTTTAATCAAAATTCACAACCTTTGTATGTTATTATGTCTCCTGATGAGAAAATAATTACAAAGCCTCGAGGATACCATAGCAGTGTTTCTGAATACAATGATTTTATGAAATGTGGATTAAAAGCTTACAAAGAGTACTCAGAATCCGTTGGAGAAAACTAAATATTAAAAACAATTTTAATAATGAAAAATATATTAATCTTTCTACTTTTAACGCAAACACTCATTGCACAAACTTCAGAAGTTAATCAACAGATGAGTCTTGGACCCCAATCCGGCATCAGATCCTATTTTGATGGAGTTAATGCAAAATATATTGAGAAGGTGTGGAAAAAATTTTCTAAGGATTTCGGAAAGTTAAAAGAAAATAAGAAAGCCGACGAGTTCTATATAACAAATGCCACTATCCAAGTCATCAGAACCGAACCATTAGATCTCTATGCCCGTATATTAAACAATGAGATCGTTGTATTTTTTGATTTGAAAAATGGATTTTTAAATTCGCGGACTAGTCCTGAACAATACAAACTTGCTGAAAATCTGATCACCGAATTTAATTATGAGGTTCAAAGAGAAGTTGTAAGAGATGAGCTTGCCAAAGAATCAGAGCTTTTGGCCAAATTCCGAAAAAACATGGACAAATTGAAAAAAGACAATAATGATTACCATAAAGATATTGAAGTCGCCAAAGCAAAAATCAAAAAGGCAGAAGACAACATTGTAACAAATTTAAAAGACCAACAGAAAACCGAAACTGAAATTATCAATCAGACTCAAGTCATAGACAAAGTACAGATAAAGCTTAATTCTATTGGAAAATCAAAATAATACATATATTAAATATAATTATATAAAAAACTTTCTAACACCCGGTTCTGCTAATTTCAACTCCTTTATAGAGGATAGTATCTCATAGAATTTTAATTTACATATTAAGATTTTTTATTTATTATATAAATAATTAATAAGTCATTGATATTGAACTTAGTGCAAAGTGTCTATTTTGTATTAAATTATTTTATAATATGAATAGCTTTTTTAGTATCTTTGATATTTAGTTTTCTACAGAATTCCTAACAACATAAACAGGGTTTCTAACATGATTGAAAAATTATATATATTTTTTTAATTATTTGTGATTTCTAATTTTGCAGCACTAAATCCCATTATGGCTAAATTTTCTAATCCAAATAGAACTACCTTCTCAGCAACAGAAGGCAGATTGCCAGCTGATTTCTCTAATCTATCCTATGAAAGACTTCAACCTCAAGCAATTATTCTTGAAGAAGCTATATTAGGGGCAATCATGTTGGATAAAGATTCCATTTCAATTGCTATGGAGATCTTAAGACCTGAGTCGTTTTACAAACCGGTTCATCAGATCATATATAATGTAATGATCTATCTTTTCGAACATACGCAACCCATCGATGTCTTAACTGTAGCTGAACAATTGCGCAAGAATGGTCAGCTTGAAGAAATTGGTGGCTTACCTTATATACTTGAACTGTCTAATAAGGTTTCTTCCGCAGCCAATACGGAATATTATGCCAGAATCGTAGCACAGAAATTTATCCAACGTGAGTTGATTCGTGTTTCAACGCTTATCATTAAAGATGCATTTGAAGACTCCAAAGACGTACTGGATATGTTGGATCTTGCTGAACAAAACCTATATGAGATTACAGATCGAAATCTTCGAAGGGGATATGAGACTGTAGGTTCTTTAGCACGGAAAGCTCAAAAACAATTAGAAGAATTATCATTATCTACAGAAGGTATGACAGGAATTGCGTCTGGCTTTCCGGATCTGGATAAAATAACTTCGGGCTGGCAAAAATCTAATCTAATAGTTGTTGCAGCAAGACCAGGTGTAGGTAAGACTGCATTTACTCTGGCTTTGGCAAGAAATGCGGCAATGGATTATAAAAAACCAATTGCTTTATTTTCACTTGAGATGAATAATCTTGAACTGGTTAATCGTCTGATTTCTATGGAAGCAGAAATTGAAGGAAGTAAATTGCGAAATGCAAAACTGGAAGATTATGAATGGACACAATTAAATTATGCAATCGAAAAATTGAGTGATGCTCCCCTTTATATTGATGATACGCCATCTCTAAATGTATTTGAGTTGAGAGCAAAATGTAGAAGGTTACATCAGAATCATGGAATATCAATGGTAGTTATTGATTACCTTCAGTTGATGACCATAGGTGGTACTGACAAAAGACAAAACAGAGAACAAGAAATTTCATCTATCTCCCGGGCTTTGAAAGGATTAGCAAAAGAATTGAATATTCCCGTTATTGCTTTATCACAGTTGAATCGTGCTGCAGAAATAGGTAACGCAAGTAAACGACCTCAACTTTCGCATCTTCGTGAATCCGGAGCAATTGAACAAGATGCTGATATGGTTATCTTCATTTATCGTCCTGATGTTTATGAGTTGGAAAGCCCGGAATATATAGAAGGAACAACTGAACTAATCATTGCAAAACATAGAAATGGAGCAACTGATACCGTCAAAGTATTGTTCAAGAAAAACTTTGCTAAATTTATTCCATTCAATGAAACAGCTTCAATGTTTGGAGGTGCATCCGGACCAAATATAAAAATTATACCTTCCAAACTCAATGAAGAAGACGACATTCCATTCTAAGAAAAAAGAATCTCCTCTTACACTTAACCAGGATCTAACAAAGATGCGACTGAATAAATTTGTCGCTCATTGTGGAATTTGCAGCAGAAGAGAAGCAGCACAATTGGTTAAAGAAGGCCAAATCAAGGTCAATGATAAAGTTGAAACCAATCCGGCTTATGAAGTTCAGTTCAAGGATAAAATATTTTATCAGAATAAAAGGATTTCCCCACAAGAAAATAAGGTTTATATATTATTAAACAAACCTAAAAATTACATTACCACTCTGAAAGATGAAAAATCACGACATACCGTGATGGATCTTTTAGAAAATAAAATTAGTGAACGAGTTTATCCTGTTGGCAGATTAGATAGAAACTCAACAGGACTACTACTTATGACCAATGATGGAGAACTGGCTCAAAAATTATCACACCCCTCTTTTAAAATTCAAAAAATTTATCATGTTGGTCTTGACAAAAATTTGCAGACCAAGGATCTTGAAAAAATCAGAGATGGTATAACTTTAGATGACGGAAAAATTGAGGTGGATAGCATTGATTATGTAGAAGGAAAAAAGGATGAGGTTGGAATTGAGATTCACAGTGGCAAGAATAGAGTTATCAGAAGGTTGTTTGAGTCGCTATCGTATGAAGTGAAAAAGTTAGACAGAGTTTACTATGCCGGGCTTACAAAGAAATCAATTCCAAGAGGAAAATTCAGACATCTGACTAAACAAGAAATTATTACGCTGAAACATTTTCTAAAATAATTTGAACCCCCAAATTCCACTACAAAACAAATTCATTGTTGCCTCACCACTGAAAGATGATCATTTTGAAGGCTTATACAAGGTGGCTGCGGATCCTTTAATTTGGATTCAGCACCCAAACCAGGACCGCTATAAAAGAGAGGTCTTTGAGATTTTTTTTAAACATGCTCTAAAATCAAAAGGTGCTTATCTCATACAAGATGCCTTGTCCAAAGAAATTATTGGATCCTCACGTTTCTATGATTTTAATTACCATTTGAATTCTACATTTATAGGATACACTTTTTTTAAAAGAACTCACTGGGGAAGCAAATTCAATTATTCCTGTAAAATCCTCATGCTAGATCATGCATTCAAAACACTCAACAAAGTAATTTTCCATATAGGAAAATTTAACATCCGCTCACAAAGATCAATTGAAAGACTGGGTGCGAAATGGGTCAAAGAAATAGAGATTCCCTATGCCGGAGAACCTTTACGCTTGAATTATGAATATGAAATCGAAAAAAAACTATGGCCTGATATCAGATATAAATTAGTAGAGTATTTTAACAGTAAATTTTATCCCGAAAATTTATTATAGTTACTCGCCAATTAGAAATATGAAAATAGAAATAAATAGTTTTAGTTGATTAAATCGATAAAAATATAAAATTGATTAAAGTTCAAATCAACCAATAAAAATGATCTAAACCATATTGAGGAGTATTACCCGACAAAAGGCAGTAATAAATATATTATCCCAGACTATAACTATCAGAGCAAACATTATGAAAAAAATTCTCTTCTTTGTATGTTTGTAATAAAATTAGTACTTCTATATGCCAGATCAATTCCAACTAGAAAAAAATTTTAAAACATTTATCTGGACTGATATCTGCATTCCCAATCAAGATAGTTTGGAAGGAATTGCCAAAAAATATTCACTGGATTATTTTCAGATAAGAGATAGTCTGGAACAGGGGCACTTGCCTAAAATAGAAAAGTTGGCGGAATACAATTTTCTGATATTAAGAGCTTTTACCGCAAACATTGAAACCGGAGCAACTACCATTAATGACTTATCTAATAAAATAGCCTTCTTCTATGATGACACAAAAATAATAACCATTCACAGAAGTAATTTCTCCTTCATTTACAACATTCAAAAAGATTTTAACACAACGGAAGATTTATTGCTTTACTTGATCCATAAGATGTTGGAAACTTATCAAGCTCCGCTCAATGATTTAGACAATCAAATAGAAGAATTTGAAAAATCAATTTTTCTGAGTAACTACTCTAAAGTACTATTGGAAGACCTGTATTATTTAAAATCACAAACGCGTATTACTAAAAAACTCCTCTTGCTGATCCAAAATGTCATCCAACAACTGGAAGTAAAGCCATACAACAAGACTGCTCTACAGGATATCAAAGACAAGCTACTCAGTCTTCTGCTGAATTATGATGAAGTGTTTGAAAATGCACATAACTTATTGAACTCCTATCATTCCGTTAATGCCCAAAAGAGCAATGATGTCATGAAGCTGCTTACTATTTTCTCGGCTTTTTTTCTTCCATTAACTTTTATTGCAGGGATCTATGGAATGAATTTCGACAACATGCCTGAATTAAAATGGACAATCGGATACTATATTACACTTGGGATTATGATCCTTGTATCTGTTGTAATATTCTTTTGGTTTAAAAGAAAAAAAATACTTTGATGACTTTCAAGTGTAAACTTTTCTTCAATATAAAAGATTCAATAATTTTTCCGTTTAATAGACTAAATTTGTCCCTAACTTTAAATTTACTCATCTCTAATTAAGTACAAAATGAAAAAATCAACATATACAATTCATAGAGCAATATTAATTCTGCTCGGACTAATATTGATGAATCAATCAGTTTACTCTCAAAATGTGCTCATCGAAGATTTTAATTATCCTGTTGCGGATAGTCTAGATCAAGTTGGAAACTGGTTTCGAACAGGTTTGAGACAACAATTCCATATTAGAATAAGTAACCCGGGATTAGAATATACTGGATATGCCGGATCAGGAGTCGGCAATACAAGTCAGATTAAAAACGAAGGTTTGGGCAATGTAGTCCTAAAAAGTTTTACCCATCAGATTGATTCAGGAGCAGCTTATATGTCATTTATGCTGAGGGTCGATACCTTGTTATCTACATTTAAAGAAGCCTATATTATTGGTTTTAATCCTCAAACTGGCGGAACGAATGTGAATACCCGTTTAATGATTAGAAGGATAACAGATCAATCATTCAATATAGGAACTGGAGATTCAGAAACTGAAATAAAATTTAACAATAAAGTTTTTAATATAAACAAGACCATCTTGATTGTGCTGAAATACAGTTTCTTGCCGGGTAACAAAAATGACTTAACGAGTGTCTATGCTTTTGAATCAGGAGTCCCTGCGACCGAACCAAATTTAAGTTTAGTAGATTTAGTTTCATATGAAGACTTCGATAATCAAGGTTATGTTGTACTCAACAATAATTATGCTCAAAATGATGCCTCGGGTTGTGATATAAAAATAGATGGAATTCGAGTAGGTAATTCCTGGGAAACGAGTGTATTGTCAACTATTTCTTCTTCTAATAATTTATATAATATTTCAGTTGAGTACTCCATTGGATCATATCCTAATCCAATGAGTGAAATTGCTACACTTCATTTCTCAGTGCCGGAAAAAGCGTATTATTCTATTGTGATAACAAATCTTGAAGGCAAAACAGTTGATCGTCCTTTGTATAAAGAACTGAGTCCTGGAAAACATGAATTAACTCTGGAGTCGAAATACCTTTTAAACGGGACCTATATTTGCTTATTATCTAATGGTATAAAAACGGTTGCAAATAAAATAATTGTCAAATAAAAAACAATCTGTTTTCATTTTCAATATTTCTAGTTAATGATTCATATAAATCTAGAAACTAGTCAAAATAATTATTATTATAATAAATTTATCAGATGCGGGTAAAGTTGGTAAACTTCCAACCAACTTTCTTCAGTTAATAGTTCTACAGTAGTGCCTTCTCCAATAAAGAAGGACTTATTCAACTTTCGTTAAAGTTTAATGATTCTTTCTGTTTTTAAAATATTCTGCTGATAATCGAGACAATTTAAGACATAAGTCCCCGGACACAGTTGACTAATATCAACGGATGAATTGCTCAATGGATTTATTAATAATATACATTCACCTAAAGTATTAGAGATTCTTAGTTCAGTTACATACTTGAAATCAAAGTCAGCTGAAAAAAATATCCTATCTTTTACCGGATTGGGATAAACAACTCCTGATAGGTTAAAAACTTTACTTGTTTCCAAAGTTCGATTACTTTTCCATAACCAATAATCAGCGAGCGTATCTTCTGCAAAAAAGTCAAACATTAGAAGTGCTATTTTCTGTTCGCCGGATGATGTCAAATGTAATCCATCAGCAGCAAAGTCAGTCTCGCAATTTAGTGAAAATCCGTTATTTCTTAATTGAGACCCATTAGTATAAGAATAATTGCCATATAAAGGCATTGGAATTTTTTTATCGGATCCCAAATAATTAAATGATGCTTTACTCTGCACGGCACTATCAACCAACCATTTGATGGCCCATCCATTATAATAATCTCTTGGTGCTAAAAGGCCCTTCCCAATGGCTGATCCCGAACTCACATCAATCCATCCGGAATAGGCTCTGGCTGACAGATAAACTAATTGTAAATTTGGAAAATGTACTTTCATCGTCTGTAGTAATATCTTTAAATCTTGTAAGAATTTTTGTGGAGCAGATGGGAAGGAAGTGTCAGCGGATTGTGTATTCTCTGTTTCGACCCAGGCGACTTGTACTTGAAGAAAGGATAATTGCAAGGAATCAAATTGATGTTGTGCAGACTTCCAGTAATTGTCATTTAAACCATTCATTTTTTGAACTCCTTGACCTCCAATACAGGTATTCACCAGAATAACATTTTCCTTTTTTCTTGAACTTGTATCCATTATTCTCTGAAATGCGCTGAATTCCGTCCTAGGATTTGAAGCACCTACACCAATAAATACAATCTTCCCACTGTTTTGAATCTGACCTTTCGTATCCATGGGTTGAATAGATTTGCTCAGCTGGATTCCATTTAGCAAATAAGCTGTAGGCATAATGTTAGTACCCTCTGAATATAATCCTCCGGAAAAATTTCTAAAAGTCTCTTTCTGTAAATCAGGAATAGGAACAAATCCTAATTCCGGCAAGCTACAATTTTTAAGTTGAGCTTTTAACCCGTTAGCGATAATCAAAGTTGCCATTAGAAATACTTTCAAGTTCATTGCATTCTATTTAATACAGAAGAATGATTTCAACAAGTTGTACTTATAAGACTTAAAAATTAATCATAATCTCTTTCCTCTCAATCTCAAAGCATTCCCAATAACGGATACAGAACTGAAACTCATTGCTAAGGCTGCGATCATAGGAGAAAGCAAGATTCCAAATGCCGGAAATAATACACCAGCAGCTACGGGTACTCCGATCGTATTATAAATAAGTGCAAAGAATAAATTTTGCTTAATATTGGTCATTACTGCACCACTCAATTTTTTAGCGATTACAATACCTTGTAAATCTCCCTTAACAAGGGTAATCATTGCGCTTTCAATGGCTACATCTGTACCCGTTCCCAAAGCAATACCAATATCACTTTTTGCCAGTGCAGGTGCATCATTAATGCCATCACCTGCCATAGCCACAACTTGTCCTTCCTTCTGCAAGCGTTCTACTTCTTTAAGTTTGTCCTGCGGTAACATATTTGCTTTAAAATCTTTTAAATGCAATTCATTCGCTACCGCTTGAGCAGTATCATGGTTGTCTCCGGTAAGCATCAGCACATTTATCCCATTTGCCTGCAAATCCTGGATTGCTTTAATACTGCTTGTTTTGATCTTATCTCCAATAACAACAAATCCGACAAGAGTCTTTTCAATGGCTAGGAATGAAACGGTTTTCCCTTGTTGTTGGTATGATCTAGCTGCATCTAACATATCTGTTGACAGTTCTGCCCCGCTTTGTTTCATCATCTCTTGATTGCCCAATCCTATCATTTTTCCATTGACTTTTCCTTCTACACCTTTTCCAATAACTGCTTTAAAATCTTCTACATGAAGTGAGTCAATATTTAGTTCATCTGCAAATTTCACAGTCGCTGCTGCAAGTGGATGTTCGCTATTTTGATTGAGAGAAACAATGTATTTTAAAACTTCTTTTTCACTGAATTTCTCGCTAAACGATACTATTTTTTCGACCGTTGGTTTGCCTTCTGTTATGGTTCCTGTTTTGTCCAAGATTAAAGTATGTAACTTATTCATTCTTTCCAAAGCTTCAGCATTTTTTACCAATACACCATATTGTGCTCCTTTTCCAACTCCTACCATCACCGACATGGGAGTTGCCAAGCCTAAAGCACAAGGACAGGCAATAATAAGTACAGCCACTGCATTGATCAGAGCAAATACGTAGCTTGGCTCAGGTCCCCAAACTGCCCATACCATGAAAGTAAGTATCGCTATGAGTACGACAAGAGGAACAAAATAAAAGGAAATTCTATCTACCAATTTTTGAATGGGAGCGCGGGTTCTACTGGCTTCGTTCACCATTTTTATAATTTGAGAAAGCAGGGTTTCACTCCCTATTCTTTCTGCCTTCATCAGAAATGTTTGATTTCCATTTACCGTTCCGCTAATAACCTTATCTTTTTCTTTCTTATCAACAGGAAGGGGTTCTCCCGTAATCATTGATTCATCTATATGTGTAGTTCCATTTATTATGATTCCATCTACAGGGATTTTTTCACCTGGTTTAACTTTAAGAATATCTCCTTGTATGATCTGATTTATATCAACAATTTCCTCTTTGCCATTTATCATTCTGCTTGCTTTATTGGGAGCAAGTTTTAGCAATTCTTTTATCGCCGAGTTGGTTTTGCTGTGAGCTTTTGCTTCCAGCAGTTGTCCCAATAATACTAAAGTTAATATAACAGTGGCTGCTTCAAAATATAAATGAACCGATCCTGTACCTGATTTAAATTGATCCGGAAAAAATTCAGGGAACAATAAGCCAAAGAAACTAAAGATCCAAGCTACACCTGCGCCAATACCAATAAGCGTAAACATATTGGGGCTTCTTCGTACAATACTGCTATAAGCGCGTTGAAAAAACATCCAAGTAGCGTAAAAAACTACAGGAACAGAAAGTACAAATTGAGCCCAATTCAGTTCTTTAGAGCCAAGCCATTGATACAGCGGATTGCCAGGTATCATCTCACTCATGCTAATAATAAATATTGGCAAGGTAAAAACCATCGCTATCCAAAATTTCCTTTTTAACTCATTATAAGTTTTATCTTCTGCTGAAAGATCAGCTTCCTTTGGAACTAAATCCATGCCACATATTGGACAACTCCCGGGTCCATCATTTATAACTTCCGGGTGCATTGGACAGGTCCATTCAGCTGTTGTACTTGTAATTAGGTTTTGTTCCTTCACAAGATGCATTCCACAAACTGGACAGTCACCAGCCTTATTATAAGTCTTCTCACCCTCACATTGCATTGGGCAATAAAAAATTTCGTTTCCTTTTTCTACTGAATGCTGCGAGGTATTACTTGAGAGAACTTGGATTTGATTCAAAGGCAAATTATTCTTATACGACTCATTTATTCCTTGTTTGTTTACTTCAACTAAAAACATTCCACATACAGGACATCTTCCGGGATTGTCATAGGTTTTGTCTCCTTCGCAATGCATGGGACAGAAATAAATTCCAATACCACTTCTGCTATTTTGTTCAGAAGAATTGTTAACCTGTATTTGCTTATCTTCGGATTTAGAATCAATAGAATGTATTTTGTAGGAACTATCTTTCAAAGCTTCTTGAAGAATTGCAATATTGATCTCAGAGTCCATTTCAATTGAAGCTTCTTCCCTTTCCAAATTTACGATAGCTTGTTTTACTCCAGGAACTCTTGACAAAGCTTCCTCTACATGTCGTCGACATCCATTACAACTCATTCCTAAAATTTTGTAAGTATCTTTCATTATTATTATATTTTATAGACAATGCAATTCATAGTGAAAATGTACAGTCCCTTTATGGGTATTGATTAAGTCAGAGATAAACATTCATACATTTGATTAGCAATCAACCAATACTTGATAAATCCATATTCTATTAATCTGAGTCTAAGTTAATTCTAGTAAGTATTCACGAAATAGTGAATTTATGTGTAGTAATGCCTACCCTTTATCCTTCATGCTCACCATTTCAAAGAAACAGTGGCGACAATGTATGGTTCAATATCATCTTCAAAAAGCAGTGTTAACAATTTTCTCAAGCAGAAAATTAAACTTGCTCTGTCTTCTTAAAACCAAGAAGCACTAATTTCTTCCCTGAAGGATATACTAATCAAACTGTATAAAACCGATATTCTCAGATATTAGCTTTAATCATGGTGCATCTTTCAATTTGTTAAGCGAAAGGGTGTAAGTTTTACTAATGTATAGCTAAATCACAACCTAAGGTCTGGACAGATTCTTCGGTACTATTTTTGAATAAGTTTTCATACTATGATAGATGAATTTTCATTTTCTACGAGAATTTCAAAATATTTCATTTATCCTCAATTGATTGTACTTTTGCGCATGCAATTAGAAAATGGAAAATATACCATTCAGGGCTTGGATCTGCTTGAATTGGTAAAGAAGTATGAGACACCACTTTATGTTTATGACAGCTCTATTATAAAGCGTCAATTAGATCGGCTGAATGATGCTTTCAAAGTCAAACATCTCGGGATTCATTTCGCCTGTAAGGCACTGAACAATATTAATATTCTTAAACTAATCCATCAATGGGGAGGATGTCTTGATACCGTTTCTATTCAGGAGATCTGGACAGGATTGAAAGCGGGATTCACTCCGGATAAGATAATTTACACTCCCAATTGTGTGGGTGTTGATGAGATTGAAATGGCAATTAAGCTAGGCGTTCAGATCAATATTGACCATATAGAAACTCTTGAATATATTGGTCAACATTACCCTCAGGTGAAGTTGTGTATCAGAATAAATCCTCATGTTATGGCAGGAGGAAATGAAAAAATCAGCGTAGGACATATTGATTCCAAGTTCGGAATTTCAATTTATCAGATGCCGCTTGTAGAAAGATTGGTTAAGGCATTGAATCTTCAGATTAATGGTATTCATATGCATACAGGATCAGACATTCTGGATTCCGGAGTATTTACATTCGCTGCGGACATCTTATTTGACATAGCAAAAAAGTTTAAAGATCTTGAGTTCATTGATTTCGGATCAGGCCTGAAAGTACCCTACAAGGATGATGATGTCTGTACAGATGTTGAAGAATTGGGAGTTATACTCACTAAGAAGTTTAACGACTTTTGTAAGAACTATGGCAGAGAATTAAAGCTCTATTTTGAGCCCGGAAAATTTATCGTTTCAGAAAGTGGATTCTTTGTAGTAAAAACTAATGTAATCAAACAAACACCTTCAACAGTATTTGCGGGTGTAGATTCCGGAATGAATCATTTAATCAGACCTATGTTTTACGGATCCTATCATCACATCACTAATCTGAGCAATCCCTTAGGAAAACCCAGAGTATATAATATTGTAGGTTATATCTGTGAGACCGATACTTTTGCAAACAATCGCGTAGTTCAGGAGATTCATCCGGGAGATATTCTGTGTTTTAAAAACGCAGGGGCATATTGCTTCACCATGTCAAGCAATTACAATTCGCGTTTCAGACCTAGTGAAGTACTTATACATGAAGGCAAAGATTATCTGATCAGAGAACGTGAAAAATTAGACGACCTGTTGAAAAATCAACTCATGGTAATTTAAAGTTACTTTCGAGTGATGAAAGAAAAAATTTCTGAATATATATTAAACTGTCAACCGTTTGCGCAGGAAATTCTTTACTACCTGAGAGATCTTATTCATGTAGCTTGCCCGCAGGTTGAAGAAAAGATAAAATGGAGTTTTCCTCATTTTGATTACCATGGTACAAACTTGTGCAGCATAGCAGGATTTAAGAAGCATTGTTCTTTTGGATTTTGGATAGAGGCAAAGATGTCGGATCCTGACAAGATTTTCAAAAGCGAAGTTCACTCAGGAATGGGGCATTTAGGCAAAATTGAGTCAATAAAAGATCTTCCCAATAAAAATATTCTCATCAAATACATTCATGAAGCCATGAATCTGATCGATGCAGGAGAAAAACTAGAAAGAAAGACTGTTGTAAAAAAGAAATTAATCCTTCCTGAAGATTTTCAAATTGCCATAATGAAGAATAAAAAAGCTCAGAAAATTTTTCTAGAATTCTCATACTCGCAAAGAAAAGAATATCTGGAATGGATTACCGAAGCCAAGACTGAACCTACACGAGTCAAACGAATGAATCAGGCAATTGAATGGATAGCTGAAGGTAAGGGCAGGAACTGGAAGTATGAAAAATCACGATAAGCGATGAATTACTATTCTTCGTTTCTGGGCTTATACTTGGAATCATCAAGAATTTTTTGAGCATTCTTATGATTCAACAATTCTTGTAAGTCAGTTTCAGGATTTTTACTCATGTATGCTTTAATTATTTCTAATCCAATAAATACGGTTGCTCTTCCTGGTGATTCTTTAGGCATCATGGAAGTAGTTGGTGCGGGCATTAAGAGCTTATTGATGTCTTTAGCCTTTGTTGAAGTTAACAATTGTTTTTCCTTTAGAAAATTCCAGATCTCCAATTGATTTTTCTTACACCAAATAAGCTGCTCAGGAGTAAATTCATATAGTACGGAATCTTGAATATCCGGAATAATTTTTTTAAGGAGATAAAGTTTTTTTCCTTCATGAATCATGTAATCCAATAAGGTATTCAGGTTTTCGCGGTTGACCTGATCGTCTGCAAATGCTGTCCAAGATTTTTTAAGTAAATGATCCCGATTAAATGTTCGTGTAAGATAATTGGAAAACAATTCCAAATTAGGATTGATAGCACGATAATTAAAATCACTACCTAAAAAAAAATCGAGACTGATACCCAATCCATCTGTTGAATCTGTATTGGAGAAAATAATATTTCCAACATTGAATCCACTGTACATAGTATAAATTACTATTGCTTTACTTTTGGGTAGATAATGCTTAGCATAAGCAGCTGTTCGTTCAAATTCTTTCTTAAGTGTGCTGAAATCACCAAACATTGAGTCAATCTTATGTAGAATAATTTTGGATAAATCATTGGATAAATAATTTCTGACATCGGCATAAAATTCTACTGTCGGGGAATCAATATCCTCCACCATATTCATGATATCCTGAAAGTATATTCTTGAAAAAACAGGATACTTTTGAATCAGCATAGTGAGTCCGGATTCAATGTTGTTGGTATCCAGTTTTTGAATTTCTTGTTCAAATCGAATTACATTGATTTCATTGAAGGGCTCTTTAAGTTTAGGATTGTTTGAATCTGTCTTACAGGAAATTAAACTTCCAAATATTAAAGTAAGGTAGAAAATCGATTTCATAAATATTGTAAATTTCAGCAATTGAATTTTTAAAGTACTGTATATCAGTACATTGTATTAAAAGTAAATTTTAATTGAAATATCTCATTATTCGATATTTATCGAAAAATAAATAACTATAATTAATTTTACAACGATTCTATAAAAGATCACAAAATTATATCTATTTCATGAAAAAATTTTTACTACTCTTTGGCTTTGTTCCATTCTTTTTAATTGCTCAAGCGGACAAATTTAAAGTTGGATTGACGGCAAGTACCGGATTAAGTTGGATGAATTCCGAAGCTAAAGAAATTACTACTGAAGAGAACAATATTTCTTTTAAACTTCTTGCAACAGCCGAATATCAACTATCTGAGAAGTTTAGCATTACCGGAGGTGTAGGACTCTCTAATCGACAGGGTGGTGAACTACAATATGGTAAAGGTGGAAATCTTTGGTCTGAGTCAGCTTCTAAATTATCAATTCCACGTCCTGACTCTTTACCGGATGGTGTTTTACTAAGATATAAAGCAAACTACCTTGATTTTCCAATAGGATTTAAAGTACAAACTCCTCCGGTTGGAAAGATTAAATTTTTTATACACCCCGATCTTGGTTTGGGAATACGACTCAACGCAAAAGGAGATATTTCTGGAGCAAATGTTCTGTCTACAAAAGAAAATATTAAAAGTCAGATATTTTTCCTTGCATTCAATTGGGGATTGAATATTGGGTCTGAATACGCATTAACAGATGAGATCGGACTATTATTTGGTCTGAGGTATCAACAATCATTAAGTGATGTTACGGATGACAGCGGAAGATATTATGACAATACCAAAGTAAATTATAAGGACAAGATCAGCAATTTGGATTTAAAAGTTGGTGTAATTTTTTAAAACTGTACGGAACTATGAATTTGGCAGATTCGGTTTGGGATCTAAATAATTTTATTCGATGGTCTTTGGAAGAAGATATTCGTAGCGGGGATATTACTTCACTGGCTTGTATTTCTAAAGAATCTATTTCTACTGCAAGACTTAAAGTAAAGGATGATGGCGTATTAGCAGGTGTAGAATTTGCAAAACAGGTTGTCTACTTTGTAGATTCGTCAATGGAAATGAATTTGTTGATAAAAGATGGTTCTTATATAAAGTTTGGAGATATTGCTTTCGAACTGAAAGGATCTACCAGAAATCTTTTAGCCATTGAAAGATTTATATTAAATACGATGCAAAGAATGAGTGGTATCGCGACTTTAGCTGATCGATTTAGAAATGAAGTGTCTGATCTAAAAGTAAAAATTCTTGATACCAGAAAAACCAGTCCCTTATTTCGCAATCTCGAGAAATGGGCAGTGAGAATTGGCGGATGTAACAATTATCGTGATGGCTTGTATGATTGGTTTATGATTAAGGATAATCATATTGCAGCTTCTGGCAGTATATCGAAAGCTATTAAAAAAGTGAACTTGTATCAGGAAAAGAATGAATTAAAGGATCTCAAAATAACTATAGAAGTTAAGAATCTATTGGAAATAGAAGAGGTATTAAGTGTAGGAAATGTTAACAGGCTTATGCTGGATAACTTCGAAATACCACTACTAAAGGAAGGCGTAAGTATGATCAACGGTCGCTTTGAAACCGAAGCTTCCGGTGGGATAAACCTTCAGAATGTAAGATCCTATGCATTAACAGGAGTTGATTACATTTCTGTCGGAGCACTCACACATAGTGCCGGAAGCCTCGATCTAAGCTTGAAAATTCAAGAACACAAGAATTAATTCGGATAAGTTCCTACAAGGAAGAGCATAAGCCCAATTGTAAAAACCAATACCAACCAAAATCTTGCGTCCCTGTAAAAAACCTCTGGGGTTTGGTTTGCTTTCATACGCTTTCTGAAATTTGATAGTACTTAATATGGTTTAATAATAGTTTCAAAATAAGGATGAATAACTTCTTATTCTTCCTGCAAATTCATGATAATGGGTTAAACTTTTTGAATAGAGGGTATAAATGATAAATACAAGTTAACTATACCAAAAACGATGCCATATACAATAACGCTAATATGTCAATGTTTAAAGGGGTTTTGGCGGATATTCGTATTTTTTTACTAATATGAAGTTCCAATTTTATTAAAAAAAATTGCTCGAACTAAAATTACCCTAAAACGATAATGATCGTATTATAACATTTTCATATTAAACACAATGCTATGAATTTATTTTTATTATTGATTAGTTATCAGGATATTAAATGTTATGTAAATGTACATTGGTAAAGTTTGGGACGTAAGTATTTAAAAACTTCGTAATATTATGAAGTATATTTACACTTTAAGCCTTTCACATGCCTGAATTTTGTCATCTCCATTGTCATACACAATATTCATTACTGGATGGTGCGACTGAGATTCCCTTATTGATGCAAAAAGCAAAAAAGGACGGAATGAAGGCGGTTGCGATGACAGACCATGGAAATATGTTTGGCGCATTTTCGTTTGTCAAAGAAGCAAAAAAGAATGGAATTAAGCCTATCCTGGGCTGTGAATTTTATCTGGTTAAAGACCGTAGGAAACAAAGTTTTCAGAAATCAATGGGTGAATCTGACGAACGATTTCATCAATTGCTATTAGCGAAAAATCAAGAAGGATACCGCAATCTCTCTAAACTTTGTTCTCTGGGTTATATTGAAGGACTCTATGGCAAATATCCTAGAATTGACAAAGAACTTCTTCTTAATCATCACGAAGGTCTTATAGCAACGAGCTGTTGCATTGGAGCCGAAATCCCACAGGCATTACTGAAAGGAAATGATCAGGAGGCAGAAACGTTATTGAAGTGGTGGTTGAATTTATTTGGTGAGGATTTCTATATCGAAATTCAGAGACAACAGGGTAATGAGAATATTGATCAGACAGGAATAAGTCTTGAATCTGTAAATCAAAAGTTGCTGATTCTTGCAAGAAAATACAAGGTCAAAGTTATAGCTACAAATGATGTACATTATCTTGAACAAGAAGATTCAGTACCGCATGATATTTTGTTGTGTGTAAATACAGCATCCTTTGAAAATGAATTGAATCGATTTAGATTTCCAAGTAACGATTACTTTTTTAAAACCTCTGCAGAGATGGAAGTTATGTTTGCTGACTTACCCTTGGTTCTGGATCAAACTCAAGAAATTGCAGACAAATGTTTTACGCCCGATTTGGAAAGAAATATTCTTTTGCCCAGTTTTCCAATTCCTCAGAATTTTAAAAATGAGACCGAATACTTGCGACACCTGGTCTTTGAAGGTGCTAAATCTAGATATTCTCATATTGACTCTGAAATTGAACATCGTCTAAACTTCGAATTGGAAGTCATAGAAAAAATGAAATTTCAAGGATACTTTCTAATCGTTCAGGATTTTATCAAGGAAGCAAGAAGACGTGGAGTTAGTGTAGGTCCCGGAAGAGGGTCTGCAGCCGGTTCAGCAGTAGCATATTGTCTAACAATTACCGATATTGATCCAATTAAGTATAATCTTCTTTTTGAACGATTTCTCAATCCTGAGAGAATATCAATGCCTGACATTGATATTGATTTTGATGATAAGGGTCGTGACAAGGTTCTTGAGTATGTGGTTAATAAGTATGGACATTCTCAAGTTGCCCAAATTGTAACCTTTGGAACCATGGCTGCCAAATCTTCGATTAGAGATGTCGCCAGAGTTAAGCGACTGGAATTATCGATCGCAGATCGTCTGGCTAAAATGGTACCCAGCAAACCCGGTGTATATCTTAAAGATTTACTTAATTTTGAAAAGGATATCTCTTCAGAATTTAATTCAGAGGAGAAGTCAAAGGTCCTTGAATTAAGAAATATAGCTAAAGAAAATAATCTGGAAGCTGAAGTGGTCAATACCGCATTAAAGTTGGAAGGATCAGTAAGAAATACAGGGGTTCACGCAGCAGGAGTAATTATTGCTCCTGATGAAATCATGAATTATATTCCTGTGTGTACTGCTAAAGATACTAATCTCTGGGTAACCCAGGTCGAAGGATCTGTGATTGAAGCAACAGGATTGTTAAAAATGGATTTTCTAGGCTTGACTACACTGACTATCATAGATGAAACCTTAAAGCATATACAGAAGAAAGAAGGTCCGGATTTCAAACTGGATTTGCATTCAATTCCCCTGGATGATCCGGAGACCTTGAAGTTATTTGAGAATGGAAATACCATAGGCTTGTTTCAATTCGAATCTGATGGGATGAGGGCTCATCTTAAAAATCTTAAACCTTCAGGAATTGAGGATTTAATCGCAATGAATGCACTCTTTCGGCCCGGTCCTATGGACTATATTACAGATTTTATTTCCAGAAAACATGGGCGTGTTGAAGTTATATATCCTCATGAGTGGTTGGTGGATATTCTAAAACCAACTTATGGTATCATGGTCTATCAGGAACAGATCATGCAAACAGCTCAGATTATGGCGGACTACTCTCTCGGTGAAGCGGACATACTCAGACGTATCATGGGTAAGAAAAAGAAGGAAGAGATGGCTGAACAGAAGAAGCTTTTTGTAGAACGTGCAATTAGGAAAGGAGTATCTGAAGAAAATGCTCAAAATATCTTTGATGTGATGGCAAAATTTGCTTCATACGGATTCAACCGTTCACATTCTGCGGCTTATTCTGTCCTGTCTTTTCAGACCGGATGGCTAAAGGCTCACTATCCGGCAGAATATATGTCTGCAGTACTTACGGCTAACAAGAGTAATATTGAAAGTATGAGAGCCTATCTCCTAGAATGCTCTTTTATGAAGGTAAAAGTATTGGGTCCGGATATCAATGAGAGTGAATTAGATTTTACAGTAAATGAAAGTGGACAGATTCGATTCGGATTGTCAGCACTAAAAGGTATAGGTGAGGGGCCGGTAGAAGAAATTCTGGAAGAAAGGAAAAAGGGAAAATTTTTAAGTTTTGTTGATATGATTAAGCGTCTGAAATCCAAGTCATTCAACAAGAAAGTAATTGAGAGCTGTGTATATGGAGGGGCATTTGATAATTTTAAAGTTATGCATAGGGCGCAATTTTTTGCTCCAATTGATAAGTTTGAGACCTATATTGAGTATATGTTGCGTTGGGGGCAGCAGTATCATAATTCCACCAGTACGGTAAGTAATTCGCTTTTTGGAGATTCGGTCATTCAGGATATTAAGCCCTTATTGCCCCCTCAAGTTGCAGAATGGGATTCAATGAGAAAGTTGACTTACGAACTTCAGATTGCCGGAATTTATTTAAGTTCACATCCCTTAGATAATTATCAAAGGGAAATCAAACATGCTGCGACTCTAGGTATTGATCAAATTGAGGATAACAAAGAGAAAATCAAAGAAAGGAAAATCCGTCTGTGTGGATTAATTTCTGAAGTTCAGCATCGCACTAACAAAAAAGGTGAAGGATTTGGAATATTTACACTGGAGGATTATCAGGGAAGTATTAATATCAGGGTATTCAGAGAGGAATATCTAAAGTTTAAAGAATTATTAGAGTCCGGGACATCCGTATTTGTCGAAGGTATTTATGCAAAGAATTCATGGAACAAGAATGAGGAGGTTTGGGAGTTTAAAGTTTCACATATTGGTTTACTTTCTTCAGTATTAGATTACATCAGTAAAAAATTTACAGTTTATATCAACATTAAGAATCTTGACAAGCAGAAGGTTGCAGCTTTTGAAAAGGTTTTTCGAAAATACAATGGTTATATGCTTCCAAAAGTAATTGTTGTGGATATAGAACAGGATATTAAATTAGAGTTTAATGCTGTAAAAAAGAAAGTTTCGATTTCCAATGAGCTGTTAAAAGAACTAGAAGAGTTGGGTTTCAGTTATCAGTTGAATTAACTGGTTAGATCTTAATAACTCAGATTAGTTTTATGTAAAAAAACTTTTTCAGGATATTAATTCAAGAGGGGATTTAAGAATTTGTTTACACATTTTGACTCAAACATTGAATCTCAATTGAAAAATTTGGATTAAAGCAAACAAGGGTTCATATATCAGTATATGATTTCGTTTTCATTTTACAACATTGAGAGTTTTCCCTGAATTTATTTTTTTCAGGGAAATTGCTGAGTTAAGTCGGAATAGAATGTTATATCTTTGAAAGATCGCTGGATCATAATCAGAGCATGAGGTATGCAATTCCTGTTTCAAATTTATATTAATAAGAATTGTATTATTTTTATTAACCAATAAATTTTTAAATTGTGTTTTCAATTCATTCATTCCCCGTAAGACTTAAGAATCAGATCTTAAGCAACAGATTATCATATATATGGTAACATTAATATGTAGTAAGGTTAATACTCTTTCTTCGAAATGTTATTTTCAACAATTAAATAATTGCGATTCTCCTCCTGTTTTTTAACCCGGATGTGTTCAGGGTAGCCCAAAATGTGTTAAGCTAAAATTTCACTTTATTAATAATACCAATGGCCAAATGAATTCACCATCTGATGCAGGATTCAGATTATTAATTGATCAGATTAATTCACATTATGCTAACTCTGGAATTAGCTTTACTACAGAAGATGAATGTATTCATAGATTAGAATTACCAGAAAAGTCTTCTTCTATGGGAGTCTTAAGGACTGACCTTGGAATACCTTCTTTGGACATTCCATGTGAAGCTTATAAAATTCCAGAAGATACCAGCGTTTATATTTACAAGAATGACTTTATTAATGTGTTCATTTTTCAGAATGGAATAGGTGGTGGAAATACTGTTGGTAATGATCACTTTAGATTAATGATTGCTGAATTTAATGCTAAAGTTATTGCACATGAATTAGGACATTCTTTATCCTTATTACATACTGGTACTTGTCAAAACTTTAATGATCCTACAACATGGGAATGCATTGG
>JADLHT010000027.1 GCA_020848695.1 Saprospiraceae bacterium
CAATATGTTTTTGTAACATCGGATATTATTTTGGAATTTGCATTACAAAATTAATTCCAACAGATAAGTTTTTACTTTGAGATTGCTTTCTTTTTGAAAGAGAATGTTTGGGGCTTGTTCAACGTTTAAGTGTATGCGACGTCCAGCCGAATGGCTGGATGTCCGTCATACACAATGTTAGTAGATGTGATTTTTTATTTTGTACTTTCTGCCTTTTAATTCCTTGCAATAAAGTTGAAATTTGATCATAAACGATACAAATTTACTTAACAAAAACTATTACTGAAATTGTATTGACTATAATATCCGAAAATACAATTTCAATTAACTATTCGTTAAATACAATTACCTTTTTTGATTTAAGTTTTTTTCCATCCTTGATTGATTCAATAAAGTATAATCCACTTTGCAAGTTACTAATTGTTAATGAGTGAAGATCTTTGACTTCAAAACTGGAATATAAAACTCCCGTGAACCTAATTAGATTAATCTTATCAATTTTAGAATTAGTCTTAATAAATAGAGTTCCACTACAAGGATTAGGTGAAATAATTAATTCATCTTCGAACTCCAATTCAATATTATTAACCACATTCTCACAAATATCTATGTTGTCCTGCACAATTACTCTTGTTTTGCATGAATCCGTATTGCCTGCTTCATCTTCTACCCACATGGACACATTAATCGGTAATTCATCTTTCGCCTTTGCTTTTACAAAGTCTTCGCAACAAATTGTAATACTTGGTCTTGTAGTATCTCCATTGAAGGAAAACGTTAGGTTATTAGAAATTGTACAATTGTCGGATGAACTTTTATCTAAATCTTTTGCCCAAATAGTAACACATCCTGAACTTGGCATTGGAACTGTAATTACACCTGTTAAGCAGTTAGCTATCGGTGCAATCGTATCTGATATGGCAATAATTCTTTGCGTTTTTGACCATCTTCCGAAGCTTGAATCAATTGCAGGATTATATTCGCAAATATTGGTAATGGTCCATGTTCTTATTATTTCCGAAATGGTATTATTAATTTTGGTATTTTGATCTTTGAAATTGATAGAAATTGAATCACAATACTTTTTAGCATGTTTTACTAGAATGGGTTGTCCTAATTTTGGATTGTTTGGACTTAAATTAGGCGGACAGCCTGTAATTTCAATGGGTTTATTTTCACAAATTCCAACAGGCCATATAATATCACTGTATATGGTATCATTGCAATGATTAGAATCTACTCTAAATGGTGGGCAAGAACAGAATGGGTCACATTCCACAACCCAAATAGTTTGTGTTGCGCTATACCTGCTGTTTCCAGGGCCATTAGCGGTTATTACTCGCTGGATCTGGCCCTGACCACACTTTCGCATGTCATTTATTTTTATACTGATAGTTGAGAGGGTTCCACATGAATTGGTGACTGATCCATCCATCCCCCATTCTAATTCATACTTTCGATCTGAATGAGAAGAATCAAAGTATTGATTGTAATATTCGCAGGCTAAATTAGGCGCGGGTTTAGGAATCTGATTTGTTTGCACAAATCCAGGATATCCTGATTGCGTATTTTTTTCACAAAATTTATGACATACAATATCTTGAGTAATAACTTTTTTTCTATAGGATAAATTAGTAACTATTCTTCCGAATTGTGTATCGTTAGGATTGGTAGCAGCCAATAAGTCAATGTTGAAAGAACAACTCACAACCACATTTGCTGGTGCAACAACGGTTGGAATTGAATTATCTTTTAATTCCACATCAACAATGCAATCACTGAATCTTCCGTATAAATTCCTGTTTGGATTTTCCATTCGAATGGGATGTACAGGCCCTAAGCCTGGATTAAAATCAAATACTCTAAGTATTACTTTATTTGTATTAGAAAGATCCTTGCAACAGAAATATGCAAAATCATCAAAGTAAATTTGATTTCCTGAAAGATTCGCATCATCATCGCCATTAATCCCGTTGCACTGAGTAGTATTATCATCTATAGAACCATGATTGCTTCCTAGTAATTCATCCATTCTTATGACTTTGAAATAGATTTTTCCATTTCCATCATCTGTGGAACCGTTATCTAATTCGCTTGCAGATATCCTAAAGTTTATCGTGCCATTAGGATTTAGAATTTGGGTACTGGTAGTAATTTTGCTTTTACATCTAGCCATTGGTGATTTGCTATTATTAGCAATTATCGTTTGTTTGTTGATCCATTTTCCAGAGACGGAATCCATGGATGGATTATACTGGCACCAGTCAATTACCGTCCAGATTCTTTTTATTTCTAAAGTTGAATCAGTGACTTTACGTACAATTTCGTCATTGTAGTCTATGGAAATTAATGCACAATTATCGTCAGCTTCACTGACAACCCTAGGCCTTCCTAAATTAATACTGTCTGGATGTATGTTTATACCATTAATGATATTCTCTTTATTATCACATACTCCAATTGGCCATACTATATCCGAATATAATGAGTCATTACAATGAAGGGTGTCAATATGAAAGGGATCGCAGTCTACGACCCATATAGTTTGGATAGCAAAGACATTACCGGAGGAACTAAATATTCGCTGGATTTGACCTTGACCACAATCTCGTAAATCATTAATAGTAATCGTTGGAGTATTACCGCAGGAACTTAAAACATAACCGTCAAGACCCCAGGTTAAGTCAAACGTCTTTTTAACATTGGTAGAATCAAATAAGGCATTATAGAAATTACAAGCCTTATTTGGTGCTGGTTCTGGCATTTGATTCGAAGTATTATAACCAGGATAACCTGATTTTTTATTCTTTAGGCAGTAATTTTTGCATACTTTATCTCTTGTAATGACCGTATGTCTGTCAGAAATATTATTAACCATTCTACCAAAAGTATTATCAGTAGGATCTGATAATTTTTTGATGTCGAATGGAAAAGCACAACTGATCACTATATTGGGTGGGGCAACCACTGTTGGCACACTTTTGTCCAATACTTCAACCTCTACCATACAATCTGTAAATCTTCCCCGTAGACCTGAATTTGTGTCAGTCATCTGAGATGGCAAAATAGGTCCTGGTCCAGGGTTCACATCAAATACTCTTAATACAACAACATTTTTGCGGCCTACATCTGAGCAACAAAATTTAGTAAAATCATCGAAGTAAACTTGGTTTTCTAAAATAGTTGTATCGTCATCTCCGTTTATTCCATTACATAATAAATTATTGCTTGCATAACTTCCATTATTTGTGCCTAATAACTCTTCTGATCTGATGACCTTAAACCACACCTTAGGTTGGCAATTATCATAACTTCCATCCTCAAAGGATTCTGCAAATATTTTAGCTGATGCCCCACCAGGACTTTGGTTTCCAACAATTGAAATAACTAGGGTTCCATTTCTACATACTGCAATTGGGGCAGTGAGATCTTCAACTTTTAATATTACTTTTTTTCTAACTGTATTACCAGAAGCATCGGTAACAATAATATCAGCAGATTGAATCCCGATTGGAAGATTAATGATTATGTATCCGGAAGTTTGATTGCCTAGTACATCACCATCTAAAGTTCTTACAATATATGAAAAACTATCAGAACAGCTTATTATCATTGGTCGTGGCACTTCCCATCTACCTAAGCAAACAAATCTTTCAGTACTTACTTTAATAGTGTCAGGATAGATTATAACAGGGGGTAATGTATCTTCTACTATGCCATGACCCCAACAAGAATTTCCAGTTACTGGATCTCGAACAGTAAATCGAAATTCTTTCCCTAAATCTTCAAATTTAAGTTGAACACCAAACTTTAAAGAATCTCTATCAATAGGATTTGAATTAGGAGCAGTCCATAATCGAGCTTCTACCTGATAATTACTCCAACAATCGTATGGTCCAATTCCATTTCCACTTCTTAA
The DNA here is from genome assembly GCA_020848695.1 of Saprospiraceae bacterium. Lineage (GTDB taxonomy): Bacteria > Bacteroidota > Bacteroidia > Chitinophagales > Saprospiraceae > Vicinibacter. Next base: position 3,920 of record JADLHT010000027.1, read on the forward strand.
TATTTCGTCGGATGTTAAAGTAACGCAGCAATTAGAATCTAAAAAAACATGTATATCATCAGAACAAGTCAAAGCTCTTGAAATATTTGGATTATAATTACAATCAACAAACCATAGAGATTGAGTGTCTCGAAGAGTTTCATTATTAGACCCTAAAAGGCTAAATACTCTCAAGATAGTTCCAAATCTTGCTTTTTTATCCTGTGTAAATACTCGATTATCAATAATTGAAATGTTGGGTTTGTTGCTTCCTGCGTTTAAATAATACCCGTCTTTTCCCCAATTTAAATAATATTTTTTTTCTGGCTGTAAGCTGTCAAAATGTAGATTGAAATAATCACAAGCTAAATTTGATATGGGTTTTGGCATTGGATTATTGGGAACTAATCCTTGATATCCAATACATTGATTTTTGAAACAATATTGATTGCATACAAAATCAAAAGTTAGTATTTCCTTTCTATCATTAAATGATGACACAATTTGACCAAACGTACTATTAATTGGATTAGTAAGGTCAGTTGTGTTAAACTGAAATTCTCGACTCACAACTAAGTCAGCAGGCGCAACTAAGACAGTATTTTGAGCTATTGTAATAGTTGGAATGATAGAAAGCACTATTGAAAGGCTAAAGATGAAATTTAAATTTTTCATGAGAATATTGTTTTCTTGTGGTTCAAAAAATACTTCCAAATTATTTGGATCAATTTATAAAGATAATATCTTTTCATAATAATTGACAAGCTAATTCATATTTGAATAATATGCAATATATTTTAATTGGCGATTTATATAACATATCTAATTAAATACTTTCTTTATGTATAATATAATCAAATATATATTATTACATTTTAAAGTGGATTCTTTTTTGTCGTTTTTGGTCTTTGATCATATCTACTAACATCTGTATTTACGAAATATAGCTTTAAATCACTATTATCGGTCGAAATTACGCAATTCCAATGAATCAATAGGACTTATTTTTCTGAATCGGCTCACATCACTAATATGGGTATAGATTTCGGTCGTCTTTATTGAGTAATGACCCAGAGCCTGCTGGTTCTGTCTCAAATCAACTCCCGCTTCCAGCAGATGCGTGGCATAAGAATGTCGAAGGAAATGTACTGTGGTATAACAATCTATATTCGCTTTAGGCAAACCTTTGTGAAATACCTGCTGAATACTGCGCACACTATATCTCCCACCATCCTGTCCTTCAAAAAACCAATATTCAGGTCGGTACACATTGAGATATTCCAGCAACATTAACTTACACTTATCGGGCAAATAAATCATCCTGTCCTTTTTCTCCTTTCCTGCTTTAACAAATACCTTCTGTTGATCCATATCAATATCAGGTCTTCTTAGATTAACTACCTCGCCAATCCGTAAGCCACAGGCTTAGATAGGATGTAACAACTTAGACTTGATCAGACAGTTGGCGAAAAAAAGTATAATTCATCGCTTCAACAAATTTAACAAAAGGATCGTACTATTCAGCTCATCAATAGTACATTCACTTAATTGATAAGTACAGATTAGCGATTAGAAGCGAATATTGCTTCGACACTTGATCGCAATTAAGTGGCAAATCCTTATCCCATTAGCATTCTGGTCAGTTCTGCTCACACCATTGTCAGAATAATGTTTTCAATTACTAAAGTTGACTACACTCTTGTCAAGTAAAGCTTTACTTCTGCTCAAGATACAATTACAGAGGTTCATTCCAATTACACACTTGTCAGACCTGCTTACACACTTGTCAGGTTTACTGTTACACTGGCTTAGTATAAGTCTGAACTTGACCAGTATAAGCCTACAATCCATTAGTATAAGTCTGCACTTGACCTGGTATAAACCTGTACTAGAAAGAAAGATATTGTACATATTAGACAAATATATATGTAATATTATACCTAAACGGTAAACAGCACCTTATTACCCATCCTACCTTTACCTTATAACAGCAACAAATCACACAGCATGAGATTCCCGGGAGTGATTTACTTGTTTCTGTTCGAAAAAATTTATTTATTCACTTAATATTTTAAATATGAAAAACTTTTCAGAACGATCCTTTGGACAAAGACTTTCCAAAGCTCGTCAATTACTCGAAGTACTAAAATCCATTCCGGATTACAAAGCACACAATGACATGTTATCCATTGACGCTTTCAGTAAGTTAATGGAAGAGACTGAAATCAGTAACAATCATGCTACACAGGCCAAGGTACTGCTTTCCTTAAAGCGCGAATTAAGGAAAGAATTGTATTATGGCTTGAATGGCTTGTTGGCAATTGCAAAAAGAATACGCGACTATGTTGCCAGTATGAGCGTAGGAAAAAACAGTATTCATTATAAAAACATTGTCGCAGAATGCCAAAAAATGACAGGTTCAAAAACCTCAACTATAAGAGCTAAAACTCCTTTTAAAGGAGGAGAAATTCCAGTCAGAAAAATTTCCAGCTCCGAAAAAAGTTTCGGCTCTACCCTGCAATCTGCCAAAAACATTCTTACACAGATTACCTTAATTGAAAGCTATGAACCCTCCCCCGATTTAGTCTCCAAACAGAAATTACTTAACGCAATTTCGTCTGTTGAAACAGCAAATATGGAGGTCCAACAAGAATCTGTAAAAGTTAATGAACTCATTGCCTTGCGGGCTTTGAAATATGAAGGAAGTGGAGGGCTCCACGATTGTTTTCAAAAAATAAAACTACATCTTGCAGCAGCATTTGGCAAAGAAAGCAATATCTATCTGGAAGCCGCGAGAATTAAGATCTAAGTTTAAAGCTCAATATTCTTGGTTCTTGAAGTTCTTTTACCCCGGATTTTGTAGTTGACTTTTGTGTTGAGACAAAAATTGCATTATCCGGGTTAAAGCTGATAACAATTTTGTATTATCAAAATAAAATTATAGTTAAGTTATTACTCCGGAATACTCTGGCCAAAACATAATCATTTCAATAAAAATAATTTTTATGAATGAAATATTATTAAAATTATTTGACGGATTAAAATTCTATGAAATCATCCTTATGATTGTAGGAATAATATTATTGATTGCAATAATTGTCTGGGTTAGCATACTAATTAAAAAAAATAAAACTTACCTCCCAATGCTCCTTTGCTCTATAATCCCTGCTATCATGATTGGTTGGCCTAGTTTAAAATCCATAAAGTATAAAGAGATCATTATCGAATTGAACAATCAAGTCAACAAAACAATTAATAGCCCTTCTGAGGATAATTATAAAAAGCTTGATTCTCTGGAAAAAATAACCAATCAATTCAATATTAAAGATCCAAAAACAAACTTATTATTGGCGAAGGCAAATATCATTCTATCTAATACTGCAAAAGCCGAAGAAATTGTTGGCAAAGAAGTAACGAACACGGAATTAAATGAATTTAATTCAGTAAGAGAAGACCTGATAAAAGCTCAATTAATTTCAAAATTAAACGCCATAATTGAAAACCACAATATAGATTCAGCCCAGGCACACATGCTACGAGACAAACTAAAAAAAATCTCTTCATCCACACTACCTATTAAAAATAAAGAAACCGCAATTAAAAGAGTAGAAGATCGGTTAAACAGATATGATAGTCTTCAAAATATAAAAAACAATCTAAACAAATCAATAATAAAAGGCTGAAATCAAGATAGATTAATATATTGAATCCTATTTTGAAATACCTAACTTCAAATTATTACATTTAAATTCTCCAACAATCTCAGAATATCAGAGCCGACGAGCTCCAGGTTCTAAACGGACTTATTCCTTCTCATTAGAGCACATATACTACAATTGTTATGATTTGGGAAGAATAGTCGATGCGTTCTTTATTTCTTCAAAATATTTAAGAATTTGTTCTGGACTGAAATCAGGTATAACCTTGTCTATTTTACACCATGTTGCTGAGGAAATTATTTTCGGTATTGACGAATAATTTTCTTAATTGGTTGCTCAACTCTTTGTGTATATAAATTTTTCAATGCCTTCTGGTTTGAAAATTTGAATTTGTTCTATTTTAAATTAGATAAACCCTCTCAACGGCTCGACAATTGAAGATATTGACAGTTATCTGTATTTAATTTAAAAAATACTTAATTAATTTTCTCTCAGACTTTTCAATGCTGAATTCTGAAAATCCATTACTTTTTAAAAGGCTGTTAAAATATCCTTTCTTTGAAAAAAAAATTAATTAGACGAAACAGTGCGACATGATTATTAAAAAGATATATCTAATATTAACTGACTAAAATTAAACGAAGTAATATGGGGCCTAATTCAAGCACCTTTGTCAACAAGAACGATTTTTAAACAATATGGGGTTTATTAGAACTTCCCTAACGAATAAAAACTAATCTATAGTTTGACTAATGCCCTAACTTCGCAAAAAAAAAGCAAAGAAATGTACGGTCAAATTAAAGAAGAACTGCAATCAGAACTTAAAGCTATACAGGAAGCAGGTCTGTATAAGCAAGAGCGAACAATAACCGGACCACAGGCTGCACACATTCATACTTTAGAAGGAGGTGATGTGTTGAATTTTTGTGCCAACAATTATCTTGGACTGTCAAGTCATCCGGAGATCATAAAATCAGCCAAGGAATCCATTGATTCTCATGGCTTTGGTCTGTCTTCCGTCAGGTTTATCTGTGGAACTCAGGATATACATAAAAAACTGGAAAGAAAGATTGCAGATTTTCTGGGTATGGAAGATTCAATCCTGTATGCTGCAGCATTTGATGCTAATGGCGGAATCTTCGAACCCATTATGCACGAACAAGATGCTATAATATCCGACGAACTGAATCATGCTTCAATAATTGATGGTGTCAGATTATCCAAAGCAAAACGATTCAGATACAAAAACAACAACATGCAGGATCTGGAAGATCAATTGATTGCCGCAGAAGGAGCCAGAAGAAAAATGATTGTAACAGATGGAGTTTTCTCAATGGATGGAACCATAGCTCAATTGGATAAAATAGTTGAACTTGCAGAAAAGTACAATGCCCTGATTATGGTCGACGAATGTCATGCCACGGGATTTATCGGCAATAAAGGGCGAGGTACACATGAGTATCGCAATGTAATGGGTCGAATAGATATCATAACAGGGACTTTTGGCAAAGCCTTAGGCGGGGCTTCGGGTGGATTTACCGCAGCTAAACAAGAAATTGTTGATATGTTGCGACAAAAATCGAGACCCTATCTGTTTTCAAATACACTTGCTCCAAGTATTGTCGGTGCCTCTTTAAAAGTAATTGAAATACTTGAACGCTCCACAGAACTGAGGGATAAATTGGAAAAAAACGCAAGCTTTTTTAGAAAAGCCATGACTGAATCAGGTTTTAATCTTGTACCCGGAGTCCATCCTATCGTTCCGGTAATGCTTTATGACGCCAAGCTAGCCCAAGAATTTGCCACACAAATGCTCCAAGAAGGTATTTATGTTATTGGATTCTTCTACCCGGTTGTACCTCAAGGCAAGGCCCGCATCAGGGTGCAAATATCCGCAGGACATGAACCGGAAGATCTCGAAAAATGCGTTGCGGCTTTCACCAAAGTTGGTAAAAAATTAAATGTAATCCACTAAGTACATTTTACAAACTTTGAACTTTAATTTTTGACAAACAAATTGAACTGTGATTATTATTCGCTTTCAAATTTGGAAATTATTTAATTTACTAAATAACCATCATGGATAGAAGACAATTATTTCAAAAACTAACACAGATTGATTTAGCAGAAGACAAGAAACAGGCTATTCCGCTCGGTGCAGGCTTGAATAAATACTCCGGCCAATGGAATTATTCAACCGCTGCACACCTATTGAGACGTGCAATGTTTGGGCCAACACATGAGCAGATCAAGCAAGCAGTTACCGACGGACTGGATGTTACCATTGCTAAATTGTTTACACCAACGAGTCTTTCAACTAAGCCATTGCATTACACAGATATTGCAGACCCCTATGTAAAAAAAGGAGAAACCTGGGTAGGACAAAAGTACGCACTTGGAGTCCAAGGCTTAAATCAGACAAGAGACAATTCATTATTCTCCTGGATTTTTCAGAATATCATGAATGAAGGCGTCAGCATCACTGAAAAGATGATGTTGTTCTGGCACAATCATTTTGTTGTTTCTGAAATATTTCTGGCCAATATCTCTTATGATTACTTAACAACAATCCGAAAAAATGTATTGGGTGATTTTAAACAAATGACCAAAGACATCAGTATTAACGGTGCTATGCTATTGTATCTCAATGGCAATACCAATACAAACAGAGCACCCAACGAAAATTATGCCCGGGAATTGATGGAGCTATTTACATTAGGCAAAGGCGATCTTGCAGGTCCTGGTGATTACACTACCTACACGGAACAGGATATCCTAGCCATTGCTAAAGTATTGACCGGATGGATTACTCCTCAAAATCGCTCTACAGACAGCAATGGCATTGCTTCAGTACTTCCAACAGTTGCTTTTAATCCTAATCTTCATGATGCTTCAACAAAAATACTTTCTCACCGATTCACTAATGCTCAAATTTCCAATGATGGTGCAAATGAATATAATAACCTGATCGAAATTATTTTCAAGAAGAGAGAAGCAGCTACATTTATTTGCACAAAGTTGTATCGTTACTTCGTATACTATAATATAGACGAAACCATTCAAGCAGATATTATCGAAGGGATGGCAGACAAGTTGATTGCCAACAACTTTAATGTTGGAATAGTATTAAAAGAGTTGCTTAGCAGTGATCATTTTTATTCCAATGAAGCATTCGGAGCTTTGATTCGCTCACCCTATGATTGGGCATTTAACACTATGAAAGCCTTGAGGATGGAAGTTCCATCAGATTATATTACGGCTTATAATTTATTCATAAGCATATACAGAACTTTAATTTCACAATCACAAGCCTACTTCGATCTACCCAATGTCGCCGGATGGCCTGCTTATTATCAGGAACCTGTATTTCATGAAATATGGATTAACTCCATTAGCTATCCTTTGCGATACACTATGGGGCAAAACATTGTCAACAAACGTATTGGATACAGACTAAACGGTCAAGGAAATAACAACTTTGGCGCTGATGTTGCAGAATATGCCTTAGGATTTGATACTCCGGAAAATGCATCTTTACTAGTAGATCAGGTCGTTGCTCACCTACTTCCTCAAGCTATCACTCAAGCTCAAAAAGATTTTTTGAAATCCAAGCTGCTTGGACCATTAACGGATGCTCAATGGACCAATACCTGGAATACTTTTAAAGCTGATCCTAACCGAACACAGAACAGGACTGCTGTTGAAGCAAGATTAAGACCATTTCTTGTGAGCCTGACAACTATGCCTGAATACCAATTAAGTTAATTCAATTCATCAAAAAAAATATTTTAAAAATGAAAAGAAGATCATTCTTACAAACAAGTGCTGCCTTATCGGCTCCAATTTTAATCAATGGAATTCCAATTAATGCAGTAGCAAGAAATAGCTTTTTGGATTTCGTAAATCCAGATAATGATAAGATCCTGGTTTTAATTCAATTAAGCGGTGGAAGTGATGGATTGAATTGTGTACTTCCATTGGATCAATATTCAAATCTTGACAAAGCAAGAAACAAAATTATTATCAAAGAAAGTCTTGGCCTTAAACTGTCAGATAAAACCGCACTCCATCCTTCCATGAGCGATGTAAAGAGCTTATATGATTCCGGCAATTTAAGTCTTATTCACTCCGTTGGATATCCAAATCAAAACCGATCACATTTTAGATCAACAGATATTTGGACATCTGGTTCGGCTGCCGACAAAGTGATTACCACAGGATGGCTGGGAAGATACTACGACAGCATGCATCCCTCTTATCCAACCGGATATCCAAATAGCAGCAATCCGGATCCGCTTGCAATTACCGTCGGCGGTGGAGTTAGCCAGACTTGTCAAGGACCGGTAGTGAATTTTAGCTTGGCAATAAATAATCCGGACATCTTAGCCCCTATTCCGGAATCAGAAATCAATACATCAATTCCAAACACGAATTATGGAAAAGAATTGAGATATATTATGACCACTTTGCAACAGTACAATGATTATTCAGATGTAATCAAAAATGGATACGGCCTGGGAGGCGGAACCATACCTGCAACAGGAAACGCTTTATTAGATCGATTAAATATTGTTGCACAACTCATCAACGGAGGAATGAAGACTAAGGTCTATGTTGTAAACCTCAATGGATTTGATACCCACTCCAATCAATGTGATCCAGACGATCATGAGCTGGGAACACAGGCAGATCTTCTCTCTCAGTTGTCAGGTGCAATGAAAGGATTCCAGGATTTATTGATCAAATACAATCTTGATAAAAGAGTTATTGGAATGACCTTCTCAGAATTCGGCAGGAGAATAAAAGCCAATGACAGCACCGGTACTGATCACGGTTCAGCAGCTCCGCTATTCTTGTTTGGCTCTTGCATTAAAGGTGGAATGATCGGACAAAATCCAACAATCAGTGACAATGTCGGTAACGATGAAGGTGTTGCTATGCAAAATGATTTCAGGTCTGTTTATGCTAGTTTGCTCATCGATTGGTTTCAATTGGATAGTTCTCTCGTCAAACAATTATTGTATGAAGATTTTCAAAAACTTCCAATTATTGAAGGCTGTGTTACAACTTCAATTCTTGAAGATTCTCAGAGGGATTTTTCTTTAAATCTCTCAAGCAGTCCAAATCCTGCAGATCAATACACCATATTGAGCTTTGATACCAAGGATGAGTTTATTCGAATCAAACTATATGATTCCATCGGATCAGAAATAAAAGAGGTATATTCCGGAAACGTAGGTCAGGGACACCATGAATTAAGATTGGATACTTCTTCTTTGCATCCTGGAAATTATGTTGTTAGAATTTCTTCAAGAACAGCACAGATGACTAAACTATTAAGTGTACTCAATTAGTCAGAGAAAAATAAGTTTATTAAAAAGCCTTATGCAAAGCGTAAGGCTTTTTATTTTTGCGCCCTGTGAAAACGAAACATAAAGCAAGCTTATTGGTATTGGCCGCTGGAATGGGAAGCCGATATGGTGGACTAAAACAGTTGGATCAATTCGGCCCATATGGTGAAACGATAATTGATTATTCTATTTATGACGCAATATTAGCCGGGTTCACCAAAATTGTATTTGTAATACGAGAAACTTTCGAAGTGGAATTCAAAGAACGCTTCAGCAGTCTTTGGGCTGATAAAATTGAATGTCATTATGTTTATCAGGATCTGGAAGATCTTCCGGATTCTTATATCTGTCCTTCGGATCGATCAAAACCTTGGGGAACAGGACACGCAGTTTGGGCTGCTAGAAATGTAATACATGAAGCATTTGGAGTGATTAACGCGGATGATTATTATGATCGCGAAGCACTTCAAATATTATACGATTCATTAACAAATGGAACAGTAGATAAACAACATTATTCTGTAGTTGCTTATAGATTATCCAATACTTTGTCCGCGCATGGAGAAGTCAATCGTGGCGTTTGTACTGTTCAAGATGGTTACCTAAGTTCCATTAAAGAGTGTAAAGGAATAACTTTAGTAATTGATCATGCTGAATATACTGAAGACAATCAAACCCACATTCTAGATCTGAATAGTCTTGTATCGATGAACATTTGGGGTTTTGACAAATCCTATTTCGATCACTCCAACAAAAGTTTTCGAAATTTTTTAGACAGTTATTTAACAGATCATAAGAGCGAATACTTCATTCCTGTTTTAATTCAGGAACTCATAGACCAAAAAGAGATTCAGGTTGTTGTTCTAAGTTCAAATTCCCAATGGATTGGTGTTACTTATAAAGAAGATAAACCGGCTGTACAATCCGCTTTTAATCAAATGATCAAAACCGGAAAGTATCCTGCCCGGCTGGTCTAAGTTTGATTCATTCTGCTATAATCTTGTCGAACTAAATTATTCTAATACATCTAGCGTAGAAGGCTAAGACAATTTACTCTGAAACAGCAGATGCTTGATTGATCCAACAGGAAGCTACTGCTTACTCATTTAAAAATCTTCAACATATAAAGAAAAAAGTCGAATAAAATTTTTCATCCGACTTTTTCAATATTAAAACACTATAATGTTTCTTTATATAACATTTGACTAAATTTCTTTAAGATTCTTGATATCTTCTATTAAGCTTTCAACAAACGCTTCAAATTCATCTAATGCATCCGGAGCTATGCCGGTATCAGTTATTTCAACCATTTGTCCGTCGATAAGGATCTTAATAATAGTGTGAGAGGCATCGGCAATTATGGTTCCATCATCCGGATAAACCTTGGACATTTTGTGCAATTTAAGCACTCTTGCTTTCGAAACAATTTTATTCCAAAGATCAGTTTCAACCTGATAACAATTTTTAAAATCGGAACTCCTATTTGAAACATTTACACCTTCCAATGAATTTGGTTCTAACTCATTTTTGTCAATTGACATATCTTTAAAACATGCTTGATAATCTGCTCTTAATTTAAAATCAAAAGCATAGCAAAATCCGAAACAAGGAGTTTTTGTATAACTTAACAATACTGCATCTACGGGATAAACTACTTCTATGTCATTTTGCTTCTCGCAAGCACCTAATAAAATAGCAAACATTGATCCAACTAAAATTAAACTCTTTTTCATGATATATTTTTTAAAATGTTAATGAATATTGATTCCATGAATAGATTGCCTTTGAAGATGAATTGTTATCAAACAATACCTTTGAATAAGAAATTCTTAACTAAATTAAAAAATCCAGATTATATTTCATCCTTCTATTTATCTCTTCAGAAGCTATATGCCAAATCTCTTCAAAAATGAATAGAATGAAATATTGCGGTATGAGCTTTCTGCTAATCTATTTTTCAAAAATCTCAGCTTATATTTTGGGATAAAAGGCTTGAGGAACAGACCTTATATAAAAGGAATGACTGTATAAAGTTTGCGCACAAATTACAAATTAAATATGATAAAAACTTATAATCGACTTAATCAATCTGACTAAAGATGAAGGTGAGATTAGATTCAATACTTTAAAAATTTCTTCTTTACAATTCTAGATCGACCGACAATATAGAGTTATGTGTAATTCATATTTGCTAAAAAGTTACTACCCATAGATGCCGTCGCATCCATAGGTAATAACGGTCTCAAAATAATAAAAACTACTTCTTTTATAATCGATACAGGATTATAGTCAAACTTTAAATCGTAAAATTTTAAATTGGTTTTTACAACTTTATCTTAATGATATTTCGCTATTGCGCCAAGTTACTTTATCTTTTGTCGTAATATGTGAATACTATTTCGAATACTGTGCCAACTTTTCTGATTTCTGAGAAGCTAAATTTGAATATATTGAAATTTTTAGGAGTATTTAATATATATTTACGTGAATAACAAAGATTTATAATTAATAAAACTTCATAATATAAGATTAAAAAAAATTATTAAATAATAAATATTTTTATTTTTTAAATATTAATATTATGAATATAAGCTAATTATTACGGAACTATTCTCGATGGTTTGCACCCGGTTTAATTGTTTTTAAAAGAATTGATTTCTTTCTTCTTTCTTCAAGTCGTTCTTTTTGCAATTGTTTGTAATGATCAACCAGCATTTCTTCATGGAGCTCCTTTCCTGCGAGTCTGCGATAAAAACATCTCAGAAGCAGATCAATCATATCATCTTTCTCTCCTACCCCTTTCTTAAAATAATAATGACTCAATCGACTTCCTTGTTCTAAACCCCAATTGATCATTATCCAGCGACCTAAGCTAAAGTGCAACTTTGATGCAATGGTATCTTCAGGCACAGTAATCAGCTTATCTCGCGCATCCTTCTCTGTCAATCGGATTAACTCCTTAATTGCATCTTCTGTATTGATTGGAATATATACATCATTAATCCTTGCAAGAAGAATTCTTTTTTCATAGTTCTTTTTGAATTCTTCTTCATCAGAAGATTGGGCAAAACAAACATCGATGGTCAGGACAAAAAACAGAAGCCAGCTATATCTCAACATTTTAATGTATTTATTTATAAACGGTTTCTGAGCTCTATTCATATATACAGAAGTTCAAATAAATGAATAGACAATATTCACCCTCCATTTGTTGAATAAAAACTAAAATTCAACCAATCAAATTATTGACGACAACCTAACCTGATTCACTATTGATTATTATTAATCCCAATCTGATGAACTATTTTTTTTGATTTTTAGTTGAAATTAACAAATTACAAATCAAAGAATGACTTATTATGCAATCGAACCCAAACTTTCATTGACCATTAACTCAAACAATACCTAACTCCTTACCTAGACACATTGATATTGAGCTGTTCGTAGAACATTAAATAGTTCGCTAAATGATTTGTACTTTTGTAGCTTATGCGAATGATTCTAAGGCTCTCGGCTTATATTTTTTTCATTTTATGGGTTTGCACCCTGACTACTTGCAGTAAGAAGGAAAAAATTCCATTCAGCAACAAAGTGCTGTGTACACTAAATAGACAATTACTTGATATAGCAATGGAGGATGGCTTTTCCCCGCCGCAGGCTTCCAGGGTATATGTTTATCCCCACATAGGATTCTACAGCTGTCTTCAATCTTTCTATCCGGACAGCCTGTTTTCTTTAGATAAAATTATAACAAACTCTCCATCAATTCCGCAACCTAATAAAATAGCCGACCCTATTTTATCATCCATACTAACATTTCTAAAGATTTCAAAATCACTTGTCTTTTCGGAAGAATTGGTCAGTCGAAAGTATGATGAAATGATACTCCAAGCTACAAAAAATAATTTTTCGGAGAACGAAATCAATGAGTCAAAAAAATTTGCTGACTCCGTTTCATCAACAATAATTGCCTGGATAAAAAAAGACCATTACCAACAAACAAGAACTTTAGAAAGATTTACAAGTTCCAAATTAGAAAATGAATGGAGAGAAACCCCACCAGATTATTCTCAAGGCCTAGAGCCCCATTGGCCTAAATTGCGAAGATTCTACACAGACAGCACAATGTCTTTTATATCTGTTCCACCCCCTAGCTATTCAAAATTAAAAGATTCGGAATTCTTCAAGGAAGCTATTGGGGTATATGAAATTTCTAAAAAACTAACCAATGATGAGAAGGAAATTGCTTTGTATTGGGACGATAACCCTAATGTCAGTTCTCACAATGCTCATCTTTCTCATATTACACATAAGATATCTCCACCTGGACATTGGTTAAATATAATTTCTCAAATCTTTAATGAAAAAAACTATTCACTATTTGAAATGAGCAAAACATTTACCTTAACCGCCATTGCGATGTATGAAGGAATTATTGATTGTTGGAAATTAAAATATAAGACCCAAGTCATCAGACCAATATCCTTTATTCATGAACAAATTGACCCTGAGTGGAAACCTTTGATTCAAACTCCACCCTTCCCTGAATATACAAGCGGACATTCTGTAATTTCAGCAGCTGCCGCAGAGATATTAACTTATACCTTGGGCGAATCCTATTCCTTTACTGATTCAACTGAAGTCTTATTTGGAAATGGAGTAAGAACATTCAAAAACTTTCACGAGGCAGCCATGGAAGTCAGCCTGTCAAGATATTTTGCGGGAATACATTATAAGAATAGTGTTTTGAATGGAAACATTCAAGGCATTAACATCGCAAAAAACCTTATTCAAAAATTACCAAAGTAAAGATAAGTGAAAATACTGAGTGTTCTAAGCTTAATTCTCATTTTTAATATTAATTGCAAGTATGAATCTAAAGTAAATCACGAGCAAGCAACTAATAGTTTGTTTCAAACAGTTTCTCCGCAAGAAAGTGGTGTAGATTTTATCAACAGTATTGTTGAAGATGAAAATATAAACTATTTGCATTATGGATACATCTACAATGGTTCAGGAGTAGCTGTTGGCGATATTAATAATGACGGATTATCCGACCTGTATTTTAGCTCCAATCTTGATTTCAATAAACTCTATTTAAATCAGGGAAATTTCACATTCAAAGACATTACTTCAGCAGCCGGTGTTGATGGTGGAGCAGGTTATAAATCCGGAGTTTCTATGGCTGATATTAATCAGGATGGTTGGTTGGATATATTTGTATGCAAGACAGCCATCAATGATAGCGCTTATAGAAATAAAATGCTATACATAAATAATAAAAACGGAACCTTCACGGATCAGATTATAGAATTTGGCTTGGATGACCGCAGTTATACAACTCAGGCTTATTTCTTTGACTCAGATTTGGATGGAGATCTGGATGTTTACTTTGTGAACCATCCGATGAATTTTGAAGATAACAATTATATTACGCCGGTTGTACAAAAAATTAAAAAACCCGCTAAAGATTCAAAATACACCAGTGATAGATTTTATGAGAATGTAAATGGGAAATTTAAAGACAGAACAAAAGAAGCCCAAATTGAGAATGAAGCATTTGGCTTAAGTGCAGCTATAGGTGATTTCAACAATGATCATCTCCCAGATATTTATGTAGCAAATGATTTTCTTCAACCCGATTATTTGTATATTAACAAAGGAAATAACCAGTTTAAAGAATCCTTTGATCAATATTTTTCACATTGCCCGTTTTCAAGTATGGGGACTGATTATGCTGACATTAATAATGACGGTTGTTTGGATTTGATGATTGTTGATATGACACCTTCCGATCCAATTCGGCAGAAGAATCTTATAATGACTCAGAATTATGACCGCTTTCAACTGATGTTGGAGACGGGATTAAAAGCACAATTTTCAATTAATAGTCTTCAGCTCGGCTCATGCGGACATACATTTTCAGACATCGCATTTATCACAGGTACTGCCTATACGGATTGGAGTTGGAGTCCACTTATAGCAGATTTTGACAATGACGGATTGAAAGACATTTTTGTAACAAACGGGTATTTACATGATGTCATGCATAGTGATTATAACAAATTTAAATTAGATTCTTTAGAAAAGTTATATAATGCCGGACGAATTACAAAACTTGATTGGATTAATCAAATGCCAAGTGTAAAAATTAAAGACTATTTAATTAAAAATAATGGTGACTTGGCTTTTAAAGAAGTCTCCAAAGAATGGAATAGCGGACCGGAAAGTTTTTCACACGGCGCAGCCTATGCTGATTTAGACAATGATGGAGATCTTGATTTGGTTATCTGCAATGTAAATGATCCGGTTACCTTGCTCAAAAATACTTCCAGCAAAAATTATATTCGATTTCAGTTTGATCGCGACATAAGAAATATTGGTGCTACCATAAGTTTAAAATCCAGAAATGGAAAAATTCAAATTTCACAGCTTTATCCAACTAAAGGATTTCTTTCAGGAAGCGAAGAATTTATTCACTTCGGCCTGGGGGATGATCATTTTGTGGACACCGTTCAAATTCAATGGACTGATTCAAAAGTATTAGAAATTTTATCTCCAAAAATAAACCAAATTCATTATATCTCCTACAAATCATCCTCAAAAATCGAAAGAAAAGATATTGTGATAAAACCAATATTCAAAGAAATCAACAATTTGTCAAATGAATTCACCCACCAAGAAAATGATTATATAGACTTCAAAAGAGAACCATTACTGCTTCATAAGTTATCAGAAGAGGGACCTGCAATTGCTACAGGAGATATCAACAATGATAAACTGACTGATATTTTTATTGGTGGCGCAAAATCTTTTCCCGGAAAGTTATTGATTCAACAACAAAACGGCACATTTAAAAGCTCTTCACAGGCAATCTTTGAAAAAGACAAAGAATGCGAAGATGTTGCAGCAGTTTTCTTTGACTATAATAATGATAAGCTGCTTGATCTATTGGTCGTAAGCGGAGGAACTGAATCTGATTTAGAATCGGAAAACTATCAGGACCGGCTTTATTTGCAAAATTCAAACCACCAGTTTGAAAAAGCAATGGATGTATTACCCAAAGAAAATAATTCCGGATCTTGTGTTTGTGCTGCTGATTTTGATAAGGATGGTGACACTGATTTATTTATTGGAAGCAGATCTGTACCGGGTAGATATGGAGAACGGCCTGCACATCTACTTCTGATCAATCAAAATGGCAAATTTATTAATGAAATTAATTCAATAGGTAAAGGATTGAATGAACTTGGAATGGTTACCGACGCGCATTGGGCGGATCTTGATAATAATGATCAACTTGAGCTAGTCGTCTGTGGGGAATTTATGCCGATTTCAATTTATTCTTACCAGAACAATACATTAATCAACAGCACTGAAAGATTTGGTTTTAAATCAACTAATGGAATGTGGCAAAAGATTCTAGTTGATGATATCAATGGAGACGGTTGGATGGATATTTGTGCAGGAAATTTGGGGCTTAATACACACTTAAGTGCAAGTCATAACGAACCTCTTCAATTGATGTATTCAGACGTAGATAAAAATGGAAGTCTTGATGCAATCCTTTGTCAAAAAAGAAACGGCAAGTCCTATCCTATTCATTATAGAGACCGATTACTTGATCAGATGGTGTTTCTCAAGAAAAAATTCACTCGTTACGAGCCATTTTCTAACGCAAGTATTGATCAAATTTTTTCAGACGAGCAAAAGAAAGCGTTTATCACTGTTGAAGCACACTCGTTGGCTTCAGAAATTTTTATAAATAATTCTGGAAAAGCATTCCATTCTATAACATTACCCAGACACGCACAATTTTCACCCATAAAAGGAATGGTTATTGTTGATTTTAACAATGACAATAAAAAAGATCTGATAACAGTAGGAAACTTCTATGGAACAGATGCCCAATTCGGAAGATACGATTCTTCACCATCTTGTCTTCTAGAAAATGTAAACAATACAGGATTCAAATATATAGAAATAAATAAAGGTGGTCTTAATATAAATGGAGACACAAGAGGTGTTTATCAAATTCAACTTAAAGACAAAATGGCTTATCTTATTAGCAGAAATAACAGTTCATTTACCATGATAAGCCAATAATAATTCCTACTTTTACGGATTGTCCTTGTCTGCATCTTGAATATTTTTATCTTGTTTTAAGACAAGATGCATAATAAACCGAATAAGGTTTAGAATTGAAATAAAAACCAAATAAACAATACAAAACACAATTATTATCCAGGCGATGGATTTTACCTCAAATACAGACTGTCCTGAAAGCCACTTAGCATAAAAAACATCAACAGTAAGAAATCCGATAACACCATAAATTGAATCGCGGTAATAATGTCCAATATTTTTTTGTTCAACACCCAGGACTACATTAAAGATGATATAGAACAATAACAAGGCCGGACAAATCATCCAGATATTAATTGAATCCAAAGCCCATCCAAACCATTTTGTTGCAAATAAAATTATCGTTTGCATCAAAATGGCAATAAAAAGACACAACCCTGCCTGAATAAGTGGGCGGCTTTTAGAATCAATTAAAATCTTGGTCAAATTCATATACTAGCGTACCGGAACTGCATATAAATCAAATTCAGTACAATCTTCAATTTTGGCGTCAACAAAATCACCAATCCTGCAAAAATGATCTGCATGGATCAAGACTTCATTATCTACTTCCGGACTATCTGATTCAGTTCTTCCAATAAAGTACTCTGATTCTTTCCTGTCAATTAACACTTTGAGATTCTGACCCACTAAATTTCTATTATTCTGTAAAGAAATCTTAGACTGGATACTCATTAATTGCTCTGCTCTTTCCTGCTTTAATGACGAAGGAATATCGTCTTCTAATAAATACGCAGATGTATCTTCTTCATGTGAATAGGTAAATACACCAAGTCTTGAAAAACGGTAATCTGAGATAAATTGACAAAGTTCATCAAAATCCGTCTGAGTCTCTCCCGGAAAACCCACAAGCATAGTTGTACGAATTGAAATTCCAGGAACCTTTTCTCTTATTTCATCAATTAAATCGATGGATTCTTTTTTTGTGATCTGTCTTTTCATTCTATGCAAAACAGAATCTGAAATATGTTGCAATGGAAGGTCTATATATTTGCAAATTTTCTGTTGTTCATGGATAACTTCTAAAATTTCAGTTGGAAATTTGGAAGGATACGCATAATGAAGTCTTATCCATTCTATTCCATCAATCTCACAAAGCTTTTTCAACAAATTGTCCAATGCTCTACTTTTATAAATATCCAGACCATAGTAAGTTAATTCCTGAGCAATTAAAATCAATTCCTTAACTCCTTGCTGTGCTAAAAATCTGGCTTGTGTAATTAAACTTTCGATAGTATAGGATACGTGCTTTCCCCTCATTAAAGGAATAGCACAGAATGAACATGTTCTATTGCAACCTTCTGAAATTTTTAAATATGCATAATGCGAAGGAGTCGAAATTATTCTTTCCCCGATTAACTCATGCTTGTAATTAGCATTTAATTTAGCCATAAGGGAAGGAAGCTCCATAGTTCCAAAATAAGCATCAACTTCAGGTATTTCAATTTCGAGTTGATCCTTATATCGCTGAGAGAGACAACCTGTAACATATAGTTTCGAAAATGAACCATTCTTTTTCAGCTCTGCGTACTCAAGAATTGTATTTACTGATTCTTCTTTCGCGCGATCTATAAAGCCACAGGTATTAATAATAACGATGTCTGCCGGAATCTCATTGCTTGGATTGTGTTCTACCTGAATATTATTATAATGCAACTGGGTAATTAAATTCTCTGAGTCGACAAAATTCTTTGAACAGCCCAAAGTTATTAATTGAACGGTTTCATTTTTAATTGATTTTGTCTTCAATTATATAATTTTGCACAAATATAAGAACAGATAAGTCGTTTTATTAAATATGAAGCTTCTCAATTTTATTATTTTAGTGTTTGTCAGTCTCGGTTATTGTATAGGCCAGATTGGATATCAATTGAACTTTAGCCGACATACCATTGTACAAAAAAAAATACCTTCAGGCACAACACCCAAAGCAGACCTCATTGCTTATGGCGGCTCATTTGGAAGTCAGTATTGGACACGTTTAAAAAATTACAGGTTGGAATTTATACCGGGGGCTCAAATTGGAGCTGCATTTAATTCTGATTCTGACTTTAAAGATTACAAAGTAAAAGATATTTATTTTCTCATGGATGTCCCTGTATTGTTATATCCTATGTCCTTTAGAGATGATTGCAATTGCCCTACATTTAAAAAAACAGGTAATACAATGAAGAAAGGATTTCATCTTATAGGACAGCTTGGGTTGAGCATAAACTTTCGCAATATCAATCATGACAGTGTTTCAATTTCAAAAACAACTTTAACTCCTGTAATTGGCGCCGGTTGTGGTCTAGATTTAGGAATCAATAAATACTTAACAATTACCCCTTTTGTACTTTACACAGTGCTTTTTTCAGACTATTTAGGTCGAACTGATTTTGACAGAATTGATATAAGTCATCATAGTCTGAACGCAGGAATTAGATTAAAAATCTATAAAGCAAAACAGAGATATTAGTATTTCATTTTCTTCATAAACTCCCATGCTACAATTCCAGCCGCTACACTTACATTTAGAGAGTGCTTTGTTCCATATTGAGGAATTTCTACAAAAAGATCAATCTTCTCTAAAATCTCTTCAGAAATTCCATCAATCTCATTACCTAGAATTAAGGCATATGATTCTTCTGAATCGATGACCAGTGCATCAAGAGTCTGACTCTGATTAGTCTGCTCAACACCTATTATTTTTATTTTTTCAATCTTGAGATATTCAATACACTCCATTGGATCTTTAAAATACTTCCAACCTACGGTATTCTGCGCGCCCAATGCGGTTTTTTTTACTTCAGGATGTTGCAAATCAATTTTGTATCCACAAATTAAGACTCCAGACATTCCAAATGCATCCGCAATTCTAAACAACGATCCTATATTATGTCCGGAACGAATATGATCGGCTACAAAAAATAATTTTATCTTTGTCTTTTGCTTAAAATCTTCAGGATGATCACGATGAAGTTCATCCATTGACAGCTTCTTAAGATTCATGTTTCCATTAAAAAACACAAACTTACAAAAATATCAAATTTTCATTTGGACAATAAGCTTAATGCTTGTCCATTTTTGTTTTTGGAACTATGAAGGAGTTGGAAATGATATGATTGAGATCATACCGGCATTAAAAAAGATGCTTAACCCCGGACTATATTCGCGTGATTTCTATCTTGGATTCACAAATTCTCTTCTATTTCACGAACGATCCTTTGCATTATACTTTTTAACTTTATTTCATGCAGAGATTCCAATTGCACTCCTTTCTATTTATACATTAGCTTTATTCTTCTTTATCTTCGGACTATTGAAATTGACTAGCTCTCTAATTGATAATTTTTCTATTAGTATTTTAACTGTTATCATCTTGCTCTTTCCGATGCGTTACACAGCTGTTGGAGCTAACGAGATGTTCTACAACATGGCGACCAACGCCGTTTTTTCAAAGACAATTATAGTTTGGGCCTTATTCTATCTTATACAGCGAAAGAGTACTTATGGCTATTTATTACTTATTCCGGCAAGTTTATTTCATATACTAGCAGGATTTCAGATTTTTATTATTGCATTTCTTAGTGATTTGAAATATAAGGTCAAGAAAGTTAAATTTTATTCTTGGATCAAACCAATCCTATTTTACTTGGCAATAATCATTCCCAATATTTTTCTTATACTTTACTCAAGAAAAACTCCGCACAGTCATGACAACTCCTTTATAGAACTGATTGAGTTTAGATTAGGACATCATTTCTTTATAGAATACAGCAGCTTTAGTTCAATACTGTTGTATCTTTTTCTTTACATGATTGGAATTTTTTTATGGAAAAAATACAATCCCTTTGTTTCTAATTTCTATATTTTCCAAGGAATAATATTAATAATCTACATTTTGCTGGTTAGTCAATTCAGGCTGGAACTGGGAATACAACTTCAATGGTTAAAAACAACAATCTGGATTGAGACTTTCTCCATTCTGGCAATTATGAAATGGATTTGCTCCATACAAGGTTTCTCAAACTTCTATACAAGAAATAATTTTATGAACTGGGTTATTCTGCTGTTCATATGCGTACTAAGCCTTTTCAAACAAAAAGAAGATAGTAAATTGCTGAATGAAGAAATCCTACTTGCAAAATGGGCAAATAAAAACACCAATAAGAATGCATTATTTGTTTATCCTCCTAGTTTTACAAGATTTAAATCAATTTCTGAACGTTCCTCTTGGATCGATTTTAAGTGCATTTCACATCAAAAAGCATATTTTATACCTTGGTTCGATCGAGTACAAAAGGTTTTTAAAATTGATCTGGCCGACAGAAGGAAGAATAAGAATTTAATTGAAGAAGCATACCGGAACTACAATCAACTGACGGAAGCAGAAATCGAAAATTTATTTACCACTCAAAATATAAACTATATCATTCTTCCGATCAGGCTAACAACTTCAAATCTCATCAAAGCAGCGTATTCTACCGATTCATTTGTGATATATATGAGAAAATAAACTATTCGGACAAGACCCATTTAAGTGCGGGTCCAATTCTTAATCTCCAGTCTGACATTAAATGGCTTGCACCCGAAAATTGTATACACTTATAGTTTGTAATATTATAATCTTCAACAAGTCTATTAAAATTTTCTTGAGGCACTGAATACCATGCGTCAATATTCTCTGTACCATAATCAAAATAAATCCTTGTATCTTTCAGCAACGATAGTTTGCTTCCTAGAATGGAAATGTATTCTTCCGAGATTGAAGGTTTTTGTTTCTTAACGCTTAATGGCCAATGGGTTGACATACAAAGCAGGCCTCCAAATTTCTCCGGATAATGGAGAGCAATATACAATGAGATCAGAGCACCCATACTCATTCCACCAATCAACCTGCCATCTTTCTGAGAAGAAACGGAATATTCCTTTTCTACATAAGGTATTAATTCCTTAATAAGAAAATTCATGTAGGAATCTCCCTGAGCAATTCCTCCGTATTCTCTCTTTATAAACTTTCGATTCTTTCTACTTAATGCATTATAAATAGTATTGCCCAAATATTCTCTATATCTCTTTTTGGTATTCCAAATTCCAACAATAATAACATCATCAATAAAATAATTTTTTAAAATTGTTTGTAACTCCATTGCTTCTCCTTGAAATGCGACTAAAGAGTCAAACAAATTTTGACCATCCTGTAAATAAACTACCTTATACTTTACATTAGTGTCATAATTCTGAGGAAGCAATATCTCAATATTCCTTCTCGCAACAAATTCAGATTTAAAATTTACTATTCTTAAAAGCTTAAAATCAGATCTGATTTCTACCTGTTGGGTTTGTTGAGAAACCAATTCATTCCCTACGAATCCTAACCAGCCAAGAATAGCTTTCAACATCAAAAAACAGAAACTAAGTTTTATTCTGAACACAGGCCTTGATAAAATCTACAAACAAAGGATGAGGTTTCTCTACAGTGCTTTTCAGTTCAGGATGAAATTGTACTCCTACAAACCATGGGTGATCTTTAAGTTCAATGATTTCAACCAGCTTTCGATCAGGATTCACTCCAGAAATGAGCATTCCCTTTTTTTCAAAACTTTTAAGATATTTATTATTGAATTCGTAGCGATGTCTGTGTCTTTCAGAAATATTTTTTTTACCATATGCCTTAAAAGCAAGAGTGTTTTGTTGTAAGGTACAAGGAAATGCTCCAAGCCGCATAGTACCTCCTTTGCTTTTAATCTTTTTCTGATCAGGCATCATATCGATAATGGGATTCTTTGTATTAGGATTTACCTCGGTCGAACCTGCATCTTTAAGCTTTAATACATTTCTTGCAAACTCAACACTCGCACATTGCATACCGAGGCAGATTCCAAAAAATGGAACTTTATTCTCTCTGGCGTACTGAACTGCATTGATTTTTCCCTGAATACCTCTTTCTCCAAAGCCCGGCGCAATCAATAGTCCATCAAGATTTTTTAATTGCTTCGAATAGGTCTTTTTGTCTTCCAGGTCTTCGGAGTGTACAGCAATGATATGCACCTTGGCATTGTTGGCAGCACCGGAATGTACGAAAGCCTCGTATATAGATTTGTAAGCGTCAGGTAATTCATTATACTTTCCGATCAACCCAATACTTACACTTCTTTTTGGATTTTTAAGATGATTCAGGAAAATTTTCCATTTTTTTAGTTCTGGCTTTTGCTTAGAACGCAATCCAAGTTTCTCGATTACTCGTATATCCAATTTCTCCTCTTGCATTAGCAATGGTACATCATAGATTGTGGGTGCATCAATTGCTTCTATTACACAGTTTTTATTGACATTACAGAATAAAGCAAGCTTTGCCCGTATTTCATCTTCAATAGGTTTTTCAGTGCGACATACTAGTATGTCGGGTTGAATACCAGCTTGAAGCAACTCCTTAACGGAGTGTTGCGTAGGTTTAGTTTTTAATTCTTGTGCAGCTGAAAGAAACGGCAATAGGGTAAGATGAATGGAAATCGAATTTTTGTGTCCAAGTTCCATACGCAATTGTCTAAGGGCTTCAAGATAAGGAAGCGACTCAATATCCCCAACGGTACCCCCTAGTTCTGTAATAATAATATCATACTCTGTTTCCCCTAACAGAGTCATTCTTCTTTTAATTTCATCGGTAATATGTGGTACGACCTGTACGGTTTTTCCCAGATAATCACCTGCTCGTTCTTTATTGATTACCGTTTGGTATATCCTACCTGTTGTTACATTATTGGCTTGTGAGGTTGGACTGTTAAGAAATCGTTCGTAATGACCCAAGTCTAGATCTGTTTCTGCTCCATCATCAGTAACGTAGCATTCCCCATGTTCATAGGGATTAAGTGTTCCGGGATCAACATTTATATAAGGATCAAATTTTTGAATACTGACTTTAAAACCGTGTTCCTGTAAAAGTTTAGCTAGCGACGCAGACACGATGCCCTTGCCAAGTGATGAAGTTACTCCTCCCGTAACAAAAACGTATTTGGTCATCGTGGTTGGTATGGTTACGGGATGCAAAGGTAGAAAATGATTTGCGGTTTGCCTAATGAAATTAATGCTAAATTTTTGACAATTAATGAACTACGAT
The DNA here is from genome assembly GCA_020848695.1 of Saprospiraceae bacterium. Classification (GTDB taxonomy): domain Bacteria; phylum Bacteroidota; class Bacteroidia; order Chitinophagales; family Saprospiraceae; genus Vicinibacter. The sequence goes on from JADLHT010000027.1 coordinate 28,153, forward strand.
TATAATAGAAATGGCAATTAAATTAATACAAGATTGAAGATTTTGTATATTTGTCATGGCATTGAAGGATAAACCACTATTTAAAAGTTTACATTAAGCTTAATTTATAATAAAGCAACTAGTATCCTTATTACTTTTATTTTCTTACTTTTATTATTCCATAAAACTCCCGTTCATGAAAAATCATTCAAATTTATTAATCTTGCTTTTCCCAATTTTCCTGAATTCGCTTTTTTATCAAGAGAATTTTAAGCCTAAAATCTCGAAAGTTGAATTAGAAGCTCCTTCTGATCTTGTCGTTTCCTGTCAATATTATCTGGATTTAGATAGTTTAAAATCTAATTCAATTGACTATCTCGGAACTCTATACACCGAAAAGAAATCACAATATGATATCCTGATTAAGGACATAGTCTGTAGAAATTTTTGTAAGAATGATCCCCAAACAAAGTATCCTGGCATTAATGAACCGGTAGGAATTAAGGCCTGTGCTCTATTCGATCTATATTTTGACACCGCTCATTTTGAACATCAATTTATTTTGAATTACGGTGAAAATGGCTATTACAAAGGATTTGATAGTTTCAATATTCAGCTTATAGACCTTCGAAAATGTGGACAGGGATTGATACAAAGAGTATTTGAAGGTATGATCAATGGCACTGTGATGTCGAGGGATACGCAATATATCTGGGTAGTCAAATGTTATGATCTCAATATTAATATTAAGAATCTATGTGATCCAAATGATGATCTGGAGTGGAAAAAACCCTATTGTGATTCAAATTACATTTATCGCTTGAATGATTGCACTTCAAAAATTGACAGCAATTCCTTACCAAAACTTAAAAATACGAATTCATGCAACCTTATCTCAGTAGAATACAGAGATGAATTTACAACTGGAATTAACTCTGCTTGCTTTAGAATTCGCCGTACCTGGGTTTTAATTGATTGGTGTACTTACGATCCATTATCCGGCAATACTAAAGGCAGATGGGAATTTATTCAAACGATCGAAGTTAATGACCCAATAATACCTTCAGTAGTTGCCAAAATTGGAACCTCTGAACCTCCAAAAGAAAAAAAGGATTCTTGCCATTCATATATTCATTTATCGGTTAACACTACAGATAATTGTACTCCTGAAGATTTTCTCACTTTTGAATACAAAATAGATATTAACAATGACACACAGGGCAAATATTCAGGTTTTGATCTCTATGTAGGAAAGAAAAGTAAACATGAGTTCAAAACAGACTCCACTCTACAATACAAAGACAATCCATATGCATCTACGATTTCACCTTTCGATGCAAGTGGAGACTATCCAATCGGATTACATAAGATTTGTTGGTATGTTACTGACGGTTGTAATAATACTTCTACGGTGTGTGAATTATTTGAAGTTAATGATGTTGAACCACCACAAATTCTACCCATTAAAAACAGAACTTTCAATATCAATAATTCGGGATGTATTCAAATTTCCGTAAAAGATTTATTATTAGAGGCCAAAGACAATTGCACCGAAACAACGAATCTAAAGTACTATTTTAATAATGATGATAGTTTATTGACTAAAACAGTATGTTGTGCGGATATTGTAAAACAAAATAATTGTGTCAGAGAATATCATGAGACTTTTCAAATTAATATTGAAGATGAGTCAGGCAACATCACAACAGATACAGTTAAAATTGTAGTACTTGATGAATTGGATATTTGTCCGTGGAGTACAAACGAAATAAAATTCAGTCCGATAAATATATTAACTATAGATTCGAATCAAATTAATGATGTAAAAGTTTATACTAAAGCTGCAAAAGAATATTTTGCCGGCACCATAAAATGCAGAAGAAATTACGAAGGAAATTTATGCCAGAATCTCCCCCTCCGCTTTCAGCATGAGTCCTATTATGGATTAGATGTATTGGATGTAATTCTAACCAATGATTTTATACAAGGAAACGTGAATCTAACCCCCTTCCAGATCAACATCGCAGACATTAACAAAAGCAATTCAATTTCAGCTACAGATATCAAAGAGATTACTTCCAAAATATTGGATAGATCCATTAGAAACTGGAATTTCTATTCAATAAGCGATAGCCTTCCTTTAGCACCAAATTTCACCTGCCCTGACTCTTGCACAATACTGGGAGCTATGGAAGGGGATGTGAGTTTGGATGCCTTAAGCGGATGTGGAGACAGTCTCCCGCCAATTTTTTCATGTTTTAAATTTTACATTTTAGATCATCAATTATTTCCCGGAACAGAATATGAAATACCGATATATTCGAATGAAGATATTTCACTAAAAGGATTTCAGTTTGATCTATTCAATAAGGAAAGAAATTTTAATATTGAAAACCTTACAACAGCCAATCCAGATTTGAAACTTGTTTATTCAACAATGACAACAGAAGATAGCACAATACGGATTATTGGTTATGCTGACAAGGGCAATAAGCCTCAGGGAGGTATCCCTATATTTAATATAATTCTTTCAGTAAATAAAACTATCCGGACTTTGGAACTCTTCAACTTGAACAATCAACTTCTGGAAAACGCAGTTTACACTAATGCTTATAAGAAATATTCCAGTTGCTTGGAAATTATTCCTGTGTCAAATAAGGATCAAGAACATACCGACGAGATCAGCATTACTCCAAATCCAACTGAGGGTAAAATATTAATCCATAATGTCCCAGAGCCTGATTCCAAGATAATAGTTTACAATTCACAAGGCAAATTAATAAAGTGCCAGGTAAATAAATTCAGTGAGAGTAAGACTGTTGAAGTGTTATTTGAAAACAAATGTGGTATATATTTCATCAATATACATACTTCAAAAAGAAAATATGTGAAGAAAATTATTTGTATGAATTAAATGTCTTCTTCTTCTGCAGTACCAACGGTTTTCGACATAAGGAAAGCTTTTAGGAATTCGTCGATTTGTCCGTTTAATACAGCATCTGTATTTCCAGTCTGGTATCCACTTCTGTGATCTTTTACGCGTCGATCATCGAGAACATAAGATCGTATTTGCGAGCCCCATTCATTTTTTGTTTTGGTGGATTCAAGTTTCTGTTTTTCAGCGAATTGTTTTTCCAGTTCTTTCTCGTATAACCTGGATTTTAGCATTTGAATAGCTTTGTCACGGTTCTGGTGCTGGGATCGTTCCTGTTGACATTCCACCACGATACCGGATGGTAAGTGCCTAACTCTAACTGCTGATTCTGTTTTATTAACGTGTTGACCACCTGCTCCGCTTGATCTAAATGTATCCCACTCCAGATCTGCCGGATTAACCTCAATATCTATTCGTTGATCGACCAGAGGATGAACAAATACTGAAGCAAAAGAAGTCATTCTCTTGCCTTGTGCATTGTACGGACTAACTCTGACTAATCTATGTACACCGTTTTCGCCTTTTAGCATTCCATATGCGTAATCACCCGTAATCTCCATTTCTGCAGTTTTAATTCCAGCAACATCACCTGCTTGAAAATTGACCTCAGATCTCTTGTAACCATTTCGATCTGACCACATCTGATACATTCGATATAACATTTCAGCCCAATCACAGGCTTCTGTGCCACCTGCTCCGGCGTTAATCTCTAGCAGACAAGAAAGTTCATCCTCAGGACGATTTAGTGTCGAATGAAATTCTAAATCATCCACTAATAAAATGCATTCCTGATATTTGGATTCGAGTTCATCTTCTGTCGCTTCACCTGCATCCAGGAACTCCAGTAAGACTTCTAAATCATCAACAGCTGATTGTGTATTATTAAAACCCGAAAGCCATCTCTTATGGGTTTTGATTTCCTTCATGATGATCTCAGCTTTGTGCCCATCAGCCCAAAACTCAGGATTCAAAGTCTGTTGTTCTTTTTCTTCTAATTCTACTTTACGTCTATCGACGTCAAAGATACCTCCTCAACTCCGCGAGTCTGGCTTTAAGATCTTTTAATTGATCCAGCGTCATCGATTGTTAGATTTTTAATTAATTAATAATTAGGCAAATGTATAAATATTATACAAAACACAATTTCAATTTTGTGATATACAAATAATTAACGATTACTAAGTTAATAGGGTAAAATCTATGATTTACAACCACAAATATCCCCTGGAATATTGAAATAGATTGACTTAGCTATCCGATATTCTAAGAAAAAAATGCCGAACAAGTATCCGGCATTTTTATACTCTACTACTAATTTTATTTTACGCCTAATAACTCTACATAAAACAAGAGTTCGGCATTTTCAGGAATTGCCGGTGGACTTCCTGCTGCTCCGTAACCAAGTTCAGAAGGAATAAACAATGTTGCTTTAGAACCAACTGGTAAGAGTCCGAATGCCTCATCCCATCCCTTGATAACCTGCCCTTGACCTAACGGAAATTGAAAATCCTGGCCCCTTTCAAAGGAATTATCAAACATGGTTCCATCCATAAGTGTACCGTAATAATTAGCACTTACAACCTGTCCTGGTTGAGCTTTAGGTCCTGTTCCAGTTTCATGTACAATATACTTTAATCCTGAAGCGGTTGTAATAATTTGACTCTTATTTGAACCTGATTTATAATCAGCAAGTGTTTTTTTAACATTTTCCTGAATGCTTGCTACTGCTGCTGCACCTGCTGCACGTTTTGAATTGATTGCTTCTTGCTCAACTTTCATGTCTGCTTCATATCCTGCCTGATCTTTAATATCAGTTACTACGACATGAAAAACAAGTTCTTTTGCATCCGGTATACCAATTTGCTTTCTAATTTCATCATCAATAGTTTGCATTACAATTGCACTATCTCCTTTAGAAAGATAATAGAAAACCTCAACGATGGGTTGGGCATTTTTCAATTCTTTTTTCTCTTGTTTCGGAAGTTTGAATTTAATATCCGAAGACTGGGAACTTGAATTAAAAACTAAAGAGTCATTTACCTTAACAATGTATCTGAAGTAAACATAATCTCCTTCTTTCAGATTAGCACCCGCTTCATCATTAATAATGGAATATTTGAAACCACTTAATGTTGTACTTTCTTTTTTCTTGCATGATACAAGCATGATGAATAATGCAAGAATAGTTAATTGAAATTTCATATTTTATATAATTAATTTTAAGAATTTACTGTTTCCGAAACACCCATTACAGCTTTCAATTTTAGAAGGCAATCCTCTAAACCGTTTTTCCATGACCCTCCTGATGCATTTCGATGTCCACCTCCATTGAAAAACTGTTTGCAAATTTCCTGTACCGAAAAGTCTCCTTTTGATCTCATAGAAATTTTAACAATTGAAGGCTGATTCATGACCAAGGCACCAATTTTGACATTTTTAAGCATCATAAGATAGTTTATTATCCCTTCTGTATCGCCTCTTCTAATATCGTATTTCTTATAATCTTCTTTCGTCAGATAGATTAGTCCGAAGTTTTGTTGGGGATATATCTCCATCCTGTTGAAAAGACAGTGCCCTAACAGGTGTAAGTATTTATCCGGCTGACTGTTTAAGACCAACTCTTGAATTCGGGTATCCTTCAAACCAAGATTCTTGAATAGGGAACAAATATTAAAAACTTTTTCTGATGTACCGTGATGAAAAGAACCTGTATCTGTCATTATCCCGGTATACAAGGCTTCAATAATAGGCTTCGTTAATGCTTTTATTCCTGACATCTCCGTTATCATATCATACACGATTTCACAAGTAGAACTTGCACTGGTTACTGAAAAGTACAGATCAGCAAAAGGTTCCGGATCTAAGTGATGATCGATCATCACCTTAATCTTTTTTGATTCCATCACTTTTGTTGAAAGCTTATCTATTCTCTCCAATGAATTAAAGTCAAGGCAGATAATCAGCTCAGCAGTTTCAATTGCCTTCTCAGCTTCATCATGAGTCAAATCATAGATTATAGATCGATCAGCTTCCATCATCCACTCAAATGCCAAAGGATATTCACTTGGAAAAACTACATTTGTGGTATGGCCAGTGGATTGCAGATAATAACTAAGTGCTAAGCTCGAACCCATAGCATCACCGTCAGGATTGCGATGAGAAATCAAGACAATTCTCTTAGGACTGCCGATTAATTCTGAAAAAGCTTGAAGGTCAACCATCTATTGAGACTACAAAAATCTGTATATTCTAGGAAGAAATATTGAATGACTTGTTAAAGATTAGTTCATTGATTCCGAAGAACTTAGTTTTGCCCTTCAAAATTGTTGAAATCAAATGGCAGGTAACAGAACATTTACAATGATTAAACCGGATGCAGTTGAAAGTGGTCATATAGGAAACATTCTCGCAGAGATAAACAAGGCTGGATTTAAGATAGTAGCTATGAAGTTTACTAGATTATCCAAAGAAAAAGCGGGTGAATTTTATGCAATCCATAAAGAAAGACCTTTTTACAATGAATTGGTTGAATTTATGTCAAGGGGACCCATTGTTGCGGCTATACTGGAAAAAGTTAATGCTGTAGAAGAATTCAGAACTTTAATTGGATCAACTAATCCTGCCAATGCAGCACCAGGAACCATTCGTGCATTATACGCCAAAAATGTTGGTGAAAATGCGGTTCACGGTTCAGATTCTGATGAAAATGCAATTATTGAGGGTGCTTTTCATTTTGCAGGAACTGAAATTTTTGCTTAATATTTAGTACTCATAAAAACCTGAATATACATGACGGGCAGGACCTGTTAAGTATATCTCGTGTGCGCGTGAAGAATTTTCTTCGATTCTTAGCTCTACCTGCAAATTGCCTCCTTTGGAATCCACGTCAATACTCTGAATGCCGGTTAATTTGTTTTTGATAGCATGAAAATAAGCGGCAGCCGTAATTCCGGTTCCACAAGCCAGCGTTTCATCCTCGACCCCACGCTCATAAGTTGCAATCCTGATTTTATTGGTGTCTATTAATTGTACAAAATTGACATTTGCACCTTCTTTTGAATACTCATTTCTTATTTTTCTGCCCTCTGATTTTACATTGTGCTTAAAAGCATTATCTACGTAATGGATGAGATGAGGAGATCCAGAATCTATCAATATTCCACACTCTGTTTGGCTCCAAAGGTTAATATCTTTCATTCTGACTTTGACCTGATTGTTTTGAAGAATAATTGATTCATGTTCGCCGTCAGCAGCGACAAACTTGAATTGCTGTTTATTCCATTTTCTGGATGCATAAAGGCTTATACATCTGCTTCCATTTCCGCAAAAAGTAGAAAATCTGCCATCTGAGTTAAGGTATTTCATTTCAAAGTCATAAGGCTCATTCCTACACAGAGCCATTAATCCGTCTGCGCCAATCCCAAACCTCCTATCACACAACTTCTCAATAAATTGCTGATCTTCCAAATCTATAAACTCACCATGCTCAAAAAAATCTACGATAATAAAATCATTCCCAGCCCCTTCATACTTTTCAAATGGTAGAATATTCATTTACTTTTTATTGAGATGAGCTGATTCAATACTAATAAGATATTTTTATAAATTGGCTTAAGAAGAATAGCTTCTAGTGGATCAATCCATTCAGCAAGTTCAATATCTTCTTCCAGTTGTGGGATTAACACCTGATCATCGGTTATTCTCATAAAGTACCATTTTGTTTTTTTAAGTGCTCTTGTATTATTTTTATCCCTGAAAAAATGATAGGTGTGACAAATCTTATATTTTAATTGAAGATTTTTTAATCCGGTTTCTTCCTCACATTCGCGCAAAGCAGCATTTTCAAAAAGCTCATCTTTATCAAGTTTACCTTTTGGCAGATCCCAAAATGATCTTCTAAAAATTAACAGAAACTTCCCTTCATTGTTTTCAATAACACCTCCCGCAGCATTTATTCGGATTAATAACTTTTTTAAATCTTTAAAAATAACAATAGGATCTTGTGAATGTAGGATTACTTTTTCAAAACGATCAGAAGACTCCAAAGTATCAAGGTATTGAAACAAAGTCTTAGGCTGACCTGAATACGGCATAATCAGGGTATTCTCTTCATTTCTAAAATCCTCAAGCAGCTCAGTTGAAGTTAAAATGAGCATTTTTTCGTTATAGTAAATTTCATACCTTTGGCACACTTTCAACATAAAGTTAAATGAATTTGGCTAATAATATTGCTGATAGACTGTTGCAAATTAAAGCAATAAAATTAAATGCAGCAAATCCATTTACCTGGGCTAGCGGTTTGAAATCTCCAATTTACTGTGATAATCGCTTAATATTATCTTATCCGGAAGAAAGAAAAATCATTATTAGAGCTTTAAACCGTGAAGCCAGTAAATTCCAAAATATTGATGCTATCGCCGGAGTTGCAACTGCGGGTATTCCTTGGGGAGCCTACCTTGCTGATAAATTAGAATTACCTTTTTGTTACGTTCGTAGCAAACCTAAAGAACACGGATTGAGGAATACAGTAGAGGGAAGGTTGAATCCCAAATCAAGGGTCTTAGTCATAGAAGATCTAATTTCAACCGGAGGAAGTTCATTAGAGGCAGTCCAGGGACTTCAATCAGAAAACTATGAGGTTGTCGGAGTCCTTGCTTTGTTTCAGTATGGATTTCAATCAGCTATTGAAAGATTTGCTGAAAAAAATATACATTTTACCAGTTTAACGGATTTCAAGACCCTTTTGGCACGAGCTTTGCACGAAGGATATATCTCTAATGACGAATTTGATCGTCTGAAATCCTGGAACATTGATCCGAAATTATGGTCAGATCAACATTCAAACCATAATTAATAAAACGTATGCCACTAATTACAAAAGAATCAGAACAGTTTTTATTTGAGTATCTCAACAACCCTTCACCTACAGGACATGAAGCCTCCGGTCAGAAGATTTGGCTTAATTATATCAAGCCCTATATCCATGATTGGCATCTGGATCATTATGGATCCTTATACGGAATAATTAACCCAGGCAAAGATTTTAAAGTAGTTATTGAAGGCCATTCAGATGAAATTTCATGGATGGTGAATTACATTAGTGATGATGGTTTCATTTCTGTGATTCGCAATGGTGGTGCAGATCAATCTATTGCTCCCAGCAAGCGAGTTAATATTCATACTACAAAAGGAATAGTAAAAGGAATATTTGGCTGGCCAGCAATCCATATGCGCAAAGGCAATGACACTAACCTAATGGCAACCGTAGAAAATATTTTTATTGATGTTGGCGCAAAAGACAAGGCTGAAGTTGATAAAATGGGTGTACACGTTGGTTGCGTAATTACATACGAAGATTCGTTAATAAAACTCAATAATCAATACTACACCGGCCGAGCATTGGACAATAGAATGGGAGGTTTTTGTATTGCCGAGGTGGCTAGATTATTAAAGAAAAACAAAATCAAACTTCCGTATTCTTTATATGTAGTCAATTCGGTTCAGGAAGAAATAGGCTTGCGTGGAGCCGAGATGATCGCCGAAACCATAAAACCAAACCTTGCCATAGTAACTGATGTGACGCATGACACACATACACCAATGGTGAAGACAAAAGATCAAGGAAGCATCCGATGCGGGAATGGCCCTGTAATCTGTTATGCACCAGCAATTCATAACAAACTTCAGAACCTTTTAGTCAAAACTGCTGATAAAAAGAAGATAACCATACAACGTACCGCTGCTTCAAGATCAACAGGAACCGATACAGATGCTTTTGCATATTCAAATGGTGGTGTTCCCTCTGTACTTATTTCATTACCGCTTAGATACATGCATACTACGGTGGAAACTGCTAAAATCTCTGATGTAGAAGCGGTCATCCAGCTCATCTATGAAATGTTACTTGCAATTGACCCAAAAATGAATTTGAAATACTTTTAAGTTCAGTACTTTCTGAGTTTATTATTGCTTGTAAATAGTCTATATTCTTAACAGGACGCCTTTTCTTTTGATCAAATTTTTGTAATCCCATTGAATTGTCTGTGCTTTGTCAAGCCATCGAATAAGGTCCGTTTGAACTATCTGAGCTGAATCTGTATATCTAACTTCTGCAGCTTTAAATTTTCCTTCCTTTATCAAACCCTCTTCTTCAAAAGATTGACCACTCCAGAACAAAAGTCGCATACAATCCCTTAATCTGGAATAACCAACGATTGGATTTTCATCAATAAACCAAACAGGGTGCCCATGCCAAATCTTGCTGTTTGAATTTTTTATTCCGCTATCAATGATCTGACATAATAGGTCTGCTATTAATTTATATTGAGGCTCTAGTTTATCATTATAGTCTAAAATTGCAGAAGTCAAGCTCATAATTCGTTCTAAAATTCTGTCAAATATAGTCTGCATATTCGAATGAACATTGATACATTTACACTTTTAACATGCATTTTTTCTCGATTAAATCATTATTTTTTACTTTCCTTGATTATCCGGTAAGCTACATTGAATTTATAGCAACCTGCAGCGGTATAGTTGCCGTATATCTAGCAGCCAAATCTAATATTCTTACCTGGCCTATTGGCTTAATCAACATATCACTTTCATTCATTGTATTCTGGCAAGTGCACTTATACTCTGATGTATTTCTACAGATCTATTTTTTTGCAATTTCTGTTTATGGTTGGTATAACTGGCAAATTGAAAAGAAAACTGAAATTCCTATTAAAAAAATGAATCTGAAAAAAAAAGTATATTATCTATCTTTCATTTTATTGCTAACTATGGTTTTCGGATATGCAATGAGCAACATTCATCTTTATCTACCAATAATTTTCGATAAGCCTGCAGCATATCCTTATCCTGATACTTTTATAGCTATTGCAAGTATTTTTGCAAATATTTGGCTTGCAAAACGTTTTTTAGAGAATTGGATGCTGTGGATAATGATTAATATTGTTAGCGTTATTATTTACTTTAACAAAGGCATAATAATTATTGCCTTGCAATTTTTTATTTTTCTACTACTTGCTATCTTAGGGCATCTGAAATGGAAAAAAGAACTATTTAAACTCAAAAAGATTGCCTGAATCACCTCCAATATTATTTGCTGAAGTAATTTTACCACTGTCTGTTGAAGGAACATTTAGTTACTTAATTCCAGAACAATTTCAGGGTATCGTACAGCCTGGCAAAAGAGTTGAAGTTGAATTTGGAAAAAGAAAAAAGTATGCCGCCCTAGTTCATAAAATTACCAATACTTCTGATTGGGTCAAGATTAAACCCATTTTAGAAATACTGGATGAATCTCCAATATTGAGTACTCGCCAATTACATTTTTGGGAATGGATGAGTGAATACTATCTATGCAGTATGGGAGAAATAATGCAAGCAGCTTTGCCAAATCTGTTCAGATTAAACAGTGAAACCACAATAATAAAAAATGAAATCGACTATACATCTTTAGATTTATCAGATGACGAATACCTGATTCTGGAAGCATTGGACTTAAGAAATCAGATTAATATAAATGATGCACAGTTGATCCTTCAGAAAAAAAGTATTCTTCGATTTATTAAATCAATGATGGACAAAGGACTATTGAGCATTGTTGAAAACTTAATGGAACAAAAAGAAATTCCAAAAATAAAATGGATTAGATTAAACTCCGAATTAGCTAACAATAAAAATTCGTTACACGACAAATTAACTGAAATTCAGAAAAACGAGAATCAGTCAAGACTGATTCTCAAATACCTTCAATTAAGAAAAAATTACTCCTGGATCAAAAGAAGAGAGCTGACTCATCAAAGCAATGTTTCTTCTTCAATTGTTGATACATTAATTAAAAAAAATATTTTTGAGCAGATCATTTTGGAGAAGTTCAAATTTCCTGAATGGACACCAGAGAAAAATATTATAAAATTATCACCTGAACAAACTCAATGTATTGAGGAAATAAAAAAAGAGTGGGTAAAATTCGACTGTTGTCTGTTACACGGTGTAACCGGAAGTGGAAAAACACTCATTTATGTGCAATTAATTAAAGAAATAATTTCCAAAGGTAAACAGGTTCTGTATCTGCTGCCGGAGATTGCATTAACATCACACCTGGTTCAGCGACTAAAATCTTATTTTAATGAAGAATTATTAGAATATCATTCCGGAATTTCTCCATTAAACAGAGGCGCGGCTTGGACAGCCTGCTTAAATAATCATCCATTAATAATAGGAGCACGATCATCAATATTGCTTCCTTTCCAAAATCTGGGATTAATTATCGTGGACGAAGAACATGATCCCTCTTACAAACAGTCTGATCCTTCACCTAGATACAACGCTAGAGATGCTGCTATAATACTCGCGAAAGACCACAATGCCAAAATTCTACTTGGTTCAGCAACTCCCTCCTTAGAGTCTTATTTCAACAGTGACCAAAAAAAATATGCGCTTGTCCCATTGAATTCAAGATATGGCGAAAGTGAACTTCCCCAGGTAAAAATCATACCGCTTCGGGAAGCTGCAAAGTACAATCAGATCAAAGGATTATTTACAGAACCATTACTAAATGAAATTAAAGCTCAGCTTACCTTAAATCATCAAATTTTAATTTTTCGAAACAGAAGAGGTTACAGCCCGGTAATTCAATGTTCCAATTGTAATTGGGAAGCTCAGTGTGATCAGTGCGATATTCATTTAACTGTTCATAAAAATTCAAATACTTTAAAATGTCATATTTGCGGATTTAAAAAACCACTACCTTCAGTTTGTCCTCAATGTAGCCAATTTACTCTTAAATTATTAGGCTTTGGAACAGAAAAAATCCAGGAAGAGTTGAGTGAAATGATTCAAGATGTTGTTATAAAAAGATTTGATCTGGATACAGCAAGAGGAAAAGCGAGACAAGCTCAGATATTAGATGATTTTCAAGAAGGAGAAATAAAAATTCTAGTTGGAACTCAAATGCTAAGTAAAGGTATTGATTTTGAAAATGTCAGTCTGGTTGGTGTACTTAATGCAGATCAAATACTTTTTTACCCTGACTTTCGCTCTCAGGAAAGAGGATTCCAGTTATTAACTCAACTATGCGGGCGATCCGGCCGAAGAGGTCAGAATGGGCAAATTATAATTCAAGCTTATAACACTCAGCATCCTGTTATAAAAGAAGTCTTGAAACACAATTATAATACATTTTATATCAGAGAACTAAATGAACGAAGAAAATTCAAATATCCTCCAATTGTCCGCCTGATCAGATTGGAACTTAGACATCGAAACATCAATCTTCTGATTCAAGTCAGTGAATTAATGGCCAGTCAATTAAAAGTTAAACTTGGCAAAAGAGTTCTTGGTCCTGCTGAACCTACTCTGTCAAAAATCAAAGGGGCTTATGCAAAAGAAATCTATATTAAAATTGAAAAAAAACAAGATTTAATAAGTAAAACAAAAATTTTAATTAAAGAGCTTACACAAAAAATAAGTAATGACAATCATTGGAAAGGAATTAAAATCATCATTGATGTAGATCCGTACTAAAGCAAATAAACCCGATTTTGTACTTATAAATAATTAAGAAATTATATATAATAAAAAAAACAAATTATCTGCATTCAACAAATTAAACGAATGCTGTATAATCAGGTCTCTTTCTTAAACTTAAAAAATAAAATCATGAAAAATACAATCGCCTTCCTCATACTTTCTTTGCTAATTATTAAAATCAATGCGCAATCTGATTCAACGGGTTTAGCTGGCGATCAACTTAACCTTCCTGGAATACTAGAAGCTTTTCAAAAATCAAATTCGCCAGAAGAATTCGAAAAAATGATTAATTCAGAATCCAGTAAGCTTAATAATATTGATCTTAACAACGATGGGGAAACTGACTATATCAAAGTCATTTCATCATCCAATGATGATTCACGTATATTTATTTTACAAGTTCCGGTTTCAGAATCCGAAAATCAGGATATTGCTGTGATAGAACTTGAAAAAACAGGTAATCAAGAAGCGCAAATTCAAATTATCGGCGACGAAGAAATATTTGGTGAAGACTATATTTTAGAACCACAATCAGAAGAAGATTCGAATCTTGAGAGTAAAGAATCAGGTCCATCAATTGATCTTGAGATGAATTCAGCAGTTATCGTTAATGTATGGGCTTGGCCCTGCGTAAGATTTGTATTTGCTCCCGAATATGTTCCATATATTTCACCTTGGAGGTGGAGAGTTTATCCAGGATGGTGGACCCCGTGGAGACCCTTAAGCTGCCATCGCTGGCACCCTTTCCGGTTTCGACCTACAATATTTCCAATCAGACATTATCATGCAATCAGAACCCATCATGCACATCGAATTTATACCCCAATGAGGACAAGATCAACAGTTGTTCATACGCGATATGCTGGTGCACATAAAAATTATACAGTGACCAAAAGAAGAACCAAAGTAACCGGTCCACATGGTCATACAAAAACAAAAACTACGACTACAGTCAAAGGACCAAAAGGTCATGTTAAAGCCAAAAGAACTACGGTAAGACGGAAGTAGATCAGGGTAAAGTTTTAAATATAAGAAAACGGTTGACAAATTCATCTGTCAACCGTTATTGGTCTAAGAATCTTTGAAGGAATTTTACCCCAACTTTAATTGTGTATGTATTACGAGCCTGAATTCCTTCAAGCACAATAACTTACTCATCCTTTTAACTTCAACAAATTGATGATTAGGCTAATTCGGTAAAAGAATAGATTTGATTTTTGATTTTTGATTTTCAGAATAAAATTCTGTCTTTAGAATAGCAAAACGATATTGCCAAACAATTTGAGTGTTAATAAAGTGTGGAAAACTCA
>JADLHT010000028.1 GCA_020848695.1 Saprospiraceae bacterium
CTATGATGTTTGGCTGTTAAGCGGTCCAAGATAGCATCTGCAATGGTTGGCTCATTGATATATTCATACCAATTTTTTATAGGAAGTTGAGAGGCTACTATTATTGAATTTTTAGCGTATCGATCTTTAAGAATTTTCTTACTTTGCAACCATCAAAATACATCCAAATCGAAAATAAGCGAAAATCTGTTCTAATGAATTTCTCATTATTAATGTGTTCACTTTGTAGCTTTCCCGATGGATCGGGACAGGCAGTTCAACTGGAAAAGTTAATCCGATACTATTTATTTTTATTCTTGTAAAATCAACTTTCCTTGGAGTTGTTATAGCGGTCATTGTAAATTTGCAAACAGTTATTGACTTCGACAACATGAAAAAGATTAAAAAAGTATTGATTGCATTGGCAGTTCTTCTAGTAATAGCAGGAGGGCTCATTTACATGAAAAACTATAAGTTGCAAAATGGAATTGCGAAAGCAGACACCGAGTTCAATAACTACATACCACCCAAAATTTCCAACTGGGGAACAGTAGATTCCGTTTTAATTATTCCGCTTATTGATTGGCATGCTGAAAATTCTAACTTTAAAACAGAGGCAGGTGTAAGCTACCTTATCAAAGCAGGTAATCAGACAATCCTCTTTGATTTAGGATATAATGCTAAGGAGGAGGAACCATCTCCTCTGTTATACAACATGCAAAAACTTGGTGTATCATTAAATGATATAAATATGGTTTTTGTAACCCATAATCATTTTGATCATGTAGGAGGAATAAAATGGATGAAGAAGAATACATTCTCTCTTGGTAACACACAAATTGATTTAGGAAAGAAGAGAATTTTTACGCCAATTGATATGCAATACCCGGGGCAAACTCCTATAAATACTCAAACTCCTCAAATATTGGACATCGGTATTGCTACCATTGGCACTATACCAGCAGAACTTATTATCGGCAGAATTGACGAACAAGCTTTAGCTATTAACATCAAAGACAAAGGAATTCTACTTGTTGTTGGCTGTAGTCATCAAACCATTCCAAAAATTATTAAACGAACACAAGACATTTTCACAGAACCCATTTACGCAATCGTTGGTGGACTTCATTTCCCAATTCCTGAAGGTAGGCTGAAAATGATTGGCGGATTAATTGATGCCCAGCGAGTAGGTTCTGGTAATGGACCTTTTGATCAGCTTACCCAAAAGGATGTGGATGCCAATATTAAAATGCTTAAAGACTTAAATGCCCAAGTTATTGGTGTTGGCGGACATGACAGCAGTGATGAAGTAATTGAACAGTTCAAAAAGGAGTTTGGTGACAAATACAGATATGTGAAAGTTGGAAAAAGTATTGACCTATAACTTGATGAGAAAAGAACAACGAACCGCTAACATCGGTGACCGTTGCACAACCAATAGAAAGTGGATAATATTAGATCAATCTCATTATATAATTCACAAGGTTAGAAAGTATTATCCTCTCAGACTGTCTCAAATCAGGGAATAGATATTTCTAATCTTCCATCTGGATTTTATTGGATTCAACTACTTTTAGAAGGTAAGATTGTGACAAAGTAGTTTTAAAAGTTGTAGAGAGATTGGAATCGGAATCGTAACCGTCAATTAGCGGTTTTCTGATATATTGGCTGAAGAATTGAGTTCCCGGCATTAGTTCACTATTCAGTTTCAGTTCCGATTGAAGAATCCCGGATGGGATTTTTATTTTGACTTCAACTGTATGCCTTTATTTGGCTTCAGTTCGGGGCTGAAGTAACACGCAATACCCTACATCTTAGAGACGTACCATTGAACAAACCCTATCAAAATACCAATAAAACAAGACATCTTCGCTTGTAAGTAGAAGTTTCAATAAGCGTGATTTTGTAAGCGTACAACGTACCATCCATATTCCAGGAATTAACAGAAGTTTGCCTTTGTAATAATTCAAAAGAAAAATCTTGAATAATTCAGAGTATTTCGGGAATAGTAGCTTCTTAGTAGATCAGTTTTCTAAAAATAGTCATTGCTTAAGATATCTGCATAGTTCAAGAATTAGAGCAAAATGTATAACAGTTTAAATCTATTTTCGCCGTAAAGCATAAATGAGTTCGTCTTCATACTGGTTATTTTTGAAAATAGTAGAATGTAATTTTGCTTCAAGTAAAAATCCACATTTTTCCAACACTTTTTGAGATGCAATATTTGATCCAAAAGGTCGGGCAAATAATCTATTGATATCGAAAGTAGAGAATGAATATTCAATTATTTGCGTGATGGCTTCCGTAATAATTCCTCTTCCCCAATATTTTTCAGATAGCCAATATCCGAGCTCAGCATTTTTTTGATAAATGTCGTTCTGTGGATGTACTCCGATTGCACCGATTGCTTTTTGTTCTAATCGAATACAAAATATTTGGGTTGGAATTTGAACAGAAACAGATTGAATAAATTTTTGACCCTCTTCAAGGGTATATGGAAATGGGAATCGGTTCATTAGAAATTTTGCAATATTCGGATTGTTGCCATGCAAAACAAGATCACTCAAATCCAGATCTGTCCATTTATTTAATTCTATTCTATTCATGTTGCTGGACTTGTTCCCAGATGTTATTAACTAAATTTGAAACATTTTGATTCCGGAATTAGGTAATTTTTATTATTAATAGATAATCTTAATGGGCAGTCTGGCCTGAATTCCTTTTAATTCTTTAAGTTCTTTCCATTCTTTATAGTAAGGATAAAATTCGCCCAGCTCAGATTTTATTATACTGGACTGAATTGTAGAGCTCAATTCATCCTCTTTGCCTTGAAACTTTTTAATAAGTTTTTGAAAGGCATCATCCCGTGTAGGATATTCTACAGTTCGAAAATGGTCTAAAGAAGCAAGTTTAGCAGCAGAGGAAATAGCATCTTTAAGTTCCCCAATTCTATTAACCAACCCAATTTCTACAGCTTTCTTACCTGTCCATATACGCCCCTTTGCGATTTCTTTTGTATTCTCAATAGTTAGTTTTCTACCTTCTGATACGACCTTGATGAATCTGTCGTATGTATTATTAATGTTTTCTTGCATTCTAGTGGATTCCTCAATTCCCCAGGTAGAGGTTAAGTTGAATTTGTTTGCCATAGGTCCAGTTCCTATTGTATCAAAATCAACACCGATTTTTTGGTCTGCCATTACTTTGAAATTGGGAATCAAAGCAAAAACTCCTATTGAACCGGTTAGAGTATGAGGACTTGCAAATATACTATCAGCATGACAAGAGATATAATAACCTCCTGAAGCTGCATAGTCTCCCATACTGACAACTACAGGTTTTCCAGCTTCGCGTGTGAGATCTAATTCATAAAGAAATTCATCTGACATCAGAGCGGATCCTCCGGGAGAATTTACACGTAATACGACAGCTTTTATTTTTTCATTATTTCGTATGTCTCTAATCATTTTTAGATATCTTCTTCCGATCTCAGCTTCTTCACCTTTAGCATCCGTAATATTTCCCTCTGCATAGATTATTGCAATTTTATTTTTCGCAGAATAATCAGTCCTGTTTCCTTTTGAAATACAATAGTTATACAATGAAACAAAGTTAATATCAGCATCTGATTGGATATTTAATTTTGATTTTATTTCTGCCAGAACGGATTCTTCGTGTGCAACTCTATCTATAACTTTATTTTCAACTGCTTTCTGCGGAGTATAACTTTTGAATAGATCGAAATCTGATCTTAATTCTTCATTTGATAGGTTTCGAGTAGCTGCAATTTGATGAACATATTCGTTCATCTGAGATTCTAAGTATTCTCTTAATTGAAGACGATTCTGATCACTCATTTTAGACAAACGAAAAGGTTCAGTAGCGGATTTAAATTCTCCCGCATAATAAATATTAAACTCTAATCCGATTTTTTCCATTAATTCCTTGTAAAAGGGAATGGCTGCACCAAATCCATTTAATTCAATAAAACCCAAAGGATGAATGGAAATCTGATTGGCTGTTGATGCCAAGAAATAATTTTTGTGATTGTAATAATTACTATGAGAATAAATAAATTTACCTTTAGATTTAAAATTAAGTAGAGCATCTCTAATAATTTTAAGTGTAGAATATCCATGATCATACATTGACCCAATTAGATAAATTCCTTTAATCTGTGGATCATCTGCGGCTTGATCAATTGAACTTGCAATATCATGCACTCCTAAGATTTTTTCATCTTTGAATGTAATCCCTTGTATTTGCACGTTATTGGTTTGTTCGGGTAATAGATCAGGAATTTTTATACTTAATATTGAATTTTCTTTAATGGTAACTGTTGGTGAAGAAGTTTGCTCAGCAATCTTACTTGTTCCAATTCCAATAAGAATTAAGAATAGAAGAATAAGTGCCAATGCTGTACCCAGGCATGAAGCCAGAATAAATTTTAAGAATTGTATCATAACTAAATTATAGATATTATTGCTGACAAAATTAGAAAATAATTCTAAGATGATGAAGGCCAGGCTTAAATTCTTGTGTTAATATGTTTTTAATTTCGTTAAAATGAATCGGATTATTGATGAAATCCATATTTTCTCCGTCCAAAAGAACAACCGGTACAAGGGTTTGTGTTTTAAAAAATTCAAAATAGGCATTCTGAATTTGTTCGAGATACTCATCTTTTATCTTGGATTCAAAAGGTCTTTGTCTTTCTACAATATGTTTCTTTACTCTTTCAACAGGTCTGTGTAAGTAAAGAATTAAATCCGGTGTCGGAATCTTTTGAGATAATATATTAAAAATATTGTGAAACAATTTAAACTCTTCTTCATTTAAGTTTTGCTTGGCAAAAAGCAAGCTCTTTACCAATGAATAATCAGCTATATTAAAATCACTAAATAAGTCTCTGTTGTTCAATGAAGATTGAAGTTGCTTTTGTCTTTCTGTTAAAAATGAAAGTTCGACGGTAAAAGCATATCTCTCAGGATTATTATAAAAGTATCCTAGAAATGGGTTCTCTGTAAATTGTTCAAGTATTAAGTTGCAATTGAATTCATCGGCTAACATCTTGCTCAAAGTGGTCTTGCCGGCACCAATGTTGCCTTCTATGCAAACATAATTATAAGGTACTTTTGACATTTAGCTTATGTATAACTTTGGTTAAATCTGTACAATTTCTTAATATCTCCTGAATGCTTAGATTAAAAACAGGATGAATTACTTCCGGTCCGATTTCTTCCAAAGGAACAAGTGCAAATTTACGCAAATGTAATCTTGGGTGAGGTATCTCCAAATTGGTTTTTTTTATTATTTTATCCTCCCATAATAATATATCAATATCAATAATTCTGGATTCATTCTGAATTTTACGAAATCTACCCATACTTTCTTCAATAGAATGAATAATAGCCAGAGTAGTAGTCGGAGAATGCGATGTAATTACCTGAATTGCTAAATTATAATAGTTGTCCTGCGGTTCATTAACTCCCCAAGGTTCTGATTCGTAAATCGAAGATACTTTAGATTGTTTACCAATTTTTTCTTGGATATTTTTTATTGCAGTAAGAATATTGTTTTTTTTATCTCCAAGATTGGTCCCCAGTAATAAATGAATATTGGAAAAACTCACTACTAATTTGAAAAAATTACTTTATATGTTTTTGAATATTTATTACTCTTGAAGTTAATAAATTTCAAACCCGAAAAACTTGAATGACGAATATCAATGATAGCAGACCCTGTAAAATGATTATCATAGATTTTAACACCATTAATATCAAAAATCTGAGCTGAATAGCTCAATTGATTGTCTGAAGAATTAACATAGAGAAGATTGTTACTGATGAAATAACTGAAGTAATTTGATTCGGAATTTGTGTTATTTACGGAGCTCAGATATTCTATAGTTCTAGAAGTTCCATGCTCAATTTCTGCAAGTTTGCAAAGGGTTGCCAAACTTGTTTTGACAACCTGTGACATAAAATCCATATTTAAATATTGCGCACTATCTGTTAGCTTGTGATAGTTCTTGTTTCTAAAATTTGCGCCATCTGTAATCATTAATGCTTTAATATTTTTATCCCAGAAGTTAGCATGGTCTGATCTTCTCAGATCAGGAGCTAAAGCTCCGTTTCCTGGTACCTCAAGATTAATGATTTTAAGTGATGGAACGAATTCTTTGCCTGAAGAATCAAATGCAAGCATTAAGCTTCTGGAAATCGTATTGCCTACATTACTGATGAAATTACCTTTTCTATTGTTTGATATTACTTCATTGTAGGCCTGTGGAAAAAGAATATTAAAACCAGTGGGAAGCTCCTGGGAATTATCCTGATCTGAATAAAACCCAATCATTTCAAAATTTATTACGTGATCAATTGTATCATTTATATTGAGTTGATTGTTCACATATAAATTGGATCCTACAAGTCCGTTTTCTTCAAGATCAAAAAATAGATACCTAATTGATTTTTTAAAACTATAATCGCTAAGTATTCTGAAAATTTCTAAAACTCCGGCAACCCCTGAAGCGTTGTCGTCAGCACCTGGAGCGTTACCGAACGAATCGTAATGTGCATCAATAATATTAATCTTCTGTGGATTTACTGTGCCCCACAGATTGGTTTCAAAATTGATGTTTGTAAACGATCCAACTTTGGATTCATATTTTGTTGGTTGATGGAATTTATTCAAGTTTTGGATGATATATTCTCTTGCCTTTTCTTTGAATGCCTTATCTGTCGCCTCATTTCGTTTGCCCTGTAATTGAATTAAATCATTAAGCAATCTTTCCTTGTTGACCTTATCAACGATTTCCTGAAGATCTAATTTTTCATGATCATACGCTGAAAGGTTTATTCTTATATCTGAATTCAAATCATTTAAGTTGACCAACTCAACAATAATTTTTTTATTAGGCCCGGGAGTTATATTATTTCCTATATCTCCCGTGATACGTAGGATAGAGACGGGTTGGTTTCTTAAGCTTCCATTTGAAAAGAAAAGACTACATCTAACTTCTAAAACAGAATTATCTGAGTCAGATAATTCAAAACTGATTTCAAGGGTATTGTCATTATTGATTACATTACATTGTTGGAGAACAGGAATATT
This sequence comes from Saprospiraceae bacterium, assembly GCA_020848695.1. Lineage (GTDB taxonomy): Bacteria > Bacteroidota > Bacteroidia > Chitinophagales > Saprospiraceae > Vicinibacter. Next base: position 7,096 of record JADLHT010000028.1, read on the forward strand.
ATTGGCAAAAATAAAACTGTAAGTTAGAACAAAGAGAATGGTTAGCCTGTTTTTCATGATTTAAAATTTATAATGAATGAATCCGCATATTCTTTGGAAAATAGTTCTTAAACTGTTTATTAATATTTTTTACCCAACCCAGGCATGAGTTATTATAAGTAACCAATTGCCATTGTGATGAAGACGCAGGTACGGGTAATAAATGACTCACAGCGCGAAGATAATATTTTGCTTCTTCCAATTCAAGTTCTATAGAGTCAATTTGTTCATTTTTAGCAATATTGCTAGCTAATCCTTGTGATGGAAACCAGTCTTTACCTTTAAAGTGCCCAAGTGGAACTCCGCAATGAAGTAGTTTTGTTCTACTGCTTAATAATTGAGAGCATAGATAATGCATTTCTAATGTACAAGCGAAGTAATGATCATTCGAAAGCAGATAATGCCAGTCTTCTAATTCCGTATTAATCCACTGTTTAAAATTATTATTTATTGGGTTAATTGCGCTTCGTTTCTTTTCAAACAGAGTAGCGTTATTTGCTTTTGATTTTAATATGCTAAATGTAAATCCTTCACCTTCCATTCTGTGAGGCATAGCGCGATAAGTATGGATTTTTTCATCTATTTTAATCAAACCGTAATGCTTAGATGAATCCAGTGGAACTGATTCAAGTAAATGAGATTCTATAAGCTTATTTAAAACCCATTCATTTTCCTCTCGGTTATAAGTACAAGTAGAATAAATTAAGTATCCTCCGGGATGCAAGAGTAGTGATACTGCATTCAATAGCTCAGATTGGAGCTTGACACAATAATTGATTTTATTGGAATTCCATTGTTTAATGGCAGCTTCTTCTTTTCGAAACATACCTTCTCCGCTACACGGGGCGTCAAGTATGATCAAGTTATATTTTATTCCGGAATTTATTATATTCTGAATGGGACCTGTTGTAACAACAGAATTGTAATTTCCCCATTTCTCAATATTTTGTCTGAGAATTTCTGCTCTCGTTGGATTGACGTCATGAGAATGAAGTATTGCATCCTTTTGAAGGAGAGAAATTAGATGGGTAGATTTTCCGCCGGGTGCTGCACAAAGATCCAAAATCTTAATATCGGACAGCAAGTTTAATTCCTTGAATGCAATTTCCAGACACATCGAGTTTGCTTCCTGAACATAATAGTGACCGGCATGAAAAAATGGATCAAGGGTAAAAACCGGTTTATGATTGAGAAAATATCCTGTTTCACAGAATGGGATTTTATCAGCCAGGGATAGTTTGTTAAATTTTTTAAGCGGATTAATTCTTACAGATGAACGACAGGGTAATTGAATAGCTTTATTAAATTCATTCGCCTCAGGTCCAAGTATATCCTTAAGCTTGATGATAAATTCATCCGGCAATGTTATCATTCAAGATATTTTCTAAGTTGGATATTTTTGTTGAAAAGTTGATCCACTCGTGATGTTACCATTTTGTCCGGAATTAGTTCAGGCGCATGGTGAGGTTTAATTCTTGCATCAATAATTAATGATCCATTACAGCCCCAATGTTTATGGTCTATAAAACTTTTTACACCATAAATATCATAAGAAGGATTGCTCCTAGTAAAACAAACCCACAAAAAGTTATCAAACGATTGTTTGGTAAATTCCAGATCATCCACAATTACTATTAAAGGAACATCTTCCAAATCCAATGTTTCTAAAAAGCTACATAAGATTTCTATTTCGTTCTGTGCTTTAGGATAATTACTAAAATTGCTCATTTGTAAAATAAAAATTCCGGGAATTGAACAATTTATACTGTAGTTACTTGGAAGCGTAGTAAAAATACTTTTATCTGATGATAGATTTCTTATCTTGGTTCGGTTACATGCAAGAACCAATTTGCTGCCTGAATTCCAGGATGATCCTGAATAATCTAAAGTGTCTATAGTAGTATGAGTTTGAAAATGAAGATCATATCTCCAGTCCAATCTTTGAAGTACGTAACTAAAAAAATCTTCTACACTGTGTGTTGTCAGATTGTAATTATCTTCATTGGTTGTGATAAACAGATACTTTGCTAAGGAGGTCTGTCCTTTGCCTAATAAATGATTTGCCTGAGTAAGAATTTCTTCCGGTTTTCTTTCCCTGAATGGCATGTATCTTTCAGATCCTATTGCAAGTAGCAAAGGGTGTACTCCAGCTACGTCAACTGCATGAATCTCTTGTATACCCGGAAATTCTGTTTTGCTGATCTCTTTTACCATTTGATGTATGAGGTATCCGAATCCGCTGTCTTCTTGAGGAGGTCTGCCAACAACTGTAAAATGCCAAATTGGATTTTTCTTATGATAAACACTGTTAACTTTGAGAAATGGAAATTGATGCATTAAGGAATAATATCCTAGATGATCTCCAAATGGACCTTCTGGTTTGAGTTTATTTTTTACAACAGTTCCGGTTATACAAAAATCAACTTCACTGGGAATAAAAAAATCATTGTGCCAGAAATATCGGTATGATTTATTTTGTAACAATCCGGTAAACAAGATTTCGCTGAGACCTTCCGGAAGAGGGAAGATTGAACCTAGTGCATAAGCTGGATGACCTCCAATTCCAATACTGATATTGAAAGTATCACCGGATTTGTTGTATTCGGTATGATGTATTCCTATTCCTCGATGTAACTGATAGTGTAAACCAATCTCTTCATCTTTGATATATTCGTTTCCCGAAATTTGTATTCGGTACATTCCAATATTGGAATCTGCAATCTTCCTTGAGTTGGGTGGAAAACTGATAACCTGAGGAAGTGTGATAAAAGCACCACCATCTTCTGGCCAGCTTATTATTTGCGGGAGATCAGAAATTTTACATTGGTTGTTAATAATGCTTTTATTGAAAATGGACTTTAAAGGAAAACCCGAAAAGTAAAATGGCAAATTTCTAAAATGTTTTCCAAAATCCTTTATAATAGATAATGGGTCTTGTTTTAATTTTATAAGATGCTCAATTCCTTTGATGGCATCTTTAAAAATATATTCGCATCTTGAATGAGTTCCATAAATATTAGAACAAGCTTTAAATGGTGAGCCTTTTACTTTTGTAAACAACAATGCAGGTCCTTTCTTTGAATAAATTCTTCGATGAATTTCTGCCATTTCAAGATCAGGATCAATCCAATCATCTATAACAATGAGTTCACCTTTTTTATGAAGATTTTTTATACATGTTTCAAGTGACATAAACGATTAACTATACGATTAAAATGTTTCAATAGCAGGATCGAAAGTCCTTCCATTTCTATTGATTTGAACAGCGGAAGCCTGTTGAGTTCCAGTAACTATGAGATCTTGAATAGTTACATGCGCAGGAGTTGAAATAACAAATAGTATAATCTCTCCAATATCACTTGCTTTCAGAGGGTTAAAGTCATTATATATTCTCGCTTTATCTTTATTTCCTTCAAATCGGTTTAAAGCAAATTCAGTATCTTCTACATGACCAGGGCAAATTTGACTAACTCTTATATTATGGCTATAAAGATCTTGTCTTGTTGATTTTGTAATTGCATCAACAGCAAATTTACTAGCACAATACATATTGCCTTTCGGATAAGTCTCTTTTCCGGCTATGGAGCCAATATTAATGATCTGTCCTTGTTGTCTTTCTATCATTCCGGATGAAACAATCCTGGTCATATAACTTAGACCTTTAACATTGGTATCCCACATTGTATTCCAATGATCTATATTTCCACTTTCAATAGAATCCAAACCCAAAGCTAATCCTGCATTGTTAATCAGTACGTCTATATTTTTAAATTCAGCAGGTAATGAGTCAACGGATGTCTGACATTCATTAAAATTTCGAACATCAAAATTTAGCAGGTAAATTTGAGAGTTGAAATCCTTTTTAAGGACTTCTTTGAGTTCATTTAATCTTTCTAAGCGTCTTCCGCATAGTATAAGATTATAACCGGCTTGGGCTAAAATTCGACTTGTAGCATAACCTATACCTGATGTTGCGCCGGTGATTAATATATTTTTCATTTTTTGCTAATAAATTGAAGTGTATTTTCAAATTCAAGTTTAAATGAATCAAATTTAGACGAAGCAGGACCATCAAATCCGGTATGAGTCTTTATTATCCGGTTATTTCTATCTAAGAACAACATTGTTGGAAATGCTTTTAATCCATCGATCTGTGGAAAAAGTAATGATGCTGAATCTCTGTTTGCTCGCCCTCCCAAAAGAATCTCATAAGGAATTTTCATCACATCTTTATAAGATTTAATTCTTTCTATACCTTTATTATTTTCTATTTTTCTTTCAAAAGAAATAGAAATAAATTGACATTCAGTTTTTGGATTTTTATTGAGGTAGTCCAGGATAAATTCCGTTTCATCTCTGCAATTGGGACACCATGTTCCTGATATTTGGAGTACCTTAGGTTTGTTAATATAGATTGAGTCCTGTAAAGTAATAATTTGATTTTCGGTGTTAGGTAAATTAAATCTCAATGGATCTGAACTAATTATTTTGGTCAGTAAATCCAAAGATACTAAATCAGGCGAATTTGTTCTTTTTGCTACCCATGTGGTTTTATAATGTTTTCCGGAATAATACAAACCTCTTAATTCGCCATTTTCTAATTCAGCTTCAAATAAGAAAGCGTGTGATCCATCAAAGCAGGAAAGTTGTAATAAATTGCTATCCAAGCTACCTTCAAGATATCTGAAATCACCTGATTCGGTACGAAATGTGCCAACTACTTTATTGCCCTCTTGTTGAAATTCTCCAACTGCGTCAAACTGATCACTTGAATCTTTGGCGAATATTGCTTGCCAGGATCCGGAAATATTTTCTATTGATTTTCTTGGTAATTTGTTAAATCGATAATTTTTACCATATTCTGCCTGAAACGGAATGCTGTAATTGACTTTATCTAATACGATAAACTCTCCTGACAATTTTGAGTTTTCATAAATGCATTTGATTTGAGTTGCATAGGGATATAGATTAATAACCATTGTGTCATTTCCAGTTTTATAATCATGTCCTTTTGTAATGCTGTCAAATCGGATCCTTTCATGACCATTGATTAATTCAATGTAAAAAGTAGAATCCGAAATATAGACTACCTCAAAATTGAATGGAATCAATAATTTCGTAGATTCAGGATAGACGTCTCTTGTTACTACCTTGTCGATTCCTCTTGTTGCCAACAATTCGCGGGAATCCTTTAGTACTAAAGTTCCTCTCCATATTCCCGGCATAACAATATCGTATTGTTTAGGAATGCTGACACAGCTTAGCTGGACTAGACAGAGTGTAATTATTAAGACTTTCAACATTAAATTTGATCTAAAAGTAAAGCAAATATAATTCCAAATAGAGCACCATAAAAATGAGCATCATGATCTACGCCATCATTGGTATTTCTTGCAGCCCAATAGGAATATCCAAGATATAAGACTCCCATTACTATTGCCGGCATAGGAATAAAGTAAATCAATAATGTATTAAATGGAAAATAGTAAATATAAATAAATAATATTCCTGAAATTGCACCTGAAGCACCTATTGAGGCGTAGGATGCATTATTCTTGTGTTTGTAATAACTCGGGACACAGGTTAATGTTAATATTGAAAGGTATATGGCTAAATAAAGTAACTTTCCATAACTTGAACCAAATTTAGCATTTAATAAGTCTTCAATAACAAATCCAAATTGCCAAAGAACAAGAGCATTTAGCAATAAATGCATCAAATTGCCATGTACAAATCCACAGGTTATCCAACGATAGTAAGTTTTGTTGCGGGATTCTTCATAAGGATAATGTCTGCATTGTTCTATGATATTGTAATTGCTGAATCCAAGAATTGAAATTCCTCCAATTATCATCAATAAGCTTAGTGAAATAATATGTGAAGAATCAATCATTATGATATGGAAGTTTATGAATTATAGAAATTGAACGGTAAATTTGTTCCATAAAAAATAGTCTTATTAATTGATGTGAAAGCGTAAAATCAGAGAATGATAACAATAGCTGAGCTTTTTGTTTTAGTTTGTCTGAAAATCCAAAGGCACCTCCAATAATGAAGATCAATCTTTTAATGCTTGCATTTTGCCATTGAATAATCTGATTGGCAAAGCTTTTAGAAGAAAATTTTTTTCCATTTTCATCTAAAAGTATTATATAATCTCCAATGTTTAATTTCTTTTCAAGCTCTTTTTCTTCTTGAATTCTAATTTGAATCGGATCTGAGATGTTTTTTGTACCCTTGAATTGTATAATGCTGAATTTACACATTTTTTCAATACGACTGCGATAATCTTTAATTCCTTCTTCTAAATAGGTGTAAGAAGTTTTACCGGTCCACCATAATTGTATTTCCATTAGTATTTATTAGTAAGAACAATGTATTGATGCGGACCAAGTTGGTAATCTACTGAAGGGACAAAATCTACTTTGTTACGTGTAAAAAATTCCATATATTGGTTATAGCTTTTGTTAATTCTAAAAGTAGAGTTGCTTGCTCTTAGATTTGCAAGAACGACAAGTGTTGCTGATCCAATTTTTCTTTCAAAAGCAAGAACATCTTCTGAATCTGAAATAATTTCAGGTGAATTTTCTTCCATAGAGTAGAGGGCTCCATTTTCTTTTCTATGAATGAATAAACTTCTATAAAACTCCAGGCAGTATTGATAATTTCTTTCTACAAAACTTGGTTTATTTACATCTATTTTTATAAACATTGGTTCTTCTTGTCCATTTAAGATCCAGGGAATACCACCCGTTGCGATACTCAACAAAGCAGGAAATTTGTAATAATGCTGAAACATCATAGTTTCTGCTTCCTCAGTTTCATTAATTTTTGCAGTTCTTGTAAATTGAATAAGAGAATTTTTATATTTTAATTGGTTATTGAATTCTAATATTGGTTTGAAATCGCTGCTTCTTGCCTCGTCGGTAGAAATTTTCTTTAAAACTTTATAGAGATTCTGATTAAAGTAACTATCAAATATATATTCCTCTCTTTTTATGGGAGCTTCAGAACCGCTTGCCAAGAAAAAATCATCAGATTTGAGTTGGTTTACCAGCTCTTGATTAAAGTCTGACGGTAGGTCTTGTGTATTAAGTATGATTATTCCATCTGGCTTATATTTTGATTTCCATTTCTTTAATGCGTTAAGAATATTTCTCCTGACTTTTTTGTTCGAAAAATTCAACTTTATATAGTCCTTGTTATATAAGCCATTTTCAGTTTTAATATCTGATGACAAATAGTATTCTTTGTTGTTCTTCCTCCATAAATGATTGGCGCCGGTATAGCTAATTTCAAATTCGAAGAATACCTTTAAACGGTTCTGATGAGCCTGGATAATAAGCTCCTTTAAGTCTGCCTCTGTGCCAAGCGATGGATCCAATGAAGCGAAATCTAAGGAGGCATAAGGATCATTGGGATTAAAGGTAATATTTATTTTATCATTTGGAGTCATTGGAACTAATGCAATAGCATTGCAATAAATGGTTCGAATTTTGGTTAATGATTCAATGATACCTTTTATATTCTGAGTTGGACTAAAGTTTTTTGGCATTATTTCATATACGGAAAGTGTTTTTACCCACTCGGGAGGCTTAGATTCTTTCTTAACATTGCATGAATAAAATCCAATTGTTAGTATAATTAGTAGTAAGGAAGATACAGTAATTTTCATGAATTAGGAATTGATATTTACAAAATTTAATCTTTCGGGATGATTCTTAAGGAGTTCTGATTCAAATTCATCAAGTTGCGGTCGAGTGCCGTTTTTCTTAATATGTTTTCTTATAAGTTCAACATTTTGAAATGCTTGCTGTCCGGCTTGGGAGAGGTAGACTAGATGAATGTGCTTGTTATATATCGGTAATAATTGTTTCCAATGAGATTTAAAAAGTAAAGAATCAAATTTTAAAACAGATGAAATATCATCAAGTTTATCAATATATGGAATTAGCAAATCCACTTCTGATAGATTCACTAATAATATTAATATAAATTCAGTTGATAAATGAATTTTATAAAAATCCTCAATATAGCTTAATAGATCTTCTTTAGAATAATTTTCAAAATATACTCTTGCTAAATTTAGATTTTTCAATTCAATGGAATATCTTTTTGATCTCTGTCTGTATTCGTGTATTTTATTCTGTACAATCAAGCTTTCAACTATGAGAAGGGCACATTCTTTTTTAATTTCATGAGCATCCAGATGTTGATATAGAATTTCAATTTGATTAAGATATTTGAACAAATCATCATTTTCTTTATATTCTTTTAATAATGCCAACCAACTCTGGCTTGCAACTGAATCTTTATTGTTTAAAATATATTGCTCAAAGTCTTCAATCCCCAATATGTTCATTAAAAAGCGGATAGCTTCCTTTTCTGAACATTCAATCCAGGATCTATCATTAGATTTTGCTTTAATGGTCCTTAGAATTTGTTGTGTTATTCGCTTTGTATTAGCATTTTCAAGCAAGATAGAAAAAAGGTTCTCACGATGATGCAGGATGGATACATTTATTGTGCTTAAAACATTCAAAACACCAGTAATTAACTCTTCTAATAATTCAGATGATTTAATACCTTTCATTATTTGATTTCCTGCGTTATAGAGCTTGGAATTCAATTTTAACATTCGAATATGGTTATATTGAATATAATCTCTGAGCCATTCACTAATTTTTATCTGACAAGCCGATATTTTAAGAAAAGCATTTTTGGGTTCAGAATTGAGATAGTCCGATATTGCCTGATCATATAGGAATTCAAGAGCAAGAATTTGGTCCTTATACAACTTTAATTTATTATTTTTTGTAGAGTGGAATACTTTAGGATTAAATTCAGATAGAATATCAATATAATATTTTAAATGATTGGTGCATTGAGAATCAGGAGTGAGAATTAAACGAATCCAGGCGTATAAACTTTTATTTAATTTTAAACTTAACTGAATAAAATTAATTGCTGAAGATGCCTTGATAGAAGAGTAATCTATGGTTGGTAATTCTGTCAATAATTTCTTGGAGTTTTCCTCTTTTTTAGAAGAAATGATTTCTTTATAATGCCAATAAGCAGCAATCCAAGCATGAAGACAGGGGTGTTTTGTATTGTTTCTTCCGCAGGCACAGATAATTTTGCTAACATGGTTATTGGTATATTTAATTTCGCATTCAATGAGCTTATCTTCAAATCTTATACTATAGTTCCAAAGATTTTTTGAAATTTCATTTGCTTTATGGATTCGACCTAAAGTGTGTGCATCACGAACACTTTTAAAGGTTGCTTCTGGTAGAATAAATTCAATTTCCTCTAGGACAATTTTCACAAAAAACTAAATACTCTGTTTAAAAGAAATAAAACCCTAAATTTACGGTGAACTTTGGCATCGCCGTATGAAAAAAAACATATTTATTGTTAGACATGCTAAATCCTCGTGGGAATTTTCAATGAGCGATATGGATCGACCACTAAATGAACGCGGTTTGCTCACAGCTCCTAAAATGGCGAAACTATTTAAGAATTTGATACTTGAACCAATACTTTTGATTTCCAGTCCCGCAAATCGGGCACTTTCGACTGCAAAAATATTTCACTCTGAATTAAATACACTTGAAACAATTCTCATTCAGGAATCATTGTATTATGGAGACGAGAATTCTTATTTAGATTGTTTGGAGACAATAGATGAAATTTATCAAAGTGTGGCATTATTCGGACATAATCCTAAAGTAGAGAATTTCACATCAAAAGCGAAAAATGGACTCAGTTTACCAATTCCAACGTGCTCAATTGTTTGTTTTGAAGCAAAGGTGACTCGTTGGAAAGATCTAGATTGGATGAATATTGAGTATATTAATCATTACTTCCCAAAAGAAGTTTAATTCTTGAAAGGCTCTTTTTTATATGGACTTTTTATTTCTCTGGCAATGGGAATTGTATTACCTGATTCAGATTGGAAGGGTAACTATTCTCATTTGGTGTTGAGCAATTTTCAAAAACTTGGGATCGCATTGGATAGTCTTGAACTTAAGATTAGTAATTTTAATTCTTCTTCATCTGCTTTTTCTATACTTGATTTAAGAAATGAGATACATAAAGTGAGAGTAATATTTAAAAAGTCGGATCCTTGGTTAAGATATTTTGAACCCATTCTTTTTAAAATGATAAATGGGCCATTACTCGTTGAATGGGAAGTAGAGGCGTTTGAGAAGTTTGAACTTCCATACAAACGGGAAGGTGCAGGATTGTTATTAATGGAAGAATATTTAAATGAAGAAGATTATTCAAAGGATTCATTGCTTATTTTGTGTAAGCAAGCCAGAAATGCTTTGGTTTTCTATGAGAAGGATTCCATCCTAAGAGAGTTGAGAAATCCTGAAAATGTTCTTTTGGTCAACAGGTTATTTTTGTTAAACTTAGCTTCTATCTATACTACCGGATTCGAATGCCCTGATACTTCCAGAATTATTCCGGAATTAAAGGTAATGCTTACCGAATATTTCAAAGTGTTAAGTAGTTTTAATGATGAGTTCAGGATATTTGATAACACATATTTTAAAATTTTTAAAGATTGTTTAATTTTTTTGGACGAAACAAATGGTGTTTGGTTGAATTTTAATCATTTTGATTTCATCCGTTCGTATGTTGACCCGCTTTTCGTTTTAAATCAGAAGCAGATTCAACTTAGAAAGGTTGAATCTATTGCATACAATGAGTATAGTCTGTCAAATAGTGCTCTTTCTATTTTCGACAAACGATTATTTTTTGCTCAGGATTTTAAAGGGGTATTTCGTTCAGTTAAAGATTCAGGAACTCAAATGAAAATTATTGAACTTGGAGAACAGCTTTTTTATGATCCTTTGTTGTCTGGTAATAACAAGCGATCATGTGCGTCATGTCATATCCCAGGACAGTATTTTACAGATACAACCTTGCAAACCAGTAGGCAGTTTAACTACTATGAATATTTAGAGAGAAATACACCAACATTGATCAACTCAAGTCATTCGCAACTTATAAGAATGGATGGAAGACATTTTAGTTTTTTTAATCAGACCAAAGACGTACTGAAAAATTCAATTGAGTTAAATACAGACGAAAAAACGGTAGAGAGAAAGGTGCTTTCTTGTCAGGAGTATAAAAGTGCTTTTAAAAAGTATTTACCACTTTCTTCAGAATTGAAATTTTCATTAATTCATATAAGTTCTGCAATAGGTTGTTATTTAGATCAATTTGAGTACAATCTTTCTGATTTTGATTCGATGATGTTGAATTATAAAGAATCAGATGAACTTATTCAAAAAGGATTTAATTTATTTATGGGAAAGGCGCAATGTGGTACCTGTCATTTTGTGCCAGGTTTTGGTGGATTGAAACCTCCATTTTTGACCAATGAGTTTGAAGTTCTGGGTGTGCCGGAAGATACGAGTTACCAAAATCTTAGTAATGATCTTGGAAGATTTGAACATTTTAAGTCCTCTGAAACTCATCGGGCTTTTAAAACACCAACATTACGTAATATTTTCTTGACTAAACCATATATGCATAATGGGGTATTTGGCACCTTAGATCAAGTTTTGGACTTTTATAACCAAGGAGGAGGTAAGGGTAGAAAACTGGATATTAGTAATCAAACACTATCAGAAGAAAAGCTGAATTTAACTTCAGAAGAAATATATTTGATAAAAACATTTATGAATTCCCTTACAGAAAAAATTAATTTGAATTACTCGAAACCAAATCTACCGAAATCAAATTTCAAGAAATTGAATTCAAGAATTTCCGGAGGAGAATACTGATAAAATTTAAACAGATGAAGTTTATTATACTCGTTTTATTTTTTTGTTTGGCTTGTTTGAGCAGTAAATTTGAATATCTCTATCCGCCAAATTTGAATCCTAATGATATTTCAGAGTTTGATGACTTTATCAAGAGGGGCCGTAAGTTATATGTAGTAAATTGCTCAAGTTGTCATGGAAAGATATATAAAAGTATGGACGGACAGGATAGATTTTCTGAAGAACAAATTCGTAATTATGCAGTAAATTTAAAAATCAGAAATGTAACTCATAAGTTTACACAAGAGATGAGTATGGACGATATCGACGCAATTTGTGTCTATTTGAAATACCGAAAATAATGGAAAAATCAATATATCATATTATAAAAATATATTGACTTTTCCATTTTCTGATTTTACTTATTAATGATCAATGGTTGAATAATCTTTGAATTTTCATTTCTGAATATTACCCAAAACATTCCGCTGGCACTTTGACTAAATTCTGAAGTTGAAATCTTTAACCTGTTTGTTGGAATATTAATATTCTGTTTCCAGACTGATTGTTCAAGAATATTAATAATTTCAATTGTTCCGTTTTCAATTTGATTTTTAAAGACAATATCAAAGTTTCCATAGTTAGGATTTGGAACAATTGAAAAATCGCCATCAATGTCTTTTGATGTAACATCGTCTAGACTAACATCATTTGGAATCTCTTTCTCTGGATGGCCGGATAGATTGTTGGAGCACATTGTACATATTCCGAGCCATTGCTTGCTGGTTCGAGTATTTTTAAACGTTGTGTAGGATATACACTTTGTTGTACATACACCATTATTGATCTCTGAGATATAGACTCTATTGGTCAAGTTGCACTTCCAAGGTGTGTAAACCTTTGCGAAGGTTGCCGGAAGATTGTTGCAATCAGGCTTGCCATCGCCATCATTGTCAATCTTATCATCAGTTCGAGGACACTGATCACATGCATCTAGAACTCCATCACAATCGCCATCACCACCACTAATGGTTACTGTTGCAGTACATGTTGACATGTTTCCGTTTTTATCCGTAGCCTTTACAGTTACTGTTGTTATTTTCGGACTTTTACAATTAAATGTATCTGGAGTAACTGTTTTGGTTACTATACCACAGTTGTCAGAAGAAGTAAGAAGTACGCTATCTGCCGTTATTTTCTTATTTCCCGTTGCAGGAACGCTTATGGTTATATTCTTACAGTTTAATACCGGCGGAGTCAAATCCAATATAGTAAGTTTAACTAAACAAGAATCAGATAATTGAGCGGAGTCTTTTACAATAAACTTAATAGTTCTTCCAGGAATATCATCGCAATCGAAGAACTTCCTTTCGAGTTTTTTCAGTACAATTTGACAATTGTCTGAAGAGCCATTATCAACACTATCTGCTTCTAAGGTAAATTTACCACTGTTGTCGAGAATTATTGTGTCATCCTTGCATCTGGCTTTTGGTGGTTCAATTTCATTTATTTTTAACAGATACTTGCAGGTTGAAGTATTTCCGCATTGATCAGTAGCTGTCCAAGTAATCGAAATTGGAGCTACAGCCCATGGAATTTGTTCATTTTTTAATGATGATTTATTGTTATAGCTATTCGTAATGGTAACTGAATCTCCTGTGCATCCGTCTATTGCCTTAACATCAAGGGTAGAATCCGCTTTCCAATAACATACCAAAGAATCTGCTTTTCTTATATTAAATGCTGCAGGACAAGTAAGCGTCGGACCTGTAGTATCAACAATAGAGATTACTTGTTTTATTCCGGAAGTCGTTTTATTTCCACAATCATCATAGACAGTCCAGGTTCTGAATACCTTGCTCAGACAGCTTCCGGTACTTAATGAATCAGAGTAATTGAAAGATGGATTTGGATCACATAAATCCGAAACATTATCAGGATATCCTGTTTTATCAGGTGTATCCGTAAAATCACATGAAGAAGCTTCTCTAAATCCTTGTATCTGGAAATTATCAATCATCAATTCCTTGCTGATTGAATCGTTCCCATTTGCCCATTTTATTCGCACGTATAAATTAGTTTGATTGCTGACACCTGGTATTGTTCCTTTACATTCCTTCCAAGCTCCTTTAGTCAAGAGAGTTGAATTGAAAGTTGTCCAGTTGTTACCATCAAGGCTATAATCCATAAGGAGATCTTTGGCTGAACCATTGCTAAATCTTAAAGACTGAACATACACTTCAAAATTGCTGAAGGTTGGCAAATTCATGCCTGAAATATTAAATTGCCAGTATCCTGCAATTTTTGAATTATCGACTCGTAATGCATTTCCTGCAGAATTATTATTAGCAAATGCCATTCCGCCTGTCACTACACCGCTATCTCTTTTGAAAGCAGTTGAACTAGTGTCAATTTTACAATTTATTTGAGTATATAAATAAGGTTCTAATGCGGAATAGTAATTTCCTTTATTGAAATTATAATTAACCAGCAATCGTGTTGCTGCCGGAATATTCTCTTTGTAAATTGTAATATCTGCCGGGATGGTAAATGTTGGATCAAAGGTATCTTGTACAGTAATTTCTTGTTCACAGTTACTTGAATTTCCACACAGGTCGGTAGCAACCCAGGTTCTAACTATAGTAAAATTATTTTTACAGGTTCCTTTGTCAACCTGATCAGAATAAGTAAATCCTGGAGTACCATTACAATCATCAATACCTGTTGCAAAACCGGTGTTGGTTGGTAAAGTTGACGCGTTACAGTTGATGATCTTATTTGAAGGACAAATTATGGTTGGAGAATTTAGCGAAAGTACAGTAAATGATGCTGTACATTTAGTAGAAGAAGCACACAAACTTGATGCAGTAAATTCTACTGATTTTGTACCCCCACAACTTCCAGGAGCGCCATTATTATTGTTGGTTATGGTAGGCGAGCATCCGCCTGTAACAGAAACTGTAGCCAACCAGTTCTGAAATTCAAGATTTACTTCATTTTGAGTATTGCAACCTGTGATTGATTTATTAACAGGGCAACTTAAATTCATTGGTGAAGGGGCATTAACAGTAAAGGATGAAACACAAGTTTTTTGTGATTCACAAGTACTGGAAATTGTAAAAGTAATTTCTCTTACTTCACCACATGCATCAGGATTATTGTTAGCACTATTGTTACTAATACTGACATTGCAACCTCCATTTGTAGATATACTATTCAACCAGTTGCTGTATTTAGAATTTATACTATCCTGTGTCTGACACTCAGTTTGAATACTATTTGCAGGACAGGTTACAGACAGTGTAGGAGCATTGGTAACTGTAAATGTTGCTACACAGGTTTTTGGATTTTCACAAGATGAAGTTAAAGTAAACATTACTGATTTAAAATCACCACATGCATTTGGATTTCCTGAATTATTGTTGCTTAATACTGGACTGCAGCCACCTGAAAATGAAGCACTATTTATCCAAGCTCCAAATTTTGAATCAATAGAAGCTTGAGTCTGACATGAAGCTTCTGTTACATTATTGGGACAGCTAATATTTGCCGCAGGAGCTTGTAAGACACTGAAAGTACTAACACATGATGTTGAACTTTCACAAGAACTTGTAACCGTAAATGTTACAGTTGAAGTTCCTCCGCAGAAGTTTGGTGCACCAGGAGAATTGTTGGTTACAACCGTATTGCAACCTCCAGATACCAATAAAGAGTTAATCCATGTAGCATATTTAGAATCAATAGAAGTCTGAGTTTGACAGGTTGATTCTGTTTGAGATTGTGGACAAGTTAAAATTACTGAAGGTGCATTGTTAACGGTAAATGTTGAAGCACATGTTTTTTCAGACTCACAATCACTAGATACAGTAAAAGTTATTGTAACTGATCCACCACATGCATTTGGTGCATTTTCTCCACTATTGGACAATATTCCACTACATCCACCTGTAAATGATACAGAATTTTTCCAGGTATTAAATTTGTTATCAATTTCAGTTTGTGATTGACAGGCAGCTTCAATCGAATTTGACGGACAATTTAAAACAATTAGAGGAGCATCTGTAACGGTAAACATAGCTGTACATGTTGTAGGTGTTGAGCAATCACTGTTTACTGTATAGGTAACTATTGTTGATCCTCCACAGAATGATGGAGCGTTGCCGCCACTATCAGTAAGGATTGAATTGCATCCACCTGAAAAACTAACGGAATTTTTCCATGTTTCAAATTTAGTATCAATACTTGCTTGTGTTTGACAAGAAAGCTCTGTAACATTAGCTGGACAATTTAATACCACAATTGGAGCATTGGTAACCGTGAAAGTAGAATTACAAGTTTTAGGTGGTTCACAATTACTTGTTACAGTAAAAGTTAATGTTGTAGATCCTCCACAGGCAGAAGGTGCTATTAATCCGCTATTCGATAAGCTTCCATTGCATCCACCGGAAAATGATGCAGTGTTCTTCCAGGTATTAAAGGAAGCATCAATTGCAGATTGAGTCTGGCAAGCAACTTCAGTTTTAGCAACAGGGCAATTCAGTGTAACATTTGGAGCTAAATCAACACTAAATGTTGAGCTGCAACTCGCAGATGTACCGCAAGAAGATGTTACTGTAAATGTAACTGTTGTGGATCCACCACATGCAGCAGGAGCAGAAGTGCCATTGTCAGAAGAAACTGTATTACAACCACCGGTAAAACTAAATGTGTTTTTCCAGGCGGTGAATGATATATTTATCGCACTTTGGGCCTGACACGCAACTTCAGTTTTTGGTACCGGACAAATTAATGTTAGTGCTGGAGCATTGTTTACAATAAAGCTTGCGCTACAAGTTCTAACAGGTTCGCAATCACTGGTTACAGAGAAAGTAACAGTTGATGTGCCACCACAAGCATTTGGAGCTGTTGTTCCATCATTTGATTTAACACCATTACATCCTCCCGAAAAAGCGAAGGTATTTTTCCAGTTGTTAAATGCAATATCTATTGCAGCTTGTGTCTGACAGGCAACTTCTGTTGTGTTTGAAGGACAGGTTAAATTTATTAAAGGAGCAGTGTTTACTGTAAAACTTGCTGTGCAAGATTTTGGTGCTTCACAATCAGAAGTTAAGGTAAAAGTAACATTTGTTGAACCACCACAATGGCTTGGAGCCGAACCACTATTATTTGTTAATATACCGTTGCAACCCCCTGAGAAGCTTGCAGAGTTTTTCCAGGCATTGAATTTAGAATCAATATCAGCCTGGGTCTGACAAGCAGATTCAGTTAGATTAACAGGGCAGGTAATAACTACAGCCGGAGCATTATTGACTGTAAATGTTGAATTACAAGAAACCGGATTTTCGCAATCCGAAGTTATTGTAAATGTAACATTCGCTGATCCACCACAATGATTTGGAGCCGGACCACTATTGTTCGTCAACACCCCACCACAGCCTCCTGAGAAGCTTGCAGAGTTTTTCCAGGTATTAAACGCATTGTCAATTGCAACCTGTGTTTGACAAGCGGGTTCAGTTTGATTAGCAGGACAGGTAATAACTACTGCCGGAGCATTAGTAACTGTAAATGTAGAATTACAAGTAACCGGATTTTCACAATCAGAAGTTACGGTGAAAGTTACTGTAGTTGCTCCGCCACATTTATCTGGAGCTGTTCCGCCGCTATTAGTCAATAAGCCACCACAACCACCTGAGAATGATACAGAGTTTTTCCAGGTATTAAACGCATTGTCAATTGCAACTTGTGTTTGACAAGCGGGTTCAGTTTGATTAGCAGGACAGGTAATAACTACTGCCGGAGCATTAGTAACCGTAAATGTTGAATTGCAGATAACCGGATTTTCACAATCTGAAGTTACGGTGAAAGTTACTGTTGTTGCTCCTCCACATTTGTCTGGAGCTGTTCCACCACTATTAGACAACACGCCACCACAACCACCTGAGAATGATGCAGAGTTTTTCCAGGTATTGAAAGCATTGTCAATGGCTGCTTGAGTTTGACAAGCTAATTCAGTTTGATTAGCAGGACAGGTAATAATTACTGCCGGAGCATTAGTAACCGTAAATGTTGAATTACAAGTGACCGGATTTTCACAATCTGAAGTTACGGTGAAAGTTACTGTTGTTGCTCCACCACAATTATCTGGAGCAGTTCCGCCACTATTAGTCAACATGCCACCACAGCCACCTGAGAATGATGCAGTGTTTTTCCAGGAATTGAAAGCATTGTCAATCGCAACCTGTGTTTGACAAGCGGGTTCAGTTTGATTAGCAGGGCAGGTAATAACCACAGCCGGAGCATTAGTAACTGTAAATGTTGAATTACAAGTAACCGGATTTTCACAATCTGAAGTTACGGTGAAAGTTACTGTAGTTGTGCCACCACAATTATCTGGAGCGGTTCCACCACTGTTGGTTAGAGTGCCGTTACAACCACCGGAGAATGATGCAGAGTTTTTCCAAGTATTGAAAGCATTGTCAATGGCTGCTTGAGTTTGACAAGCTGGTTCAGTTAGATTAGAAGGACAGTTGATGGTTATATTTGTTGGATTAGAAACTGTAAATGTTGAAGAACAGGTCTTAAGTTCACAGTCAGAAGTTACAGTGAAAGTAACTGTTTCTGATCCACCACAATGACTTGGAGCTGTACCACTATTATTAGTCAATACACCGTTGCAACCACCAGAGAAGCTTGCAGTATTTTTCCAGGTATTGAATTTAGAATCGATATCTGCCTGGGACTGACAAGCAGGTTCAGTTTGATTGGCAGGACAGGTAATAACTACTACCGGAGCATTAGTAACCGTAAATGTAGAATTACAAGTAACCGGATTTTCACAATCAGAATTTACGGTAAAAGTAACATTAGCTGAACCTCCACAATGACTTGGAGTTGAACCACTATTATTAGTTAACACGCCACTACAACCACCAGAGAATGTAGCAGAATTTTTCCAGGTATTGAAAGCATTGTCAATTGCTGCTTGCGTTTGACAAGCGGGTTCAGTTTGATTGGCAGGACAGGTAATAACTACAGCCGGAGCATTAGTAACTGTAAATGTAGAATTACAAGTAACCGGATTTGCACAATCAGAAGTTACGGTAAATGTAATATTAGCTGAACCACCACAATGATTTGGAGTTGAACCGCTATTATTAGTTAACATGCCTCCACAGCCACCTGTAAAGCTTGCAGAATTTTTCCAGGAATTGAATTTAGAATCAATATCAGTTTGCGTTTGACAAGCGGGTTCAGTTTGATTGGCAGGGCAGGTAATAACTATTGCCGGAGCCGGATCAACAGTGAAAGTAGCCGAGCAAGATTTAGGAGTTTCACAATCAGAAGTTAAGGTGAAAGTTACTGTAGTTGCACCGCCACATTTATCAGGAGCTGTTCCTCCACTATTAGTCAATAAGCCTCCACAGCCACCTGTAAAGCTTGCAGAATTTTTCCAGGAATTGAATTTAGAATCAATATCAGTTTGCGTTTGACAAGCGGGTTCAGTTTGATTGGCAGGACAGGTAATAACTACTGCCGGAGCATTAGTAACCGTAAATGTTGCATTACAAGAAACCGGATTTTCACAATCAGAAGTTACAGTGAAAGTTACTGTAGTTGCTCC
>JADLHT010000029.1 GCA_020848695.1 Saprospiraceae bacterium
ATGATGGAAGACAATTACTCCAAACTAAAACAAGCTCTATATTCAAAAATTGGGAAACAACTAAGAATAATGCCTGAATTAAGGTTTTACCTTGATGATACACTTGATGAAGCCTTTAAATTGGATCAGTTGTTTAAGAAAATGCACGATGAAAAGCAATTTGGCGAAGAATAAACTTGAAATCTGATACTTTAAAACTTTAACCAAATATTTCTTCAATCCTCGCTCGAAATAATTATACTGAATTACACATTCAACTTACTATGAGCATTTTGTAAAAAGTGGGTACCTATGTCCGGATTTTGCAACAAATTTACTATTTTTAAAATGTAGAATTTGATGCCATTCAATTAGGGGGTTGAAACAGGGCAACTAAATATTGAACTATTTGATCAAAAAAAATTATTAAATTAATTGAAGAAACATATGTCATTCTAAAGTTAATCTTTTAATATAATTTTTTCTTGGCGACTTAATATGATACTTATTTGCAAGGATCAATTCAATATGGCTTTTATTAAAATGCAAAATGATAGAACCATTCATGGATTCAGTAGCCTGTAACATGATCATTTTATTATTTTTACTGATGAAAACAATAATTTCATCGACTTCTGATGTGTATTCTAACTCATGGCAATTATTCATTTTAACAAAATTAGTAATTGAGTCGTCATAGTTCTTGTCATCTAAAATTTCTATAATTTTATTACCGTAAATTTCTATTTTACTTATTTCAAGCCAATCCATCATTATTCCTTTGCCTTTGGAATAGTCTATTTTACTTTTAGAAAAGTTTAGATTAACAAACTCAGATTCTATTTGATTTAGTTTTACTTGCCCTCCAAATTCTAAATCTATAGCTTTGCACATACCATTATGAGTGACCAAAGTTATTGTAGCTGGCCAATGAACTTCAAAACTATTATTCATGCTGCTGTACCGAGGACAATCATCAAAATTAAAATCGAATTTTGTCAATGTTACTCCTATCAATGATTGAAGCAACTCTATGTCTGAATGCTGTAAAAGATTCTCTGAATTAATTGTTTTCACTTCAACCTTATTTTAAAATGTACACCATTTAGATTTATAAGTAGTGCTGGTTGCCCCGAAGAATCAATATAATATATGATTGTAATACCTGATTCTAAGTCTAAACATAGAGCTGTGCCGCAAGTTCTCCAACTCTTCCCTGATTTGGTAGCCAATAGTTCTAAAAATTCATTAACTGTTTTACCCCCTAAAGATATTGCAAATTGACCAGCAAGTGCACCATTATTTTTCACCCATTCCAAAGCATCTATCAGGTTAAGCTCATCTATTGTCTCAAAAATAGCTTTAAATATTGTACTATTGACACCTAGAAATGTTTTTAACTCACTCAATGACTTATATGCTTTAAATAATATATTACCGATTGAAGCTACATCCAAGCCGAGATCAATGATCATTGCGCAAGGAATGATTTCTGTGAGTATTGAGCCGATAGAAAGACCCATTGCAACATAATCTCCAGCTGCATAAGCTGCCTTTAGTTCTGCTACATCTAAACCTATGTCAACAAGTGGAATTAATTTACCTGTTTTCTTAAGGACAACTTTAGACACTATCGACTTGAATAAGTCTGCGTCAAATGGAACTCCTGGAAAATCTAAAGCAAGTTGTTTTAATTCATTTTCGATAGCCTTAGAAATATCCGTTTTGAATTTTTCAACTTTTGCTTTATTCGCAGCGCTATTTTTACATTCCTCATCTTCTTTATACTCTTCCCATTCTTCTTCCGTAAACCCATACTTTTCTTTATAATAATTCTTTTGGCACGTCTCACTTACTTCCAGATTCTTTGACAACAAAACCTCAATCATACACATTTTAAATTTCTGATAGTTGCCACTTGAAATAACTTGACAGGCATTGGTTTCATCTTCAAAATTATTCAAAAGCTCGAAATTGCCACAATCATCATTGAAATTGCTGATATTTTACGCATTGCTTGAGTTGTTTCCTCCCTGGTTTCCTGTGGTGCCGCCGCCGCCTGTTGTGCCACCACCGCTACTTCCGACTGTGCCACCGAAACCACGAAATGTGCCACCCCGATGGCTACGATCAGGACAATATACCGGCACCAACTCGCAGTCAGACCATATGTTTTGACACCCGCAAATGCAACAACTGATATTGTCCCTTTCGATTGAAAATATTGCATAGAATTTCGAACTAGCTAGAATCGTTCAGCCATTTAAAGCCACTATATAATTGACACAACCCAAGCCAGAGAACGCACGAAATGGCGACTATCTGAAAATGCTGAATTTAACTATGGCAATGGACTAAATTTAAGGGAGCATTACATTAAAACCTTCCTTAGACAATACTTAAAATGTCCTGTGAGATAACCGCCATCAGTATTTCCAATTGTATTATTTATAAAGTCGGAATCATCTGAAAATATAACAGACTGATCAGCTTCGTCACCGCAAAGAAATATCAATTTTCTACCATGATTGTCAATACAAACAAACATTGCATCCGTTGTCATGCCAAAATTTCCTACCCACATTGCGAGATTGAACTCACTTAAAATAAAATCTGAAATCTTGGAGAGTTCATCTTCTGCATCAATTTCTATACTATCATGTTTCGTATATAGTTGAATTTTCTGAATAGTAAAATTTTCAAATGCGATTTTTTCAAAACTTGTATTAGGCAATACATCTACTTCAGTTATTTGTATCTGTTGCCAATATATATACCTATCAAATAAAGGATAGTAATTGTTAATCTTGAATAATTTATCATGCTCCCAAAATTCAAGATATATTTCTGGAGGTAAACAGTTTGAAATGAAATTTGAAAATGGTATTGATTTCCTATAATAAATGCATTTTAACTCAACTCCAATAATTTTACTTAATAGAATAATTTCACTCCCTGAGATAGTAGAAAAAATATGTATTTCCTTCATTATCTAAGTCTTATTTTAAATTCAGTAAGTCCAATTATTAATTGTATTGTAGGATCGCTACCAGATGAACTTACAGGATAGAAATTTATTTTAATTCCATTTATATCAATATACTTAGTACCATTTCCAGCATCTATCCATTGTTTACCAAGTTTCGAAGACATCTTTTCCAGAAACTCATCAACAGAATTTCCACCCAATGATAGTGCAAATTGACCAATATTACTACTACCTTTCTTCACCCATTCCAATGCATCCATCAGGTCCAAATCATCAATCGTCTCAAAAATAGCTATAAATATGGAAGAGTTTGCCCCAAGAAATTGCTTTAATTCACTAAGCGATTTATAAGATTTAAATAATATATTCCCAATAGAAGCTGCTTCTAGACTTAAATCTACAATCATAGCGCAAGGGATAAATTCTGTCAAGATTGAACCAATGGATAATCCCATAGCCACATAATTGCCTGCTGTATAAGCCGCTTCCAATTCTACAACATCTAAACCAACGCCAACAAGGGGAATCAATTTACCTGTTTTCTTAAGAACAACTTTAGACACTATCGACTTGAATAAGTCTGCGTCAAATGGAACTCCTGGAAAATCTAAAGCAAGTTGTTTTAATTCATTTTCGATAGCCTTAGAAATATCCGTTTTAAACTTTTCTACTTTGGCTTTATTATCAGTGTTATTTTTACACTCTTTATCATCTTTATATTCTTCCCATTCCTCATCCGTAAGCCCATAGTATTTTTTAAGATAATCATCTAAGGCATCTTGCTTTGAGTATGAATTAGACAAGCAATTGCACAAGTCTTCATTGGCATGTCCTTCATCATTGCTATGTC
>JADLHT010000030.1 GCA_020848695.1 Saprospiraceae bacterium
CTAACAGCGGTTTTGCAAAAAAGCGGGTTCAGTGGTTAATTGAGCATTCTACCTCGCATCAACTTTTGTGCTGTGTTGACAGTTTAGTGCTCCGAAATCCGCTTCTTCGCAAAGCCGCAAAACGTTATCTGCAAGTTTGCAAAAAATCCCACACAAATGAAACGAATTCTAATTTTTACAATTTTCAATTTCTACTTTTTTTCTTATGCGCAGAACCTAAATTTGAGAAACCAAATTAGTGAAGGCATAGAATTACCACAAAAATTAAATAAAAATGATATTGCAATCATTTACGAAATTAATGGAGGTTGGTCTGCATATGATTATTTGAGTTATTATTTTGTAGATGAAAATGAAAAAGTGAAATCTTATTCAGAAGAAAGACCAAAATCATATCTGAAAAACGAAAAACTAAAAAAATCTATAAAAGAAATTGAACTTACTCAAGAGAAAAAAGAAAAAATTATTCAACTCATTGAATCAAAAAAACTTTCTGACTTATTAAAATATAATCAAGAAGATTTCAAAATAAAAGTTAATGAAAATCTTCCGCCACCTTGTTATATTTCTGACGTAAATGGATATAAATTGACTTTCGTTCAAAATAACAAACAAAATACATATGATTATTACGCACCAAAGTATATGTATGAGAAGTGTCCTCACAAAACCATTAACAAAACTATGCTGAAAAAATTCATTGTGGTTCTTGATTTATTTTGAAATAAAAAACCTGCAGATAACATTGTATTGGCAAAATGCGGGGTTTAAGGCTAAATTGGACTTGTTGTAATATTTAGCCGCCAATATTTTCCAATTCCACATTTTTTTATTAGTTTAGTTCCATTGAAAAAATATTGGCTACGATTGGTCTGAACTTGAACATTCGTTCAAATTAAGCCCGCACTTCGCCAATACTTTTTCCGTTAGGCATAATGAAAAAAAATAAAAATACTTGAGAGGGACACTAAACCAGTATTTCGAAATAAACCGAGTTTTTATTTTAGGAGCAGGGTTTTCCTATGCTGCAGGATTACCATTGACAAATGATTTGTTGCCGTTGATTCATAGACAAGCTTCTCAAATGCAATATGGTGATGAGCCATGGGGACAAGCCGAAAGATTACTTAACGAGTTAAAATATTATTATCCAAATACGGAATTCACACATGAGAAAATTCAAGGTGGAGAATTTAACGAACAAATTGACATTGAAGAATTTTTATCGTTTACATCAGCAGATTCAAGTTTTTTGTACCCGGGAGATAAATTAACTCAACATGGTAGCTACTTCATATCATTCTGCAAAAAATGGTTAGGAGAAATTTTAGTGAATAAGCAAATCGGATTATTAAATCGAATTCCGGAATTCTATCATGATTTTGTTAGGAATTTAAATAATTCTATGATTTTAACTTTTAACTGGGATACTGTTGTTGAAACTCTTCTTGAATCAAACAATATACCTTATCGGTATCAATTAAACTCAAGGGATTATGAATCAAGGAATAAAAGTATCCCGCTTATAAAAATGCATGGCTCGATAGATTGGGTTTCCAAACCTGAAATCTGGAAAAATGAAGAACACTTAAAGTTTGAAAGTATTGGAGATGAGTTCACTAATATCGTAAAAGCAAAAGGAATACTAAAAGATTTTTACGAAAGAATGTATTATCCTTGGATTGTACTTCCGAATTATGACAAAATCACTCAACTGAGTAATTATGGCAAAACTTGGGAAACTCCAGGAAGGTATTTAAATGATAATCTCGAAATTGTGATAATAGGTTACAGTTTGAGACCAGATGACTTCCACTCAAGAAGTTTCATTTATCCAGAATTGGTTCATCAATCCCGAAGAGGCTGTTTAAAAGTTAAAATTGTGGATTTTGCTAAAAGCAAAAAAAAGGAAAAAGAAATTAAGGAAAGGTTCAAAGGGATTGAAAATTGTAAATTTTGGTTTAATGGATTTAGTCAGGAAGCCTTGAACTTTATAAATGAATGAACACTATGCATAACAATGTGTAGCACGACAATGCCTCCAATCGTCGGCACTGCGGATACACTAGCCGTTATTAGAAACCAAAAAAATAAAGTTCAATGAAAATAAAACCTTACAACTTAAAAATAAATAGTGTACGTATAATTATTTTATTATATGTAATGCCACTCACTTCAACATTGAATGTATTTGGACAGAACGTAACTTACACATCGCTTTACACAAACGCTACATTTTCAAAAACCATCAATGTTGCATTGCCAGTTGGGAGTATTGCGGGAGTTGCTAATGTTGCCAACGGAACATCTTCCTATGCCATACCAATTGTAGTGCCAGAAGGGACAAACGGTGTTACTCCAGGTTTGTCTCTCAATTATAACTCCATGAATGGAAATGGTCCGATTGGTTTAGGATGGAGTCTTTCAGGTTTTTCGGCAATTTCACGGACAAATAAAGACATATATAGGGATGGCGCATCTGGTGCTGTAGATTTAAGCCCTAATGACCGATTTGTCTTGGATGGTGAAAGATTGATAACTAAGACCGGTACTTATGGATCAGATTTAGCTACATATGGAAAAGAGACGGAAGATTTCACAACTACAACTTCGTATGGCAATTTTGGTGGTGGACCACAATATTTCAAATTAGAGACCAAAGACGGTATTGTATTGGAGTTTGGAAATACTTCTGATAGTAGATTTTTAAATGCAGACAATACAAAGGTATTATACTGGAGATTGAATCGAATATTATACAAAGATGGCAATTATATAGACTACAGATATATTACGATAAATAATGAATTATTGGTTGATGAAATCAATTATACTGGCAATATAACGACTGGGCTTTTGCCTTATAACAAAGCAAAATTTAACCATCTTATTAGAGCGGATAAGAATACAACATATGAAATTGGTAGAGCTATACAAAGTAATTATTTGCTCACAAGTATAGTACTTACAACAGAAGGTAACGCTGCATTTAAGACCTACAATCTTAATTATGGACATAATAATATAAGTTCTTACTTAAAAGAAATCCAAGAGATTGGTAGTAACGGAACAGCACTAAATTCGACAATTTTTAAGTATGGCGATGAGCCACTTGGGTTTGAAATAGCATCGTCGAGTGTTATTGCCGGTCAAGCTGTAGATTTATTTTCAGGAGATTTTGATGGAGATGGTTATTCAGATTTATTAGCAGCGGACTATGCT
This sequence comes from Saprospiraceae bacterium, assembly GCA_020848695.1. Lineage (GTDB taxonomy): Bacteria > Bacteroidota > Bacteroidia > Chitinophagales > Saprospiraceae > Vicinibacter. The sequence continues at coordinate 3,223 of JADLHT010000030.1, forward strand.
TATTATAATGGAGGTGGAACTAACATAAAATATCATACAGGATTCAAAATATACAAACGAACTTCTACATCGGCAAGCTATAGTCAAGCATACTCTGAGACATTTCCAACAGGAAGTCTATTTCAGATTGTAAATGAAATAAATACTCCGAAGAATCTTAATTTCATAGCATCTGATTTCACAGGTGATGGTCGTGATGATATTATGATAAATAAATTGGGTTATACATCCACAGGTGGTTTTAAAGTGGAGTATTTCAAACTTTATACCAGTACATCCAACGGAGGAACATCTTGCACTTTTACAACAAACCAATATTTACCCTTCACAGGTGCTGCACCCAGCCAATTTCCTTCTTGTTCAGGAACATTTGATAGGTTTGCAGCTCACTTGGGAGATGGTCAATATTTTTTCCCGGGTGATTACAATGGTGATGGGGCAACTGATTATCTTACTATTTTAAGTTCAGGAAATGGATATCAAGCATTTATTTCTTTTCCTGCCTTAGGTGTTTTTAATAAAAACATTGGTAATATTAGTACCGGGTGTTATGCTAATGATATTTGGCATAACTCAGACTACCACAATGTAATAGATTTTGATGGTGATGGAAAATCAGATTTGATGTTGACCAAAGGTTCAGAAACTAAAATATTTACTTTTTCGCCATCAGGATCAAATTGGACAGCTATAGAAAAATACGCAGCTGGATTCCCAACAAAATGGCATTTGCTGTATTTTACTGATTTCAATGGAGATGGAAAAACAGATATACTTACTCGCACGAGTACAACAAATAATAATAATCCATGGTATAAAGCTATCAACACAGGGGTAGGATTTATTGAATCTGCTTACACCTTTCAACATACACCAAACATAACGGGTTCTTATTCTGATGATAAATTGGTTTTTGCTGATTTTAATTCTGATGGGAAACAAGACATTTATCATGGTTGGAATTATTTTGTAGGAGGAACTGCTAGTACTTCGAGACTGGATATGTATTATTCTAGAGGCACTGACTTTTATTTTATTCAACACGTGAATAATGCTTTACTTGGATTTGTGCCTAATATTCCTTTTGACCTTAATGGTGATGGAAGACCAGAAATTGTGAATCGAAATCACTACCAAGATCCATTTACTATCTTATATTTTAAGAAGGAAGGTCAAGAACGACTATTACAAAAAGTAAAAAATGGCGTGGATCATGATATAGAATTTGTTTATAAACGGATGACTCAGACATCCAATTTTTTCACTAGAGGAGCTGTTATTAATCAACCGATCAATAATATCCAAGCACCGATATATTTGGTATCTCAATTTAAATCAGAAAATGGAATTGGTGGCTTCTCTACTACAGATTATCAATACGAAGAAGCTAAAATACACAAAGAAGGTAAAGGATTTTTAGGCTTCAAAAAAGTAACATCAATTGATAATGTATCGGGGTATAAAACGATTCAAGAAAATGAATTTAACACTACATTTTACACTACAATGTCACTCATTACAAGTAAATATTTAAATTCTACAAATGCATTATTAAACGAGGTTACAAATACAAATCAATTTGTCAATCTAGGTAACAAGCGTTTTTGGCCTAGAGTAAATGCTACTTACGAAAATAAACTATTTGAAGGTCAATTTATCTCTAAAAGTTACACTTATGATACCTATGGTAATCCTACCACGGTCACTAGCAATATTAATAATATAGAGACAAAAACTACTACTACTATTTTTGGTACTTTTGGTACACCTATCCCAGCAAAACCAACATCAATAACTGAAAACATAACAAGAACTGGACAAGTTGCTTATAGCCTTACTACAACCTACGGATATAATTCAATAGGTCAGCTAACATCCAAGGTGGATTTCAGTGGTTTGCCCAAATCTGTTTCTTTCGCATACAGTTACAACAACTTAGGAAACCAGATAAGTGCTACGACAACTCCGTCTGGTATGACAGCACGAACAAACAGCCAAACATTTGATGCTAAAGGTAGATTTATTACATCGTTAACAAATGTATTGAATCAAACTTCAACCTTTACAAATGATCCAAAGTGGGGAAAACCAATAAGTGCTTTAGGGATTGATGGCATCCAGATGACATATACCTATGATGCCTTTGGAAGAATATTGTCTGCTTATGATCCACAACGGGGTGTGACTGTGACCACATCATATGGCTGGGATATAAATGCTTCGCAAGGTACCGTACATTTCAAATTGGTATCTCACCCAGGGAAGCCAAATGAAAAAGTATGGTACGATATGCTTGATAGAGAGAAAAGAAAAGATATTGAAATTTTAGGGAATACATGGGCCACACAAAAAAACACGTATGATAGTCGAGGTAATATAGCCACATCCACTTTACCTTATAAAACAGGTGAAACTATATTGACGACAACCAATAATTATGATACATACAATCGAATATCATCGAGTACAAATACAATCGGTACAACTAGTTTCGCTTATTCTTTTACGGCTGGAATACTAAATATAAGCATTACCAATCCTGCTTCTCAGGTCAAATCTACAAAATCCGATGCGACAGGAAAAATGGTCAGTGCCACGGATTATGGTGGTACACTAGATTATACATATTATAGTCATGGCAAAATAAAAGATGTAAAAATGGGTACAACGGCACTCACATCAAATGAGTACGATGCTTATGCTCGGCAAACAAAATTGATTGACATCAATGCTGGTACTACACAATACACCACAGATGCACTAGGCCAGATATTGACTATGATTAACGCTACAGGTCAAACAAACAATTATAGTTATGATATATTAGGTAGAAAGACCTATCATGGCAGGATCGAAGGATCATCATCATTTACATATTACCCATCTGGCAGTGGTGGTGCTACGAATAGATTAAATTCCATTTCTAATTATGGTAGTATAACAGAATCATACGTTTATGATAGTTATGGGCGTATAACTACCAAAAATGAAACCGTTGATGGTATCAATCACCAGACTACATTTACATATAATATTTATGACGACGTGGTTTCCCAAACCTATCCATCTGGATTATTAATTAATTACAACTATGATGTAAATGGATATTTGAGTACTATAAAAAATGCTACAAATACCATCACTCTTTTTGCCAATACAACTACAAATGGCTTAAATCAGACCACAAACTATGCTACGGGCAACGGTAAATCAAGTTCTATTTCCTATTATTTTGGAATACCTACTAATTATACAACCACTGGCATTCAGAATCTAACCTTAAATTGGAACTATCAAAGTGGTAACTTAACAAGTAGAGTCGATGCAATAAAAGGGAAAACAGAATCATTTACATATGACAATCTCAATCGATTGCTTACTTCTACTGGAACAGGGCTTACATCGCTAACTTCGGCCTATGCAGCAAATGGCAACATTTCAACGAAGACAGATGCGGGTACATATACATACGGCAATAGCAAAATAAATGCCGTAACTCAAGTATCGAACAGTAATGGAGCAATACCAACTAATACGCAAGACATCGTCTATTCATCTTTTTATCAACCTTTAACGATATCAGAAGTAATAAATCTATTGACGTACACTTATAGTTATGATGATCAAAGAATAAAATCAGTGCTGAAACAAAACAATGTTATTGTCAACACTAAATACTATTTTGGAGATTATGAGAAGGACATTACATCCGGCACTACGAGACACTTACATTACATTTCTGCGCCAACTGGTTTAATTTGTATAATCGAGAGAATTGGAACGACCGATACATATCATTATACATACACAGATCACTTAGGTTCAATCATTACAGTAACTAATAGTGCTGGAATAGTCGAGTACGAACAAAATTTTGATGCATGGGGTAGGAATCGCAATGCAAGTACCTGGACATACACAAGCATTCCAACTGCACCTATATGGCTGTATCGTGGATTTACGGGACACGAGCATTTACCACAATTCAATTTCATCAATATGAATGGTCGGCTGTATGACCCGATTGTAGGACGAATGCTAAGCCCTGACAATAATATACAGATGCCCGATTATACTCAAAACTATAATCGCTATAGTTATGCTCTAAACAATCCACTTCGATTCACCGATCCAGATGGAGAGTTTTTATTTGTACCCGTTATGATCGGCATGGCGATAGGAGCAGCTACCTATACAGCCATACATCTTGTAACCCATGACTTCAACTTCAAAGGTTGGGATTGGGGGGCATTTGCTGGAGCAGTAGTAGCTGGCGGAGTAGGTGGAGCAATCGCTCCAGCTTTGGCGGCAGCAGGTATTGGTGGTTTTTATGGTGGAGCTATCACAGGTGGGGCATCAGGTTTTGCTGCAAATCTCACAACAGGAATTTGGCATGGTGACAAATTTGGGTCAATTGTCACGAGTTCTTTTAAAGGGGCATTGATTGGTGCAGCCATAGGGGGCGTGATTAGTGGGGTGCAATCAAAATTAGATAATAGGAATTTTCTTGATGGAGGTAAGAGTATAAACATAGACAATAAAGTTGCTTGCACAACAAATATTCCAGATGGAGTAACTCAAATCGATGGTAAATATGTAGGAAAATATCAAGGAGTTAAAGTATTTGAAACTTATCAGTTAGGAGAAGGTTTAGGAAGTGGAGGGGTAACCTTACCAGGTACTGGTATATTCGTTGGGAAAGGTGTTTATAGGCAAGGACTTGATCCAGATTTACTAATGCACGAATTTGGTCACATTCTTCAAGCTAACGATATCGGGAAATTAAGATTTTTTTCTAAGGTTGCGCCATCCAGCGCATGGAGTGCAAGTAAACATGGCGAAAATGGTTGGAATCACATGGCACATTGGACAGAATCTTGGGCTAATTATAAATCATATAATTTCTTCGGAAGACCTTTCATTGATGTTAATCAGTACATAATACAAAATATAAGTCCTCAAAGATATACTTGGTTAATGTATCCAAAATTGTGGTTACCATTTTTTAGATTTTAAATTTGAATAGAAAATGAAATTAATAATTATAATGTTGCTATTATCAGTCTTATTAAATTGCGACAATTTAAATAGGCCTAAACAAACGGTTAAAATAATAAACACAAGCTCCAGTGAAACAATTTATATATATAGTGCTCATTGCTTGGAAAATTTAGATTCAATATTAAAACCAGAAAAGTACTACTTTGATAAGGGGTTAAATTCAAAAACTAAGAACCCTTATTTTTTGGATCCAAAAGACACATTAAATCTTGCATTAGGTTTTACTTTGTTGCCAATAATTAATTCTTGTGATGATCATGAAGCTAAAGTCATTATTGTAAGTGAAAGCTCATTAAGTAAAAATAAAAACAAGTATATTGATAAATCATCAATTGACACCATATTCAGTTTATCAGAAAATTCCATAAGAGTTGGAGTATTTAATTACATATCAGATAAACCAAATTAAAATGAAACAAATATTAATTACAGTCATTTTACTTAGCTCCGTGATGCTAAGCGCCCAATAATGTTTCACTTACGACGCAGCTGGCAATCGGACGAAACGAAATGCATGTGTTAGTTCTATCACTTACCAAGAAAATCAAGAATTTCAGGCACTTTTTAAAAGAGAAAATAAATCAAGATCATTAGACGGCGATTATGATCTTGAAAAGCTTGTAATCTATCCTAACCCTTCTTCGGGGGTCTTTCAATTATCAAACCAAGTCAATTGGCTAGAAAGTAAAATATGCGTATATAATCAGGAAGGTAAGCAAGTTTACACAGGGAGTATTTCTGATCAGCCAATTGATTTACTATTCCTAGGTTCTGGAGATTATTACCTTACCGTTGAAAAAGTCAATACATTAAAAGTAGCAAAATTATTAATCACCAAATAAAACAATTAAAATGAAAAATTTAAAAAACCTTATGGTATACTCTTACCTTTTACTATCGCTAAGTGCATGTTCACAAGATGAATCAATCACTCCAATCAAAGAATATGAGACTTGTTGTGGAGCAGAACCTGTTGAATTTAATATTGAATTAAATGATGGCACCAAAGCTTATATTTTTACGCCAAATGCTTTCACCCCAAATAGTGATGGAATTAATGATGTTTTTAGTCCGGTCTTATCCAAAGATATTAATTATATGCTGTACCTAGTTATCCAAAAGGAAGTATTTGATGATACAACATCTAGTTTACTATATCAAGTAGAAAATATTACTTTGGAGAACTTTAGATCTTTGGGGTGGAATGGGCTTGATAAATTAGGTAATCCACACAAAGGAGCATTTACCTATACCGCTTTTTGTGCAACGAAGGATGGGAAGACATTTTTAATTAAAGGAAAAGCTTGTGCAATTATTTGCGACAATGATGCTGCTTATTTTAAAGACAAACAAGGATGCTTTTTTCCTGTTCAAGCCAACACTGCTGGAATATTAAATCAAAATCAAACAAATATGGAAGATCAGTGCTTCGGGAATTGAAAATGAAAATGAAAAGGAAAAGGAAAAGGAATGGCTTCTAATAACACTGTATATGACGATAGTCACGCCTAAAAAGGGCGAGACCATCGCATATACTTGGACGTTAGCATCGATTGAAAGGATAAAAAGATCTTTTCAAGTAAACCGAATGCTGTTAAAAACGGTTGGCACTGCTGGTCAGCCAAAAAATAATTTCAACAATGAAAAATTTTAGTTTTATTTTTGGATTTTTAATGATTTCAATTTTTTGCAATGCGCAAAGCAATTTTTTACATGTATATCCATTTGGAGATGCTAAATATACAACATTTAGTTCAAAAATATCAGATATTTCAGTAATGGGAGATGTGAGAAATATTACAATTGTAAAATTCAAAAATCCATTTGTCGAGCAAATTGAAGGTAAATTAAGGTTTACTTCTAATGTATCAACCTTTCCCTCAAAAATTTTAAAGACGGAGTCGGTAAAATATTCATCACCAAATAAATATAAATGGCGTGGAGTATCCTATGATAAACATTTTGACATTACATTGATTAAGAACACATCTGGTATTTGTGGAACTATCATAGATATTGACAATGACAAATTATATAGAATCATGCCGCTTGATACTGTCCACTCAGTATTACTTGAAGTAGAACATATAGATTTTTCATGTGACATCAGTCATGGACAAACGGGGTCGACAAATGTAAATGATGAAAATTGTGAAGATGTTTGCCTTGGGCATTTGGATATTCTTTTCTTGATTCCACCAAGTGTTCAAATTGCTGATCCAGTGTCAACATTTGATTTATGGATAAGTGATTTGGAAGCTGCTTTCCATAATAGCAATATTGGAAATACGGTTTCTTATGCTTACGCCAATACTGCTTGGAATAGTTTTACAACAAACAGTTGCAAATTTGATGCAGAACAAATAAGTTCCAATCAATCTATAAATAACCTTAAAAGTACATTTGGTGCAGATGTTGTCGTAATGGTCGCTCCACCATCTCAATATGTGAGTGGACCATTGGCATGTGTTGCTGAAATTGGACCCACAAGTGATAAATCCACAGCCGTTGTTCCTATTAATCTTGCATTGGATAATCATATTTTTACCCATGAAATTGGTCATTTGTTTGGTGGATTACATCAACAAGATAGATATTATGTTCCTGTAGCTGATTGCGCTTCTGCACATCTGATAACTCAGTTAAATGTTCAGACCTTAATGGGTATTTACCAGCCAAGAATTCTTCATTTTTCTGATCCTGACATTTCTTTTATGACTCATCCTACAGGTACCACTCAAGAAAATAATGCTGGAAGAATTCGAGCAACAGGATGTCGGGTTGCGGCATTTACGCCGAGTCTCAATGTAAATCCAATAATCTCAGCTACAGAAAATAATTGTCAATTAAACCTACAGGCGATTGTCGATCAGAATAATCCTGATTATTCATACGAATGGTATTGGAATTTAACAGGTATTTTTACTGGAAGTACTCCAGCAAACTATATTGCAACAGGAACAACTTTAAATACACCTGAACCCATAAGTGATCCTTGCACAAATTATTTTTTACACCTTAAGGTAAAATTATTTGGGAGTGAAGTGGCAAATACAACTACAATCCAAAGGGGTGGAATATGCTCGGCTAACGTTCAATGTAATCCACCGGTATCTTTCAGACCTGTTCATAGCTTTAGCAATAATAATATTCAACATACTACAGATTTGTCTTCAATTGTAGCCACTAACAATATTCCAGTAAAAAGAGAATACAGACTTTTCAATATATTTGGTCAATTACTTGGTGTTTACAGTCATTTAGATGAGATAAGCCTTAAAGACTCAAACTTTACTCCAGGTTTATATATTCTCTCGACCTACCAAGACGGAAAAATCATCTCATCTAAAAAACAATTTTTATCACACATTAATTACTAAACCATGCGAAACTTTAATAGTATTTTCATCTTATACATCACTTTTTTTTCCTTTTCATGTACAAAAGATGATAATCAAAAAACAGTTCCAACTCATTGCGTAACAGCAGAAACAATCACAGATACCATCTCAGGATTTCTAATATTTGAAAAAGGAAAGCAAGAAAATGGTTTTGCTAAAGGAATTAAAATTAATAAACCATTTGAATCAAGTGTTTTTTTATTAAATAATGTTTTAAAGGATTCAACATTTGATGTAATTTTAAAAGGCTATTGGCCTGAGAGAAATGGGCATTCCGCAGAAGCAGAAGATATTATATTCAATAAAATTATAGTAAATGCAAAGAATAAATGCCTAACGCTTACTAATAATCAAAATTCGACAGATTCAATTTTCACCATTTATACAATTGGAAACGATGATGTAGGTATTCTTATTTATGAATTAGATTTAAATGCAGACAATGCAATAGAAATTATTTCATTTGATTCTGCAACTAAAAAGTTAAAAGCAAAATTTAAAGGAAGTTTCGTCGCGAGTAAGGAATATTTGCCTGATTTACCTAAAAAAGTACGATTTTCAGACGTTTATATTGAATACGGATATTAGAACAACCAGATGCTAACAAGTGCTTTGACGCCAGTTTTAGCTATCGCCAAAAACCGTCGCAAAGCACAGCCGTTAGCGGTCAGGCTAAAAAATGACTGTGAGTATTGAATAAGCTAATCAATTCTATATTGAAATGACACTAGAAGATTTAGGATATAATGACAAACTTGAAAAATTAAGGAATGAGAATAACCTTACAGAGTTTGAGATTGGAAGAGTTATATCGGAACATAAAGAAAGATATATTGTAAAGACAGAAAAAGGAGAATTTGAAGCCGAGATAACAGGGAATTTACGATTTTCAGCAAAATGTCGTAAAGATTTTCCAGCCGTTGGCGATTGGGTTGCAATAACAATTCATGATTCAGATTTTGCCATTATTCACAACGTATTACCGAGATTCTCTGTTATTTCCAGACAGGACATTGATAAATTCGGAGAAATACAAATAATAGCCACAAATATTGATTATGCATTTTTGGTGCAAGCCGCAGATAGGGATTTTAAGATTAATTCTACTTTGTCAACTTAAGAATTATCGGAAAAATCTTCATAAAGGATATAGTTATGATTGTTTTTTAAGTGCCTCTGAATATCCCTTTTTCTCTGTATATATCTATGGAGCATCTGTGTTATTTCTTCTTCCATGGTCACGCCTTGGGAGAGGAGCAAAACAATGGTCTGCAGCCTGACATCTCTTGCTGATAGTAGTGGTATATCTTCCTTTTTTTTCAAGCCGCTTTTTGAGAATAAAATGCATCGCCATCATCACTAATGCCATGTGATGATACCATGAATTGTATTTTCTCACCTGGTAGTCGGCCATTCCTAATTCGCCTATATTGTCCCGGAACGACCGCTCTATC
>JADLHT010000031.1 GCA_020848695.1 Saprospiraceae bacterium
AAATGCGGGTCTTATAGTTAACGCAGTATGGCGAAGTTCCTTATCGGTCACGTACTGTTATTTGTACAAAAATACCTAAAACATCAATCTTTAGTTGCGGCAGACAAGAGAAGTACTGTATTTAATCGTAAATAAACGAATAATAAACGATTATAACGGATAATATCAGTTATAATCGTATATCTTTGTACGCTTAACTTTACCAATTTCACATTGCGAGTTTCAAAATATTCTAGAAATATTTTTTCAATATGAATAACAAATGCAAACTATGTAAATCTTTGTTTACAGGAAGATCTGATAAGAAGTATTGTTCTCTGGTATGTAAGAATGATTACAACTTTAAGTTGAGGAAAACAACTCTTCAGGCAGTGTCTTTAACAGACAATATTCTGCATAGAAATCGCTCGATTCTCTTGGAAATTATGGGAAAATCAACCCTGTCAATGAAAATAAGACGGGAGTATCTTGATGCGAAAAAATTTAACCCACAGTATGTGACCCAATACCATTTAAATTCTCAAAATAAAATGGTTAATTATGTATATGATTTTTCATGGATCCTATTCTCTGATCAAGAAATACTTATTAAAAGAATTAGAAAATTACAGTAAATGTATTTTGATTCTATAAACAGTTTTTTGAAATTTGTAATATTGTCATATTCTTAAAATATTGTTATATGAATAGAGCATTATTATTGTCGCACCGACTTCGAGAAGTCTTACTGGATGGTTTCTGGATAGCCAACACGAATTTTCTAGCACAAATTCAGAACACCAATTGGCAACAGGCATCACACAAAATACTTCGGTTAAATACCATTGCCCTTTTAACGTATCATATTCATTATTATATCGGAGGAATAAACCGCGTACTGGATGGTGGAGCATTGGATATGAAAGATCAGTACAGTTTCGATCTGCCTGAAATCAAGAGTTCAATGGACTGGCTAAATTTAGTCAATTCGTTTGCTACTCAAGCAAATAATCTTGTATTGAAGGTTTCCAATCTTAGTGATTCGCAGTTGGATGCCGTTTTTTTTGATGAAAAATACGGGAATTATCAACGAAACATCGAAGGTCTTATTGAACATAGTTACTATCATCTTGGACAAATAAGTCTGATCAGAAAAATGATAGAAGCTGAGTCTGGAATTTTTCTTAGTTAAAATTATTCAAACAACAATTAGTGTCTCAAACATCTTCATCATCTCAATACTTGTCCGTTTCAATTCCGAATCTGATTTAAAAAAATTATGACTGATTACTAGAGTGTAAGAATAATCAATCCTCTTACCAGGAAATCCTAGCGTATTTGGCTACAGAAAAATCACCTTACAGAAACGTCAATATGGTTGGTCATCCATCATAATTCCAGTCCCGATTAACTTATGAGATATGATGAGACCGTTGAAGAAGAACTCTGTTTCGGTTGGATAAACAGCACAACGAGAAAGTTGAACAAGACAAGCAAGATTCAATATTTTTCAAAACGCAAGCCGGGAAGCAACTGGAGTTGGTCCAATAAGGAGATAGTAGAACGACTCATCAATCAGGGATTAATGACTAAATCCGGGCAATTATCGATTGATCTTGCCAAAGAAGATGGCAGCTGGTACTTATTTGATACAATTGATCAAGGTGCTATTCCTGAGGACTTACAGATACTTCTTAATAAAAATAAAAAAGCTTTAAACAATTTTAACTCCTTCTCCGCATCTTCCAAAAGAAAGATATTAGAATGGATCATCAAAGCCAGAAAGCCTGAAACGAGAATGATGAGAATTAAAGATACTGTAGAACTGGCTGCGAAGAATATAAATGCAAATCAACCCATAAAGATTATTCTATAAGAAATAATTATAAAAAAGTTTGCGTTTACAAAGTATGAAGAATATTATTTGTGTAACATTTATTTCTATAATACTGTTCATTGCAATGCATTCATGCAGAGAAAAGGATTGCTGCATCCAGTTTCAGTGCGAAATTGCTTCGGACCAGTACTATACCACAGAAATTTTGCCGGAGAAGTATGTCAATATTTATAATACTTATAAATTAGCTAAAATACAAGGTGGTAAAATTGGTTTGGACAGTCTTGTGAAGGACACATTGATTTTAAAGTTTTGCCCGTTTGGGATAGTGAATCAGCTCTCTAAATACGATTCTATTGAAATTGGTAAGATTGAATTGATCTCCGTGGAGAAAGATTTTTTAAAGGTCAATATTCACTTGCCAAAACTTTTTTCATCTGACCTGGAAAAGCAAATTTATCCCTTGTCTCATGATAGTCTATGGATTCGATCGGATTGCTGTGATCGATTTGACTATTTATTTATTAAGTATTGATTGTTGATAAATAATTTTCATTGATAAATTTCAATTTTACACTGTGAGCTGTTTTTCATAGCTCTGTACATTCCCTCTGTATTAAAATCTAATATAATATTACCAAAACCATCAATGGCAATCAATCCACCATCACCCTGGATAGAAGGAAGTATCTCATGTATTACCTTATGCGAAGCACGATCTAAAGTATAACCACCATACTTCATAAGACTATGAACATGAAAGGCACTTACTGTTCTGATAAAATATTCACCGGATCCGGTACAAGACACCGCACAAGTAGAATTATCGGCATAGGTTCCGGCACCAATAATCGGCGTATCACCTATTCTTCCCCACTTCTTATTGGTCATTCCTCCTGTTGAGGTAGCGGATGCAAGATTGCCGTACTGATCAAGTGCTACTGCTCCAACTGTTCCAAATTTTTGATCTGAGTCTGTATGATCCAATAGGACAGAACCGGTTTTTAATGCAGATTGAAGTTGTTCATATCTAAATTCAGAATGAAAATATTGATCATCTTCAAAGCTGACTTGATGTTCTTTTGCAAACTGAATGGCCCCTTCTCCGGCAAGCATGACATGTTCAGACTTCTCCATGATGAGCCTTGCAAGTTTTATAGGATTTTTTACGGAATGAATAAGACTTACCGCTCCAGCATCCAGATTACTTCCATTCATGATTGATGCATCCATCTCATGTTTTCCGTCATGAGTATAAACAGAACCCTTTGCGGAATTAAACAATGGACAATCTTCCAATACTATGACTGCCGATTCAACTGCATCCAGTGCAGACCCACCTTGTTCCAGAATCAAATATCCCTTCTCCACTGCTTCTCGCAAAGCAGATTTATACTCTCTTTCTTTCTCGTCACTCATAGAAGTTCTGAGTATAGTTCCTGCACCTCCATGAATGGCTAAGCCAAAATTTTTAATCTTCATCCTACATAATAATTTTAAAAAACGCTGAAAATTAGCCAGAATGATTAATACTATTTAAATTTTCAAATCATATACTATTAAATAATCTTCCAAATTTAAAATCTTTTTTACACTCATTGTAGCAGCTATAATTTCATGGCTTAAAGAATTTGTCAATTCAGACCTTCAGATTATTATGAGTTACTGATTCAAACACCAAGCTTATCCTGTTGATATTCAAAACTTTAGAATTACAAGTTTGAACGCGCTAGGAATTTTATATTAAATAATTTTTATATCTGATTATTATTTCCTAAATTTGTGTCCTCGTATAGAAATAAAATATTTATTCATTAAAAAATCCAATAATGCAACTTACTGCTTATAATGTAAAGACAAAAGAAAAAAACGTTCCAATTAAAGATGCTGTTGTTACCCGAACTGCAAGAGGTGGTTATATGGTTCAGGGAAATGATGGAAAGGGTAATAAATTAACGGCGCTTGTAGGTGAAGATAAAGCACTTGCAGCGATTAAAGCAGGAACGGCAAAACAAGGATTCTAATATTAGAATACTTTTGAAAAAAATTAATGCTCATCTTCGGATGGGCATTTTTTTTGCCATTAAATGGTTCTTCGCTTATCAGTTTCCTATTCAATTACGAACACTATCTTTAAAATATTTTAATAAGAAAGAATCACATCTGGTGATTGAACTTAATCTTTTAATAATAAATATTTGACTAAAATTCCCGAGCAGAAAATTATTCAATTTGTAATAATTCTACTTTTGAAGATCTGGAGTATGTTTGGAAAAAAAAGTACTACAAATTAAAGCATTAGGATATTTGATTTATTCTAAAATTCTTGCAACAGGATAAATATTGACAAATGGTTCCGCATATTCTGAATTTTTATAAATAAAATCCAGCTTCTCAGAAATGTTTTTTCTTTTGTTGTCTGATGTAAGAAATTGATCAAATTTCTTCTGAAGTAAAACATTACTTTTTATCAACGAGTCAGCCTTCTCAGCAAACGCGTAATCCGAATAATATTCTTTTCTCATCAAAATTCCATCAAAAAAATTCCAATTAAAATAAGAATCGTCCGCTTCTGGCTCGAATACTTCCATTATATATCTAACCGCATTCTGATTAGTACTTATAACATAATCTCCGCGCAGAAATGGATAAGTCAACAATACAGTATCCAAATCAACAGCAAAATGTAAGTAATGATTCTCATAGGGATGACCCACTGTTTTGTAATCTTTGATTCGATAATAGACGGCTTGAATCAAACTATCTCTTGCTAATTGCTTCATGGCAACTCCGTTTCTTTTAAGATTTTCTATAATTGCAGAATAACAATGAGGTACGATATAGTACTTTGGTTTTACAATTGATTTGGTAGGTTTATATTGCTCATAGTAAGGGATAAACAGATTCAACTTCTTTTGGGTATTAAATCCATGAATGCTATCCTGAAGAAAAGGATAGAAAAAATTGTTCACTTCAAAAGTTTTAAATTCTAAACTGTCAGTTATGCTTAAATCTCTCTTCCATAGAATCGGATACTCCTTTTCCAGTTTGGAGAGTTCAATAGCTTTTCTTTTTGTCTCAAGAATTTCTGAGGTATGAGAAGAAACAAATTGAGAAATTATCCTTATAATTCTGCTTGTGGATTCTAAACGTACGTTAAATGGTTTCAACATATGTGATTCGATCACAAATGGAATACAATGAAACAAAGCAGCATATCCGGATCCGAATCTTGCCTTATCGTTAAATGCAAATGCTCCGTTCTCAGGTTGTCCATCAAACTCTACGTAAGGAATCATTTCGTCGCCTTCAGCCTTCATCGAATGATAAATATCTTTCAGCATGACTTGATACAAATAATCTCCAATTGACACTGGCAACTTTGAACGCATTCCCGGAAGAAGACTCATGTTGTACTGATAGTCCGCACCATCTGTTGTATGCGTATCCATAAACACATCCGGTTGCCATGTTTGAAATATTTGTGCAAATGTTTGAGCATTTTTGGAGTCCTGCTTTACAAAGTCGCGATTCAAATCCAGATTGTTCCTATTTCCTCTGAAACCATAAACTTCCGGACCATTCTGATTCGAGCGTGAGTATTTATTTCGTCTAAGGCAGCCACCAATGTTATAGACCGGAACAATAATAAAACTCGTCTTGTCCAACAATTTTTTAAATATTGGTACAGTAACTAAATCTCTTGCCCATTGCATACTTGCATCAATTCCTTCCGGCTCACCGGGATGAATGCCATTATTGATTAAGACTATTGTTCGTCCCTTTTTTCTAATCTTGTCAGGATCAGAATATCCGTTTTTATCAATAACAACTAGATGAATGGGAAATTCAGTGTCTGAAGGACCAGCAACTAGAATACTGACCTCTTTATACGAATGATTCAATCTGTTATAATATGAAATACACTCTTCGTAGCTTGCGCTATAATTATTTCTTAACTCTGCCGGGGTCAAAAGCTGAGCATTAACCAAGAATGAATGAATAAAAATAACCCAAAAAAAAGTACACTTCATACCACAAAAATATCAATAATTAAAAAATTCAGGTTTTATTAAATTATTTGGTTGTAAAGTATCTTCAAACTTATCTAACTTTACCTTTTCTATATATGTTAATTGGAATCATCTGTTTTATCGTTGGATTATTAATCGGAATAATCATTTTAATAGTCAATAAGAATAATTTTGTATCTAAGTCGGAATTTGAAAATACAAGAAATAAATTAGTCCAAACAGACACGCAGCTTGCTATATATTCTGAAAGAAACCAAGCCTTAAACAAAGATATAGAGATTTATAAAAAAGAACATGAATCCTTAAAAAAGGCTAATTCAGACTTATTGCATGAGAACGCTACGTTAAATGCAAACTTTGAACATCTTGAAGTAAGTTGTAATCGAATGAAAGGGGATTTAGAACAAGAGAAAAAAAACTTGGAGTTCCGGCAACATGAAACAGTTCAGTTGAATAGTCAACTAAGCCAATTGAAAGCTAACAATTCATACCTTGAAGAAAGGCTTGCAACACAAAAACAGGAAATAGAAGAAATCAGAAAAAAATCTCAGCTCGAATTTGAAAACCTCGCACAAAAAATTCTCGAAGAAAAGGTAAATCGTTTTACTCAGACTAACAAAGATAATCTTGATCAAATATTGAAGCCACTGGGTGAAAATCTCACCCAGTTTAAGAAAAAAGTGGAAGAAACATATGATATTGAATCTAAGCAAAGATTTGCTTTAGAAGAAAAAGTAAAAGAATTAATTCATCAAAGCAATAAAATATCTCAGGAAGCAAATAATCTTACTAATGCACTAAAAGGCCAATCTAAAAAACAAGGTACCTGGGGAGAATTTATTCTGGACAGTATTCTTGAAAAATCCGGATTACAAAAAGACAGAGAATATAAAATTCAGGTTTCTAAACAAAATGAAGATGGACTCACACAAAGACCAGACGTAATGGTTTTTCTTCCAGACCAGCGGACCATCATAATAGATTCCAAAGTATCCCTGACTGCCTATGACCGATATTGTGCTGCAGATACCAAGGATGAACAAGATATCCAGCTTGAAATGCATTTGCGTTCTGTCTATCAGCATATCGATGATCTTAACCGAAAGAAATATAATGAGCTAACACAAGAATTAGACTTTATTATGATGTTTATTCCTGTTGAACCGGCATATTATCTTGCTATGCACGAAGATCAGGAATTATGGCAATACGCTTATCAGAGAAGAATACTTCTAATCTCACCTACTAACTTGATTGCTTCTTTAAAACTCATTACAGATCTATGGAAACGCGATCAACAAAGTAAGAATGCGATGGAGATTGCCAGACAAGGTGAAAAATTGTATGAAAAGGTTATCGGATTTTTTGGAACAATGGAAGAAATTGAAAAACATCTCAATAAAAGTCAAGAAGTTTTTCTTAGAGCGAAGAATCAATTGAAAGATGGCAAAGGCAATTTGGTGAGCCAGGCTTTAAAATTAAAAAACATGGGAATTCAATCTAACAAACAGATTCCTGCTGAGTTTGCGGCAAACGATCTTGATGATCATGAAGAAGATGAAAAGAATATTACTTCAGAACAATCCTAGACATAATCGGATTGTGATCAGAATACTCCGTTTGTAATACCTTGTGTGAACAGAATTCAAATTTCTTTGTATCACAAAAAATATAATCAATTCTTAATCCCGGAATTAATCCAACCAAAGTTGATCCAAACCCGAATCCTCGTTCTAAAAAACTGTCCTTCTTTCCTTCGGATAATCTTCTATAGACGTAGGAAAAAGGAGTATCATTAAGATCTCCGGCTAAGATTACAGGATAGGGTGATTGTTCGGCGTGTTTTTGTACCATATCAGCCTGATTCGCCCTGCGAATCGACATACGTCTATACTTTCTTAGCATTAATTTAACGACATTAATTTTTTCTATATTCTCCTCTTCACGATCATCTTTAAGTTGTTCCACATTCTTGGTAATACTGTTTGACTGAAGATGAGTACTATATACTCTTACTCGATGTCCTTCAATTAATATATCACACCAGAGACAACTATTAGTATTTGTTCCAAAATCAATCTTGCCTTGATCAAGAATAGGATACTTGGAATAAATCGCGGCACCATGATTAATCAGATAATGAACATATGTATACAGTTGTGAATGATTGATGACATTGTCTGAGAACAAATTATTTTCCTGAACGCATAAAATATCTGGATCAGTCCTTCTTAAAAAACTTAAAAACAAACTCTTATTTCTTTCTAAAGCGGAACTACTTGAATCTTTCAAATTCTTTAATCCGTAAATATTAAAACTCATCAAATCAACTGCATTGTTTGAGCGACAAGCTTTCATTTCACTAATACTATTGAAAGAAATCAGCTTGAATAATTGAAAAGATCCTCCCAAAATTACAACTGCAGGTAACCAGGTATATCGCCAATGTACAATTAACCAAAATGCTATGAGAAAGAAATTAATGATAAAACTTACAGGGATAAAAAGACTGGAAATCGAAAAAATCCAAATCTTGCCCGGATTTATGCCTTCTATCAGATACATGATCACGCAGATAATTCCCCATACTATCGTACAAGAGTATAAAAACCGAATCATCTGTCAGAGTGATTATCCAAGAAGCTTTTTTCATCAGTAGTCAGTGATTTAATCCCTTTTTGTTTAATCTTCTCTAATATTCTGTCAAGATTATATTCTTTCTTTTCCTTTACAGATTGTCTTGATAGACCAGTGAGCATTCTTGTTTTTCCTTTGGCTCGTTTTATTCCTGAGGACTTTCTTGTAAAAATTGAAGTAAGATCAACACCTTTTCTTAAAAGCAAGATATATATATAGCCAAAAAATGCTCCCCCGATATGAGCAGCATGACCTCCGGAATTATCTACCTGAGTCAGAAAGATAAAATCCAGTAAAACAAAAGTTAAAGCAATGTACTTTATACTTACATCTCCAATAAGAATGAGCCGCATTTTGTAATTTGGAGAAATGGCAGCAGCTGCAAATATTAATCCCATTACCGAACCGGAAGCTCCGTATGCTGACAGCTTAGTATGAGCATACCAGGGAAATACATGTGCTGAAATTAAAAAAAATATTCCACCGATTATCCCGGATAAAAAAAATATTATCTTTAAATGTTTTGTTCCGATTAAATCCTCCACAATCATTCCAAACCAATATAGATTTAACATATTGAACAACAGGTGGAAAAATGACAGATGTAAAAAGATATGAGTAATCCAAACCCAGAAATGCTTTAAATTAAATATCACTTCTCCCGAAAGACTGGTGTATTTAATCAACAAATTTTCTGAATTTGCATCAGTCAGGAAGAAGGAGTTCAATATATTAGCCAAAATAAATAGTACTATACAGGCAAAAATTATCTGAATAATAAATCCGCCAACCCGTAATTGATACTTTAAGTCTTGATACAATTCGTCAAACATAAATCAAAATCTTCTTGTCCATTTAAGCAATAATAGAAATCCAAATAACGCTCCTCCCAGATGTGCAAAATGTGCAATCCCTGAGTTTGTATTTGTTAAACCAGATATCAAATCATAGGCTAGAAATCCAATAGCCAGATATTTGGCTTTGATGGGAATGGGAATAAACATCAGCATCATTTCAATATTTGGAAAAAGATACGCCAATCCAATAAACAATCCATTAATTGCACCTGAAGCTCCAACAGCAGGAATAGACATTATCTCCTGCATTCCAAAAAAATGAATTTGAAAATATTGAAAAATATAATGTAGAATTGCACCTCCAAATCCACAAGTAAAATAATAAGTGAGAAATCTTTTTGTACCTAATGAATTCTCCATGAGCGGTCCTATAAAAAACAAGGAAAGCATATTGAATAAAATGTGGTTCAGACTTCCATGCAAAAACATATGAGTAATAATCTGCCAGGGATAATAAAACTGACTTTCCGGGTAGAAGAGTGCAAGCTTAATAAAAAATTCTTTGCCCATCGGCAAGCTGTTAATGGCAATAAAGATTATTACATTTATAATTAGTAGGTGCTTAACTGCAGGAGTTATTGTTTGCATAAATTAGCTAAAGAATTTTTTTAGTTCTTCTTGTGAAAATATTTTGTAACACCTTTTACCAACCGGCGAAACTTCCGGATATCTACATTTAAACAAGCGATTTATAAGTAATTGCATTTCTTCTTTATTCAAATAAACACTGCTTTTCATTCTGCTGCTTCTTGCCAAAGCTCTTGCTGCATTTTCTTCAATTCCAAGCTTAAGTTCCTGATTTAATTTGTATTGTTCAATGGTGTTTTGAATGAGCAGGTTGATGTCTTCTCCATCCTTTAAAAACGCCGGTACTGACTGAACCACAAAACTATCATTTCCGAATTCTTCCACAACGAGTCCCATGGTTCCCAGTTGATTAATAATTGATTTAAGAATCTGAGCCTCATTACGATTTAAATGAATAGTGATCGGAAACATTAAGTTTTTTGACTCTGTTTTTCTCTCATTCAAAGTATTAAGATAAAATTCATATAGAATTCTTTCATGAGCATTCTGTTGATCAATGATGTAAATTCCTTCTTTTGAAGAGTACAAGATAAATTTTGAATACAGCTGTACCAGCTGTAGATCAGAATCAACATGGAACAATTCCTTAATTTCCGGGTCAACATTTTCATTATTCGTGAACAAGTTTTCTTCTCTTGAGTTCACTTGATCCCGTGAAGAAGAAGGAAAAGCAAGATTTTTCCAGTGCTCTTTGGACCCTGATGAAGTAAAATTTTTAGATGAATCAAATCCGGTAGGGCGTGGATTTGGAACAGTTCCCGTAAGACCGAAAATTCTGTCCATACCGGGTTGTGCATTTTCAAAATCCAATTGCGGAGCCAGGACCTTTCTTCCTAATGTCTGCTTCACGGTTGCTTTCAGAAAATTGTAGATCAACCTTTCATCGTTTAATTTAATTTCATGTTTGGCAGGGTGTACATTGATATCAATATTATTAGGATCGATATGCAGAAAAATAACATAGAATGGATATCCCTGCTGAGACAAAACTTCCTCAAATGCTGAGTTTATGGCATGATTGAGATAATTGCTCTTAATGAGTCTTCTGTTTATGTACAAAAATTGATCACCTCTGGATTTTCGCAATAAATCCATATTTCCTATAAATCCGGAAATATTGACAACTTCTGTTTGCTGGTCAATTTCAATTAGATTTTCAGGATATTTTTTCCCAAAAATACTTTGAATTCTTTGTTTTAATCCTTCTGCTCGACAAGAGTATATTTCTGAATCATTCTGGGTAAAGCTCATTTTAGTTTCAGGATGAGAAAGAGCCTGGGAAATAAATTCTTCCTGAATATACCTCAATTCTGATGCATCCGATTTAAGAAACTTTTTTCTTGCAGGTACGGTATAGAAGAGATCTGAGACCATTATCTGAGTACCATTTAAGCAAGAACAAACTTCTTGCTTCAGTATTTTTGAATCTTGAATCAGGATTTTAGTTCCGAGTTCATCTTGAGATTGTTTTGTTTTTAGTTCAACTCTGGACACTGCTGCAATGGATGCCAGAGCTTCTCCTCTAAATCCAAGGGTTTGTATCTGAAAAAGATCTTCTGAGCTTTTTATTTTAGAAGTTGCGTGTCTCTCAAAAGCCATTCTCGCATCCACTGGATTCATCCCACATCCATTGTCCTGAATAAGAATCATTTCTTTCCCTGCTTGAACAACCCTTACATTAATCTCAGTTGCTCCTGAATCTAATGCATTGTCCATCAGTTCCTTAACTACAGATGAAGGTCTTTGAATAACTTCACCAGCAGCAATTTGATTGACTACAACATCCGGCAACAATTTTATTACCCCTGACATAACTGAAACTCAAATGTAAAATAACTCTTGCAAACAAGTTCACGGACCGGAATAAATTCTATAAGTCATGATGAATTTAAATAAAATTAAGCTTTCGTTGTGCTAATAACTTTTAAAAACTAGTGAATACTTTCAATTTCCTCAACGAGACTTCCCGCATGAGAACTTGATCGGATCTGATTCTAAAATTTCTGTTTATCTTTGTACTTCGTTCAATGAGTGATCAGATTAAACATGAATGTGGTCTAGCATTCGTTAGGCTGCTAAAACCTTTAGAATATTATCACGATAAATACGGAACCGTATTTTATGGTCTTCAGAAACTTCAAATACTTCTTCAAAAACAAAGGAACCGGGGTCAGGATGGAGCGGGACTGGCAAGTATTAAGTTAAATACACAACCCGGCCAAAAATATTTCTCGGTACATAAAAGCAATGCTAACAATTACATTACTCATCTTTTTGAAGGGGTATATTCCAATTTTAAAAATCTGGATAAAGAACAGCTCGAGGATGTACTTTGGTTGAAGAGAAACAAACCCTTCATTGGAGAAATTTATTTAGGACATTTACGCTATGGAACTCACGGCGATAACAGCTTAGAGACCGTTCATCCATTCATCAGAGAAAATAACTGGATTTCAAGAAATTTAGCCGTTGCAGGGAATTTTAATCTGACTAATATTGATGAACTGTTTGATAAATTAGTAAGCTTAGGTCAGTTTCCAAAAGTAAAATCAGACACCATTACCGTCCTAGAAAAAATAGGCCACTTCCTGGATGAAGAAGTTCAACATCTGTTCAACTGGTATAAGCCTGAAGGTTATTCACAACAGGAAATCAATCCACAAATATTTAATAATCTGGATGTAAATCGCGTCCTGAAAAAAGCAGCAAAAAAATTTGATGGCGGATTTGTAATAGCCGGCTTATTGGGTCACGGTGATGCTTTCATTCTAAGAGATCCTAATGGAATTCGTCCTGCTTTCTATTATCAAGATGAAGAAGTTGTTGTTATGGCCTCGGAAAGACCTGCAATTCAGACAGCTTTTGGAGTTCGTCGGGTTGATGTTCATGAAATTAAACCCGGTAATGCTTTAATTATAAAACATCACGGAAAGGTTACAGAAGAACATTGTCTCGAACCGGGTAATAAACTTTCGTGTTCATTCGAGAGAATTTATTTTTCTAGAGGAAATGATTATGATATCTATCAGGAAAGAAAAAACCTTGGAAAAAATTTAGTTCCACAACTGATAAGCAGTATTGAATACAATTTAACTGATACAGTTTTTTCATATATCCCCAACACTTCAGAAACTTGTTTTCATGGTCTTATGGAGGGTATTACGGATTTTCTGAATGATCAAAAGTTTACTAAGATTCAAAATACGGATCCTTCTAATTGCGATGAAATTAAAAAAATCATCAACCAAGCACCAAGATTTGAAAAGCTGGTTCTCAAAGATGATAAAATGCGTACATTCATTGCAAATGATTCATTGCGGGAAACCATGGTATCTCATGTATATGATGTTACTTACGGCATTGTAAAAAATCATGTGGATACTTTAGCAGTCGTAGATGATTCAATTGTTCGTGGAACAACATTAAGAGACAGCATCATCAGAATACTGAATACACTAAAACCAAAAAAAATTATTGTACTGTCATCTGCTCCTCAAATCCGCTATCCGGATTGTTACGGAATAGATATGTCTCAGATAGACAAGCTCGTTGCATTTCAAGCTGCTATTGAATTGTTACAAGAAAGAAATATGGAGTCGCTGATGGAAGAAGTCTATCAACAATGTCTTGATCAAAGAAATCTTCCAACCCATCAGATGAAGAATTACGTCAAGAGATTGTATGATCAATTTACCTATGAAGAAATCACGGATAAAATTTCAAAATTATTGACTCCTTCCGAAATTAGAATTCCTGTAGAAATAATATTCCAGACACTGGAAGGACTGCATAGCGCTTGTCCAAATCATAAAGGTGACTGGTATTTTTCGGGAAATTATCCAACGCCCGGAGGTTATAAAGTACTCAATAATGCCTACATCAATTTTATGGAAAAAAATGATGTTAGAGCTTATTGATTATTGTTAGAAGTTTAGGAAATATCAATAAAATACTAAGTTATTAGATGATCTTTCAAGAGGAATGACTTCTATCCAGTAAGTCAAGCAATACCACACTTGCTTTGCTTATTTCATCCTTGCTGATTATAAGCGGAGGACTAATCCGAAGCGAACCATGACTAAAAAGAAAGCTTTCAGCAAGTATCTTACTTTGATAAAGATCGAGAATTAAACTCCATACTGTTTTTGAACTTTTAAAATCAACAGCAATAAGCAAACCTTCTGCCCTGACTTCCTGAATGCTGGAATGAACGAGTTGCCGAACAAATAACTGAGCTGATTCATTACATCTTTGAATTAAGTCTTCTTCAAGCAATACTTTTAATCCTGCTAACGCTGCCGCACAACAAAGCGCATTTCCACCAAAAGTCGAAATATATCCCAGGGAAGGTCTTTGACTAAATTGATAAATCAATTCTCGATTGCCAACTAAAGCAGAAAGCGGAAGTCCCGCTCCCAATGCCTTTCCAATTATTAGAATGTCAGGAATGACATCTGATTTTTGAAAAGCAAATAGCGATCCTGTTCTTCCAAATCCGGTTTGAATTTCATCAAATATCAATAAACATTTGTGTTGATCGCATTTAGTTCGTAATTTGCTTAAATATTCATGACTTAATGATACAACTCCTGCTTCCGCCTGAACAACTTCTGTTATTACTGCCGCCGTTTTATCAGTTATGTACATGAGGTCCTGCTCATCATTTGCTTCAATAAACTTAATCCCAGGAATTAAGGGACGAAACGCTGCTCTTTCTACCGTATCTGACCGCAGTGATTCAGCGCCCAAAGTGCTTCCATGATAAGCATTTCTGCAGGTAATTATTTCTGATCTTCCTGTTGCTTTTCTTGCTAATTTAATTGAAGCATCAATGGCTTCTGAACCTGAAGACAGATAATACAAACAATTAAATCTGGAAGGAAGAAGTTGACAAATTAACTCTGCAAGCCTAAACTGAATAGAATGAACATGCTCGCCATACACGTTTGAATGGAGGTATAAACCCGCCTGTTGTTCAATAGCCTCAATAACTTTTGGATGTGAGTGTCCTATATTTGCAACGCAAAATCCGCTGATGAGGTCTAAATAAGCAAGATCATGTTCATTGTAAATTGTACATTTTTTTGCACTTTTGACTTGAAAGCTTTGAGGTATTTCACTGGTATTGCCAATTAGTTCCAGAAACTGTCTTCTGATATACATAAAAAATTAATTCGCTGTTTTCAACAATTCCAATGACTCCTACGTTAGAACCTCTGATTTATTTGTTATTAGCGATATTAGCACAAATTTAACCCATTCACTTTATTTGACGTAATATGAAGTTTTCACAAAATTGTTTTTATTTCATTTTAATTGCTCTGACACCTTTTATTCTTATCTCTCAGGAAAAAACCGGAGGTATTGAATTTTTTCATGGCAGTTTTAGCGAGGCATTAGAGCTTGCCAAATCTCAGGACAAGATCGTTTTTATGGATGCTTATACAACCTGGTGCGGACCTTGCAGAAGAATGTCTGCTAACACATTTCCGGATCCTACAGTCGGAGAGTATTACAATGCAAACTTTATCAATCTGAAAGTTGATATGGAAAAGGATGAGGGTCCAAAGCTAGCCAAAACTTATTCAGTAGGTTCTTATCCAACCCTATTATATCTTGATGGTGACGGAAAGGTAGTTCATCGAACTGCGGGAATGAGAGGTCCCGAAGATTTTATTGAATTGGGCAAAGAGGTGATGAAAAAACTTGATAAGTCGGCTGATCTTGAAAAACTATACAACGAAGGTAAAAGAGATGGAACAAGTGTACTGGCTTATATAAAGGCTCTTAATGCTTCCGGTAAGCCGTATCTCAAAGTAGCAAATGAATATCTTGCAACACAAAAAGATCTGAGTACTCCAATAAATTTAGATATCATTTTTGAATCAGCTCGTGAAGCAGATAGTAAAGTGTTTGACTACTTTGTTCAATATAAAGACATCTACCTCAAGAAGAGAAACCCAACCATGATAGATGCTAAAATTTATCAGGCCTGTATGAAGACGTTTCAAAAATCTTTGGAGTACCGAAATATTGAATTACTAGAAATTGCTCAAGACAAAATGAAGCATCATTCAACAAAGGCTAAGGAATTCAAATTGAATACAGATTTAGAATATTATGCCAGGAGTAATGATGCTGGTAACTTTATAAAAGCCTTCAAGTCTTATACCAAATCATTAAATAAAAATGATGCCGCCAAATTGACTCAATCTGCTCAGATGTGTATAGATTTTTTTAGAACAAATCAGAAGGTAATTAAATTGGCTGAAAAAAATGCAGGACAGGCTGTAAAAATTGAAGGGAATCCAAATCAGTACCTCTTATATGCCAACATACTAAAACTAAACGGAAAATATAAACAAGCTAAAGATATTGCTAATAAAGGAATTGCTGTTGCCCGTGAAAAAATGCAACCAACTTATGCTCTAGAACAATTGCTGAATGAGTTACAGCTTAATTAATTTAAATAGAATGTACATAAAGTCTTGAGTACTCTTTAAAAGTAATCATTCTTCCCTGAGCTTCATCCCAAAGCTTATGGGAAGCGATTTTCAAACTTTCCCAAAAACGGATTTCGCTGGTATATTGATTAATCCATTCAATGGATTTCATACTTTTCTTTAAATGATAATTGGGTATAGTAGGATTTAAATGATGTATATGATGGATTGCGATATTTCCTGTTAACCAATTAAACAAAGCCGGAAGCTTGTAGTAACTGCTGCCTTTAATTGCTGCATACAGATATTCCCATTTATTTCTCCACTCCTTGTAAGCATGTTCGTGTTGATGCTGGATGTAAAAAAACCAAATGGCTATCACAGAAAAAACAGAAAGGATCATTCCATGTATAATCAAAAACTTCTTCCAATCTAGTATAAAGCAAAGCGCAACAATTAATCCCGCGTATAGTACATTATGTATCCACAATCCAGCTTCTTCTTTCTTAAACTCCTTTTCCTTAATTAGTGGAAGTCTGTTATGTATAAAAACATAATAAATCGGTCCTAAAAAAAACATTACAAAAGTCGAACGGTATAACCTATATTTAAGTCTTCCCCATTTACTTAATGATCTATATTCTTCAACAGTTAGTGTTGTAATATCGCCAATATCTCTAACTTCCAACATTCCATTATTACTATGATGAAAATGATGAGATCTTCCCCAATAGAAAAATGGTATCGAACTGAATAAGCTACATGCATAGCCAATAACTTTCCGAATACGTCCTGACCTTACAAAGGTCTTGTGACCACAGTCATGTTGTATGATAAATATTCTAACTAAGAAAAAAGCATTTACCAGTGCTAATAAAAACGTTAGCCAAAACGAGTAATCCCAACTGAAATACATCAGAATCCAAACTCCAATAAATGGAATAAATGAATTAAGAATCTGTATTGTAGCCTTGAGATGATTGGGCCTCTGGTATTTTTTGATAACCTTAAGCGCTACTTTTATTCTGCTGGCAAATTCCGCCTCCTCTACACTATGCCTCATTTTACTTGATTGGATTGCAAAGATAATACGTTAATTTTTACTTTTGATCCAATTAAGCCGAACGGCTTATTTTAAATTTAAGCCAGATTTTACTGCTTATTTATTAATATTTAATAAATTATAAAGCTCTGGAAAACACTATTTTACAATATTAAAAATTCATATGGCGAACCAATTGTTTGAGTACAATTGAAAATATTAATTTCAGTTCCAGGTTTGGATCAGGCGAGTATCTACGAGTTGAAACATCAGCCGGTTAAGGTCTGAGCTATTCAGCTTGAGATGACCTTCCAGTTCAACTCTGTTGTTGGTAAGTGGAATTTCATCTTTCGCAACTACCTCAATAACGGTTTCAGGTCCTGCTCCACCACAGAAATAGCAGGATTTGACCGGCAAGGCGGACAATACAAATTCCTTGGTGGATTTATATCCATTGGTTGGTACTATAAAACCACGTACTTTGATCAGTTTTCCTTCATAGGATTTGATTTCTTCATTGAAGATAGGATAATCAACTTCAAATCCCAGTATCTTATCTTCAACTTTTTTGTATTTGACTCCTGCAAGAATAGGCCAGATACTTTGAGCATTTAAAAGAGTTGACAAGCTCAAAATACTTATAAATACTAGGATTGATAAGAATTTGATGAACAGAAGTTCTTTAATCTTTTTTTGACTCGTTCTCATTTTCTTTTTTTATTCTTACCCTTGAACCTGGTTTTAAATCTTTGGAAATCGCGACATAGGGTCCGGTAACAACCTCTGTTCCTTCCTCAACTCCTTTTACAATCTCTATAAAATTTTGATCCTGAATTCCGGTGAGAATATCAATACGACTTACCGTGTCTCCACTTTTAACAAACAAAGCCTCATGAAATTCATTCTTGTTGATATCAAGTTTTTCCTCATTTTGGAGTGCAACATCAGTTTTTTCTTCTTTTGATTTTGCAAGTTTCTTATTAAGTTCTTCTTTTGCATCATAAGCTATTACCGATTGAATGGGTATGCTCAATACCATTTCTTTTCTTGATGTTTGTATCTCAACAGTTGCAGACATTCCGGGCTTGAACGGGATAGAATTTCGACCAGTATTTAAGTCCTCATAGGATTCCTTATTAATTCTTACCTTGACCAAGAACTTGGTAACCTGATCGGTTGACATACCTCCTAGTGCGTTCGTACCTAAATTAGAAGCACTGTTAGAAATTTCGGTTACCTGACCGCTAAATTTTTTCCCATTGTAGGCATCTACTTCGATCATTGCCGGATCTCCTGTCTTTACTCTAATAATATCGTTTTCGCTTACTTCGACCTGGACTTCCATTGCATTAAGATCTGCAATTCGCATGATTTCTGTTCCTGACATTTGCATGGTTCCTACTACTCTTTCTCCTTTCTCAATATTCAATACGCTGATGATTCCGCTTGCAGGGGCCCTGATTATAGTTCTCTCAAGGTTTGTTTTTTGTTCTTTTAGCATAGCCATGGCATCCTTAACCTGATAACCGGATGCATTGGCTTGATTTTTTGCAGATTCTATACCTGCTTCAGCAGATTCCAAGTTCGATCTAAGGTTGTTGTATTGTGTTTCGGAAGCTTCGAGATCTGCTTTAGAAATAATTCCATCTTTGTACATACTTCTGCTTCGTTCAAGATTTTTAAAGGCATTGTCAAACTGTACTTTAACCTGATCTCTTTGAGCTTTTGCAGATAGTATATTGTTTTTAACAGCTTGAGATTGGGATTTGGCACTGTTTACTCCGGCATTACCTCTTTCCAGAGCAAACTGATAGGCATCGGGATTTACCCGTGCCAGGATTTGACCTGTTCGCACCGAATCACCTTCCTTAACATAAAGTTCTACAACTTCACCGGAGACATCAGATGAGATTTTTATTTCTTTTTCAGGATAAATTTTTCCGCTTGCAGTAACGGTCTCAACAATATTGCGTTTTGCTACTTTTTCAATGGATACTTCTATACCTCTAGGCTTGCTTTTGCTTTTAATTATTGCAAAAACAACCAACAACAGAGCAGTAATGCCCAATATCCAAATCCAATATCTTGCAAAAAAAGATTTTTGTAAAGTCATATATGATCTATTAGATTCTAGCTTTTAATTTTTGAATAAAGGGTGATGCAAAAATGAACCCATCCAAGGTCTTATTATTGCTCTCTAACACTTCTTTATTGCTTCCTTCCCACTCCAATTCACCCTGATGAATAAAAATAATTTTTTCACCGATCTCCATGACACTATTCATATCATGTGTATTGATAACCGTAATAATGTTTTTTTCTTTTGTGATCGAAGAGATTAGTTCGTCAATAACTATGGAAGTCTTGGGATCCAGTCCGCTGTTCGGCTCATCGCAAAATAGATATTTGGGATTCAAAACTATTGCTCGGGCTATCCCAACACGTTTCTGCATTCCACCGGAAAGTTCCGATGGAAACTTACTGTTATTACCGCTGAGGTTGACTCTTTCCAGACAATAGTCAACTTGTTTGCTTTTTTCTGCTTTCGTCAGGTGAGTAAACATATCCATGGGAAAGCGAATATTTTCTTCGACGGTCATTGAATCAAATAGCGCAGAACCCTGAAACAACATTCCAATTTTCATTCTTACGGCACGCTTCTGAACCTTATCCAGAGAATAAAAATCAATGTTATCAAACCAGACCTTTCCGGAGCTCGGTTCTATCAGCCCAACAAGTATCTTTAACAAGACCGTTTTACCTGCACCCGATCTGCCTATGATTAGGCTAGTCTGACCTTCTTCAAATTCGGCAGTTATTCCTTTTAGAACTTCATGATCTGCAAAACTCTTAAATATATTTTCAGCTCTTATCATGCCGTCATAACCATTGCGATAATATAATCAGAGCACAATATCAAAATATTAGAGTAAACAACCGCACGTGTGCTGGCTGCACCCAACTCTATACTCCCTCCTTTGACAAAATATCCCTGATAACAGGAAACTGTAGTCAATATGAAAGAAAACACAATTGATTTAACAAACATCATTCTAACATAAAAGGGTTCAAAGAAGGAACGCAATCCTCTTATAAATTCTTCATTGGAAAACATACCTGTTGGAACTGAAGCCAGATAACCTCCAAGTATTCCAACAAAGGCCGCAAGACAGACCAGCATGGGTATAACTATTAAGGCGGCAATTATCTTGGGCTGAACCAAAAAAGCAGATGTATTTACACCCATTATTTCCATTGCATCAATATGCTCTTTTTGTCGCATTCCACCCAATTCTGAAGCCAGACTTGATCCCACCTTACCGGCTAATACCATATTGCTAAAGGTAGGAGCCAGTTCGATGATCAGCATATCCCTTACAATATAACCGATGTAGTATCTTGGAATTAAGCCTCCTGAAAGTTGATAGGAAAATTGAACTGCTGTAACGGCTCCAATAAATACCGCAATTATACAGACAATGATGATTGACCCAATACCGATTACATTCATCTGGCGCAAAGTCTCCTGCCAGTACATCTTCATGTTCTCTGGCCTCCTGAAGACTTGCTTTAACCAAATGAGATAATGTCCAAAATGATCAAATGCATTCATTAGGGCAAAGATAAGTTTTAGCCATGATCTTTAAGGAATGAATGGTATCAATAACTTGACTTACAAGGTCTGTTCGTTTAGTATTCTACGAAAGTGATATATTATCTCAGATTATTCAAGTGACTCATTGTTTATGTATATTCGTTTATTGGGCATTTCTCTTATTTCTATATCTCAAAAATTAAAGTATTTATGACTCTTCTTACATTTATAAAATCAACACCGGCAGATTGAAAATTGATCTGTTTAAGGGTGGTCAGTTTGGTCCGAATTTATTGGATCACTTTGGACTGGATGAGAGTAGTCAGCTTCATTGGATTCTCCAATAAATAGAAATCTTAATGGGTCTAATATGTATTGAGATTGAAAAGAAATTGAAAGATATCTTAGTTAATTTAATATTGATACGGTTTCAATGGCATTTATTCACTCGCTAAATTCATACGGCCCTGCCAAAGTAAACTTACCCCGAACCTAAGAAAACTTATAGAGAAGAAAATATGGGGACTATAAATGATTTTGTGTTTTTGAAAAGAGAAGTAGAGTTTTTCCACATTTCAATGGCAACCCAAAAATCGATCATATTTTTTTGGCACAATTGCTGTTGAAATGTTGGAAACTCTTGAAAGTATAAATTCAAAATAGCTGGACAATTTGTATTCATAAACAAAAATTTTAAAATATTTGTATTATGAATGATTAAAGCAATCAATTATTATTATACCAGAGACCATCATCGCTAGAACCATTACCATCCAGATCCATAGTAGATGGATCAGCATCGGTATCAGGCATTCGAACTGCTTTGCTGGCATCTACACCAATGCATTCCCATGTTGTAGGATCATTAAAGTTTTGACAAGTACCAGTATGTAATAAGGATAAAGAATGTCCTAATTCATGTGCAATAACTTTAGCATTAAATTCAGCAATCATTAATCTAAA
>JADLHT010000032.1 GCA_020848695.1 Saprospiraceae bacterium
ATGCATAAATCCTGCTACAAATTTACATATAAAAATTAGTCCTGCAATAAGTTTACTTTATTTGTCCATTTTTATATGCTTTGGTTTAAACCTATTTTAGGAAAAGATAAACTTATTTTCCGATACATTATCCTGAAATCCTTATAAATAAAGGAGTTCAGGATATTTGGCAACGGGTGGGCAACAAAATAACTAAGAAATACAGAAACTAAGAGAAAATACAGAACAAAGTGAAATTAGAAATTGAAGTATATAGCCAATTGCAATAAGTATGTAGCCTGTCTTTCTTACTTCTGAAAAATACCTTATGGAAGCTAGGTCACTCTCTATAGAAATAAGCTGTTGTTCTAGTCTTTCAGCTGGGTCTTCAATTTCTTTATAAGAATGGTTTATTTTTGTAAGGCTAACATTAACTTTGATATCACAATCATCCTTATAATAATTTGTAAAGTTTCTGTAAATCTCTCTTAAAGCAAATTTGCACATTTTCCATGATCTCAGGATGTACAATAATCGTGAATTCAGTTTTCCAAATTTGAAAGACGTGTGCTCCATTTTATATTTTTCTTCAAAATACAAGAGAAAAATACCGGCAACTTGATAGGCAGTACTTATACTTACAATTATTTTTGAACACCAAAATATTGAATAAATTGGAAGGAACAATAATAGTAATGGATATAAAATAGCATTGACTATATTACCCTTTAATAAATTTACCCATTTTGAAATATCTTTCTTATTAGAATTCATAGAACAAAAGTACAAAAAATGATAATTTAAAGAATTATAACTATCAATTAAGACAACTCATGACTTAATAAAACAGTAAATACAGTCAAAAAGTCAACTTTTAACTTTCATTTATTTGGATATCTAGCGTGTCATCTTCTATTCTTATTTCATATTTATATTTTGATTTGCCAAATACATTTATAGGGTGATGGGCTGTTGTATAAATAATATCTTCGATATAATTCATACTTCCAAATAACGATTTTTCAATTAATTTAGCCTTTATATCATCTTCCCTTTTCGATAGGGAGACTAAATTATTCAACTCGGTAAACTGATTAAAATTATCAGGGACAAACATAATTAAATGATCTTTGGCTCTACTAATGGCAACGTTCAAAATGTTTTTATCATTTAAAGCGACCTTGTTTCCAACGGTTTTAGGTGGATTAAAAGCACATATAATAATATCACATTCATCGCCTTGAAAACCATGAACTGTGCTCACTAAAATCTCATTGTTTTTGAATTTATCTAAATTCGCATTGACAAGTTTGAAAATTAAGTCTGATTGTGCCCGATATGGACTTATAATCCCAATTCTTTTACTATCTTCACTAAATTGTTGAACAAACTCTAACAGCTATTCAATAATTATAATTGATAAGTATAAATGGTAGGATGAAGATCCTAAGTACTTAGGACAATATAAAGGAATGTCTTTTTTTACTGGAAATATAACTGTATTTATAGTCTTTAAAGGCTCATCTTTAAAAACAAAATACTTCCGCTGGCCTAATGCTCCACGGTGATGATTAAGTAATTTTTTGTAACAGTACTCACTATAAAGCATACCAATATTTCTTAGACTTCTATATAGGATTATTAACCTATTTATAGGATATTCATTGATTGCTGTATATTCCTACGAAGCTGACCCCCCAAATGGCGTTTATGTTGACCCCCTAAATGGCGGCAAGCTGACCCCCTAAAAATTCAAATTTTAGTATCAGGTCAAAGCCAGATTAGAAGTGGATAATTTAAATTACGTTGTGTCCAATTTTTAAGAAAATAAATTGGATATGGCATTTAAACCCACGAGAATGAATCAGGTAAAATTAATATTAAAGGATTTATCGGCAGGAGAGCCTATAAAAAAGACATCTAGGATCTACAAGATTTCTAGGAATACAATTAAAAAGTATTGGTCTATTTTCAAATCATCTGGATTGGAGATTTCACAAATAAATGGAATGAGCGATGATGCATTTCACCTTTTATTTTACGTACAACCATCTGATGATAATGCACAATTAGACAGGAGTGCGGATTTAAAGCAAAGATTTCCACAGCTCGTTAATGAGTTAGGCCGAAGGGGAGTAACAAGAGAATTGCTGTATAAAGAATACATCAAAGACTATCCTAGTGGATATAGTTACAGTAGATTTTGCCGTAAACTTAAGGAATATCGACTAATCAGCGAAGCCACCATGCGGATAGAACACAAAGCTGGATATCGTATTATGGTGGACTTTGCAGGAGGTAAAGCGCAATGGGTAGATGCCAAGACAGGCGAAGTGCATCTATGTGAAGTACTAGTTACTACATTTCCGTATTCATCTTTTACGCATGTGTACGCTGTACCGAGTCAAGACCAATCCAACTTTGTCATAGGCATCAATGAAGCCTTGAAATATATAGGCGGGACTCCAAGCGTATTGACAAGTGACAACTTAAAGAGCTATGTATCGAAGGCGAGTAGATATGAACCGAAGTTTACCGAGTTTTGTAGCCAAATGGGATCGTATTACACCATGGAGCTCGATGCTACTAGAGTAGGCAAACCTAAGGATAAAGCCAATGTAGAACGTCATGTAACCATCGTTTACAATCAAATATATGCACCACTCAGAGACGAAATATTTCATTCTATAGACGAACTTAATGCCGCTTTCCGCAAACAATTAGAAGAGCTCAATGACAAAAAAATGCAAGGCAAACCTTACAGTAGGCGGGAGAGATTCGAGAGTGAAGAGAAACCATTATTGCGTCCACTACCACCGTCAATGTTTGAAGTAAACAAAGCAACTACAGCCAAAGTACAAAAAAATTATCACGTGATCTTAGGAGAGAATTACCATTATTACAGCGTACCATACCAATATATTGGCAAACAAACTCAGATTATTTATACCAATGGCAAAGTAGAAATCTATTGTGGTACAGAGCGAATAGCCATACATAAAAGAGACCATCGGGAGCAAGGGTACTCTACCTTCGAAGCACACATGCCCGAAAAACATATCAAATATACAGAGCAAAAAGGATGGGATGCTGCATATTTTAAAAACAAAGCAGCACAGATCGGGCCTCATACCCAATGGGCTATACAGTCGATTCTCGACGCAAAACACATTGTGGAGCAGACTTATAATTCATGTCTAGGTGTAATGAGATTGGCCGAAAAATATGGCGAACAAAGACTGGAAAATGCTGCCAAGAGGGCAGCACTAGGACATCGGGTGAATTATAGTATCCTGCATAATATCCTGCAAAACAATATGGATAAAATTGAAATACCAAAAAATAACACACAAAACGAAAGCCAAAAAATACCACCCCATGACAACCTTCGCGGCCCCGCATATTATTCCCAATCAACGATGCACTTTATCGATTAACGGATCAGAAACAATAATTTTAATCACTAAATATTAGTAAAAATGAATACACAAGCAACCTTGCAGCAAATGCAAAAACTCAACCTCATAGGTATGGCATCAGCCTATGAAAGCATCCTTAAGCTTCCTGCCGATGCCCATCCAGATACCCATGAATGTATAGGTACAGTCATAGATGCAGAATGGCAACACAGAAATTTCAAGAAGTCTCAAATGCTTCTAAAACTCTCCAAACTTCGCTACAAAGCAAATCTAGTTGACATCATTTACAACGACGAAAGGAATATTAAAAAAGAATCAATCGCTTTGATGGCCGACTGTTCATTTATCGAACGAGCCCAAAACATCATCATCACAGGGGCTACTGGTAGCGGCAAATCATTCCTGGCCTGTGCCATCGGTAATCAAGCCTGTCTATACGCTTACCGCACGCTGTACTTCAATATGAATCGATTTACAGAGCAGCTATCTCTAGCCAAAATCCAAGGCACGTACATCAAATGGCTCAATCAATTAAAAAAAGCTGATTTAATCATCCTTGATGATTTTGGGCTCCAACAGCTTGACCAAAATGGAAAACTTGCTTTGCTTCAAATGTTAGAAGATAGATACGACGACAAATCTACTATCATCGTCTCCCAGTTACCAATAGAACATTGGTACTCATTTATAAATGAACCAACCATTGCAGATGCTATACTCGATCGAATATTAGCAAAATGCAGCAAATTTGACTTGAAAGGTAAAAGTTTGAGAATAAAAATTTAGCTTTGTTCCCCACTTCTAAAAGGGGGTCAACTTCGCGCCAACAAGGGGGTCAATGGTGGGAGAATATACAATTGCGGTTTTCTTAGATTCAAACGATTTTAGCCCAACCAAGTCATATATGTTTAATCCTTCCCACTCAGGTAAATTTAATATAGGTCTAATTTGGAAAGGGTCTCCTGCAATAATAATATCTATACTTTTTGATGTTTTCAAGATGACTCCGACAATTTGGGCGAGATTGATCATAGATGCTTCATCAATGATAATCTTATCCCATTTAACATCTTTAATTGCTATTTGAGATCCAGATATTGTAATGATATCATATGCATACCTTGCTATAGTAGTGATTAGAGTGAAGTCATTAACCTGATTTTCAATACTCTTACCTATAAAGCATTTATGTTTTTCTACCTTTGAGTCACCAGTGTTTCCAAATCTAAAGAAGCTGGATTCTACATTTGAGTCAATTAGGCGGTTGGTTATAACGTCTGCCGCTTTATTTGTTGGAGCAAGTACTAATGTTTTAGTATGTTTCTTCTGTAAGGCTGGAATTATGTGATCGTTCACAACGGTAGTGGTTTTACCAGTTCCTGGAGGTCCAAAAATAAATGATATATTATGTGATTTGATCAATTCTCTTAAATTTGATGAAACTTTAAATTCTAGTTCTATTAATTGATCTAAAAGTGTTTTCCATAAAAAATCAACACTTTCTATTTTTAAAACTACTTTTTCGAAAAGTGATTGTCTTTTTATTAAATTCATATCCTTTTCATTCCATAATTTAGCTCTAACACTATATTTATTTACGGATAGGGATTGAACGCTTATTGTCAGGATTTCTGACTCAGTGTAGAAGATTAGCTTTAAATTTTCATATTGTTCGATACTGTTTGGAATATATTTGTTGGGTAAATCAAGAAAAACTACGTTGTCCTGAATTTCTACTTTATTAAAGACAAATGTGTAAGCACTAGAAGTACTATTTTCAATGTCTCTTAGATATTCAAGTTCAGTCAATGTTCTTAACCAACCAAATTGAAATTGTTTAAAACTTTTTAGTTTATTGAGTAATGCATCTTTTCTGTCGAGACTTTGTTTAATTGATTGTAATTTTTCAATTTCTT
The DNA here is from genome assembly GCA_020848695.1 of Saprospiraceae bacterium. Lineage (GTDB taxonomy): Bacteria > Bacteroidota > Bacteroidia > Chitinophagales > Saprospiraceae > Vicinibacter. Next base: position 5,315 of record JADLHT010000032.1, read on the forward strand.
TTTTTGTCCTTTCCTTTTCCTTAATGATCGTTTCTAAGGTAGATTTTTCCTTTTCTTCCTTAACAACTAGATCAGGTCTTTCTTTGGTTGTGGGTTCCTGATAATCTGGTTTTAGTACTTTCTTTACTTTTGGTTCATTTGTTTTTTGATCATTATTACCTTGATTTACAATCAAAGTATCCTTTTTAGGTAGATCAATAGGCTCCTTTAAAGTAGGCTCATTAATCTTAACATCATTTGGATTAGGATCATTTGGTTGTGGTTCAAATGGTGAAGATGGTTTTGGTGGTTCTTTTTTTAGATTATCATATATTTCAATAACTTCATGTGGTTTATCTAAATTTTCTTTTTCTTTTCTTTTACCATATTGTGCCCCAAGATAATTTTCAATTTTATCTTTGAAAGAAGATGGTAAGTACACAATTTTCTTTAATTCATAAGCTATCGATTCAGCAATGTCAATTTTATCGACATCAGTTGAGTAATAAAATTTGTATTCCTTTGAATCAAAAAAGACGGGAACATTAGTAATAGCTGAAGAAGTATATTCATCTTTAATTGAATATTCAACTTTGATAGAACCCTTAACTTCTAGTTCATCTGTTCTAAAAAGTTTTTCAAAGAAGCTTTCTTTTAATAATATTTCATATTCTTTCTCGTATTTAGTTTTTAAGTATGCACCAATAAGTTTGATGGTGTCGCTTGTCAAAAACTTTTTTGTGTAATTTGGTATTGCCTGAACAGCATTAGATAACTTAATTTCAATATTGTCGGTAAGTTGTTTTACACCTAACGCCATATAAAAGTCAACCCATGCCGCGTAAGCATCATTTTCAGGAATAAAAGATAAAGCGATGTACTCTTTTTTAAAAAGTTTTTGCAACTCTTTACTCACTGCAAAGTATACATTTTCCGGATCAAAAAATGATTTGCGATTGGAAGAATACACTTTAAAAGAACTAAGAAATTTTTTGACATGTTCATTATCATTTTTGATAACGTGGCTTTTTATTTTTCTAAGAATTGATGATATAATACCTTCATTTACTTCGGTAATGCCTTCCTGCATAGACATCCACTTTGAAAGATAAAAGTCTATAGAAAGGGATTCTTGTACTCTGAGTTTATCAATAAAAAACTTTTTTAAAGAGTCATCATAGCATTTAGATAGTACTGTAAATGTAATATTGTCTGAAATCTCTTTAGGGTCTTCCCAAATACAATTTTGTGCATTCACCCAAGAATTTGACTCTTTAATGTAAATCAAATTATATTTGAGATACTCGTTTTCAAGGGGCTTATCTTTTGATATTCTCTGGTCAAGTTGATTATAAATTTTCAGTATTGTTTTAAAAGCTGGTGTATCTTTCTGTATGTCGACCAGGTAATTTATTAAACTTTCTCGTGTAATATTGTCTTTTAAGCCTAATAAGTTTATGAGTATTTTATTAGATAAATTTCTGACATATGGTACATTATTATCTAAAACTTCTCTTATTTCTGGAATATCAAGGAAAACTGATGATGGTACTTGAAATCCCAAGTTCATACTGTACAACCATTTTTCACTTTTTATGAATTGTAATAATGCACTTTCACATTTGACTATATTATTACCCCTATTTTGATATTCACCTTGCATCCAAAGACCTGATTCAAGCATCTGATTAAAATCATACTCATTACGCCAAGATTGAAGTTTTAGGTTAATAGTAATCAAAAAATTAAATAAAGCCATAGAAGTACTCTCAGATATCTTTTTTAATGATGCGGGTAGTAAAATTTCATATCCTTTAATATCAGAAACGTACGCATTTGCACTGCCGTATAATAATTTTTTCTTTAGTTCTTTACCTTCTTGTGTTTTGGGTTCAGTAAAATATGTAAAATTATTTTTTTCGAAAGATGGATATAACTTGACATTAGCTTTGCCGTTTATTAGGGCTTTGATTATTTCTTTTAAGTATTTATCACTTAAAATACAAAAATGATCTCTTTCATTTTCTGCAAAAATATGTTGCCATCCATTTTCCGGCATATATGAATCCGGAACTACCATTTCCATTTCATCATTTTTTGATCTAATGCTTTCGTCTGAAAGTACTAGTAAAATCTTATTGTCTGAAATTGTTGAAGGGTTGAGTTTATAAATTGATTCTGTTATTAATATTCTTTCATTATTTGATAAATCGTTATTTTCATCACATATTATGTTCAAAAGATCGATGGCTAAATTCTCCTTATTAAAATTATAAATGTTTAAATTATCCTGTAGCCATCCTTTTTTTTCTTTTGAATCATCATGAAGGTACTTTTTTAAAAAACTTTGCTTCACAGTGTCTACACGTAAATGTCTTTTAGCTTCAGTGGCGAGGGAATCAATTGTGGATTTATCTTTTAAATTAAAATAAATGTTAGTAACTGATGAAGAAAATAAACCCACTTTACCTTCTAATGGAACTATTTTTATTTCAGTAAGGTCAAGATCTTTAGATTTTTTTGAGCGCAAAATTTCATATAAATCTATAAACCATTCATCTGAATTTTCAATCATCCAATCAGTAGATTTAAAATAACTATTAACTAATTTTGAAAGCGATATTTGTTTAATACCGAGTTCTTTAAAAATATCTATTCTACCATCGTTGATGATTTGGTCCGAAACCAATGGAATTGAATTATCAATTATGTTTGGAGATATTTTTTTTGAGTAATTAAATAAACTATAAATATCTGTGTAAGTTATGCTTATATCTGTTGGACTAAAATAATTACGTGTGTGATAAGATAATATGCATTTTTCATTCTTTAAATTGAGTAAAATCTGTTCTACTACAGTATTTAAAAATTGATGATGTGCTTGTTGCGGTAAAGTATGATAAACCGTTAATTTTTCTGTGAGTGAAAACCCATTGTTATTTATAAAATTTAAGAAACCTTTAATGTAAGTGTTGCTAATTTCATTTCGTAACCAGATATTCCAATCATAATCTTCATGTAAATTTTCCCTATCACTTGTCAAAAGAAAATCTGCATTTACCATAACAGGTAATCCTGTATTTTCCCACACTGGTAAATAAGAAAATAGCACTCCGTCTGTTTTATCATCCATAATAGGAAAAGCAACACTAATTTTTCTGGAAGTAACGCCTTCCCTTTTCGAATGACGGATATTTTCAGGCTTATCTATTTCTTCTTCAAATATATAATATTTAAGGTTTTTTGAGGTTTTTTTGAAGTCAATTATTAACCACCTGGTATGTCCTTCATCGATTCTAGTAATAGACTTTTTTTGTTTATAGCCTGGTAATTCTATATTTATCTCAAGAATTTTCAATTTTCTTAAAAACAAAATTGTTGATTGATTGATGTTTAATAACTGGTCTTTAACTGTGTCAATGTTGATATCTCTAGATAAAGGCAAATAAATTTCAGTAGTCATTTCCCTTTGTAAATTAGTTTCAATCACAGGAAACGGTGTAATAAAACCTAAACCATGCTCGTGATCAGGATTTTTTGCGGGTAGTTTGAATGCAAACTCATTTGAAAAGATATAAGGACAGTCTGTAATTCTAAAAACTGATTTAAAACCAATTCCTTTTTCTCCAATGGAATCAAAATTAGTTTTTTTAGTTGAACTACCTACTGAACAAATGGCCTTGACATTATCAGAATTAAATCCAGTTTCGTTATTTGAAATGATTAAACAAAATTCTTTTTTACCTTCTAAAATAACTTCTTTTAGTGAAAGAACTAATTTGGGTTCGATACCTGAATGATATGAGTTATCATCAGCATTTTGGATTATCTCATAGAGAAAATGGAAATTTTTAGCATATAAATCAGCGGAAAGAGTTTTAATAGCATTATTATAACCTTCCCAAACCATATGTTTTTGTTCATCGTACCTATATTGATTTTGGATTTCTTTAATTATGTCTTTCATTGAAAATGTATCTTAATGGGGTAAAATTAGAAAAAAGGGAGTAATTAATACTCCCCTGGAAACAAAACTGTAGTAGATGACCGATCTGACTCAGTGATAACCCATAACTTATCACCACAACTATCAATCTCTGATGGTATGGCATACGATGAAAAGACACGACCACCGTGCTGAATAGCTGCCTGATTAGTGGCGATATCACTCTGACATAAGGTGCCAAAATCGCCACTACTGTGAGATGTAAGGCAATCTGCAATGAACTGAAAGAATGATGGATGCTGATGACAAACTGAATCTACTCCAGATGTCATATAAACACAACCTAATGGAAATAACTTAGTAATACTACTCATGATAAAATGTATATAAAGTAAAAAATGTGGCTGACTCCATGCCAACCTATCAGGTGCAATGCCAGGTGAAGAGATGCATAAATGCAAGGTGGATCGCTCAGCTCTGCTGAGTGCCAGCCGATAGGCAGACCTTGCATATATGCAGATCGAACCTACCTTAGTACCTGCTTAGGATGGTAAAGAGTGCTTTGAGATAGTATGAACAACTATTGGAAAAAATGAGAAAGTAAAAAGTTAAGTATTGGGTAGGATGTTGCTGTGTCATAGGCTACAGCTTTTGTGTGGTTTACCGGATTTCCTTAATTACGGCATCGTATTGTAAACCCATATACTGGCAGAACTCATCAATGGTAACAAGCTGGTGTTGCTCTTTACTGAAATGATCTTTAATCTTCTTGATGATATATCTGCCATATCTATCGCTTTTGCCTGTGATTATCTGAATGTCTTTCGGATATATACACAGTCTGTTCATTTGATACTTTATCTATACTTTTAATATGCTTTTAATAAGGCAAAGATACGAAGAATAAATGAGTGGTAAAAATGTGTTTTATGGCATAATGTGGACATATCGGAAATATCGGAAGTAGCTGTTTTAAAACAAGTAAAATGTGCTATATTTTTGTCATATGAAATGCAAAATGATAGCTTTTTTGGTGGTCCTGATGATCTCTTTTGACGGTATGTCACAAGTATCTGCAAGAGTTATGCAAGTGAAGGATGGAGATACTTATGTGTTGAAAGTGAATGAAAGTTTGAAGACTGTCAGATTGCTTAATGTGGATGCTCCAGAACTAAATCAAAGCTGGGGATTGCAAGCTCAGGCAAAGGTTAGGGATCTGATTCTTGGAAAGTATGTGACTTATGAGTATGTCAAAACAGACTTGTATGATAGGGAACTTGGGAGAATTAAGATTGGTAAAAGAAGTCTTGACTCTCTTTTAATCAGAAATGGGTGGGCTTGGCACTACATCAATTATGACAGGAGTAAAAAGCTGGACCAACTGATGAAAAGAGCATCAGATAGAAAACTTGGGTTGTGGGAGTGTGGAAAAGAGAATGTGTGTCCGCCTTGGCATTTCAGGGAGTACAATGCAAAGTATAGATTTAGATATTGCCGAGGGTGCAATGCTTTATAATATTGTTTAATACTTAAATTTAATTAAAATGGCTCGTCAATCGGGATTAATCAAATTGAATGGTACCCTTGGTGGTATTACTTTTTACAAGTCACAAGATGGCTACCTTGCTAGAGAAAAAGGCGGTATCGAAGCTGATCGAATAGCTAATGATCCTAATTTTCAAAGGACAAGGGAGAATGGGGCTGAGTTTGGTGCTGCTGGTAAAGCTGGCAGATTGCTAAGAACAGCATTCAGAACGATTTTACAAAATTCTGCGGACAACAGAATGGTTGGTCGTTTGACTGCTGAAATGGTGAAGGTGATCCAAGCGGATACCACAAATGCAAGAGGGCAAAGAAATGTGATAGATGGTGAAGCTGAACTTTTGGTTGGGTTTGATTTCAACCTAAAAGGTAAACTTCAAAATACCATTTATGCTCCTTACACGACCAACATCGATCGAACTGCTGGTACTTTGGAAGTGGTAATTCCACCCTTTGTACCTGGTAACATGATTGCAGCTCCGTCAGGGGCGACACATTTTAAAATCGAAACTGCAGGTGCAGAAATAAATTTCGAGAATGAAACTTATGTTATGGATGCAAAAGAAAGTGCTGTGCTGGCTATAGGAAATACCGCTACTGCCGCAATAACTCTTTCGAATGCTGTGACTGCCAATAGTACTCATCCTTTGTTTTTGGTGATGGGAATGGAGTTTTATCAAGAAGTGAATGGTCAGATGTATCCATTAAAAAATGGAGCATTCAATGCCCTTACGATCGTGAACGTCTCAGGAATGTAGAATTATTTTGTCTTAATGTGCATAAAGGCTCATCATTTGGTTGGTGGGCCTTTTTTAGTTTTTAAAATGAGCTTCTAAAAACGGTCTAAATGTTGTTTGAACTTGGTTCGGAGTTTTTATGATGTATTCAATTGCTTTTTCTTTCATATTTTGATCAAGAGATTCGATATGTTTAATAATATTTACAACTGATAAATCCCCCAATCCTTTATCTTTAAATCTGACTCCAAAATCAGACCATATCAAAGCATCAAAATCCGTTTTATATTGCTGTAAAATTTCCTTAACAAAGGCGTTTCTGTCTCTAGAATGAAAAGATTCTGAAGTATAGGTATAGTGTCCAATATTCTTTATGTCTTCTGTGCCTTCCCTTTTAGCTAGGTCATTAATAGCTTCATCCAAGGTTTCAAAAAGTGACTCAATTACAAGTGTAGGAACTGGATTAAAATTGCGATTTATTACTAAAGTTATTCTACCTTGACTTGAAAGTTTGCAAAATTCAACAGGCAGTATTGGCCCATCTGGTAACCAATCACCTTTTGTTTTTAATTCTCTTTGATCCCAAATTAGAGAACCCCAACCGATTATTCCTATTTTCATTCTGCAAAGGTATAAAAAAAGCCCTACTAAAAGGGCAATGGTGCAAGCTCTCGCTCACCTGTGGGATAAACCCAGACAAAACAATGACAAGGTAACCTATAAACCCTGACGCCATGCAAAGTAGTATGGGCCAATGTGGATCTGCGAATATGACGCTGGAAGGCATAACGAGATAAAGGTAAATGCTCTGTGATAGGGAGCTGAGATAAATGGCTACAACCTGACTGGGAGCCTGACAAAATACGTGGAATACTGACCATAATGATAAATTTTAATATGCTAAAAAGTGCATTGGGTTTTTTAAAGACCAAAAGGAAACGGAATAAGTGCCGTAGGCTGATTCCGCCCTAGCGGATCATTATGCCGTAGTCTTTTGGGATTTAAATAAAAACCCTTGCTAACTTTGCATAGTAAAATTTATTATGGTCTTCCATGTATGCAGTAGATGCCTGTTTTATGGCTGCATATCAGCTCTCTCGCTAGTAAGGTAACGAGGTGACAAATCTACTGCCATCCTTATGTACCCATAGACAACAACCACAAGGTAATGGATACACCTTAATACCTGATGCTGGTGACCACAGTAGAAATCTGCGACGTACATAACGCTGAAAAGTATATCTACTCACCTGCTTATAAATGCCTAATGCTGGTGAGCTGCAAGAAACACAAGAGCCATCTGGCCCTGCCTGAAATGTAGGAAAATCAATCATGATCTATATATTTTATATGCTTATTCAGTGCAAGACTGATCAAAACTCCAAAAAGGAAACGGAATAAGTGCCGTAGGCTGTCTCGTCAATTTGACGAGATCATTATGCCGTAGTCTTTTTAAAAGTTTTATTAAGATCAGGCTTGCTAACTTGCATATAAAATTGGAGCATGATTGCAGTAGTATAAAAAAGTTGATAAGATTTGGCTAAATGACGTAAATTGCCTTTCATTTTAAAATTTGTAATTATGCCGCCATTTCCTAAGCCAACATTTGAGTATGTTGTAGATGTAAAAAAAGAAATAAAACATATTAAAAAATACAGAGACACTAAACTCGGTAGAGCAATACCTAAGTCAAGTTCGACCAATATTCTGATTGCCACATGGAATATTGCGAATTTTGGAGTACAGAAAAGGGAAGCTGAACATTATAAAATTATCGCTGAAATGGTTACATGGTTTGATGTAATTGCTATTCAGGAAGTGAATGATAATCTTGAAGGACTTATAGCTCTTAGGAATGAATTACCAACTAAATATGGATGTATATATACTGATGCAAGTGGTAATAATGAACGGATGGTTTATCTGTATAATAAACAAAAAATAAAGTTACTAGAAGAGTTTGGAGAAATTGCAGTGCCTGCAGAGGATAATACCGATATTAAACTACCTGGAAATGGTAGTAGTTTTTCAGGATTTAGTAGAAATCCATTTATTGGTTCATTTAGGTTTGTGAATTTTGATTTTATGCTGGCAAATGCCCATAGCTACTTTGGAAAGGAAGATGAGACTTTGAGTATGGAGAGAAGGAGTTTGGAAGCCTATGCTATTGCTAGATGGGCTGATTTAAAAAGGAAGAGTAAGTATTCGCAAACTACAAATATCATTGCTTTAGGTGACTTTAATATGCCAAAAGTTGAGATTGGAGACCCGATATATGATGCTTTGCTTGCAAGGGGTTTTGAGATGCCAAAGCATTCTACTGAGATCTACAGCAATATAAAAAATGATAAACATTATGATCAGGTTGTTTTCCTTCCTGGAATAAAGTCAAAGATTACAAGTAATGGTAGCTTTGATTTCGATGGTGCTTTGTTTCCTGACTTATATAACGATAAAGGTGATATTCAACACAGAAATTATGTGCGATATTATATTAGTGACCATAGGATAAAATGGATAGAGATTACTCCTTAATTTTCAAATGGGGCAGCAAGTATCAGAAAAAATAAAATATACCTTATTGTGCGTTGGCTTAGCAAGTGTACTGACGGAATGGAATGAAACGATCTGCGGTGGGGCATTGTGTATGATTGCAGCGTTTGCAAAGATTGCAAAGTTTGCAATCTTGCAAAGGTGGGTAAATCATGCGCTTGCCTGCGATGGATAGTGAAATGAAATGCAGGCAGTACTCTTGCTGCTCGGAGATAGGGCAGTATGTGATGCCTGACAGACCGTAACGGAAGCATGTAGTGGAGGATGGAAGGCATCTCTTACTGACCGATACTATTAATCATATTTTATTTTTTTCTGGCCATAAAAATGGGTGGTGGGGATTTGAGGACATTACGGGAATGCCTATGCCCCTGGCTATTTACGTAGTGAAAACATAATGGGTATTATAGGACAGCCCATTCGACAAATGCTTTGGGCTTATTGACTTTAATGGTAGCGATGGATGGCGATCGTCCCGATAAATATCGGGATGTCGTCCATACATGAATTAAAGGCAGTAAGCCATACTCGAAATGCTTTTGGGCTGTACTATAATATAGGTCACATTATGTTAAATAGCTTACCCCGAATTTTTTCTGGCATAAGCGAAGTGGTGGAGGTGGTTGGAACGAAGCGACTTTTTGCCATGAGCCATTTTACGACTGAAGAGCAGCTCTTTGCTACCACAAGTGGAACGTAGAGTAACGAGGATAGCAATGTGCTGCTTTACCTAAATGCTTGGCTCATCGCAAAAAGTATGACAGAAAAATCGGGGGCAGGGGCATAATAAAATATAATAAAAAGTATTACCTTTGCCATCAAATTAAAAATTTGATGTTGAACCGTTCTTTTATTTATTTTTTAGCCGTTAATCTATTGAGTATTTCTCTATGTGCTCAAAAGAATTTTACTATTTTAAACGATTTGAACTATGGAAAAGTAAATTGTTTTAAAACAGAAGTAATGTATTCAGGTGATCAGGATCTATCTGCATTGATGAAAAGTCTCATATCATATAATTATTCTAATATGCCGAGTAACCATGATCTAACCTTAGATTTATATCTTCCTACATCAAATAAGAAAATGCCACTACTAATTTTAGCCCATGATGGTGCTTTTCAAGTTGGATATAAGTCTGATCCTTTTATGGTTTATCTTGGTGAAAATCTAGCTTCAAAGGAAATAATCGTAGCATCCGTCAATTATGGACTTGGCTTCATAGTAAGCAATGCAAAAGCAAAGGAGACAATACATAAATCTGCTCAAAGTCTAAGAGCTGCTGTTCGTTACTTATTAGAATCACCCTATGGTAGATATATTGATGTTAATAGCATTTATATAGGGGGTGCAAGTGCTGGTGGTATTGCAAGTATGTATGCTGCTTTTGTAGATGATGGGGAATTTGAAAAGTTTTATAGGGATAAAGTTGCTGGACAGGCATTTTTTGAATGTATGGATTGCGGTATTAACAAAAATAAAACAAAATTCCAAATTAAAGGTGTTATTTCTATGTGGGGTGCTATTCATAGGTTAGACGTTTTGGATAATAATAATATTCCCGTTCTAATGTTTCATGGTGATAAGGACGAAACTGTGCCTTATGATTATGATTATCCATTCTCAAAACTGGGATTTCAGCACAAAAGTTCTGGAAGATTAATTTTTGATAAATTATACGGATCGAAAAAAATTAAAGAAAATTTAGGAAATAGCTCAGAATTAATAACGTTTTATGGCGAAGGTCATTCTCCACAATATATAAAAAATAGTAGTAATTTTAATAGTCAAAATTGTTCAAAGATTTTAAGCAAAATATATTCTTTTATTAATTAACAATTAAAAATTTTATAAAATGTACACAAAGGTATTATTTTCAGTATTATTTGTATTTCTCACACTTTTTTCTGCTTTTTCTCAATGCCCTACCGAAGTTGTTAAAATAGGCAGATCACTAGCTAAAGAATCTGCCTATAAAGCAATGAAACAGATCTCACCAAATACTGGACACAGTGAAGATTGGACTTTACAGAGTTGTAATTACGATCAATTAAATGGTTATATAGTTTTTAAGGTGGAATTGACATGGTCAGCTAAAACACAAATGTATTTCGGAGAATCAGGGAAATGTGTTGTGTATGCAGATATTAAAATATCTGATGAAGATAGTTCTGATTCAAAATTTGTTATAACTGATATGAACAGTTTTGCACGGACATGTGTAGCGTCAAGGAAATGGGATGTTCTTGAAGGGGCTGTTAACGCAGCAATGAACTCTAAAGGTGGAGGAGAATAATCCTAACATTTTTATTACCTTGATGATTTATATCAGGAAGTTCGTAGTTTGGTTCAAAAGTTAGCTAGCGATCATAAAAATGAAAGTTTAATTAATAAGTTATTCGATTCTTTCAAATGAAGATATTATTTTTAATTTTGATTATATTCTCTTGTGGGTTAATTGTAACCGGTTGTAAAAATTTAAAACACTTTCAAAAAGAAAAATTTGATGACATTGTCAAATATGAGACCTATGATTCTGGCAACTTCGTTAAAGGCGTTCCTGATTCGTTATTGTCAATTTTCAACTTAGTATGTTCTAAATATCCGGAATTAAGTAAAACAGATATAAATCTAAAATTTAAAAGTATTAAGACTACAATGCAGGCAAGACCTGCGTTTAGTTTTTTCAGAAGAAAATATAATATATATATCAATAACAATCCAAATTTTGAAGGAATTAAATACAGTACTATGCCTTTAAATGCTAAAGTTGGATTACTGGCTCATGAGTTTTCGCACATTATTGATTATGAAAGTAAGAATAATTTTAAAATAGTTTTAACAGGTTTATCATACTTATCGAAAAAAAGTAAAATAGATTATGAAAAAAAAATGGACTATTTAACTATACAAAAAGGGTTTGGATATTTTCTTAATGACTGGGCCCAGTTTAGTATGTATGATTCAGGTGCCACTGATAAATACAAAGAGTTTAAAAAGGAAGTTTATTTAGAGCCACATGAAATTGAATTAATTATGAATCATCAATATTCCACGAACAACTTTAATAAATGATCATACTTAATAATTATTATGGTTCTAATAAAGTATATTTTTAATATCTATTTCCCTTTTCTTAATCAAAATAGGGAACTAAATAAAATATTAAAAAAGTATGATTGTAAAACATATGTAGAATACTGCATTAAACATCCAGTAAATGGATATAACAATCTTGTCAAAAATAGATTTTATGGGGTAGAAAAAAACTGTGACTATTTCGTTAGAAGCAGCGGTACGTCTTCAGAACCCAAAAATATTCCAATAACTTTGGATTATATTAATAATAATCATTTGTTCAGCTCAAAGTTAGCTTTAATACATATGATTGTTAAATTTGGATGTTGGAAAATGATATATGGAAGGAATTTAGCATTAACTGGTTATAAATATAAAGATAGAATCCAAAATAAAGATGTTTATGATATTTCAGCACTTATATTCTTAAAAAGACCTTCTTTTTTTAAAAACTTTGGATTTCCAACAAAAATCTATGTTAACTGGGAAGAAAAACTCAATTATTTTAAGAGTTTTAAAGAATTCAATAAAGTTAGGTCTATTTCTGGTGTTCCTACATGGATGATTTCATTATTTGATAATATTGAAAAATGCAATAATCAATCTATAAAAACAACTTTCAAAGATTTGACTTATATTATTCATGGCGGAGTAGCATTTACACCTTATATCAAAATCTTTAATGAAATTTTCAATGATCGGAGATTAATATTTTTTGAGATTTTCAATTCTACTGAAGGATTCTACGCATTTCAACACAAGCCAAGTTTGCCATATTTATTACTCTGTACAAACAATAGTATATTTTATGAATTTAAAAAAGGTAATAAAACATATCAGTTAAAGGAAGTATGTATTGGGGATGAATATGAATTGCTTATTAGTAATACTGATGGTTTAGTAAGGTATGAAACAGGTGATAAAATTACATTTTTCAAAACTAACCCCTGTTTAATTACCTATACTGGAAGAACTTCTGAATACTTAAATGCATTTGGAGAAGATATAAGTATTGAACAGTCGAATAAGATTATAAATAACATTAATGAACATTTTAATTTAGACATTACTGACTATTTAGTCATACCAAAATATAGTGATCTGGGAACACTAGGAAATCATGAATGGTATATCTTTTCTAATTTCATAAATTTAAATACAGCAAAAATTTCTGATTTTATTGATGAGAATCTTAAAGAAATTAATTCTAATTATAGACAAAAAAGATATAAATCACTTGCGATTTTGGAACCTTCTGTTAAAATTTTAAGTTTAGACAAGAAAGATGCACTTATTAGATTAATGAAGAAGAATATTGGTGGTCAGACTAAATTGAAAAAATTGCATAACAATAGAAATATTTATAAATTTTTAAACCAATTGATATGAGGTATTTAATTTTTCTAATTTTCTCACTATTTATTATTAGTTGTGGGGACAATCCATGCTCTATTTGTAATGGTAATGGAAAAGTTATTAGCGATAGAATGATATCACAAAACTGCGATAATTGTTCAGGCAAAGGTTATTTAATATGTGATTATACCTTTGAAAATACTGGATTTGCATCAGCAACCACGTATAAATGTAGTAATGGAAAATATATTCCATTAAGTGTAGCTGGCTTTAATACTGGCCAACTATCTGGGCACACATGTTCAAAATGCAATGGGAATGGGAAATTAAAATGTACTAAATGTAGCGGCCATGGAAAAATTTCAAAGGTTGAGAAAACTGAAGAAAACTGTGCCTTATGTTCAGGAACTGGTAGAGTAAGTAAACTTCAATCACTCTTTAAATAAATTTTAGAATGGAAAAGAAAATGTATTTCACTATTATCCCAACTTCATCAGTTGATGAAGTTTTAATAAATGGCATAACATCTAAGAATGGTGCTCTAAAAGTATTTTTATTTTCAAAGATTGCTGATGAAATTAAAGATGAGTTCTTAAATGAAAATGTTCCGTGGTCATTGGTAGGTATTGATCATGAGGGTATTCAAGGATCAATTTTAAATGATGATGATGCTATAGCAAAGAAAATTTATAGGTTTATAATTGAGCAAAATTATTTCCATCCACGCTTTTTGATGATATACCATGAAAGAAATTAAAACTGATCAGGTAATAGACCTTTTATATAAAGAATATGAAATTGCTGGCGATAGAATTGAAGATTATCAAAGAAGCCATTTTAGGTACTATAGCGGAATTCTTCTATTTTTAATTGCAATTTTTACTTATTTTCATGGTCAGGGATCAAAGAATATTAGCTTAGAATTCCTTCCTTATCCTTTACTTTTTATTTCAATTCTAATTTATTATCATTATCATAGGACTTTAGTAATTCAGGCTTTTAGAAGAATAATTGGTCAGGAAGTAAATAAAATTATGGACCAAAATATCCTTATTTTTCATTTAATAAGTGATAAATACATCATTTCACCAAAAAGAAATATAAGTATAGGGATATTTTCCCTTTTAAATGTATTATTTTTTGCGTTTATAATCTATTATTGTTCTAAGGATAGTCAAAGTAATCTTAATAGTTATTTACAATATATCATCTTATTTTTTCAGATATCACTATACATATATTCGACATATTTTATTCAACAGAAAGTTGAAAGAGATATGGTTAAGATTTTTAATACCCAATTTTTACAAAAACCATAAATTTTCTTTCCCAAAATCTGCCAATTTATCATACGTAAAATATGGGTAAATTTGGGCTACCATTTCGGGGTACTTGATAGTTACTGGCAAACTTTGCTGATTGGTGCTTTTCCAATACATACGGCTGAATTGAAATACTTGGTCAATAAGTTGCTTAGCTACTGCAGGATCATCAAAGTAATTTGGTATGCTGCTGCTTAAATTTAGCTTTAACGGAAAATGGTATTCTTTGTCGGCTGGTTTTGAATTTTCATCATAACGAGTATTATTAAACAATAGATACTCGTTATTTCCAATTTTGATGTATGTGCCGCTTTGGGGCATCAACTCTTTAGAAAGTGTATCAAAACCTATGATGCTTTTACTTTCTGTTTTATTGACTGTAACTATAACCACTGGAATATTTAAGCCCAAAGTGTGCAGGGTTTGCATGATGGGTTCTAATTCTTTTTTACTGATGTCTTTGTAAAAATGAATTATTAACCTGGTAGCTTTGTAGTTAACGGCAATAAACTTGGCAACTGCTTCTCTGATGGAACCAGCTAAACTTGTGGCATCTTGGGATCTAAAGCAGTCGAAACCTTTAAAAACGCCTTCGTTATTAAAACAAAAAGCAGAACCAACGAAACGAGTTTTGCGAGTGATGGAATAAAATGCACCAACACCAACAATAAGTTCGTTGGTAGAAGGTCTCTTTAATCGCCAAGGGATACCGCCCAGTTTAGCTAATAGGGCTATTTCGATGTGTGGAAGAAATGTATTGAAATAATCGTTTGGCTTACCGTTTTTGAACAAATGCTCTGCCTTGACTACCTGAGATAGTATGTTTTCGTAAAGTAATACTTCTTTGATTTTATAGTATATATTTACTTTGGTTTGGTCTTTTTCAAACTTAGAAACTGGATTTACAAAAAGTGCCATGTACTTTGTATCTGGCAGTCGCTTCATATTTTTTACAGCTGTTTTGATGGTATCAAAGGCTGTTTCGATGGTGTCAAACTCTATATTGGCTTCTATGTCTAATTGTAATGGTTGGCTTATATAAGATTCCATTGATGGAAAAGGCCAACGGTCATGTTTGTAGCCATCTTTAAGAAAATCATAAAGGGCTTTTACTGCTGTAGTCTTTTGGTTTTTTTGATAAATAAAAAAGAACTTCACATTGTTGGGTGGTGGGGCTGGCATATATGCCTTGTATTTTTTGAAATCTTTGTGAGGGTCTCTTCCTGTGTATCTTATGCCTTTAGTGTCTTTGCCGTATTCTAAATCGAATGATTCGTATTCTATGGTACCTACTTCGCCTTCTTGGTCTGTGGTATAAAGCTCTGCTTTAAACCCTAATTGCTGTATGAGTACTGAGTCATTCAAATATTTCTTAACGAAGCCATTTATATTTTGCAGATATTTAGGATAACGATTTGTGAAATCGGGACTATCGAATGCTATTTCAAAATGTGGTTTTAAATTATTGCTTAACACTGGAAAGGCATTTGCTAAGTCATTTTTGATATCAGCTGGCATGTATTTATACCTATATAATCTATTTTTGTAGGCTATCCAATTGTAAAGCTGGGTATCGAAATTATTAATCTCAGCTAAGCTCCTTTTTAAGATTTTTGTTGTACCATCAAATGAAACTACCATTTCGGGACCTTCTGAAATTCGGGCCTGTTGCAGCTTTAAAGTAAACTGGTAAAACAAAGTAAACTTGGAACTAGATTGATCTTTTGCTTCGTACCATACTACTATGTCTTTGGTGAAATTGCAGTGCATCAATGAAGCATGTTTGCGAAAATACTCTCTAATGATGTGCCGGTAATAATGCAAAGCAAAATAGGGACTTTCGTCTAAATTTACCGTCATACTAAAAGCATCTTCTAAATCATCGCTAAAATTTGTGTATAACCAATTGCCATGTTCCAACTTTTCTTCTTCTATAATACCTTGCAATTGCCCTTCAAGATCATCTTTATGGATTGGTGAAAAAGTTTCGTGGTCAGGCTTATGAGTAAGAAACTTAAATGTTAGTTCTTTGGCTGCTGGTGCAAAAGGGATAATATTTAGAAGTATGGACTGCTGCATAGGCTAAAATATTTGAGAGAGTTTTTTGGATTTTATTAATCTATCAAAGGAAGTGTATGATATATGGGTATTTCTGTTTACAAAGTGTGTATGGAATACAAGGATTTGCATAGGAAGGATTATTTTTACATAAGTATCTCTTTGCAATATCTGCAAATTGCAAACAAACTGCAAAGAGATTTGCAAAGAGATTTGGTATAAAGTGTTGAGAATCAATATTATTTTGTTTGCAATCATGTTGTTTTTCTTTTGTAAACTCTCTTGTTATGCCCTTTTTCATAGGCTATTTCGATTAGATTATCATCCATCATTTCATTAAAAAGGCGACTTATAAATGGGGCATTGGTATCTGGAATATTTAATAATTTTCTTGCCCCTTCATTTTCGATCTCGCCAACACTATCAAGATACCTAAGAATTGCTTCTATTTGACGGGCCTTCTCTTGCTTCTTTTGTTTTGAATAGGTAATCTTGTCTTCCGTTGATTCTAATCTACTCTTATGAATGATGTATTTTAAATCTGATGTACGACCTGTTGTCTCAATGAGTTCTAAATCTAATAATTCTGTTAGTATTCTTTTGAGCTGGTATTTATTGACAAAGATTGAGTTCTCCAGTTGAGATAAAGTCATTTTTTGACCCGAATAAATATAGTTAAGCACAATAAGTTTTTCGAAATCAATATCAATGCCTGTTAACTGTTTATAAAGTATAGACAACTCGGCCAGTTTTTCTATATGCACATCTGCTTCTACTCTTATTATTATACTATCTTCTGTTTGCTGGGGTATAGGTAAACTTTTACCTTTGGAAAGCAATGCGGTGAATATCTTGTCGAAGCCACTACCTGCTTTTTCTGCATAATTGATTTCCCGTAAGACATCCATGATGTTTGGGTTTCGTGGATTTGTTTTTCTTAAAAAATTTGTTTCGTCCACTCCTTGTGGAAAACGACCAGGGCTTTCAAACTCGATGTAAGAAGGGTATTTCCGTATTTCTATAATTTGCTGACGACTATAGTCTCTGTGAGCTACGGCATTAATAAGAAGCTCTCTAAGTACAATTTCTGAATAATCTTCAATGTACTCTCTAAAAAGACCAAAATGGAACTCTTTTACTTTTTTTTCTGCTACTAACTGAGCGAAACATTGATCTACAATAGTGATTAAATCACCCTTATATTCAAATGGTGTGTATGTACCATCTTCATAATACCTGATGTATTTGATCTGGTTAAAAGGTAATTCTTTTAGAGCCTTGGCATTACCTATAAAAAGTAACCCTGTTGTAGTAGGCAGATAATGACCATCGACTTCTTTTATCAATCCTAAGGTCTCATTAAACTCTTGGGAACTGTTTTTCAAATAAGAACTTTTGGGATGATTGTTTTTTATATTGTTGTAAAGACTTCTGGCTTTATTGATGTCTTGCCACCCGGGTACAGGCATACCGTTTACATCAGATTCTGTAGAGACCAGATTGAACTGCCAAGTCTTTTGGTCAAATACAATTAAATCTTTTTCAGATTGAATGGTACTGATTTCATGAGGCTCAATTGCTCTATTTCCATCATTGGACCTTATCAAGTATTCTGATTTACTCGTTCTATGAAGCTGTTTGGAAAAGGGAATTTCTAATAGAGCAAGGTCGGTTTCATTCACTCTTAGTTTGTGAATTTGCAATGTAATGCTAGGGCTTGTTCTATTTTGAATTTGGCTAACCAAATCAAATAAATTCTTATTGTCATAAGTGAAGTCAACATTTATCTCCTTGGATTCATCAGCAATACCAAGAAAAATAAATCCACCTTTCTTATTGGCAAAAGCAACTACATCTTTTGCTAATTCATCATACTTGGGAGCATAGCTTTTGTATGGTTTCCCAAAAATATTCTTATCAGATAAATATTCTTTAAAATCTAAAATATCACATTCTCCTTGTGCAATTAGATTGTAAAACCATTGGATACTATGTTTGGTGTATTTTTCCATTACTCAAATTTAATAACTGGTAATCCATCCACTATCTCTACCGTCTGCGTACTCACATGTATGATACTCAAAAGTAAGTCAAGGATATATCTTGGTTTGCCTTGCTCGGTGGACCAATCGTTGGGATTGTTGGTGATGCCTGAGTCTTTGTGGGTGGTGATTTGGTATCGCTCCATGATGCACTCTATGGCAGACTTGCCATTGACTTGATAGTCGTATGCTCGGTCTGGAATGCCTTCTATGGTGATCTGACTGTTGTAATAGATAATGGACTTGTCATCTACTTTTTTAGTCTTGCCGTCGATGGTGACTTCTTTTTTGCCAAATCGCATTTTGTCCACTCGGTAATGTAGAAACTCCATCTCATCTTTATTGGCTTGTGATAAGGCTGATGAAACATTCATAGGACTGATCATGGTGATGACATCAGGATGTGGCGGTACATCTTCATAATGCAGGTGTAACTCTGCTAACTCACGGCCTGCCTTGCTAAAATCCCAAAACTGTTTGACATCTTCTACCAATGGTAGGCGTGGCAACATCTTCTTGAGATCATTGGCATAGGTCTCCCGGTAGGTGGGACTGTGCAGAAAGCCATAGACATAATAAAAAATGTCTTCTTTGGTGACAGATTTGCCATATTGATCCACTGCCCTGCTGTGAATAAAGTCAGAGATAGCATCGTGGCGACGATATCTTAGGCTTAGATCTGTATTGAATAGATCCGCTTGGGTGGTGCTGATTTCTTCATAATAATATAGTGGAAAGCATTGTGTATCACCATTGAAATGTAGATTAGTAATTTTATCAGAAATCAAAATGGAAATTGCATCGTTCGCACTAGGAGAGATACAAATTGTAATGTTGGATAAGTCATTTTGAGGATAAAAAATACTATTTACCCCAGGACTTTCAATAAAAGATTTCTCATTATATAAATTTTGCTTGGTGAAAGGTCTATAAAAACTAGATGAAATATAACTTGAATTAAAATTTGCAATTTTATTATTTGAAGCATCCTTTCTCAATGCCCGTGTCCAACTAATTTTAGTATTATTATTATCAATAAAATTTTCTATTTCAAGAGGTGGGGAATTGCTTTTTGCAATTGCAAATTTTAAAGTTTGATCATTATAAAAATCAATCATTGAAGACATTTTTAACTCAACAGTCTTTTTTGAAAAATTATAAACCCAGGCATCCCTATTTGTATTGAGGCCTATTCCATAAGTATTAAAGAAAGACTTAGTAGACGTATCAAACTTTTTCTCCGGTTCGATGGGAATATAATTATCAAAACCTTCATTGCGCATGCTGATCCAATCGCCTTCGGCATTGGGTGTAAGTTGACGAAGTGGTATATCGGGATTGGCAAAGGATTTAAATGTATCTATGATGTTGAGTTTTGTTTCGCGATCAAGATAGTCACCGATATCGTGGTAGTAGATGGTTGCTTTACTTACCTTGACATCAGGATTTTTTACCAATAATGTAATTGCTATCGGGGTACGTGAGCCGCTACCAAAAAGTTTACCGCCTTCTTTGCGACTGAGTTCGCCACTTGTACGCTGATTGCCCCGAAGATTGAATACATAGATGGAAGTAAATTCCCTTTCTAGAGATTTTCTAAATCCATCTGTGCTGTTGCCATCAAGCCATGCTCCATTGCTGATAAAACAAATGATGCCACCATCTTTGCCTAATCGATCTGTACTCCATCTGAAGGCTTTGATGTAGGCATCGTATAAAGATTTGCTAAGACCCGCAGAAGATAGATGAGCATACGTCCTTGAAATATCGTTGTCTAATTTTTTGTATGATTGATTTTGAGCATTGTCATTGGCATTCTTTTGACCTATGGAATAAGGTGGATTGCCTATGATGATACGGAGTGGAGCTTTCTTTTGTCTCACTACCCGGTCAGAGTTTTGTGGAAACATTTCAGAAAAAAGTCTTTCGCCATCTTCGGTTTCACCAAGCTGAAAAGTGTCGGTAAGTACGATACCATCAAATGGGGTATATTTTTCTTTACCGATACCATCATCAGGATCAAGTGTCTGATCGTGGTAAGCATTCTCGATATTGACGGCTGCGATATAGTAAGCTAATAATACGATTTCGTTGGCATGAATCTCATGTAGGTATTTTCGCTCCAGGTCTTTTTCTTCAATTAAGCCACTTTGTATTAGTCGTGTGATGAATGTGCCTGTGCCTGTAAATGGGTCAAGGATGTGGATATTTTCATCACCTATGTTACGACCAAATTCTTTTTTCAAAACATCTGCCACACTTTGTATGATAAAATCCACTGCTTCGACAGGAGTATATACGATACCGAGTTTTTCGACTAGTTTAGGGAAAGCAGTTTTAAAGAATTTGTCATACAGCTCTATGATGATATTTTGCTTACCTATGGCATTATCGATGCCTGATGCTCTCATTTTTACAGACTCATAAAATGACTGAAGGATTTCAGTATCTTTTTCTACTTCATCACCTTCGAGCAGATCGAGCATGTGTTGCATAGCTTGACTCATAGCATTGTTTTTCACAAAGCTGTACCCTTCGAATAAGGCATCAAAGACAGGCTTGGTAATAATATGCTGGCTAAGCATATCGATGGCTTCTTCTTTTGAGATAGAAGGGTTGATGTTTTTATGCAAACCTTTCATAAAATCTTCAAAAGCCTGATTGTGCTGTGGGTTGGTCTCGATGAGTTTGGTAATGCGCTCTATTTGTCTTTGGGCTATCTCAGCAACTGATTGTGCCCATTGCTCCCAATATCTGCGGTCACCTACTTTCTGCACCATACGAGCAAAGACCACATCTTGTAAATTATGGAACTGCATAGCCAATTGAGTAGCTACGTCGGATTTGCTTCCTTTTTGCTTTTGTACAGGATTGCCTTGATCGTCAAAGGTGGTTGGTGTGCCCCCGACCACGATTTGATTTGGACGTTTATTGTTGAGTTCAATCTTATTGATGGTAGCATTGAAGCGGTCATCATGTGCTCTCAAAGCGTTGAGAACGGACCAAACGACTTTGTATCTTTCGTTGTCATCCAATGCCTGATCTGCTGCCATATCTGATGGTACTAAGATAGGTATGATGATATAGCCAAAGTTTTTGCCTTCGGATTTTCTCATGACTCTGCCTACACTCTGCACCACATCAACTTGTGAGTTGCGAGCTGACAAAAACAAAACGGCATCAAGCGATGGCACATCTACGCCTTCACTCAGGCAACGTACATTGGTCAAGACCCGACATTCGTTGGGTTTTGTTTCTTCTTTGAGCCATCGCATCAGGGTGTCTCTATCTGTGGCATTCATGGTCCCGTCTATGTGTCGAGACTCTACCAACTGCATGTGCATCTGCTGATCGGATGGCAGCTGTTTGACATAGGTATCAGAAGCCGCATTGAATGAATTGGTAATTTTTCTAGATGTGACTATACTCTGGCAGAATGCTACAGCTCGTCGCATAGGATCAGGATCTGTAGCTTTGATGATGCCTTCATCCCCTAATATTTGCTTGGATAAAGCATTGATGCAACCAATAAGTTTGGAAGCGTCGTCTGTATTGATTTCATTGTCCTGATCAGTAAGGATCTTTTGTACTGCAGGAGGTACGTCTTTTTCATTTAGGGTAAGGATAAGGACTTTATAATCTGTCAATAAATCCTTTTCAACAGCTTCACCAAAACCTATACGATACATCTCTTGACCATACATGGATTCGTCGTCCATGCTACACAAGATAGCTTCTGCTTTTGCGGCTTTGCTCTTGCTCTCAGCGTCATAGAGCCGCGGGGTAGCAGTCATATACACTCTTTTCTTAGCTTTGATAAAGTCGTTGTTATGCACTTTGGTAAATGCTCCTTCATCACTAGAAGACAACGCTACACCTGTGGTACGGTGAGCTTCATCACAGATGATCAAATCAAACTGGGCAAATTGTGGATATTTATCACCGCAAACCTTTTGGGCTTTGGCTATAACTTCAATTGATTGATATGTGGAGAATACCACTTTTAGGCCTGATGGCTTGGTCTGGTCTAATATCTGAAACTGATGCATAATGGCATCCACATTGGTAGATGCAGGAAGTGCAAGGTCGATGACAGATGATGTATCAATGTCGTCTACTTGATCTCTTTTTTTTGTGATTTCTGGATCAGAGCAGATACATATCGCAGATATCGGCTCGATAGCATCAGCGTACCACTCATTGAGTGTTTGACCCAATAATGAAATAGAAGGAACTAAAAACAGGATAAAACCATTACCTTCGGTAAGTCTCTCAGCAAGGCGAAGCGAAGTGAAGGTCTTGCCCGTACCACAAGCCATGATGAGTTTGCCGCGATCTGCATTCATAAAATGGGTGTACGTATTCTCCACTGCTTGCGTCTGATGTGCACGCAATGTTTTTTTTGCTAAACGTGCATCAGTACCCGTAATGTCTTGTTCGAGTTTTTGCCAATCGATGGGTGCATCGTAAAGATCATTTAGGTTAACACGAGATAGCGCAGGGCTTTGATTTTTGATTGCTTCCTGAGCATTAGCACTCCATTTATTGGTGGTGCTAATCCAGAGTCTATGAGAAAATTTTACTCTGTGACCGGTATTAATATCCTTAAAATCACGACCTGATGTAGTGATAAAACTATCTACAGCTGGTTTATCAATGCTGCTATCTTCTTGAAAACATTTGCACTGTATCGCCCAATATTCACCCGACGTAGTTAATGTAACTAAGTCGATGCCCGTATCATTGCCGCCAAAATCTTCTCTAGCTGGAAACTCATTCCAAAGCCATACTTTTGAGAAAAGATTGGCATATCGAGGGTCTGTAAGAAGATAAGCCTTCATAAGGCGTTCAAATCTGGCACCCTTGTCTCTTTCAGAAAACGATATTGATCGATATTTGGAAAGTATGGTGTCGAAATAGTTATTCATTATTGATTTTAAATCGGATTAGAAAAATGATAGGAGATCTTTTTTGGTCAAATCAAGTGCTTGAATAGCTTCTTTTTTGTCATCAAAAACAGTAAGAAATGATGCTATCTGGTCAGATGCCCAAAATAGCTGCAAGTCAGCTTTAGGCACATTTAAAATCTCACTGAAAAGCGGTAAATGTTCCATTCGGGCTATTCGTTCGCCACGCTCTAACTTTGAGAGATAAGCCACATCCATGTCGAGCTTAGCAGCAAGCTGACGAAGTAAAAGGTTGTTTTCTTCACGTTTTAGTCTGATAAAAGTGCCTAATTTGTTCATTTGTATAAAAATGATTTGTCATAAAGTGACAAAAGTAGTAATTTTGTTGCTATTTTAAATTATATTTTTTCGTAATATTTATTTCACTTATAAAATGGTTTGTATTGGAAAAGAAAAAAGGATTTTATGAAGTAGGCTTTAAAGGAGAAACGGTTGCAAAAGTGCCTATTGGTGGGACTAATTCAGAAATTGATCCTGATCATAAATATATAGTTGCAACAAACTCTTATTATGGAGAAAATAAAGATCATGTGATTTTCCATATATTAGATGAATATTGTGGTAATATTAAGAATAATAGAAAGAAATGGAAAACAGATATAAAGCCTTATTTCTGTACGTTCACAGGGAAAGATAATAAATGGAAAAGTCATGCTATAAATTTTCATATTCTAAAAAGGTATATTCATAAGCACAATCATTTTTATTTCAAAGATTTTGATTTTCCTAATTATAATTGTGATTGGTTAGATTACAGTATAGATATGACTCTTAATTTTATGCATAAAGATGGAATTGGTGTACAAGACTTTTCAAGAAAACAATTTTTTGGAATTAATATATTTCCACAACTAGAAAGAGAGGGGCATATAATATCAACCTTCTTACCACAGCTTACGATGAGAGTGGTAAGAAAAAGAAATTATCTAATAGAAAATTCAAACTTAGTATTGACGATTGATTGGTTGCTTGATTTTAAAGATTTGATAAATGATTCTATTTCTCTCATTGATATATTCTTAATGCAATTTTATACCAAATCACAATTTGCACCTTTAAAATCATGGAATTTTGATGAAACTATTGTTGGGTCTAAATTCAATAGGAGGATAGATGACAAATTGAAATGGATAAGGCTAATAACTGGAAAAAACTTAAACATTGAAAACGAAAAGAAAGATTTTACAATTATTAGAGAACTTAGAAACCATTTAAATCACTTTGATCCACCATCATTTTGTGCATCTCTTGAAGAGATAGCTGAATGGATGAATATGATATTATCAGTATCTACTATATTATTTAAAATGCGAAAATGTACTGAGTCAGTTTTATCTGAGGAATTAATGACCTTAATGGTCCAACCGATAGTCAAATTTGATCCACAAAAAGTTTTTAGCGATAGATACCCACAACCTAAAGCAATGTCTGGGTACACTACGTCGATATGGAAAAATCCTATTTAAAAATTAGAGTTTTTTATAATGACCTGCTTTTATCTTTTCCAATTTAATACCTAATGCGTTTTTTAGTAATGAATCTATCGTCCTATCAGCCAAACCAAGTGGCTTACCAATCTCGATGGCTTGTTGTCGCGTAAACTCTTGGGGCAATTGCTCGAAAAAGTCAGATTTTGCCTTGCTTGAATTGGTAAAAGGTTGCTGGTTATTTTGATTTGGGAGATTATTGTACATGAGTAAGCTATGAGCTAGAAAAGTTTCGCACAAAATAAGTGATGTGTTAAAATCAAGGTCTTGACATTTGAGTTGCGTTTTTAGCTCTGCGGTGTCACATTTTCTTAATGCAGATAGAATCATTGCTATACGAAAACAAACTAAACCTAAACGAAACACAACCGCAGATGCATCATCCCCATTAAAAACTGCTACATCCTGGAGGTATTGAGAAAAAGTAGCATTAAGTTTTGCCCATTGATCGTGGGTCAATGAAAACTCAGTAGGATCAATAGAAAGAAAATCAATACCATTCAGGACCATTGTGGATAGATTGTCAAAATGGTCGTTTAAAACTATATTTGATGCTGAGACGGAAGGGTCAAGCCAAACCACTTCATTCTTGAATGCATAAAAAAGAAAGCGAGAGAATAGACCATCTTCCGCTGATGCTATTAGTCGTGGCACCTGTGCTGGTGTCCCTGATAGACAAACTGCCAGCTTTGGTTCTTTGATCTCAATGTATTCATTATTTGTTTTTCTTGAGAAAGCATACTTTTCATGGTGGAATGCTGCTCGAAGCACCGGAGAATAATCACCCCAATCTTGTTTTTTAGCCCCACTCATGGCATCTGCTTCGGTTTCACAAATGATGCCTTCGCCACCATTGTTTTGTAAGTGTTCAATCATTCGTGATGCAGAACTATCAGCAGGAATAAAAACTATGCGGAATTTAGGTTCTTGTGGTTTCTCTGGTTGTGGATCATTTTTGTGCTTTGTTCTACATTCAGACTTAAATGACTCAAAATCAATATTAAACTCAGCTTGTGCATCACGACTGGCTTTTAAAACTCTTTCGTGGTATTTGTCGGCTAATCGTTTAGCATTTTTAAGAACACCTTTACCACTGGCAGCTGGTGCAATCACAAATGTATATAGATGTGGATACACTCTCTCGCCATGATAAATACCTGACACTCCTGGCAAACAACCACTTAAAATAGATAATGCACTGATGAGAAATACATCTTTACGACGTGAATCATTAAAAGCGGAACAACCTGCTCGAAGTACGTCAGGAAGTGAATCAAAAATGTGATCAGGAATTGCTGGGGTGGACTTTAAGTAATCTTCATCATCAATTGGCTTCTCTATAGACTCCTTCTTGTTAATATCAGACTTTGAATAATTTGCATACTTTGCATGTTCAGCAAAGTGATTTGTGTAGGCACTTTTTACAGATGCTCTAATTTCAGAATGTTTTAGATCAAACTTCTGGATACATAAATCTTCACAATCTAGCTGGGAAATGCCTGATCTATTGCAATTGGAAGCCAATTGATAAATGTAGTTATTTCGATTTCCTTCGGAATAAGAAACCTTGTTATTCGTAAATTCAATCATCTGATTGAATTTGAAGTCAAGACTAAGATTTGCAGGTGGTGGTAATTCCTTTGCCGGCTGGATAGGTAGTAAGGGATTTGGATATTGAATTGGCTTGTCCGAAAAAGGAAGATCAACTATGAATCTTTTATTCTCTATGGTCCTAAGTGAATTAGGATCAAAACTAACGAAACAAAGTCTGGTAATGTCTTTGCACTTTGCATCCGCAACAATACAAAGCGCCTTCTCATAATATTCTTTAACTTGCTGATAAGCTATATCATGGTGTTCCATGGATGTATTCACTTCTACGAAAACTTTGAGACCATTGCCGCTTGGACTTATAAAACATAGATGGGTGTATGATATTTCCCCAATCTTTTGTTTTAACGATGGAATGTCATTTTCATCTAATTTATCAAAGTCAAGGTGTACGAATCCACTGTACATATCGAGATTGTCTAATGTTCGCCTATTGATGAAAGTACCGGAAGGAGTGAAAGCGGGAAGAGACTTCTTCAACCGCTCTGCTTCTTCCTTATTAGACGATAAGGCATTTCTGTACTGTTCTACTTGGGTCTTATACTTGCCATTAATAAT
>JADLHT010000033.1 GCA_020848695.1 Saprospiraceae bacterium
GATTCTTTACATTATTCGACAGTGGAACTAAATCCGATATATTAGTTCTCAGCATCTACGATCGCTGGGGCGAGCTCATCTGGCAGAAAGAACAGTTCCCAACTTCTGATCCCTCACAAGGCTGGAATGGAAGATTCCATGACAAGCCCGTCCTTCCGGGAGTGTACGTCTGGATGGCAAGAATATTGCTTGCTAATGGTGAGCTGCTTTCCTTGAGAGGAGATGTAACTGTGATGAGATGATCTGTTATGTAACTTAATATGATCAAGAAATTCACATTCTTTCATTTAATAATTACATCTAAATTAGCTTGAGTTGTTTATAATATATAAACATTCATTGAAATAATTCAGAATTATTATTCGTTTTTTAATAATACAAATAATAATATTCTAAATTATAAAAATAATTAATAATTTTAAAAAACTATATTTTGAATTTTATTCATACATAAAAATATTTAATAGATCCAATTCATCAACACAAGTTATTGCCTACCTTACAACTTTATTTATCTCATCATTAAAACGAAAAGAAAATGAGCACAAATCCCAAGTACATCAGGAATGTTGTCCTCCTTGGTCATTCGCATAGCGGAAAAACCAGTATGATCGAAGCTATGTTGTATGAAGCCAAGGCTATTACCAGAAGAGGATCCATCGAAACTGGAAATACCGTTTCCGATTTTTCTGAAATAGAACAAGAAAGAAGCGCAAGTTTATTCAGCAAACTCATGCATGTAAGTTGGAAAGATTCAAAAATAAATATTATCGACACCCCGGGATCAGATGACTTTGTTGGTGAAATATTATCTTCCATGAAAGTAGCAGATACTGGAATAATGGTCCTTAATGGTGCACACGGTGTCGAAGTTGGTACAGAAATTATTTGGGAACATAAAGAAAAATTAGGCCTTCCCGGACTTTTTGTAATTAATCAATGCGATCACGAAAAATGTGATTTTGACAATACCTTAGAGCAAGCAAAAGCAAGATTTGGACCAAAGCTGATTCCTTTTCAATATCCACTGAATCCGGGGAAATCATTCAATGCAATAATTGATGCCTTAAGAATGGTGATGTATGAATATCCTGCAGATGGAGGTAAGCCAATAAAAAAAGAAATTCCGGAGTCCGAAAAATCAAAAGCAATTGCTATGCACAACGCAATTGTTGAAGCCGCAGCAGAAAATGACGATACGCTGATGGAACACTTCTTCGAATCAGGTACATTGGATGAGATAGAACTCGCACATGGACTGAGAAAAGGAATTGCTAATCAAAGCTTATTCCCAATCTTCTGTTCCTCATCCATTAAGAATATGGGAACAGGTCGAATTATGGGTTTTATTAACGATATCTGTCCTTCCCCTGATGACAGACCATCGTCCAAGACTAAAACAGGTGAAATAAAAATTGATATTTCATCACCAACAACCCTATTTATTTATAAAACATTCTCAGAACCCAAAGTCGGAAAAGTTTCTTATTTCAAAGTCTATTCCGGAAAAGTTAAACCGGGTGATGAATTAATTAATAATCACAATCGTACACACGAGAGATTAAATCAAATTTTTGTATCTAACGGTAAAACTCGCGAACAGGTTCAAGAACTTGTTGCAGGAGATTTAGGTGTGGTAGTCAAACTAAAAGATACTCACACCAACAATACATTAAGTGTCAAAGGAAATGAAATCGAAATTGATCCAATTCACTTCCCTGAACCCAGAATTAGAACAGCGATTACAACGGAAAATAAAAATGATCTAGAAAAATTAATCAAAGCTATTCACGAATTACAAGAAGAAGACCCTACATTAATCCTTGAACAATCTCAAAGACTACACCAAAATATTCTTCATGGTCAAGGTCAGATGCATCTTGATTTGGTCAAATACAGAATTGAAAAATTACATGGTGTTAAAATGGATTTTATTAAACCCAAAATTCCATATTTAGAAACCATCAACAAACTTGCAGATACCTCTTATCGCCATAAAAAACAATCCGGAGGCTCAGGTCAGTTTGCAGAAGTCCATATGCGTGTCGAGCCCTGGTATGAAGGCATTCCAGATCCTTCCGGATTAACGGTAAGAAACAGGGAAATGGAAGAACTTTCCTGGGGAGGAAAAATGGCATTTTTCTGGTGTATTGTCGGTGGCTCCATTGATTCAAAGTTTTCTAGTGCAATTAAAAAAGGCATAATGAACAAGATGATTGAAGGTCCTTTAACGGGTTCTTATTGCACTAATATTCGTGTCTCTGTATTTGATGGCAAGATGCACCCGGTAGATAGTAACGATATGGCATTCCAGATTGCAGGAATGCAAGCATTCCGGGAAGCATTTCATTCGGCTGCTCCACAAATTATGGAACCCATTTATGATCTTGAAATCTTATGCAGCGATGAAGTAATGGGCGATATCATGGGTGACCTTCAGACACGTAGAGCTATAATTATGGGAATGGATACAGAAGGGCATTATCAGAAAATAAAAGCTCGAGTCCCTCTTTCAGAAATGCACAACTACTCATCAACACTTCGTTCTTTGACCCAGGGCAAAGCGAAGTTTAGCATGAAACTTAGTGATTATGCTTCGGTCCCTCCGGATATCCAACAACGACTTATTAATGAATATAAAGAACATAGCAAAGATCTGGATGAATAACGATATTTAACAATTTACAGAAAACTCAATAAATCTAATTTATGCTTATTCAATTTCAGTCGGGTATATTCACAAAACACTTATAACCTTTACATTTATTAGTGATGGCGTTGGATAGTTAATAGTCATTTAAGCTAGATATTTATATTGGATTATTTTCCTTTTTGTAAAAATATTATACAAATAAATAAATTCAAAAACATATACCTTCATTTGTAATTAATAAATTTTACAATTTAAAAGAAAAAATATTTTAGGTAAAAAGTTTTTAAGAAATATTAGACCGAGAATTTCTATTCGATTGAATTATCCATTTTGTCAAGTTGAATTCTAGAATCCTTAGAATTAATTTTAAAATTAGAGGTTAATTAATCACAGTTCACATAAATACAGAAAATGACTCTATTCATGGACAAAACAGGTTTAAAAAGTGTATCTGACCCGTGTGATAAAATTAGGTACGACTTTTGCTGTATAAGCTTCAATGAAGGTTATTATACCTGTAGCCGGTGCGGGAACAAAGCTTAGGCCATTCACCTATACGCAACCCAAACCTTTAATTCCTGTTGCCGGAAAACCTATTTTATCTTATATCCTTGATCAATTAATTGCATCAGGACATAAGGATTTTATTTTTGTTGTCGGATATCTGGCCGATAAGATTATCGAATTTTTAGATGAGAATTATTCTAATATTCATAAAAATTATATATTTCAAAAGGAAAGACAAGGGCTTGGTCATGCTATTTATTCCTGCAAACAGTACATAGAAAACGATGAAGAAGTACTGATTCAGCTTGGAGACAGCATTCTTGATATTGATTTTAAAGTTCTTACACATTGTAAGTACAATACGCTTGCGGTCAGAAAAGTTAACGATCCCAGGTTATTTGGTGTCGTAGAACTAAACGAAAGCGGATTTATTAAAAATCTGGTTGAAAAACCCATGATTCCCAAATCAAATTTGGCTCTGGTTGGATTATATTTTATAAAAGAGTTCAAGCAACTGATCAATGCATTGGAATACAATATTCAAAATGATGTAAAGACCAAAGGTGAATTTCATCTGACCGACGGACTAAAAAGACTACTCGATCTTGGATATCACTTTGAAGTTATGGAAGTAAAAAATTGGTTTGACTGCGGAAAGAAAAACGTGCTTCTGGAAACCAATGCCATTATGTTAGACAGAATGAATCTAGAGTCAGACTATAAATTTCAAAATAGTGTTATCATTCCGCCTGTTAATATTGGTGCAAATTGTACTATTAAGAACTGTATTATTGGTCCTCATGTCTCAGTTGGGGATCATGTAGAAATTGACAATTCGATAATCAAGGAAGCCATTATCGGTAATTACAGTCTGTTAGACAATATTGTTATGCAGAATTCTATTATTGGAAATGACGTTATTATTAAAGGCAAATCGCAAACCTATAATATTGGTGACAATACAGAGCTGGATGCTGTTTGAAAATTCTAATATTTACTATTTAAATCCTCAATCCTATAAGTTTTTAAAGCTCTATCTAAAACAAATTGAACAAGTCAGCTATTTCAAATTTTCTTAGATACTTTGGTTTTATTTTTTACCTTGATCAACTTCGGTACTACCTTGAGAAAGTAAAAAACCTAGAATCCAATAGAGACTTCACCAAAAACCATCCTAATATTGTATTACCTGATGACTATCTGATGTATGAATCGTTTCAACTCAATTATAGAAAATACTATTTTGAAGGTATGGAATCAGCAAAATGGCTTATTCAACTCCTTGAAGCTCATGTTGATCTAAAGAATAAAAAAATTCTGGACTGGGGATGTGGACCTGGAAGAATTATAAGACACCTACCCGAATTAACACACCGTCAATGTGAATACTATGCAACGGATTACAATAAAAACTCAATTGAATGGTGTTCTCAAAATCTGCCATACATCAGTTTCAATTGCAATACAATCCATGCAAACTTACCATACTTGGATGATTCAATGGATATCATTTATGGGATTTCAATTATTACTCATCTCTCAGAAAAGTCCCATTACAGTTGGTACAGAGAATTATTTCGTATTCTGAAACCTGGAGGAATTCTTCTGTTGACAACTCAGGGTGATAATTTTTGTGTAAAATTGAGTGATTTAGAAACTGCCAACTTTCGTGAAGGGAAATTAGTAATTAGAGGAAAAGTAAAAGAAGGACATCGTACCTATTCAGCATTTCATCCACCTGAATTTATGAAAACATTACTGAGCAATGGGATAATCCTAGAGCATAAGGTTTATAAACCCGAACTTGGTAAAAGCCTTCCTCAAGATGTTTGGATTATCAAGAAACCGTGCTAGTTTAATCAATTTTATAAGTTCATCTCTTAATCATCTTGATTTTATGGAAGTTACAGATACACTTTATGGTCAAGGCTTAAGTATATAGACCACATAATGAAATCGTAAACGACTTAAAAAACCATAGATCTCAAAACTATACCTGATAGATAAAAATTCTATTGTTAAAGTAAGTCATATTGTAATACAGTTGGAGAATAGTATTCAAATGTCTTAACTATTTCTTACTCTTTCCTCCCTCTACTTATCAATTCGAAGAAACTTCCCGCCCATAGAAAATTCGAGATCCAAATCATTGTCCAAGCCAATTTGCTGATTCTTTCCATCTATCTTCCAATCTGTAATTACATTTTTTGAGAAGTTTCTGACTACATATTCTCTAATCTTTTGTGGAATTACAGAATCCGGAAGTTTGGATTTTCCATCAATTTCTCTGATTTTATACTTACTATTAAACTCAAGCTTAATGCCATCAGCAAGTATGATTTCATACTCTTTAGACAATCCTTCTTTTTCAACTGAAGCTTGAACAACTTCAGATTTTGAGAAATGAGTCTTGATATAATCCTGAATTTTATTAGATGTTTGATTATACGGAATTATCTTGCTTTGAGCAAATGATGTCTTGGATACTACAAGAATAAATAAAATAATTGTTCCTTTAATAATTGTAATTGTTTTCATACCTTATATATTTTGTATTAAAAAATAATCAACTCTCTATAATAATAGTTGATATAACAAAGTAACAGAATAAATCACTGTTTGTTTCATTCTACTTTTAATATTTCAACAAAAAAAATAGATAAAAAATAACAATTACCAATGAATGTTTATGACAAAATCTCAATGAATACAAATTGAATCACAAATTTATTTAAGAAAATATTAACTACTTCGAACTATAACTAAAAAAAATTATTCACAAACACTAATCTAAGGATCATTCAGGCATCTATGAATATCTTGATTTTTCGAAATCAAGAAGTAAAAGATCATTGGATTCAGTTTAATTTTGACTTTTACAAATCTATTACTAACAGGAAGTTTGTATTCAAATTGAAATTCTTATCCTCAGACTGAACCAATATTTAAAAAAAATTATTGAAACCCTTTGGTCTGTAACTTTTCAATACGCTTTTTTTCTTCTTTTTTCTTGTTTTCAATCATATAATAAGCGATGAAAAACGCCAACATCAATAAAAAAATAAGGTTCGGTATCCAATGCTCTGTTGGATGAATCCAGATTTCTTTAAAAGTATCCCACCGCCCCAACACTTCAATAAAATTCCAGAATATTATTACCGTAGGAATTGCGTATCGAATTGCATAATCAAGATTTTTAAATTTAACCAGCTTAAGGAATAGATAAATCGACCAGAACAGGGATCCAAATGCAACTACATATGTTGCAGGATGTCTATCCCCGGCTATGTCTTTATCATAGACAAGTAGTAAGACTAAATAAAAGCTCCACAAAATCATAATTGTCTCAATAAAAGTAATCATAGCTAAAGGTTTATTTTGCTTTTCTGTTAACTTCAAAGATCCGTTAAGTCGAAAAATTAATTTAAACCAATTGAAAAAAGTACATCTGTTTTGTGTAAACATAAAGAGAAGTATAAATGTAAGCAGCAAACCCAACGATGACATCATTACCAGATACTCTGCTTTGGTTACCACTTCCCCGTTTTCCTGTAGATTTGGAATATTTAACTTCTCCGCGATCCAAACAAATGAGAACTCAATCCAACCCGTCCACACCAGAACTCCTCCCAGAAGTCCTAAAATAGTAGCCAATACTGCTTTTCTTTCTTTTAATATTCCAATAATCAGCATAGCTAGACCGATTAGTCCAATTATAAAAGCGCCAATTAGTTTATTCTTGCCTAAAAAATGTTCATTCAGGACCATTAGGGCATGACCCAAGGGCATTAACAACAATACTATCAGAAATGCAAGTAAACCTATCTTGCCGGGAAATAACTTCATCAAATTCAAAAATAAGTTGCAAAACTAGCTTATTAAATGAATAATGCTAAAATTGGTTCAATGTCTCATTCATATCAATACAATTAAACCCTCTTTTTAAATTATTTTGAATCCTGTTAACAATCTTTATTCTAATGTATTCTGCAATAATGCTGTATTCATATTAAGAATTGAAAAAAAACAATTCTATTTATAAAACTGATATTTATTTAATTCATAGAACTAATCAATTGTTACATTAGAATTAAGCATTCTTTATCTGATCACAGAAAGTATAATTACTAACTTGATAGCCGTTTAGTTCTAGAAATCAAGGCAACAAATAGAATAATAATTGCAGTAATAAAAGCCGGAAGAACAATGATCAATAAGCCTGTTCCTGGAGTGTTTTTACCGGTTAATGGATCATAATTAAAACAAGAAAATAAACTATTTTTTGCTGGCAACTTATAGCTTGGAGTATATATATGATTTATGCTTCTAATCATCAACTCCAAATCATAATGACTTCTGACACCGATAAGTTTCTTTGCTATATAACCTTCTTGGTTAATTCCAACCAATAATGCTTCATGATCAAATTGCTTCCTGATTGAATCCCATAGTGGTGAAAACCCAACAGAATTATTCAAAGCTTGAATACTATCTGTGATTGCAAATTTCCAATTAATTGCATTATCCAGTTCAAATCTTTTGGCCAATTTGCTCATAGATTCTAAATTATCCCTGGAATCAAAGCTCAATACGAGGATTTGATAATTCTTATCTGTCTTGATGAATTGTAGACTATTCTTAAGTTGAATTAAAAATGGATTGCAGATTCCCGAACACTGAGTAAAAACAAGAGCAAGTATTACCGGCTTTTCTTTATACAACAATTCGAATTTTCTTACGTCATCACGATTAACAATCTTAAGAGGTACGTTTGATATTTTTTCATAAATATTTTTCTCCTCATCTAAAGTACTAATATTATGTTGTGCATTTATTGTACTTTGTATTGCTAATATGGCGACGAATATAAAATTCCGAAACATCTTTTTGATATGTTATAAAAGAAAATCAGTACTGCACCTAGATACAACATTGCAAAGCTTGCACCAATCTTTGCCAGATATGAAGCTGAGGCTAAGCCTGAAGGATATGTACTGTATCTTCTGGGAACAGAATCAGCTCCTCCCATATAAAATGCTATTAAAAATCCAATCCCGCCTATGAGAAGCAAGCCCATTGTATACAAGGTCTGATTGCTAATAACAAGGATCTTGATATGTTGAGTAGAGAACCAGTAAAAGAAAGCAAGACTAAATAATACATTTCCCATTGCATTGTATGTGTGGAAATGTGCAGGCACCCAAAGCGTATTATGCAGCACAACATTGTTGGAAATAGTCGCATCAATTACTGCTCCTAATCCTCCGATTACCCACCCAATTACACCAATAAAAAAAAGCAGATTAACGATTGACCATTTTATTCTTACTCTATATACCGCAAGTATAATCGTAAATACCGTTACTCCTACTGCAGGTATACTGGCAAGATAGGAGGCTAGCTGACCTATAATCTGTAAACCTTCAGGTTGTACAAAGTCCATGTAGAGATGATGAAAGAAAGCCGTTAGTATAAAAACTAAAGAACAATTCCATGCCAATGCTACATACCAGGTTGTCTTCCACTTCGGCCGACCACTTACCTCTGCAAAAATTTCATAAATAACCGCTACTCCTAGATAAAGCATTTCGTTGGCAATTGTATGGCCAAAGAAATACGTCAGATTCTTCATTAGAAGAGCATCATTTACAAAGTTTCCATTAGAAAAATATTCTGCAAAATATAAGACTATAACAATTACTGCAGCTATCAATGAAGCAATTACACCAATAAGGGTTACTGTAGAGATTAGAATAAATGGTGGTGTTTCTACTTTAGGATTACTTTTCAAATGTTGCCAGGCCAATAACTGAGAGAAGGAATACTTTTTAAGAACTTGAGCCATTAGACTAACACTCCATACAAGCCAGGCTATCCCAAGTATAGTTAATGCCACTAAATACATTGGTGTTGCCCAGGGTGCAGAACCAGAATCTTTAAGCGGTAAAGGATATAGAAAAGTCCATCCGGAACTGAAATTCCCTATGTAGGTGCAAGTCCATAATATAACTACTCCTATGACGGTAAGTACAAAAGCAAACAAGTTAATCGAATAACTTGTTTTAACATAGCGTTCCATTAAGTAGTTGACTGAGACCATTCCTGCAACAAACCAAATACCAATCATGGTTATACCATGCGTAGTCA
Source organism: Saprospiraceae bacterium (assembly GCA_020848695.1). GTDB lineage: Bacteria > Bacteroidota > Bacteroidia > Chitinophagales > Saprospiraceae > Vicinibacter. The sequence goes on from JADLHT010000033.1 coordinate 9,308, forward strand.
TATTTGTATAAAAGGCCAAAGGTTCCAGCTTAATAACCTCACCCTGATTCAGTCGCATGACAATACCTAACACAATGGCAACTACAAAAAGTACTAAAATCGTAATTATCCAAAGAGAAGTTATTTTTTTCAAATTAAGTGATTCCATATTTAATCTTTTAGTTAGCTATTGTACTTTAAATGTTGATTGCATAACCGGATGTCCAACCCCACACAGTTCCAGACAAAGAACTTGGTACTTACCGGGTTTATCAAATTTGTATCTCAGGGAATTCACATAACCAGGCATTGCTTGGGTCTGAGTTATCAGTTGCATTTCCGAATTGTATATTGCAAATCCATGATTGACATCCAGACTTGTAACTCTGAACTCCACTAAGCGATTTGACGGTAGTATGATACTTTCTCCGACAGGATTCTTAGCATCAATATTTTTTTCAGACAGGAGAAAAGCATATTGCATAGCCGATACATGAATTATTTTAGAAGGAACTTCATCCGCAAATAAAAAGTAAGGAGATTTTGGAATTGTAACCGATGCAAAAATTCCAAGCGAAACTAATAATATTAAAATAAACCAAAATCGCTTTCTAAGCGCATTTTTCACTCCCTCATTGTTGGTATCGTCCTGCCAGCTGGAAAAAAATACAAATACAAATACAATGGTTGAAATTGCTGCAAGGATGAGAAAAAAATGCAATATCGAATCTTGTTGCATATTCCTTTGTTTTTAATGTTAGACCAATTTTTAAATAACTAGACCAATTAATCTATAATATAGTCATTAAATGCAAATCTAAGAAATTCTTACAATAATGGATACATATATCTTTTATTTATATGAAACAGTTATAAATAACGCTTTAGATAAAAAAATCCAAAAAATTTCAGCTCTCATATTGAAATCTACGTATTTAAAATACAACTCATATTTTCCAAAAATTAAGTCCGAACAGGAAAGGATTTTAGTAGAAACAATATTTAAAAGGATTTTAAATGAACAAAATAAATATGCGATTTGGACTAATACATTAATAATATAGATAATAATAAAAGCTGATGTTTCTAGATTAATAAAATAATCTTTTAATCCGTTAGATGATTTACATTTGTAAAATTACAAATCAATTCAATTAGAAATGTTTGAAATCCCACCAAAATGGTTCAAATGGAGCTTATTAAGTTTGGTATTGGTTGCTTTTTTTGGATTTCTGATGAGATACAAAGTTATTTTCAATATTCCCTTTTTAGAGCAAGAAAACCTCCTTCATGCACATTCTCATTTTGCCTTCAGTGCCTGGATTAGCCATACTCTTTATTATGGACTTGTTATACTCTTGGAAGGAGAACTATCAAAAAGTAGAAAAAAAATATACAACTGGCTAATCGGCTTAAATCTGCTCTCTGCCTACGGAATGCTTATCTCTTTTACAATTCAAGGATATAAAGTTATTTCTATTATTTTTTCAACGATGACCATTGTGATTGCCTTGTTATATTATATTCAATTTTACAGAGATAGCAGTACATCAAAGAAAATAGGAACTTCAATCCATTGGGCAAGAATCGGATTATTCCTAAATGTTATTTCAGCCATCGGGCCATTTTCTTTGGTATATCTTATCATTAATAAAATTTCAAATACAGATTATTACAACTCCTCAATTCACTTCTTTTTACATTTCCAATACAATGGATGGTTCTTCTTTGGAGCAATGGCATTAGCTAGCCAATGGCTTGACTTCAAGAATTTTAACACTTTAAAATACTGCAAATTATTTGCAATTACAGTTTTCCCTACCTATGGATTATTCATCTTGTGGGCAGATCTTCCGGCTTGGGTTCATACCCTCATAATACTTGGGACAATTGTCCAGCTGATAGCCTACATTCATCTACTTTTTAGTGTATACTTTCATCAGAAGAATACTAGATTTCAAAAACTGAATTTCTTTGAAAAAATATTTTTATATAGTTCAATGATTGCCTTGCTTCTTAAGTATATTCTTCAAGCATCTTCATCTCATCCTAATCTTAGTCAAATAGTTCTTGAATCACGTTCCATTGTCATCACCTATTTACATCTTATACTTCTTGGGGTTTTTAGTTTTTTCATTTTCTTCTATGCACTAAAACAAAAATTACTTATTCTTAATAATCTATCGAAATCTTCAATGATTATTTTCTTTATTGGAGTTATCTGCAATGAAGTACTTCTTGGTTTTCAAGGACTAACATCCGTTTCAAATATTTTCATCCCATACACGAATGAACTATTGCTAGTAGTTTCCATTTTTTTGTTTTCTAGCGCGGCAACACTATTCTATTCACAGATTTATAGAAAGAGTTCTGATACTCAACTGATTTTTTAAGAAATTTTTAAATTATATACATGATATTTCTTTTTAAACTGCAGCATGAATAGTACAAATATTGTTCCAAATGAATCAGTCAATCAATTCATTAGCAACCATCCTATCAATGCAACTAATGCCGGCAATCCCTGAATATAAAATATCTTTCTGCTGATTGTAATTGCTCCATAAATGCCGGCTAACACAATACAAGATAGAAAGTAAACAGCGATTGCTTGTTTCCACTCAACATCGGTAATAAAAAATGTCCAGATTAATCCTACTGCCAAAAAACCATTATACAATCCTTGATTCGCAGCCAAACCTTTAGAGGCATTAAAAAAGCTTTCAGGGTATGATTTGAAAGTCATTTGTCCCATTCTCTTCCATTCAAACATTTCAATGTACATAAAACAAAGATGCTCTATGACTACTATACCTGTTAATATACTTATTGCCGCTTCCATATATAGATAAAGTTTTTCAGATCAACCAATTTTCTCCTTGACAAAAATAAGGTATTCAATAATATTTCACCTTAAAGTTTTCTTATAGATGCAAAGTCAAAAGATCTAACATTCTTTGCTATTGTCAAAGACAATTTTAATCCATGTTATACTTTCATTATAACAATACTATCATTTCTATAAACTAGAAAACTTAAGTAAGCAGGAGACTGTATATTCTGATTTTATTATTTTTAAGGATGTGCAATTTCAATTTCCCCTTTATAGATTTAATAAATCTTCACCTTGCTTATTGCCTACAAGATAAAAATCAAAGTATAAAAACTGCTATTCTACTCCTAATGCTAGAATATGCTCCTCACAGTCTAGTCGAAGTTGATTATTCGCTAGTTTTGCATTCAAGAGTTCACAATAATGTTCATTTCCTTTATCTATATTATTATAAAAATGGCAAGTAAAACACATTCTCTGAATATTAATTATTCCGGATTTGTTCAGAGAATGAATAATCCCTAGTAAGCTCGACAACAAATTCTCTTTGTCTGTAAATTTCATCTTTTCAATAGGGCTTTGGATCTGTTGAGTAAATAACGAAGTCTGCTCTGCCATTCTTCTTCCATTCGCAGTCAGATGTATTGTATAACTTCTGCTGTCTTCAATTTCAAAAGTTTTCCGAATCAACTTCTTATTTTGAAGTGCTTTAATCGAATCGCTAATGGTAGCTTTTGTAAGATTGAACTCTTCAGCCAGATAACTTACTTTTCTCTTTTCCTCTGAATGATTCAACAAAAATATAAGAATCTGAATTTGAATAGGACTCATTGTCAATTCTTTACTTTCATTCCAAAGCAATACTCGGAAAGCTTGTGAAATTCTTTCTAAGGATGCAACTATTTTGCTATCCAAATCTATATTCTGATAACTTAAGTCAAATGGAGATTTCTTCATCTCAAGAAAATCAATTACAATTCTCCATTTCAATAATAAAATAACCTCGATCCTGAATATCTTTTTCCCAACTTGGTCTTAGGGTCTCAACATGACAGAACCTGCATTCTTTGGAAGTCAGGGATTGTCCATCCTGACCCATTGATTTTAAATATTCTTTCCCATATGCATAAATGAGAGATGTGTCTCTTATTTCTGCTGGTGCGAGAATATCGAAGTGCATAACATTGCCATCCTTCTTTGTTACATAAGTATCCCAAACTGCAATCTTCATTTTATTTTACATTTTAATTTGAGCTTGACAATATCCGTGAGGACAGGTAATTACCAGCGATAATATTATTACAAATTTCATTATCCATTGTAAAAAAAGCCTCACAAAGATATTACATCAACCCTTGTGAGGCAAGTTTTTAGGCTTTCACATCAGCCATCGAGGCTCCAAAGTTGATGTGTAGAACATTTCCATTAGGTGTTACCAAAGCAGGAACAGACTTTACTCCGGCATTTTCTGCTTCTGCAATTCTGGACTTGTCGCTTCCAAAGTGAACAACTTCAACCTTTTCAGGTCCTAAGAGATTAAGAATGTCATGTTCAGCACTTAGACAAACAGGGCATCCTGCGTGATAGAAAACGGATTTACTCATTTTTATATAAATTTAAATTGTTACGACTTTTTTGGTCATGCAAATATAGTTAGGTTTCCTAACTATAAATTAAATATTCAAATAAAAAATCGGATTTAACAATTATTTATTAAAGAGCCATCTTAAAACTGCACTAATTATCTGAATTAATGAAATTTGAGTTTAATGTTGATTGATTCAAAATATCTATAAGCTCCAGATTACACTAAGAAATATTATTTTGTATTTACCTGTATCGATGCGGCGAATCGGCTTCTAATAGAGAAATACTTATCAGTTAAAACTTGATTCAAAAAAAAGTCTGACATTAGATGGAGTTAATATAATGCCATTCTGTGAATGGGGGATCGTGTAGGAAGAATTAATTAAAACTATTGCATTTAATGTAAATTTTTTTTAGCTCTTGGCGATCACAAATTTTATTTTTTTACTATAACCAGCATCCGTAAATAAAATTAATAGATATATTCCATGATTCAAACCCTTAACGTCAATTTTCTTTGAATAACTCTTCTCAAGGATTTTATTTCCTGAACTATCAAATATTTGATAGCTGGTAAAAGAATAATTTGATTCAACATAGAAATCATCGTAACATGGATTTGGAAATAAATTAATCTGATCTTCCAAAAAAAATCTTCCTGAATTGGTACTAATAGGTTTAACAACTATTGCTATTGTGTCTAGACCTGTAGAGTTAAGGCTGTCTTTAACTGTAATAACAAATTTGTATTCTCCTACTTTCAGCCTACTAACCTGAGCTATTGAATCGTTAAATGTATTAAAGTGAGCATAAGTAGGACCACTCAACTGACTCCAAACATAACTTGCTATCTTTCTTCCAGAATGCGGATTAGCTTTAGCAACAATTATCGTATTTTCTGAATCAATATTTTGATCTGGCCCAGCAAAAACCTTTGGTGGATAATTAGCAGGTTGAATATAATTATTACATCCGGTGGCATTCCCATTGTCAACACATTGTTGTGCGGGAACTAATATTGAACTTCGAAGTGAAAAAATATCTATTGGAACGGCATATTCCTTACTCCATGTCTGGGCATAATTTGCTGCCATATTATTTCCGGGTGGCTCAACCTCTCCATTACCAGCAATACCAGCTTTATTCCTACCACAAAAATACAATTGTCCATTCTCTGCTTCAAAATACGAGAAAAAAGTATAAGGCATTGCACCATATATATTTACAAAATCTTTGCGAGAAGGAACAATTCTCACGGGTTGATTTATTATAGTATCTCTTGAAATACCATCTATAAAATTGTAAATATTTCTATCTAACATGGTGCCATTTCCAACTTCACCCTGTGCTGAGTGTCCCCATCCCCAAAGCGTAGAATCCATTAAAATTGCGTGTGTACTGGATGTATTTGTAACAATCATTCGGATAGAACTTGGCAAATTCCAATTCATTTTTTTAGGGGTAATATATAAGCTTACTTCATTTTTACCAAGACCCAACAAATTTTCTCTTCCCCATGCCATAACTGAATCAGTTCCACAGATTGCATATGCTATTTGGTGACCACCAGCAATCGATGTTACTTTAGATAATCCGTTTACTTGATTTAATCTTGTGAAACTTTTGCCATTGCATGGATATCCTTTTGGTACCTGATAGTCATCACATCCTCCTGCACCGGTATAAACTGTGCCATCACTGCACAAAACAATTACAAATCCACCTGATACAACCTGCACAACTTTTTTATTGCCGGGAACAGGAACTTGTTTTGGTCTATTTTGAATGGTTACAGATTCCAAACCATCCAGAGCATACCCCATCCCCTCATCAATACCCCACCACCATAAACTTGAATCCACTTCTTTAACAGCATACCATCCATGTCCGCCAGCACCTGCAAACATCGACAACATAGAAATTCCTGTAAATGGATTTCCCTTCTCATCTATTTCAATTTTATTGGCAAAGTCATAGTATCCTTTACCTCCATCACCTGCAATACAAGCATCACAACCCCAGGTTTTAGCTTCTCCTAAGGTCCACACATTTCCATTAATATCGACTGCCGCATTCTGATGTAAGCCTCCATAAGCTTTGACAAACTTTGGCATATCCATTCCATTTACTTGCTTCACAGGAACAGCCCGCCCTTTTCTAACCACATTGCCAGTTGCTAAATAACCTGGGGACAAATGACCAGATGCCCATAAAGTTGAATCACTCTTTATGTAATGTATCTGATATTCCCCGGCTGCAACTTTTTGCATTCGCGAATAAACCGATTCTTGCGAATTGACGATATCCAGACTCAATAAAGTAATACAAATTAATAGTATAATCTTTATAATAAATTTCATCATTTAACTAATAATTTGACTCAAAGTAACAAAAGAATAATCAAAAGTTTGCCGTGTGAATTATTAAAACACTGTTGATTAATTAAAATTTCTCAGTCTATGAATTCATTCCGGAACAAATTCTTACATTTTTCATCAACCTGCACTACCTGATAAATACTATGAAGATAAAGTTACTTCACTCTAATTTGAACATTCTATACTATAAAACTACTTGATTCCAATCACAATCTTCTCTTACTGATACTAATATAATAAAGTAATTTTATGTAACTATGTAGTTCCAAATCCTTTGTGCTTACTTCTTAATCCCAGAACTACTTCATGTGAATCTCTCTCTTTGACAAACTCAATCATCAGATTTGCGCGTACAAGTACCATTGGATTTATAGCCAACTTAAATATTTCACCATACACTTCCTTTTTGGTCTTCATATCAAAATCTTCATTCCTCGTTAAATTCTTCCTATAAGATATCCAATTAAATAGAAAAATAAAGGGATAAAAAAAGAAAAGAAGCACAACTGAAGTATACTTTATTCTGGTTGGATGCAACTTCTCAATTCTAAAACCATTCAACTTTGCCAATACTCTTAGCTTTTGAATACCAGTTAAAAATATATGTCCAAAATATATTTCATTTGTAATTTCTGGCTTTAACAACCATATACTATCAAGTTCATTGGGGGCCATAGTCGAATTATACCTTTCGCTCTCTGACAACAGATAACTTAATTTTGCGTGAATATTCGAGTAGTTAGGAGTTGTTATCAATAAAGTACCATTGAACTTTAATACTCTGTTGAATTCTTTTAAAGCTTCGAATTGATCACTAAAATGTTCAATACCTTCTTGACATATCAGAGTATCCGCAGATTTATTCATTACTGGCAAACCTTCTTTAATATTAGCCCTAATACATTCTAAATTTTCAACTTCAAAGTATTCAGGAAAAAGATCCATGGGAACTGGCAAAGCTCCAATCTCTTTTAGAATTCTTGATGTAACTCCATTTCCTGCCGGAAAATCTATAACTTTTTTCCCATTATAGTGTTCCTGATTCTCTTTCAAATATTTTTTAACATAATACTTGATGCTTATAGGATTGTCTTCGTAATTCATATTTTCAATAGTTCAAATTTATTTCAATGTCTTCACTTTCGCAAGTATATTTAATTTTCTTTAGACATCTATTCACACTAATCTATAAATACAAAAATAATCAATTGTATTACTAATTGTAAAGACATTTTCAGGTATCTGGCAGTAGAATTTATATTTGAATTTTAACGATACACAGTTTAATTTAATTTTCTCATATCCTTAAAATTGATAATGGAGCTTCAATAATATAGCATTTATAACATTCATTATTTCATGTTTAGTTTGTAGATCATGGGTATTCAGTCAATATAATACGTTAATTATTTAAATATTTGCTATGACTAATCTTGCTTTTATATATTTTGAGTCAAACAATTATAAAAAATTGTTTTACGAAAAATCTATTGTGAACAATAACGTATCCGTTGATATTCGTTTACAAACGGATATTTTCGGATATAAACGTTTAACATTTATCTTAATACAAACATACTTCTCAACTTTGCCTTGTCGTTCAGCATAAAGTTGTTTTCGAAATCTGTTAAAAGTAAATATTATTGTTTCACGTTTAAATTATTAATGTATGAAAAATCTTAAAAATTCAGTTCAATTAATTGGTCACCTTGGAAAAAATCCTGAAGTGAGTAATCTAGAAACGGGTAAAAAAATTGCTCGTTTCAGCCTAGCTACAAACGAAAATTACAAGTCCCCAGACGGCAAAAAGGTGGAAAATACAACCTGGCACAATATCGTGGCATGGGATAAAGTTGCCGAATATGTCCAGAAATATCTTGCCAAGGGACAAGAAGTAATGCTACATGGAAGAATCTCAAATCGAAGTTATAAAGACAAGTCTGGAGAAACTAAATACATTTCTGAAATCATTCTTAGTGATATACTAAAACTTCAAAAAGACAATACGTCTGAAACTGAGTAACACCCTTTAGAAATTGATGGTCGATGCATGGTTAGGGTTAATAAACTCATGCATTGACTATCTTTTTATTCATTAAACCTAATTTCTAAGTGTAATCACTTTGATTCGAAAAGATAAGTATGCTTATATTAACTTTCTATAATTTGCAACTTCTCATTCAGAAACTGCCCAGTTAGAGATTCACCAATGTTGATCAATCCTTCAGGAACACCCTGATACAATAACTTCCCGCCATCTTTACCTCCGCCGGGACCTAAATCTATTATCCAATCTGATGATTTTAGTACTTCCAAATTGTGTTCTATCACGAGTACTGAATGCCCTTTCTCAATTAATGCATTTAATGATATAAGCAATTTTCTTGTATCTTCAAAGTGAAGTCCGGTGGTTGGTTCATCAAAAATAAAAAACACATGATTCTGGTTGCTTTCCAGTCCAAGATAGTATGCAAGTTTTAATCGTTGAGATTCGCCGCCGGATAGACTGGTTGTGGATTGTCCTAACTTAAGATAAGAAAGTCCTACATCAATCATGGGTTTCAACTTTTTGACAATATCCTTTTTATCCTTAAACAAATCAAACGCTTCCTCAACACTAAGATTAAGTATATCATTGATGTTTTTATCTTTATACAGTATCTCCAGGATTTCGTTTCTAAACCTCTTTCCATTGCAATCTTCACAAATCAAGCCTACATCCGATAAAAATTGCATTTCTACTACTATTTCCCCATCTCCTTTGCAAGCTTCACATCGTCCCCCTTCAACATTAAAAGAAAAATGTTTTGCTTGATATCCGCGGATCTTCGACAAGGGTTGTGTAGAATAGATTTCTCTGATATCATCCCAAGCTTTAACATAAGTAGCCGGATTTGATCTTGAAGATCTACCTATCCCTTGCTGGCTTACCAATTCGACTTGCTTAATTTTTTTAAATGCCCCTTTCAATTCAGCACCCATCAATTCGGTTTCATCACTTAGGTTATCTTCAATTTTTTCCTGAAGGAGTGGATAAAGTATTTGCTTGATCAATGTTGTTTTCCCGGATCCGGAAACTCCGCTTACACAGACCAAGGAATGAAGAGGTATCTTAACACTAATAATATCCAGATTATGCACTTGAGCATTATTGATCTGTAGAAAGTCAATCGAATTTCTTCTCCTGGGCGGAAGCTTTATTTTATAGTTATCCGTCAAGTAGGAAGCGGTCAGATTTTGATCTTTTAATTTTAAAAAATCTTTATACGTACCACAAAATTCTAATTGGCCTCCATGAAGACCTGCTCCGGGTCCGATATCAATAATATAGTTTGCCGATCGAATAATTTCTTCTTCATGTTCAATTACTACAACGGTATTGCCCAGGTCTCTCAAATGAATTAAGACCCTTATGAGATTTTGGGTATCTCTGGGATGCAATCCTATTGATGGTTCATCCAAAATATATAAGGAAGAAGTGAGATTGGATCCTAAGGTTCTAGTGAGATGTATTCTCTGTGATTCTCCTCCGCTTAGACTAACTGCAAGACGATCAAGATGAAGATAGGATAGCCCGATTTGATTTAGAACAGCCAATCGGTTCTTCAACTCTACTATAATTCTTGAAGATATTTTTTGATCGCTTTCACTCAATTTTAGCCCATCAATAAAATGAAGTACTTCATCAATTGGGATAAACATCAGATCTCTAATAGATTTATTCCCTACTTTTACATACAAAGCTTCTTTTCTCAATCTACAGCCTTTGCACTGATCACAGGTTGTCCTTCCTCTAAATCTTGCCAACATAATCCTATTTTGAATCTTGTATGATTTTTCTTCAAGATCTTTAAAAAAAGCTCGGATACCTTTAAATTCTTTATATCCTTCCCACAGAATCTCTTTATGTTCATCGCTTAATTTCTTATAAGGAGTGTGAAGGGGAAAGTTAATGTTGTGCGCAATTTTCAATAATGGTTTCAGCCATAATTCAGATTTCTCACCCCACCAACAAGCTATTGCACCTTCAAAAACACTTCTGGAAGGATTAGGAACGATTTTGTTTTCATCTAATCCAATAGTTCTTCCATATCCTTCGCATTTTGGACAGGCACCAAAAGAATTATTGTAATTAAACAATGCCGGACTGGGTTCTGAAAAAGTAATCCCATCCAGCTCCATTCTTGTACTGAATGGAAATTCTTTACTCTTATTGACTACAACAATACAAGTTCCGAGACTTTCAGAGAGGACGGTTTCAATTGAATCGGCAACACGCTTTTCAAAATCTGATTCATCTTTATTCAATATAAATCTGTCAGCAATAACTTTGTATTCATTGACAATTTGATGAGTAACAGAAATATTCTCTAGCTCTTTATTCTTACTAATCTCGTCTTCAATATCAAGTATTAAACCATTATGCAGAATACGGGTAAATCCTTTTTGAATTAAAAAATTAAATTCCTGTGATAAACTTCTTTCCGCATACTTACTTTGTATTTTGAATACAAGATAAATTTCTGAACCCTCTGCTTGCTGAAAAATGAAATCTACAATATCTTGCACCTGATTCTTTTTAACTTCTTGACCCGATACAGGTGAATAGGTTTTTCCAATTTTTGAGAAAAGCAATCTCAGATAATCATAAATCTCAGTCATTGATCCAACGGTAGATCGCGCATTGGTTGAAATTACTTTTTGTTCAATGGCAATTGCAGGACAAAGTCCTAAGATATAATCCACATCCGGTTTTTTCATTCGATGGAGAAACTGCCTCGCGTAGGAGGAGAGACTTTCCACATACCTTCTTTGACCTTCACTGTATAAGGTATCAATCACAAGTGATGATTTTCCGGATCCTGATAGTCCTGTAACAACTATAAGATTTCCTTTTGGTATCGCCAGATCTATTGACTTTAGATTATTGGATCGGGCTCCTTTAATAATAATTTCTGGATTCTTGAAAGCTTTGGAACTCTTTGTCATGAATGGACTCAAAGGGCAAAAATAGCTAGATTCGATGATCATACTAAGCCAAATAATTTAGGTTAAATATTTCTTAAAGAATAAATTGAATTTAATAATTAGCGCTCTCATTGTTTACACCTCCCAAATCTATATTCTTTATATGAATAATTTATATAAATTATATATTATTGATTTTGTGTTATTTATATAAAATAATAAAATGAATTGGGTAGAACTGGCATGGTTTTTGAATTATATAGCAAGGTGAATGAAGTTTATTCTTCAAATAAAAATTGGGAAATAAGCAGCAAAAACCAAACTTATTATATCTTTACGAGGTCAAACAATTTAAAAATCTAGTTTTTGCCTATCGATAACAACTTCTACAATTAGTTTAATTTATTAAAACCTAAGTGTATGCAAGTTGTAAAAATGACTGATCATGAATTGATCAATGTCTATCTTCAGGGTAACGAAAAGGCTTTCGAAGAATTACTTAATCGTCATAAGAATAAGGTTTATACTGCTATATACTTATTCGTAAAAGATCGTGAATTGGCTGAAGACCTATTTCAGGAGGTTTTTATTAAAATAATCGATACCTTGAGAAAAGGATCTTATAATCACGAAGGAAAATTTTCGCAGTGGGCTACAAGAATTGCCTACAATATGTGTGTTGATCATTTCCGAAGAGGTAAAAAGCGTACTAAAGTTACAAACTCAGATGAGTTTGATATTTTTGATGTAGTTTATCTACCTGAAAACAATAGGGAAGATGAACTAATCCTTTCAGAGACTCATTCTCAGATAAGAAGATTGGTGGATGAACTCCCTGACGAACAAAGAGAAGTTCTCGTTCTCAGACATTATGCAGATCTCAGCTTCAAAGAAATATCTTCACTTACGCGGGTTAGCATCAATACTGCTTTAGGAAGAATGCGTTATGCACTTATCAACATCCGTAAAATGATTGAAGAACGATCTATTGTCCTTCAGTAAAATTTCTATCAAGATTTATTAATAAAAAAAAGAGGGGTGCTTCGTGATGAAACACCCCTTGTTTTCAATGGGTTACTTTTGACTACTCCCCTAGACAAAAGATGTGTAAAAGTAATATTCCTATGTCATACTTGTTCTTTTGTTGGATATATTTTTTTAAAAAATTATATATATTTTAATTCCTGCTAAAAATAAAAAAAGGGGATGAAGCCGAGCGACTTCAATCCCCCCTTAATAACACTATGAGAACACCCTAAGCTACAAATCTATAACAGGATTTAACCATTTGCCTAACTTTTTTGGTAATATTAAATATATTTATTTCATTAATTTTTTATAATCTCATTATCAATATTTTACATAATAAAGGACAGCTTTTTAATTCTAGGCTATTTCTTAATAAATTTAGTTAATTGACCGCTTATCTTGTTGAGTGTGTAATAATTTATAAAACTAAAATTCATTTTCATAGTGGAGAGTATTCTTTATGCTTGAAATAATTCGATTTTTGATTTAGCCTTTCTTGACTTAATTCAATTATAAATTTTACTTGAATCTGACAACTTTACTAAGTAAAGATGCTATATCGTTAAATCTTAAATTTCGAAGTTGAGTTTGGTCGAAAGAGTCAAAAGACCAATAAAATCGAATACTCACCGAATATATTTGTGACAGACGAAGTTATCATTATTTTGAAGAGGACTGAACGATTTCCGCAAACCGGAATGGCATGCGACAGAAAGACAAGTGAAGGAAACGCGAAAGCGGGATGAGTAACTGCATTCGTTTGAATGAATTTGGGCTTGTAAAAGAAATTCAACAGCACAAATTTGGCTTAGTCACACCTATAATAGCAACTGGTTAAAGATAAAAATAGCACAATTTATTGGAAAAGACAATCTCGGATAATATTAGAATATAATATTAATAGCCTTAATGAGTAAGATGTGATTGAATACCTATAAATTTTTCTTCTAAGCTTGAATCTCTACGGTATGGATATGCTTCTTTTCTAATCCATTCATGGACGTTTTCAATTCTCTCTTCTGTTCCGGGATGAGTACTTAAAAAACTGGGTATAGAACTTACTTTTGTGCTATCCTTACTCGAATCAATGTCTTTTAATCGCTGAAACAAATCGATTAATCCTTGTGGATCTATTGACAACTCCTTCATGGTCTGAAAGGCGAATCGGTCAGATTCTGTCTCATAAGCCCTTGAAAATTTTAAATTATAAATTGAATTCGCTTGTTCTAATAGAACAGAAGAGAGAGCAGTCACATCTCCTAGAATTAAAGATACAAAGGCAAATGTAGTAACCGATTGAATCATACCTCTGAATACATGTCTTTTTACAACATGTCCGTATTCATGAAACAACAAAGAAACCAGTTCAGGATAAGATTCCATTTTCTCAATTATACCACTGTAAACCACAATATTTCCGCCCGGCATGGCGAACGCATTAACCAGATTCGAATTAACCAAAAATATCTTAGCAGGAAAAAAACTATCCTTTTTAAAATCATGAAAAAACTCATCTAACTGTAAAGAACCAAAGGAGTCAATTTTTTCAGATTTTGTCAGTTGTTGAAATAATTTATCACCTAATTCTTGTTCCCATTGATAAGGAATATTTATTGCCAGTCTATCCACTATCTTCGGTAAGGCATAAAAATAAAATATCCCAAAGCCAAGCAAAATTAAGAATATTAAGACAGCCAGCTTTTTTATGCCTTCGTAAGGGCTTTTTTTCTTTTGATTAAATTCTTCCGGTGACGCAGCAATTAATTCCTTCCAAAATTCTTGACCAACTATTTCAAGATGTGTTGATTTTTTTCCGAAGTGATAACTGAGAAAGCACCTTTTATCATCATTATCCCGATGTGCAGAAATCTTGTTAAATGGCCATACAATTACTCCGATTGTATCATTAGAAATTACAACTTCATCTTTTGAAATAAGTACCTTAACTTCCGATTTAGAACCCTTATTCCCATCATAGTAAAGCCCGATAAAATCACTTTTCATGGCTTAAATATATCTTTATTGTAAGTTTTGCTCCGAAAATTCCTATCCTAATTTTCAAATTTATAATATTTACTATTTCGAATCAATTAATTATAAACATTTTACAGATATTATTTATAATAATATTAAATAATTAATGGAAAGATTTAAATTATTTTAAACTTAGTGAAAAAAGTTGATTATTTCGTAATTTTGGCAATCTTTTTTATCAATTCACAGAAAAACAAAATATGAAAAAAATTTCTACTTTTTTAATTCCAATTTTTGCTGCGATCGCAACAATTGCTTTCGCACAAGCACCAAGAACAGTCCTGTTTGAGGAATTCTCTAGTGCAACTTGTCCACCATGTGCGACTACCAATCCCATATTCAGAGGATTCTTAGCCCCTTACGGAAAGGACGTAATAAGTGTATCTTTTCAGTGCAACATTCCTGTTGTCGGTGATCCTATGTATGCTTCCAACACCAGTGAAGTTAATACAAGAATGACCTATTATGGAATCAATTCTGCCCCAAATTGCAGAATGGATGGAAGAGTAGCTGCACCCAATTCCAGCAGTCCTACCCATCCCCTTAATGTAACTTCAGCAATTCTAGATGCAAGATTGGCGGTTACTTCTCCGGTTGAAATTCATGTTAATCATGAAGTAATATTGGGAACCGGTGGAGCTAAGGATTCTATGGAAATTACAATTTCCGTAAAGAATGTTAGCGGTGCTGATTTTGGTAATTCAAATTATGTTCTTCAAACCTGTATTGTTGAGGATTTAATCAGATTCCCTAAACAAGCAGCTACAAACGGAGAAACAGAATTCCACACAGTAATGAGAAAAATGATACCTTCTGCTGCAGGAAATAAATTTTTAGACACTTTAGCAGATGGAGCTTCTAAAGAAATCAAATACAAAGTTGCCGTGCCTACCTATATCTATTCCTATAAAGAGTTAGGAGTGGTTGCTTTTCTTCAAAATAATCAAGCTTCTTCAAAAGAAATACTTCAGGCAGCAATTTCTCATCCAAAAACAATAAATGGAATTTATAATGATGTTGCTATTGATAGCTATACTCTTACAGGTAGATCAGATGATTGCGATAATACAGTTGGATTAGAAGTAAAATTTACGAATGTCTCTACCAGCGCAGATACTATAAAAACGATTGATTTTATTCCAATGGTTGCAGGTGCCAATAAAACTAAATCTACTTGGAGCGGAACTCTTTTGCCGGGTGAAAGCGCAAGTCATAAGATTGGTAATCAGACCTTGGTTTATGGAATTACTTCAATGAATATATTTATCGATAAGCTAAACGGTGGCACAACCAAAGATTTAAATGTTATAAACAATTTCAAGGAACAAACTGCCCTTATTACATTTAATCCAAATATCGCTGGAACCGAATTAAGACAAAATTTCGAATTACCCATAGGATCTGGCGCTCCTGCAAAATCACTTTTTGTAAACGAGGGAGTACGAATATTTAAAATTGATTCAACAGTATTTGCATATCAGGGTTCTAATCCTCCTGTTGGAGTTGGAGGATTTGGTAATTCCAGATATAGCCTTTTGTTTTATTTTATGGATGGTGGAGTTGCTGATAAAAGCTCATCCATTGTCTTTGACAAAATTGATTTAACCAATTCTAAGCAGACCAAATTAAAATGGTCATACGCTTATACACAACGGACTCTTGATAGTTATGATAAAATGGAAGTATTTGTAAGTAAGGATTGTGGAACTACCTGGACTCCTATATATAGTATTCAGGGTGAAAACATGAAGACCTGTGATCCGGATCCAAGTCGATTCAATTATCCAGGAATTTATAATGCATATCCTGAAGATTGGAAAATTGAAGAAGTCGATCTCAGTGCCTTTGATGGGACACCTGAAATCTTACTAAGATTTAAAGGTACAGGAGGTAATGGACAAGGATATTTCATGGATGATATCAACTTATCGAGTGCAGTTTCTACAGAAAATCCAGGTATTTTGAAAAACCTAAGCGTTAATCCAAATCCTGCTTCTGATTATATTAACATTCAGATTAGTTCGGAAGAAAATGCAAAAGCCTCAATCAGTCTTACAGACGTAAATGGTAAAGTTGTTCAAAATCTTTTCAGAGAACTCTCTGCCGGATCTAATCTAATTAAAGTTAATATAGATCAGACTCCGGGAATTTACATTCTAGAAGTAAGAACAGAAAAAGGCGTTCGAACAGAAAAGCTTAGTATTTTTTAAACTAATAATTATACAATTTAAAAAGCCCTTGTTCAGAAAAAGCAAGGGTTTTTTAATTGTAAATTCTTTATATTATCTTTGTAGCTAGAAATATTCTTTATAATGAATAAAATATTTACATTATTATTTATATCTTTCTTATTCTCAGCAGCTTATGCGCAAAATAACAAATTTGCAGCTGAAACTTATCCTTGTAAAGACACTTTTACAGTAGATCCAAATAATCCTTTGGACCATGTATGTCATAACTATGTCAAGAATAATACGGGAGTCATTTTAAAGCTATTATGGCGTAGATATGATATTGAAGTTCCTGCAGGCTGGGAGCCAACAATGTGTGATAATGTAAATTGTTATGCTACTTTTATAACTGCCTGTCCTGAAGAATATGTCAATGAAATTCCTAAGGGACAAAAAATGCTTGCAGATATGCACGTATATGACGGTGGTTTGCCCGGTACAGAATGTTATATCAAGTTGAAGGTCTTTGAAAAGGAAGATACTACCAGCTCAATTAATATTGATTATTTATTTAATAAGGAATCTGTCGGCACTAAGAACATTCAAAGAAATATAGCAGTCAGAATGTTTCCAAACCCTGCACAAAATCAATTAAATATTGATTATAATTCAGGTCTTTCAAGAATTGATATCTATAATGTAGTTGGAAGCAAGGTCCTATCATATAAGTCGGAACCTTCAAAATCTTATGATATTTCAATGCTTGAGGATGGGGTGTATTTTATCAAATTTATTACAACTGAAGGAAAAATACTAAGGACTTTAAAATTAGTAAAAAAGGGCATTAGAAGCTAAAATCACTTCCTTCATTTATTATACCTTAAACAGTTATGGTCGATCAGTAAACAATCGACATTAGTGTCTCTTATAATCCATATCATTGAGTAAATCCAAACAAGAAGTTCGTTTCGAAAAAGAATTTATGCCTCATGTTGAAGCCCTTCATACATTTGGATATCACCTAAGCTATAATGAAGAAGATGCCGCAGATCTAGTCCAGGAGACCTATCTTAAAGCATTTAAATTCATAGATAAGTTTGAGGAGGGAACTAATGCCAAGGCTTGGTTGTTTAAGATTATGAAAAACGCTTACATAAATGATTATCGTAAGCGAACCAAACGTCCGACTCAGGTAGATTATGAAGAACTTGAAGCTTATCACGATGGTGATGATGCTCAGTTGAGTAGTTATTACGATCTGAGAGAAGATTTATTTGAAAAAGTAATGGGTGACGAAGTAACATTTGCCATCAATGCATTACCTGAAGATTTTAAAACAGTAATTTTTCTTTCTGATATCGAGGAATTCAGTTATGAAGAAATTTCTAAAATATTGGATATCCCGATCGGAACAGTAAGATCTCGACTTTTTAGAGCACGTAACGTTCTTAAAAATATACTTAAGAATTATGCAGCTAAAATGGGTTATAAAGATCATCGAAGCCATAGTGAAGATACTGAACCAGCGTAGAAGTTCATTTCTATTAATGAAAAATTGAAAATCGGAATTAATAAATTTAATATATGGAAAGTTTTGAATTCAATGAATTGAGAAAAAAAATAGTATCCTATCTTGACAAAGAAATGAATCCCGATGAAGAAAAAATATTTCTACATCATATCAAAGAAAATCCTATATTAAACAGAGAATTTGAACAACAGCAAAGTATTCGTATAAAACTCAGACAAAGTTTTCAAAGGCCTAATCTCGCACCGGGTCTTCATGATCGGATCCGTGACAGTATTCGCGGTAAGAGATAAATTTATTTTGGAATTTGAATTATTCTATTAATTATTTCTTTAACAAACCAGGGACCTCTATATATAAATCCTGAATAAATCTGAATCAGGTCGGCACCGTGACTTAACCTATACAAGGCTTCTTCCGAATTCATAATTCCACCTACATTAATAATTGTAAATTTCTTTTTATTCGTTAGTTGATTTAATATATTCTGACTTTGTAAAGTCAGTGGCGAACCACTAAGCCCACCTTGTTCCTTAGCTAATTCTTTATCTATGAGTGAATTCGGTCTTGAAATCGTTGTGTTGTTCGCTACAATTCCCTGTATACCTGATTCAATCACCACTTCAATAATATCCTGAAGTACAAGACTGCTTAGATCCGGTGCTATTTTAAGATAGATAGGTTTCGGTTTAGCTTTCACTTGGTTGGCTTTTTGCAATTGATGGAGTAAGTTGCTTAAAGGTTCGCGTTCTTGCAATGCTCGAAGATTGGGTGTGTTAGGAGAAGAAACATTCACAACAAAAAAATCAACATAATCGAACAAACTTTCAAAACAAATCAGATAGTCCTCAGTTGACTTTTCCTGAGGAGTATTCTTATTCTTACCAATATTTCCTCCAATAATAATTCCATTGCGGTTCTTAAATTTTTTCAGCCTTGTAACTAAGGCATCAACTCCACTATTATTAAAGCCCATTCTATTGATAATTCCTTCATCGTTCTTCAACCTGAATAATCTTGGTCTAGGATTCCCGGGTTGTGCTAACGGTGTTACGGTTCCTACTTCAATAAAACCAAAACCTATTCGCGACAATATCGATAACCATCTTCCATCTTTATCAAATCCTGCAGCCAGCCCCAAAGGGTTTTTATACCGGATTCCATCAATTATTAATTCTGATAAACCTTGTTTGGTACTAAAAGATTTTATTAATAAACCTGATACAATGGGAATATTCATTGCCATCGACAACAAATTCATACTTAAATAATGCGCGGTTTCTGCATTAAATAAAAAAAGTAAACTTCTTAAAATTTTCCACATAATTATTGAACTATAAAAATGGATTAGTGAGTATTTCCTGACCTATGCTGGTAATTCCTCCATGTCCTGACAATACTTTTGTATCCTTAGGTAAAATAAGCAATTGAGTTTTTATTGAATGAATCAGAAGATCAAAATTTCCACCCGGCAAATCCGTTCTCCCAATACTTCCTTCAAAAAGTACATCTCCCGATAATAATGTACTATTTTCTAAATTATAATAACTCACACTTCCAGGACTATGCCCTGGAGTAAATAAAATTTGAAAAGTTAGACTTCCAATTGAATATTGATTTAAATCTTCTTCAAATAATTCATGCGCCGGAAAAACAACTTCTGGGAAACCATACATTCTGGCAAGTTGTGAACCTGATTGATACAACATTAAGTCTTGTGCATGAAGCTTAGGTTTCAGATTATATTTATCTTTAATCTTTTGACACCCGAATATATGATCAATATGTGCATGAGTAAGTAAACAATGTTTCAAATTTAATCTCTCTGATTGAACAAAATCTATAAATTCCGTCTCTTCCTCTTGAGTGTAAAAACCAGGATCAAACACAGCAGTTTCGCCGTGATCGTCCCATACTAGATAAGTATTCTCGGCAAAAGGATTGAAAACAAAAGTCTTAATATGCATTTTCTCTCAATTGAATTATCTTTGAATTATGATTCGCAACTTGTTGATCATTCTGATATTGAGCCTGATATCTGTTAAAACATACTCCCAAAATTCTAAGGAAGAATTCGGAAAGAATAAAATTCAATATTCTGATGATCAACATGATTGGTGGATTTATGAGACAACCAATATTGTTTATTATTGGTATGGCAAAAGTAGAAAAGTTGCTGAATTCTATATTGCAATTACAGAAATAGAAAATAGAAAGATTCAGGAAATTTTTGAGTTTCATCTTAAGGATAAGATTGAACTGGTAGTTTATTCTGATCACTCGGATCTCTATCAGACCAATCTGGACTTAGATCTATACCTAACTCCCGACAACTGGAATGAAGAACCCAAAATAATAGATCAAAAAATATTACTCTATTTTGATGGGAATCATCAGAATTCATTGAAAAACCTGCGAAAAGGATTAGTTAAGATGTACTTCAATTCTATTTTTTCCGGCTCGCAAATCGAGGAAGTTGTTCAAAAAGTGATTTCTTATAAACTTCCCAGCTGGTTTGAATCGGGACTTAACGAATATCTTAGTGAATCCTGGAATGAAACCGATCTATTGATTCTAAAAAACTACTGGAAGAAAAAAACAAATTTTAAAAAAATCAATAACAGAAACGGTAAGCTTGCCGGGAAATCAATGTGGAACTACATTGTCCATCAATATGGCCAACAAGCCATATCCAACTGGCTTTACATGATAAGAATTCAAAAAGATATCAATTCAGCTGCTCGATTGGTGTTTCAAAGAAATATTAGGAATTTGTATGAAGAATGGTTTGATTTCTATTCCAGGGAATTATCCAATGTAAATATTGAACATCCCAAATTTAATAAACTTAAACTTAGATCTGAAGAACAAATAATTGATCTTGAACCGTTAGACAAGACTAAATACTTATTAAGTACAAACCAAAATAGTAGAAAAAGGGTCCGGATCTTAGATATTAGGAATAATAAATTAAAAACAATTTACAAGTCAGGTCATCGAAATAAAATTACCAGTTCTGAATCCAATTATCCACATTTTTTCATTTTGAGAAACAGCCGGCAACTAGGAATCTTGGATCTAATACGGAATCGCAATAGAATTATTCTATACAACGATCATTTAAAACCATTAATGAATGTTCTATTACCGGAAGATTTTCAGGAAGTATATGACATAGAAGGTTTCGATGAAAAAAACATTTTTCTAAGCGCTAACATAAACGGCTTATCAGATTTATTCAAATACAACAACATCACTAGATCCTATTCAAGAATAACGGATGATATTTATGACGAATTAAAGATAAAATATTCTTCTAAAGATCAAAAATACATTATCAATTCAGCCAGACCTGAGTTCTATAAAAATACTAAAACCATCGATTCCATCGTACCGGTCTTTCCATTTAAATTATTTAGTCTGGATTCCAATAAACTGAAAGAAATTGAAAATCAATTTGTACAAGGATCTGTAGAAGATTTTCAAATCCAGCCCCACGAAAAAACAGCACACATAAGAAGGAATAATAAAATTGATTTCTTTATAAAAAAACCTGAAGGATTGTTTCAAATTAAGGAAGCGTATCTTAAGAAGATAGCTATAAATCAATCTGACAAAATATTGAAAGTGTATCAAAAGCCAAACCAAAGATACTATTTTACCGAGTCATCAGATCTAACTCATTTTGAACAAATTTTATTAAATAATTCAGACTCTGCAATAATTAGTACATACCGTGACAGCATAAATTCTTCAGAAGAATTAATAAAAAATTATTTCGAAAGTGAATTTTCTGATCCAGACAATGTTGAAAAAGTAATTCAGGACTTTTTAAGAAAAACACATTCATTTCAATTAATCGACCTTAAGAACACAGAGGTAAGTTATCAACCTAAGGAACATATTGTAAAATTCAATTCCAATCAATCTATCGCTTACAGGAATCGATTTAGCATGGAAGATTGGAATACAACATTAAACAATGAATTACTTTTTGGAGGATTAAATACGTTTACAGGAAATAATCCGGTCTTTGATGTTCCCTATACCGGAATTCTTATAAAAACAAAAGTTAAAGAAAATTTCAACAATTACTTTTTTGATTTTGGAATTAGAATACCAACCAATTTTAGAGGAACAGAAGCCTTTGTAGTCTATACCTTGTTAAAATACAGATGGGATCATAGTTTTGCATTTTATAGAAAGTCATACCGAAATACAACACTTTCAAGATTAAATCAGGAACAACATGAGGTAACAAAAACCTTATTATTAAATTACACCTTAAGATACGCTCTTGATCATTTTCAAAGCTTCAGACTTAACAATACAATTAGAAATGATCATCTATATTTTAAGGCCACGGACAAGAATCTCATAGATTCAAATGGAATACATTTCCAAAGTATTGGTTCAAGAGTGGAATACGTATTTGATGACGCATTGAATTTGTCTCTTAACTTAAAGGAAGGAACACAAGCCAAATTCTTTTTTGAATTAAATAAACGTTTTTCAGGAAACTTTAATGATGGAATAAAATTAAATGCTTTGCCTGGAATGCTATTTGTAATAGGAGCTGATATCAGACATCACATTCCTATACTAAGACTTTCGACTTTTTCAACCAGACTTTATCTAAATTCTTCATTTGGCAAACAAAGAATTCTCAATCATCTTGGCGGGACAGAAAACTGGATGATATTTAGAAAATACAATTTTGAACAGCCTCCGGACCTAAAAGGCAATTATTCATTTTCACAACAAGTTACTGAAGTCCGAGGTCATCCAATAAGTTCCAGAAAAGGAAGCTCGGCATTAGTATTTTCTTCAGAAATCAGAATTCCATTCTTTCATTATCTTCTATATCAAAATTGGAAGAACAGTTTTCTGCGCAATATGCAGTTAATTCCATTTTTAGACATTGGGTTAAGTTGGCAAGGAGCAATCCCAAATTTTTTGGAAATTGAAAAATTTTCTTACTATGCTAAAAATCCGGCAGTAGAAATTGATGTTATTTATAAAAGAAATCCGTTCATTGCCGGAACTGGTATTGGTTTGAGGACTTCAATATTTAGTTACTTTATTCGATTTGATTATGGTTGGCCTATTCAAGAATTACGTTTTGGAAAGCCTATAACACATATTTCTCTTGGACTTGATTTCTAAACTATTTTTCATTTTAAAACAACATCAATGAATTTTTTAAAAATTGTATTCTTAAATTTAATTTGCCTTCAAATACTTATGTCTCAATCCTGGATTGAAGGTCCCAATTTACCAAACTTCGCAGAAGGAAGACACCATCCAATTACTTTCTCAATTGAAAAAAATGGATATGTAGGTCTTGGGAGTAGTCCCAATGCCTATACCGATGAATTTTACAAATACAATTCAGAAACAAATATCTGGACAGAAATAAAAAAATTTCCTGGTGGAGGAAGAAGCTTTGCAATTGGAATTTCTCACAACGGAAAAGCTTATCTAGGATTTGGACTTGATGCCAGGGGAAACTATTTAAATGATATCTGGGAATTTGACCCTGTCACAGAATCATGGGTTAAATTGACCGATTGTCCGTGTGTTGCTAGAACACATCCTTCTCTATTGGCGTTCAATAACAAATTATACGTTGGACTTGGAGGAAGTCCAAATGGTGATTTGAAAGATTGGTGGGAGTATGATCTGAATAATAAATTGTGGGAAAGAAAAATGGATATCCCCGGCAAACCAAGACATCATCCCTTTCAATTTGTCATTCCTCCGTATCTATATGCAGGAATGGGTCATGGAGGACCTATAATTTATAATGATTTGTATCGTTTTGATCCTGCAAAGGATGAATGGGTAGAAATGAAAAGTTTACCATCTCAAGGAAGGGTTGCCGGTACACAGTTTAACTTTAATGGACGTGGATATGTTCTTAGCGGTCAAGGTGGAGATCATGATTATCTACCCAAGGGAGAATTCTGGGAATACAACGCAGAATTGAATGATTGGAAAGAGTTGCTTGCACATCCCGGAGTCGGTCGTTGGGCTCCCGGATCATTTGTAATTGGCAACAAAGTTTACTTTACCTGTGGTCAGGATTCAGATAAGTTTAATAATGATTTATGGATCTATGATTTTACAGTATTGAACAGTACAAGCACAAATGAAAAACTACCTACTTTGTACTTCATTTCTAAGGATGAACTACTTCTTAGATCTGCGACTAATGAGTTACCTCAAGTTTATGATTTGATGGGAAATAATGTAAGTTCAAAACTTCAAATCGAATGGATAGAGGATCAGGTAAAAATAAATACTTCCTTACTCTCCTCTGGATTATACCTCATTAAAATAAATTCTTTAAGGACTCAAAAGTTTCTTAAAACTTAAAACGACTAATAAACTTTTCAAATAAAACTTACATGATTATCAATTCAAATTTTTTCATTCATCAATACTAATCCCAACTAATTAATCCTGCTTGCTGAATACTTTCTTTAAAAGATCAGAAGTTCGTGCAGTAAGGTTGGTTCTGATATTGAGTTCTTCTTCAGCAATCTTCTTAAAAAGTCCATCAAGTGCTTTTTGGGTCACATAATCACTCATGTCTGGATTCATTTTTTTAACCAAAGGGATCTGATTATACTTATTGATAGCAGACGTCCATAATTGAATTGCCCCCACTTTTTCCATAGAGTTAGTAATGACCGGTTTAAACTCATTGTACAAGGCTTGGTTAGTAGTTCGGTTCAGGTACTTAGTAGCTGCATTTTTCTCGCCTTTCAATATATTCCAGGCATCCTGGATAGTCATTTGCTTAATTGCACTAAGAAATATAGGTTTTGCTTTAGTTGCAGCATCTTCTGCAGCACGATTCAACTTCTCAACAACTTCATTTTCGATATTATTAAAGCCTGGAATCACCGATAATTTATTACAAACTTTTTGCGCGTCATCCGGTAAGAGTACCTTATAAATACTCTTGTAATAGCCATCTTTGGCAGAAAGAAAATCCACGCCTTTACCAGTTCCCTGATTGAGTGCTTCTTTCAATCCATTGGCAACCTCTTCTGTTGACAACTCTTCCAAACCCACTTTCTTTAATAATTTACCAAATTGTGCATTGCAAGAATTAAAAAACAGACTGCTTAAGACGAGCACATAAGAAAACATACGACAATTTTTCATATTCATTATTTCCAAATTAGAACGACAAAATTAACTTTCGTTGACTTTACAAGAAGTTAAAAATCTGTGAAGTTTTACGCCAGGTTTTAGTTATTTAATACTGAAAACATAAATATTACACATATAAATAATTTTAATGTATTAAATTTGTTATATTTGCACCGGTATGAATCGACCGAACATTTCTATTATAATTCCTGCATTTAATGAGGAGGAATCCATTTCGGAATTAATTCAATGGATAAATAAAGCATTATCTCCTAGCTCATTAAATTATGATATCTGGTTTATAGATGACGGAAGTTCAGATGGCACCTGGAAAGTAATTCAGGATCAGAATAATATCTATCCCGATCTTATTAAAGGTATTAGATTCCGAAGAAATTATGGAAAATCAGCGGCACTCAATTCCGGATTTCACGCTTGTAAAGGAGAAGTGGTTATTACGTTAGACGCAGATCTTCAGGATAGTCCGGATGAAATTATAGAATTATATAAGATGATCAAGAATGAGGGATATGATCTCGTTTCAGGATGGAAGAAAAAAAGATATGATAATGCACTTACAAAAAATATTCCATCGAAAATTTACAATACAATCAGTAGCTGGATGAGTGGAGTATATCTTCATGATATGAATTGTGGTTTAAAAGCATATCGGCATGATGTAGTTCGAACTATTGAAGTTTATGGTGAGATGCATCGTTATATTCCTGTAATTGCAAAGTGGGCCGGATTTAAAAAAATTGGTGAAAAAATAGTTCAACATCAGGCAAGAAAATACGGGTATTCCAAATTTGGAATCAGCAGATTTTTTAATGGATTTCTGGATCTCGCTACCATTATGTTCATTGGAAAATTTGGCAAAAGACCTATGCATTTTTTTGGATCGCTTGGAATTTTCTCATTTTTTGTTGGTTTCTGTTTTATACTTTATCTGATTTATTCAAAATATTTTTATCAGGTTTATGGAATGACAGATCGTCCTGCGTTTTATATAGCTTTGGTTCTTATGATCATAGGCTCACAAATGTTTCTAACAGGATTTGTTTCAGAATTAATCACAAGAAATGCCCCTGAAAGAAATCATTACCTAATAGCTGATACAATAGATTAATTCATTTATGAAAAGTGTTGTCCTTATTGGGCCTGCTTATCCACTCCGCGGAGGGTTGGCGTCCTTTAATGAACGCTTGTGCCGAGAATTTAATTTTCAAAAATGGAGTTCAGAGATTTATACATATTCTCTGCAATATCCAAGTTTTTTATTTCCCGGAACAACACAATATTCGACTGATTCAGCACCGGAAGATATCCAAATAAAAGCCTGCATTAATTCCATCAATCCGTTAAACTGGTATTTAGTAGGTAATGAATTGAAAAACAAAAAGCCGGATCTGATCATTGTTAGGTACTGGTTACCATTTATGGGGCCATGTTTGGGAACCCTACTAAGAATTGTAAGAAAAAATAAATTTACAAAAATTGTTTGTATTGCTGACAACATTATCCCACATGAATCCAGACCTGGCGACAGACTTTTTACAAATTATTTTATCAAATCCGTTCATGCTTTCATTACAATGAGTGAAAAAGTAATGATGGATTTAAAAAAGTTTATTGAAAAACCATTGGCTAAATTTGTACTTCATCCACTGTATGATAGTTTTGGTGAAAAAGTCAAAAAAGAAGTTGCAAAAGAAAAACTCAATTTATCAATGGATGATCGAATTGTACTTTTCTTTGGATTTATCAGAAAATACAAGGGCTTGGATTTGTTGTTGCACTCAATACCTCTTCTTAAAACACCAAAAGTCAAAATTCTAATTGCAGGTGAGTATTATGAAGATCCTTCAATCTATATCAAAATTCTTAAGAAAAACAATATTGATCATAAAGTAATTCTGCACACCCACTTCATCCCTGACAGTATGGTGAAGTATTACCTCTCAGCTTCGGATGTTGTCGTCCAACCTTACAAAAACGCAACCCAATCGGGTGTAACTCCACTGGCTTATCATTTTGAGATCCCAATGATTGTTACCAATGTTGGTGCGCTCTCTGCATTAGTTCCCCATAAGAAGGTTGGTCTAGTATGTAATCCTAATCCTGAAGATATTGCAGAAGCTATTGATGAGTTTTTTACAATTCCTGAAACATATTGGTTACCTAATATACAACTTGAAAAAAAGAAACTGAGCTGGACTACATTGTATGATAGCATCGTAAGTTTGTCCCATGATATATAGAAGTAAAGCACCTTTTCGCTTGGGTTTAGCCGGTGGTGGTTCAGACCTTAGTCCCTATTGTGATTTACACGGTGGTGCTATTCTAAATGTTACGATTTCACATTATGCTCATACTACCATAGAGACTGTTGAAGAACCTAAAATTATTTTTAATTCTATAGATCAGAATACTTTAATAGAATTTACTGCAGGACAAATTCTTCAAATTGCCCCGGGACTTGAACTTCAAACCGGATTGTATAATTATTTATTAAAAGAAAATAAATTAGCTAATCAGGGTTTAAAAATCACAACATTTATGGATGTCCCGGCAGGTTCAGGATTGGGAACCTCATCTACCTTAATGGTTTCTATGCTTAAATGTTTTTCAGAAATGCTCGGATTACCTTATGGTGATTATGATTTAGCACATTCAGCATATGAAATTGAAAGGATACATCTACAGTTGGCAGGAGGAAGACAGGATCAATATGCTGCAACATTCGGAGGTGTTAATTTCATGGAATTTTATAAAGATGATAAAGTAATTGTAAATCCTTTGCGGATCAAACATGAATATCTCAATGAATTGGAAAATAATATTATTCTATATTTCACTTCATCCAGCAGATCTTCATCAGATATAATAAAAGAACAAGTAAAGAATGTGTCTGAGCATAATCAAGAATCAATTGAAGCAATGCATCAGTTAAAAGAACAAAGCAGGATGATGAAAGAAGCGCTGCTGACAGGGCGGCTTCATGAAATTGGTGAGATCCTTGATTTTGGATTTCAACAAAAGAAAAAAATGGCTCAAAACATTTCCAATTCTTTTTTAGAGGAAATATATGACGCTGCAATCAAATCCGGAGCAACCGGTGGTAAAATAAGCGGAGCCGGTGGAGGTGGTTTTATGTTTTTTTATTGCCCGGGCACAAGTAAATATCAAGTTATGAACCAATTAAAAAAATTTGGTGGCGAAATTAAAAATTATCAATTTACTCCACTAGGAGCGCGGTCCTGGAAATCCCAATTATAATGAACAAGATTAACGATATTATAAAAAATTCTATATTGGTAAAAGAGGAGTTGTTGAATAACCTTCAAAAAATTGATATCATTCAATCTGCAGCCAATCGTGTCGTACAATCTTTGAAGAATGGCGGTCGTATTTATTTTTGTGGTAATGGGGGGTCTGCAGCTGATGCACAGCATCTCGCAGCTGAACTCTCCGGCAGATTCTATACAGACCGACCTGCTCTTGCGGCTGAAGCGCTCCATGCCAACACTTCATATCTAACTGCAGTGGGAAATGATTATGGATATGATCATGTTTACTCAAGAATAATTGAAGGTGTTGCCAATATAAATGATATCCTCATTGGACTCAGTACTTCCGGTAACTCTAAAAACATTATTAAAGCATTTCAAAGTGCACGTGCTAAAAATATTCCAACAATAGGATTAACAGGAAAAAAAGGTGGACTGATGAGAGAAATTTCAGATTTTTGGATTCCTGTTGATTCTGATGATACACCCAGAATTCAAGAATCCCATATTTTAGTAGGACATATCATTTGCCAACTTGTTGAAGAGCAGTATTTCAATCAATAAATATCTGATATGAGAGAATGTCTTATCCTAGCTGGTGGACTTGGAACAAGACTAGCACATTTAGTCCCCGATCTTCCAAAGTCCTTAGCTCCTATTGATGGAAAACCTTTTCTAAATTATTTGATTCATTATCTCTTAGAGCAAAAAGTTGAACATTTTATCTTTTCATTGGGACATCGACACGCACAAATCACTGAATTCTTACAAAAAAATTTCAGTCAACTGAATTTCAGCATCGTAATTGAACCAACACCTTTAGGAACAGGTGGTGCGATTGTGAATTCTCTTGATCATATCAATTCAGAAGACTTTTTTTTAATTAATGCAGATACCTTTTATACGATATCTTTTGATCAGTTGGAATCTTTTCACATGAAGAATAATGCTGACATTACCTTCGCTATAAAACCCATGATTAATCCATTCAGATACGGAACAATTGAATGCGACATATTTGGAAAGGTTAAGCATTTCCAGGAAAAAAAAATGATGGATTTCGGTTTAATTAATGGCGGAATTAATATAATCAATAGAAAATACTTCAAAGAAAAAAAATCAGGAAAAGTGTTCTCTTTTGAAAAAGAAATTCTTGAAGCAAACGTAAATAAAGATCGCTTCTATTCTTTGGTACAAGATTCGTATTTTATCGATATTGGAATACCGGAGGACTACAATAGAGGGATAATTGAAATTCCGGTTTACAAATCGGAAAAAATTAAAAAAACTTTATTTTTGGATCGGGATGGAGTAATAAACAATTTAATTCCAAATGATTACGTAAAAACACCTGAGGAATTTATTTTTACAAATGGATTTTTGGATAATATTGAAAAAATTTCCAATGAATTTGATTATATATTTGTAGTTACAAATCAACAATGTATAGGTAAAAATATCGTGAGTCTTGAAGCCTTAACTAAGATTCATTATAAAATGACTTCAACAATCAGGCAATATAAAGGTAAAATAACCAAAATATACTATTGCCCTCACCTGATTAATGATTTTTGCAAATGTAGAAAACCTGAAGCCGGCCTCCTTGATCAAATTCGAGCTGAATTTCCGGAAGTTCGTTTTACACACACTATATTTATTGGGGATAGTGAAACAGATATGCAAGCCGCACATTCAAGAAATATTAAGTCCATATTTTTCAATCATTCAAATCAAACTTCATCTTCAATTCAAAAAGATGCAGAAATCAATAATTGGGATTCAGCCTTAACTACAATTTATAACTTATCGATCAACAAGGCATAATTATCAATGTACTCGGTTAAAGAAATATTTTACACTTTACAAGGTGAAGGAGCACGCGCCGGAAGACCAGCTGTCTTTCTAAGATTTTCAGGATGTAATTTTTGGAATGGAAAAGAGGAGGATCGGAATTCTGCAATTTGCAATTTTTGTGATACAGATTTTGTAGGAACAGACGGTAATTTAGGTGGCAAATACAATGCAAAGGAATTAGCTCAACTTGTACTTAGCTTATGGCCTGATATCAATACTGGAAGGCCATATGTTGTTTGTACTGGAGGCGAACCTCTTTTACAATTAGATAGGTTTCTCATTGATGAACTTCACAATACGGGCTTTGAAATTGCTGTTGAAACAAATGGTTCGATCGAAGCTCCTGATAAGCTCGATTGGATTTGTAGTAGCCCAAAGACCAAAGACAGACTCAGAGTTTTGAGAGGAAACGAGTTAAAGCTTATTTATCCACAAAACAATTTAACTCCATCTGATTTTGAAAAATTAGATTTTGATCATTTCTATTTACAGGCAATGGATGGCCCCTATGTAAAAGAAAATATTCAGCTTTGCATACAATACTGTCTCGAACATCCAAATTGGATGCACAGCTTACAGACTCACAAAATGGTTGGTTTACCTTGATAGTGAAATATCCAATTCAGTATATTCATCAATTAATTTTCGATATAAATCTGAAGCACTAAGTGCTTTTCGGTTTCCAATCAGAATTATTTGTTCTTTTGCTCGGGTCAATGCTACATTCAGTTTTCTATCAACGCCCAGACGGGTAATAGAACTAATCTGCTCCAGTTGTCTTGATTGCTGAATACAGGTTGAGATAATGATGATGTCTCGAGCACTGCCCTGATATCTTTCTACTGTATCAATAGTTAAAGGAATTTCATTTAGTCTTTCCTTAATTAGCTCTTCATGTATGGTTGAGATCTGGGCTCTGAATGGAGTGATTATCCCACAGGTCTCCAAATTCCATTCCACTTCATTTAGTGCATATAGGTTTTGCAAATAAGTAATTATCTGAGTAATTATTTGTGCTTCATGGATGTTTCTTTTAAGACCCAAACCAGCTACTGACGAATCAGAGTCAATAAAGATTCTTCGTTCAGATGATAAAGCACTTAAAAAAGGCTGCGAAAGTTTCTTATGAAATTTTAATTCGAGTTTCAGATTTTGTCTGGATAACAGATCTGCTTCAATCGTCTTAAGGCTGTTCTCATAAAAATTGATCGACGGAAATTGCATCAGTTCATCATGCATCCTTCCTTGTTTTTGCAACATTCCCAAGTGTTCAAACAAATTAGCTTGACGGCACTGTCTGAATAATCTTTCAAAGAGTGATTCATTTGTTTTTTCAAATCCCAGTTGATTTAATGGAACATTTTGAATTTTACAATCTTCATCAGACTGAATGCTTACCGCCGGCAATTGTAGGTGATCACCTATTAGAATAAACTTCCTGAATCTGGAAAGTAAACCAATCAGGTTAGGTTCCAATACCTGAGATGCTTCATCAATGATTACTGAATCAAATTCTTTCAACTTAAATAATTCGGGCTTTCCCTGAATACTCGCAATGGTTGCTGTAAATATTCTTGTGTTGTTTAATAAAGCTTTAAGTTCAGTTCTGTTCTTTACAGTTTTAACTTTGTGATCTAATAATTTATTATGAAACTGGGAAGAGGTTCCATATCTCGAACCTATTCTTATGTAGTCGTTTACGATTTGGTGTTGATCCAGGACACTACAGATCTCATCAACAGCTCTATTGGTATAGGCTAATACCAGGAATGATTTTTTACTACTATCAATCAGAAGCTCCAACAAGCGTTTTAGAATTACACTTGTTTTTCCGGAACCGGGAGGTCCCCACAATAGAAAAAAATCTTCCGCCATAACAATTCGCTTACATAGTGAATCGTTATCCTCATTAACAAATTCATACTTACTTTCAGTAGTCTTGCTAAATCTACCCAAGATCAGTTTTCTGTAACTTCCTGAAGCGGACATCCATTCGTATAAATTGGAATACTGATACAGGAAAGGTCGGTCTAAATTATCCGATTCGAGACACCAGTAATTAACTATTTTTTCGTCCTGTGGTCTGAATTGTCTTCCCCTCAATCGTATCTGAAATTGATCTTTACTTTGACCTATGAGCGTACATTTATAAACCAAACTACTTAACATTCCTTTTCCATTTTTGGTCTGAGGATATAAGATTAACGAATCTCCAATTCGAAACTGAGAAACAGAGGACTTTTTTCCCAAAGATTGAATATAAATTATCGGAGTATCATTCTCAGGTCTTTCTACTTTTATAATGCTTAGTGAGGAAAGAAGTAAATACTGCAATTCTTTCTCCGAAGAAGACATTAACCACATTGAAGCAAGACCTTGGGAAATTCCATCTACTCCACATTTTGAAATAAGTTGTTCTTTACTAATAAAATAGCTAAAATTCTTAAGGTATAATTTTTCAGTGTCGTCTAAGTTTTGGTATCTTCTCAACCATTCTATTCCGTCTCTCTTAACAAAAGTATTTGAAGTTGCAAAAGACTTTTCTGAAATTTCATCAAATAATTTTTGTTTATCGGGCTGAACACAGGATAAGTATAAATGAATGAGTAATAAGGAATTTCTAATTTCAATCAATTTTTTCTGAAGAGAGTTTTGTTCAAGAACTTTTCTTAAAGAATGGGTCTCCAAAGCGGAATACAAAATAAAAGCTTCTCCGGAAAATTCATTTCCATAGACCGAATTCAGCAACATAAGATATAAACATGCCTGAGCATGATGAGAAGGACTAATTCCTTCGCTGTTTGTGTTAAAAGGTCTTCCACTCTTTAGCTCGACCACTAAATTTTGCAGGCGGGTCTGATAAAGCAAATCAAGTCTTCCCTGTATTCCATACTCAACCGAATAAAAACTAGGCTCAAGGAGACAGTCTGAATAATCTTTAATGCTTGAA
This sequence comes from Saprospiraceae bacterium, assembly GCA_020848695.1. GTDB lineage: Bacteria > Bacteroidota > Bacteroidia > Chitinophagales > Saprospiraceae > Vicinibacter. Next base: position 43,073 of record JADLHT010000033.1, read on the forward strand.
TTAAAATTATCTTTAAGAACTTTCTGAAGATTATCATATTGTAATTTTGTCTGAGATATGAAATCCAAATATTCTTCTTCACTTAATGCAGTAAGTGAAAGCGCGTATTTATAAAATACATTTTGAATCAATTCGTTGTATGAAATATTTTGTCGAACAATCAATTCATCTAGAAATTCATTCACAGCTGTACCTATCAAAATGGACTTGGTAGAAACTCTTGGAGAAAAAAGATTAATAAATTGCCTAATATTAGAATTTCCCTTTGGATCATATGCTTCAGAAACTGAAGTAACATCAATCAAATAATCCGGAAACAATATTATACTTTGAAACTTCCAGAATGAGTCAATTTTTTTTAATTGATGGACTTCAACAGGAATATTAGAATTCAGAATTTTAAAGATTTTAATAATCTGTCTAGATAATACTGGATCAATATGGCTTAACTCAATGACAATCTTAAGCTCGATTCTATCGGAAAACTCCAGGCAAACCTGATCTTGGCTAATTAAATTCATCGTAGCTCTTAGTACCTTAATGTTTAAATTGTCATAGCTTGAATTTGAATCAAGAACCATCTCAACTTCGAAATCATGAACATTTCTGTGACGCTCCGACAATGGCTTTAGCTCCTGTAATACCTCTATAATATTACTGAAATGAGACGATTTTTCTTCTTTGTTAAAAAATTCAACATCTGCTAAATTGACTTGAAGTATGGATTTAAGCTTTAAATAAGTCTGATGATTGATCACACGAGAATTTTTTAAATACTGAATTCTATCATTTAATGAGAGAAAAAGTATACCTGCTCCTTCTGTTAAGTTTCTAATTTGAAAATTCACTTCGGAAAAAAATTCCGGAAAAATTATATGAAAGTTGTTAAGATTTTGGGATTCTAAAGGATCATTTAAAATACAATCAAGGTGCATAATTAGAGTAATGGGTTCAAAGTGAAAAGTTTATATCTAAAAGAGTAGGTTTTAGCCTAACTAAATTAAATGTAATTTGAATTATTTTGAAAATCAAAAGGGTATTATTACGCACAAGTTAAGAAATATAAGCATTTGCAAACCTCAATCGTTTTCTAACTTGAAAAATAACTTTGGTTAATAATTTGGTTAGATATAGCTTATATCAATAAAATATTTTGTAAATTTGTTTCAAAATTGTTGATAAACAATTGATTATAAATTAACTTTAATCTGAATATAAATAATAATCGAAATATTATTTTGTATTTTATCATTTTATTTTTCTAAAATATTAATTTATTGTTAAATATGGATTTAAAAGCCAACAAAATTCTGTATTGTATCGTTTTAAGGTCAAGATTTTGCATTTTATCAATGGGAAAGACTTTAAATATTTCAATGATTTTCCTTACTGTATTGGTCTTGTTGCCGTCCTGTAAGGAAAAACCAACAGTCAGTACAGCTAAACTTCCTATTGATCCGATTACCGGAGTAGATGATCCGATACTTTATACCCATAAATTGACTAAAGAATCAATAGAATCCCTTCAACAGCTGGAAATTGACAGCATGACCGAGGGTAATCTGGGAAGCCAGTTGTATAATTTTGTCAAAGACGGAGTATATGATTATGGACAAATCTTTAAATTTATTGAATTGAGGTGGAAGGATAATAGTGCAGAACCCGTTCAAAAGACTAGAAAGGAAATCGATGAATTGGCTAAGACAATGATATTATTTCCTGCTATGAGAATTAAGATGGAATGCTACACGGATAATAACGGTGATCCATCTGTTTTAGAAAAGATTTCACAGGCAAGAGTGGACTATATTAAAAAAGAGCTTGTGAGTACAGGTGTAGCTCCGGAAAGAATCAGTGTAAAAGGGTTTGGAAGTAAGTATCCTGTAGCTGATAACAAGACCATGGAAGGACAATTAATTAATAACCGTATAGAAATAACAATACTAAAGTTATTCAATTAGAAAATATATAAACGGGCAAAAAAGTTTGTTCGAACATTTTTTTGTATTTACCTACTACTTTTAAAAAGCCGGGGACGCCCTTAAGTGTACTCCGGTTTTTTATTTTTATAACTAGCTTTCGCAAAAAAACCTGTTTAATCCAAATATTTCAATGAAGTTTAAAGAATACTTTTATAAACAGATGGTGATTTCAAATCTCCAAAATTTTCAATATGTACCTTATAATATTCAATCAGGGTATCCAGCATTCTTGATCGATCTTCATAACTCAATTTAAATGCATTCTCCAGTTTCAATTCATCATTTAGCAATTTGAAAATTTTCTCACTCAGCAGTGGATCGATACAATAGTGATTGTTAAGATTGAATGGTATAAATTGTGCGTTTATTAAATCAAAAGCATTGTTGGTCTGTGAATAATTCTTAAGGGGCTGGAAACCTAAGTAAGAACTGAGTTTAATCATAAATTTTAAATGGAAGTTGGCATCCAGCGTTGGTTGCCTATCCAATAGGACCAAACACCTTCTGATCAATTGAAAAAAATCCTGATGTTCTGATTGGTCCTTGACACATCTTCGGCTAAGTTCAATAATAAATGTGGCAATTGCAGATTTTCTAATATCATTAGGAATACTTTCATACAAATAATCCGGATTAACTTCTTTAATTCTATGTATTTCTTTTTTGTCAGAATAGTAAGCTACTATTTCCAGAATATTGGATACTTGCAGCAATGAACTAAGTCGTGTGTTTTTTGAATTGAACACAGAATTCATAAAGAAACTTTGAATACCTTTTTGTTCAGTGAAAACATCAAGAATGAGACTTGATTCTTTAAACCTACAGGTACGGAATACAATCCCTCGCGTACTTAACATTTATTAAATAAACTTAAGAAATTAGACCTCTTCGTTTCATTTCCTGAGTGAGTAATTTTAGTTCACGACTCATATCCCCTGCAATGGAAGAGTTTTCCTGTGCCCTTCGAATGAGATAAGGAAGTACTTCTTTTACAGGTCCATAAGGAACATATTTGGCAACCTGATATCCTTTAGCAGCTAGATTAAAAGTTAAATTATCACTCATTCCCAATAGCTGACAAAAGTTAACATGAGGATGATCGATAGGAATATTATTTCGACTCATGATATCAACTTGAAGTTCATTACTTTCCCAATTGTGAGAAGAATTAACCATACTGATCAGATCAGGATATTGCAAAACAAACTCTATAGCTTTGTTAAAATCCTGGTCTGTTTCAGCTTTAGATGGCTGAATCGGTGAAGAATAGTTGATTGTTTCTGCCCTCTTCCTTTCTTTTTCCATATATGCTCCGCGTACAATTTTAGCGCCAAGGATGTAATTACCTTCTTTTGCTTTTTGGAAACTTTTCTTAAGAAATTCTAATCGATCGTGCCTGTACATCTGAAATGTATTATACACAATAGGTTTAGACCGATTAAATCTTGACATACACTCATCAACAAGTTCATCTACAGGGTCCTGAATCCAGCTTTCTTCTGCATCAACAAAAATGCTTACTCCAAATTCATAAGCTTTTTCACAGAGCTTAATAAATCTTTCTCTAAGTCTTTTATGTTGTATTTCTTCCTGTGTGTCAAGTGCCTCTCCTGCATTAAGTTTTTGAAGAACATCAAACGAAATCAATCCAGTAAGCTTAGTGCTGATAACAGGCACCTGAGGATTGCTATAAGCAAATTCAACCGCCTTAAGATTGGCGTTCAAAGTTTTTTCAAAATCTTCATCGGAGAACTTGGCTTCAACTCCATAATCCAAAATGGTTAAAGTCTTATATTTGGTAAGCTGATCTATAGTTTTTTGACAATCCAGCAAACTGGTTCCTCCACAAAATTGATAAAATACGGTTGCTTCTATTATTGGATCAGCCAGTCCGAACGGAATTTTGGAAGCTAGTTTTCCGAGTGCAGTTCCCAGTTGGACCAGTCTCGGGCTATTCATCAATTTAAACAATCGATAAGTATGCTTCAATTGTCTGTCACTCTTAGAAGAAAATGCGATTTCTGTATTGTTAAAATCTATTTTCGGCTCACCTGGTTCAGTCATATATTTCTGATTAACAAGAGAATAGAATAAAGCTTAGAATGTCCTTGTTCTTTCTCACACAAGACAAAAGTACGCATTTCCTGTCTATTAAGTTTAGTTCTCCCGGTTCCAATACTCATAACTAAGCAATGCCTGAATCTCAAGCATTTCTTGGCCATTATATATACGGGCACCCTGTTCATTTGCTTGAAGAAGAAATTTGGTTTTTACTGGATTATAAATCAGATCATAAACTAAAAATTCTTCATTCATCCTGTCAAATGGAAAATTCAAGGTTTCGTGAGAATTTGGAAACATTCCTACAGGAGTTGTCTGAATGATTGTATTCCATTGATTATTCCATTTTTGGTTTAAATTTTCAAAGTTATATTCCTTACTAGTTCTGGATACAAGATCAAAAGTGATTCCGGATTTCTTTAGTGCCCATTGGATCGCCTTAGAAGCACCCCCGTTTCCCAAGACGAGAGCATGACTATTCCATCGTTTACTCTTGTTCAAAATCTCTAAGAATGCCGGTCCATCGGTGTTGTGTCCTTCCCATTGTCCTTCCACATATTTAATGCAATTGACAGCTCCAATTTCTTGAGCTACAGTTGTTAGCTTATTTAAGAACGGTAATACTTCAAGTTTATACGGGACAGTTATGTTAAGACCCGAATACTGAAATGCCTGTGTCCTAAAAAACTGCCTTAACTGGGGAAGGTCGGATATCTCGATCAAAGAATAAGATGTGTTATTGATATTGTTTTGTGAGAAAATAGACTCAAAAACAAACTTTGAAAAAGAATGTGTAAGACTTTTTCCCAACAATCCGAACTTTCTAGTTTTTGGTACCAATGGCAAATTGCGGTAAAAATAGACATTGAAACCCTTTAAATTTTGTAATTTTTGCTTTGAAGATACTGAACTATAAAATTTCGTAACTTCTCAATCATTTACTTAAATACGAAAATCTTCGTATTAGAAAAGTTTGTTTATATTTGCAATTCAAAAGGATAAACAAAATAGCTACCCTTAGTTAAAATTATCTAAACCTTTATAAAACAGATAATCCATTCATTGAAATTTATGTTTATCAGATGTTTAATTTAAATGAAAAAAGAAAAAATGAATTCTAAAAAAGCCTGGTTCGTTTTGATTCCTTTAATGATTAGCGCAGTGTTAATAAATGCTCATTGCAGGACATCATCTGACAGCTTAACCAGAGAGGAATTAATTCTTCAATTACTTTACAAACAATGCATACAGTATCATTATGCTCCTATAAAAGTTGATGATGAATTTTCGAGAAAAGCATTTGAGGAGTTTCTCAACAATATGGATGCCGGGAAACGATTTTTAACAAAAAAAGATATTTCACAAATTGAAAAATACAAGAATCTTCAGGATGACTATTTTAAAGAAGGGAATACTGAGTTTTATCAAGTTTTTTCAACTTTGTACTTAAATGCGATTGATAAAACCGAAAAATATTATAAGGAAATTCTAAGTACAAACCTGCTTCAAGCTAAAGACGAGACTCTTATTGTAGATTCTGAAAAAAGAGACTGGACGGCAAATGACAAAGAATTGTATGATAGCTGGAGAAAGAATATTCAGTATGATTTTAACAATCGATATTACGATATCATGGAAGATCTGGAGAAGGATAAGAAATCAAAGCCCAATGATTCGATCTCTATGGATATTAAAAATGATATTCTTGAATCTTATGACAACTATTTCGAAAGACTTAAAAAAGCAAAACCTGTAGATCGATTTGATGCATATGTCAACTCCTTACTTCATTTATTTGATCCACATACTGAGTATTTCAGTCCAAGTGATAAGGAAAATTTCAACATCAGCCTATCCGGAAAACTAGAAGGAATAGGTGCGCGTCTTCAATCAGAAAAAGAATATACCAAAGTATCTTCCATTGTACCAGGTGGACCTGCATGGAAACAAAAAGAACTCGAAGCGAACGATATCATTATGGCTGTTAAACAAGAAAATGAAGAATTTGTAGATATCAATGGTATGAGTATTGATGATGTTGTCAAGCAGGTTAGGGGCAAGAAAGGAACTAAGGTAACTTTAAAGGTTAAAAAATCAAATAATACGATTAAAGAAATCACCATAACACGAGATGAAGTTATCCTTGATGAAGGACTTGCACGATCGGCTATTATTCAAACAGATAGCACAGGAGAAAAAATTGGATATCTCTATTTGCCAAAGTTCTATGCACAACTTGAATCTCCAAATGGAATTTCGTGCGCGAAAGATGTGGCAAGAGAATTAAGAAAACTAAGTAACGAAGGTGTAAAAAGTTTGATTTTCGACATCAGAAATAATGGTGGAGGATCTCTTCAGGAAGTCGTTGAAATGGCAGGATTGTTTTTTAAAAATGGAACGGTTGTTCAAGTTAAAGATCGAGAAAACGTAAAGCCATATTTTGATCCGGATGAAGGAATTTCGTTTGATGGTCCTGTTGTTTTAATGGTTAATAATAATTCTGCTTCTGCATCCGAAATTCTTGCGGCCTGCCTTCAAGATTATAAAAGAGCAGTTGTTGTCGGAGGAAACCGAACATTTGGAAAAGGAACAGTCCAAAGATTTGTCAACCTAGACAGGATCCCTGGATATGAACAATTTAAACCACTCGGTGAACTTAAAATTACAATTCAAAAATATTATCGGGTCTCCGGTGGTTCTGTACAATTGAAAGGCGTTGAGCCGGATATTCAAATTCCGGATATCTATCGTTATTTGGATAACGGTGAGAAAGAATATCAACATGCACTGAAGTATGATGTAATTACTCCCAACGCGACTGCACAAATTGACAAACCAATATTAAATATTGCTGAAATAATAAATAAAAGTACAGACAGGGTTAAATCCGATTCAACATTTGACTTAATTAATTTACAAGCCCAGACCTTTAAAAAATTAAAAGATGATATCAACTTTCCTTTACAATACCAAAAATTTAAATTAAAGTTAGATGCAAGAAAAGAGGAAAGTAAAAAATTTGATCAAATTGGCAAAAATGAAATTCCTCATTTTATAGCTTATAACCTTGATGCAGATAAAAATTATATTAATATGGATACTTCAAGAATAGGAAGAAATGAAGAATTTTTAAAGAATATTAAGAAAGATCATCTTATCTTAGAGTCAATTAATGTTCTTAGAGACATAAAGAATTAAATTCCAAAATCAGTATTCATGGCCATGTATCGAGTCATAGATATATGGCCTTTTAATTCCCAGAAACATGGCAAAATGTCTTATAGAAAGACTTTCTGTCATATTTATTAAATTAGCGTAAGTTATTGATTTTTAGCAAGATACAACTATTTATAAGATTATTTCAGTCTTCTTATTGCTTATATATATAGCTGGCATAATGCTTGACAAGCCGTATATATATTTTTATACGAATAGTAAATATTAAAATGGATATACCAATTAAAAATTATCTAAGTCACGAGATTTCAGATGATTCGGAAATGATTCCTTTTGTTGCCATTTCAGATGACGATGAAATTCAGAAAGATGAAGATTTCGGATCTTCTTTACAGATAATGCCGTTAAAGAATACGATTCTTTTTCCCGGTGTAATTCTTCCAATTACTGTGGGACGTGATAAATCCATGAAAGCTGTTGCGAAAGCACATGATAAAAATAAATTCGTTGCCGTACTTACCCAAAAAGATAGTCAGACAGAAGATCCTGGTTTTAAAGACCTGTACAATATTGGAACAGTTGCGAGAATTGTTAAACTCTTGAAGATGCCGGACGGATCTCAGACTGTTATACTACAGGGAAGAAAAAGATTTGAAGTTTCTAAAATTCTATCAGAAGAACCTTCATTGGAAGCCGAAATAAATTTAAAGTCTTACATCCAACCCAAAAACACTATTGAATATAATGCAATAGTTAAATCTATTCAGGAGCAATCCAAGCGTATCATCGAACTATCTCCTCAAATTCCGAACGAAGCTCAGGTTTTGCTTAAAAATATTGATAACGATCGGTTTTTATTGAACTTCATTTCTTCCAATCTGAATATACCGATCGAACAAAAACAAAAACTACTTGAAAACGATGATCTTTATTCTAAAGCTGAAAGTTTATTGATGTATCTTGGTCAAGAACTTCAATTGCTGGAAGTTAAAGGTCAGATTGAGGCTAAAGTCAGATTTGATCTAGACAAACAACAAAGAGATTATTTTTTAAATCAGCAGCTCAAGACCATTCAGGAAGAATTAGGACAGGATCCACAAGATCAGGATATTGAAGAACTTCTCAAAAAAGCAAATAAGAAAAAATGGAATAAGAATGTCAAAGCTCATTTTGACAAAGAATTAAGCAAACTCCAACGCATGAATCCACAAGTTGCTGAATATTCCGTTCAGCTCAATTACTTAGATCTGTTGGTGGATCTACCTTGGAACGAATATAGCAAAGATCAATACGACTTAAAGAAAATAAGAAAAGTATTGGATAAGGATCATTATGGACTCGATAAAGTTAAAGAAAGAATAATTGAACATCTTGCTGTATTAAAACTAAAAGGTGATATGAAGGCACCAATTCTTTGTTTGGTTGGTCCTCCGGGAGTAGGTAAAACGTCTTTAGGCAAATCTATAGCTACGGCACTTAACAGAAAATTTGTACGAATGTCTTTAGGCGGACTTCATGACGAATCTGAAATCAGAGGACATCGAAAAACGTATATTGGTGCAATGCCGGGCAGAATATTACAATCCATAAGAAAAGCAAAATCAGCTAATCCAGTTTATATTTTGGATGAAATTGATAAGATAGGCAAAGATTTTAGAGGGGACCCGTCATCAGCTTTGTTGGAAGTGCTTGATCCTGAACAAAATTCAACTTTTCATGACAATTATCTTGAATTAGAGTACGATTTATCCAAAGTATTGTTTGTTGCAACAGCAAATTCAATGAGTTCAATACAAGGACCTCTATTGGACAGGATGGAAATTATTGAGATTCAAGGGTATTCTATAGAAGAAAAAATTGAAATTGCAGAAAAACATATTATTCCACAGCAGTTGGAAGAACATGGTTTAAAATCCAAACAAGTAAAATTAACCAGACAACTCATTGAGAAGGTAATTGATGAGTATACGCGTGAATCTGGGGTCAGAGCCTTAAGCAGACAAGTTGCAGCCATTATGAGAAAAGCAGCAATTCGGGTTGCTGAAAATAAAAATGAAATTTTCGAACCGAAAGAAGATGATTTAAAATCGATTTTAGGTGTCCACAGATATAACAATGATATCTATCAGGAAAACCTTCCTGCAGGAGTTTCTATAGGACTTGCCTGGACGAGTATGGGAGGAGATATACTATATATTGAAACCTCCATATCTAAAGGAAAAGGAAAGCTCACACTTACCGGGAATTTAGGTGACGTAATGAAAGAATCGGCAACTACAGCAATTAGTTTTGTCAAATCACATTCGACTGAGCTTGAAATTGAAGAAGATTTTTTTGAGACTCATGATATCCATATTCACATTCCGGAAGGAGCTATCCCTAAAGACGGTCCCTCTGCCGGGATTACAATGTTGACAGCAGTTTGTTCCGCAATAAAAAAGAAACCTATAAAATCCCATCTTGCCATGACCGGAGAAATTACTCTTCGCGGAAAGGTGCTTCCTGTGGGTGGAATTAAAGAAAAAATACTTGCTGCTAAGAGAGCCGGAATAACTCAGATAATTCTTTGTAAAGAAAACAAACCCCATATTGAAGAAATTCAGGCAGATCATATTCAAGGACTCCAATTTACTTATGTAACGAATATGCAGGAGGTACTGCAGAATGCTTTAGGTGTTCCTGAATTCTAAAAAATAAATTGATTTCCGATTATTCGTTTAAGCTTGTTTAATTTGAACAGTTGACTTAGGCATAATCTGTAATATTTGAAATAAGCTACTAATTTCAGCTTAATCCCAGATTATGCATTTTAAGGTACAAAGAATAGTGGTTATCGCATATTTAATTTTGTATTTGGTATTACTTTTGCGACGCAAAAAACAAATAGTTAAATGGCCATATTTCCCCGTTACGATCAGTTTGAAAAGCGTCATATTGGAACGCTCGGACCTGATTTAATCCCAATGCTTAAAGCCTTAGGTGTTAGTAGTTTGGATCAATTAATTCAAGAAACAATACCGGACAGTATTCGCAGGACAGATAGTATGAAAATTCCGGAAGCGCTTTCTGAATTTGATTACCTCCAGGAATTAAAGAATACAGCTTCTCTAAATAAATTAAATCGGAATTTTATCGGACAAGGATATTATGGAACTATAACACCAAGTGCGATTGCCAGAAACATCTTCCATAATCCGGGTTGGTACACGCAATACACGCCATATCAGGCAGAAATTGCACAGGGCAGATTGGAAGCCTTGTTAAATTATCAAACTGTTATTTCTGATTTGACCGAATTACCAATTGCGAACGCCTCACTACTTGATGAAGGTACTGCTGCGTCGGAAGCCATGTTGCTTTTTCATAGTGCGAAACAGAAAAAAAATAAATCAGAGTCTCCAAATATTTTTTTTGTCGATCATAATGTATTTGAACAAACCATAGATGTTCTAAAATCACGCTCCTGGCCTAAAAATATTAAAATTGTAATTGGAAATGCCTTAACGGAAGCACTACCTGAGAATTGCTTTGGGGCATTGGTTCAATATCCTGATAAGACCGGAGCATTAAATGATTATTCGGATTTTATAAAAAATGCAAAAGATGCCGGAATACTTACGGCAATGGCAACAGATCTTCTTACTTTATGTATAGTAAAATCTCCGGGTGAAATTGGTGCAGATGTTGCTTTTGGCAATAGTCAAAGATTTGGTGTTCCCATGGGTTTTGGAGGCCCTCATGCAGCCTTTTTTGCCACAAGAGATGAGTTTAAGAGAGACCTTCCGGGAAGAATTATCGGGGTATCTGTTGACCAATACGGTAACCGCGCATTAAGAATGGCACTACAAACACGTGAACAACACATCAGAAGAGAAAAAGCCACCTCCAATATATGTACAGCTCAGGCATTGCTTGCAATAATGACATCCATGTACGCCGTTTATCATGGACCTAATGGATTAAAAGCAATTTCAAAAAGAGTACATGATATGACTTGTGCGCTTTATTCTTCCTTAATTAAATTGAATTATGAAATGAGCTCAGCTTATTTCTTTGATACTTTATCGATTAAAGTTGATGAATCTAAAAAATTAAAAATTCAATCCATTGCCTTAAAAAATTCTTACAACTTCTGGTATAGAGAAGAATATGTGCAAATCAGTCTTGATGAGACTACAACTGAAGCTGATCTTAATACGATCATTTCAATTTTTGCAAATGCGAATAATGAGACTTCTACAGAATTTCAAATGAATGTTTCTACACAAATTCCTGCGACATTAGTTCGAACTTCAAATTATTTGACACATGATGTTTTCAATTCACATCAGACTGAATCGGCCTTGATGCGATATATTAAGAGGTTGGAAAATAAAGACCTTTCTTTGGTTCATTCTATGATTAGCCTTGGTTCCTGTACTATGAAATTAAATGCGGCAACAGAATTGATTCCGGTTAGCTGGCCCGAATTTGCAGATCTTCATCCGTTTACTCCAGAAGATCAAACTATGGGTTATCAAAAAATAGTTAACGAACTCGAATCATTTCTTTGTCAGGCTACTGGATTCGAAGCATGTTCTCTTCAACCTAATTCTGGTGCTCAAGGTGAATTTGCAGGCTTGCTAACGATTAAAGCATATCATGAATCTAAAGGTGAAAAAAATCGCAACATCGTTTTGATACCTGCATCTGCACACGGCACAAATCCGGCTTCGGCAGTTGTTGCAGGGCTTGATGTCGTAGTTACCGCTTGTGATGAAAACGGGAATATTATTGTTGAAGACATCAGAAATAAAGCCATACAACATAAAGATAGTCTGGCTGCATTAATGGTTACTTATCCTTCAACCCATGGCGTTTTTGAAACTTCAATTAAAGAAGTATGTCAGATTGTACATGAACAGGGTGGACTAGTCTATATGGATGGAGCCAACATGAATGCTCAGGTTGGGTTAACCTCACCTTCAATAATCGGTGCAGATGTTTGCCATTTAAATTTACATAAGACCTTTGCTATTCCACATGGTGGTGGAGGACCGGGAATGGGCCCAATTTGTGTAAATAACAAATTGAAAGAATTCTTACCAGGACATGTTTTTAGAAATATTAATCCTTCCAGTCATGCCGTACCGGCGGTTTCGGCAGCGCCTTATGGATCAGCTAGTATTCTTTTGATTTCTTATGCATATATTAAAATGCTTGGTCCTGATGGAATGACTTCAGCAACTAAACATGCAATTCTGAATGCAAATTATATAGCATCTAGGCTTTCTGACAAGTACAAAGTACTCTACACCGGTGAGAAAGGAAGAGTTGCACATGAACTAATAATTGACTTAAGACCTTATAAGGATATCGGAATCAGCGCAGAGGATGTAGCCAAGAGATTAATGGATTACAGTTTTCACGCCCCTACACTTTCATTTCCTGTTGCTGGAACAATAATGATTGAACCAACAGAATCCGAAAACAAAGAAGAACTAGATAGATTCTGTGATGCCCTGTTAAGTATCAGAGAAGAAATTGATGAAGTAGCTAAAGGAGAATATCCTGTAGAAAATAATGTATTGTGCAACGCACCACATACTGCCATCCTTATCACTTCAGACAACTATGATAAACCTTATACAAGAAAAAAAGCAGCGTTTCCAATACCTTATCTAGAACATGGAATGAAATTCTGGCCATCAGTTGCAAGAGTAAATAATGCACATGGTGACAGAAATCTAATTTGTACCTGTCCTCCATTAGAAGCTTACATGAATGCATAACCTCTTCGAATGATTACCGCAGAATATTGTTGTAGCTTATTCTATTCAAGCATAGAAGAATATCATAAAGAAAACAATATTAACCAGAGTTGTCCGGTTTTTGAATCCAGTACAATGGAAAAACTGTTAATAAAAAAGTGCTGGATAGATATAATACAATGGCATTTAGAAGATCTTATCAGAAGACCTGATCTATCCCATGAAGAATTTGTAAGGACTAAAAGGCGAATTGATTTATCCAATCAGGAAAGAACAGACTGTGTTGAAAAAATTGATGAGACACTTTACTTAGAATTTAAAAATATCCCTCTTATCGAAAACCCTAGATTAAATACGGAAACACCGGCTTGGGTTATTGACAGACTTAGTATCCTCATGTTAAAAATCTATCATATGCAGGAACAGGTACAGAGACAGGATGCCAACAAAGAACATATTGAGCTTTGTAAAAATAAATTAGAAATATTACTCACTCAGAAACTTGATTTGTGCCAAAGCTTCAACAATTTTCTTGAAGAACTGCGCACCGGAAATGCAATCATGAAATTATACCGACAGATGAAGATGTACAACGACCCAAGTACAAATCCGGAACTCTATCAGAATCAATGAGAATTCTTGTTATTCGTTTATCGGCCTTAGGAGATGTAAGCCTGATGGTACCGGTACTCAGAGAATTAATACGCAAGAATCCCCTACATGAAGTATTTATACTCACCCATCCTAGATTTGAAGTATTATTCAAGAACATACCAAACTTAACTATCCTTCCCTATAATGTCAAAGAAGACTTTAAGGGACTAAGCGGATTGTTAAAATTATTCAACATTCTAAAAACTTTTTCATTTGAAAAAGTCATTGATCTTCATCAGAGCATTCGTTCGATTATTCTTGGAATACTTTTTTCTATTATTGGTAAAAAAGTTTCCACTATCAGAAAAGGTCGTATAGACAAGAAGAACTTAATGGGCAATATTTCTATTCATACCAAAGTGCTAGCTCATACCGTTGACCGGTATAGAGATACATTTATAAGAGCTGGTTTGAAATTAGATTCAGTTCCGAGAAATTCTACTGAATCCGGATTTATTATTCATTCAGATAATATTGATTTTGTCAAAAATAAACTTGCGACTTATTCGAATAAAACATGGATTGGAATTGCTCCTTTCTCACAAATAAAAATCAAAGAATGGCCATTTGAAAAAATGAAAAGTCTGATTCAGAACTTAACTCAAGATCAAAATAAAATTATCTTTTTATTCGGATTTGGTAATGATGAACTCAGTTGTTTACAAGAACTTAGTCAAATTAAACCTACTCAAATCCTGCTCTCTTCAGATCATTTTGAGTTTATTGAAGAACTGGCATTAATGTCACAACTGAACTTCATGCTCACAATGGACTCCGCCAATATGCACATGGCCGAATTAGCAGGATGTAAGAAAGTCATTTCAATATGGGGACCGACACATCAAGCAATTGGATTTAGTCCTTTCATTTCCGGCACAAAAAATATTGTTGAAATTTCAACCACGGAGCTGAGCTGTAGACCCTGTTCGGTATTTGGTGCAAAGAATTGTCATCGAGGTGATCATGCCTGTATGCAAAGAATTTCGGAAACTACCGTCTTAAAGTCTTTTGGTCGATGATTAAAATCCCTATCTTCTGCTATAATTTGGCGATTCTTTTGTAATGGTTATATCGTGTGGATGAGATTCTGTAATTCCACTATTTGTAATTCTTACCATTTTTGCATTCTGCAATTTTTTAATATTCGGAGCACCGCAATAACCCATACTAGCTCGTAATCCACCAATATACTGAATCATCACTTCTGACAATTTTCCTCTAAAGGGTAAACGTCCTTCAATTCCTTCAGGTACTAATTTTTTTATATCGTCCTCCACATCCTGAAAGTATCGATCTTTTGATCCTTTCTCCATTGCACTGATTGAGCCCATTCCTCGGTATAACTTAAATTTTCTTCCATCAAAAATGATAGTTTCCCCAGGTGCTTCTTCGGTTCCTGCAAATAAGGATCCAGCCATTATTGAATCTGCGCCGGCAGCAATGGCCTTTGGGATATCACCTGTATATCTAATTCCGCCATCTCCAATAACGGGTATCCCTTTTTTCTTTAGCGCTTTTGCGGCTAAGGCGATAGCTGTTAATTGAGGCACCCCCACTCCTGCAATAATTCTGGTTGTGCAGATGCTTCCGGGACCAACGCCTACTTTTACTGCATTTGCGCCGGCATTTGCTAAGGCTAAAGCTGCTTCACCGGTTGCGACATTTCCTGCGATTAGCTGCAATTTTGGAAAAGACTTTTTAATCTTTTTAACCATATCAATTACACCTTTTGAATGTCCATGTGCCGTGTCAATACACAAAACATCAGCATCTACTCCAATAAGGGCTTCTACTCTTTTCAATGTATCTGAAGCAATTCCAACTGCAGCGCCAACCACCAATCTTCCAAAGGTATCTTTGCAAGAATTAGGATAATTTTCAAGTTTCATAATATCCTTATAGGTGATTAATCCTGCAAGGGTCATGTCGGGTTTGACGACAGGTAATTTTTCAATCTTGTATTTTTGTAAAATGGCTTTTGCTTTCTTCAAGGTCGTGCCAATTGGGGCAGTAATAAGATTGTCTCGGGTCATAATTTCTAAAACAGGTCTTGATTCAGAAATTTCAAATCTTAAATCCCGATTGGTAAGAATTCCCACCAGCTTATTTTTTTTATCAACAATCGGAATACCACCAATCTTATACTGTTCCATTAATTCAAACGCCTGATAAACCTTAGCATCTGCCTCTAGAGTTACAGGGTCAAGGATCATTCCGCTCTCAGATCGTTTAACGGATCTTACCTGAGATGCTTGTTCATCAATTGACATATTCTTATGAATGATAGAGATGCCTCCTTCTCTAGCCATAGCGATAGCCATATCTTTTTCAGAAACTGTATCCATAGCTGCGGAAACAATAGGAACGTTAATTCGAATATCTGTGGTCAAACGAGTGCTTATGTCCGTATCTCTAGGCAAAACCTCTGAATAAGCAGGTACGAGCAATACATCATCAAATGTAAGGGCTTCTAAATTAGGAAAGGCTTGTAAGAAGAAGTTTGATTCCATGTGCAAAGATATATCTTTGCCTCAATTTTTTGGCATGATAAATCTCTATTCGGAGGAACATTTTATGAAACTTGCTTTGGCCGAGGCCAGGAAAGCAGCTCTAGCCGGCGAGGTTCCAATTGGTGCTGTCCTGGTTCATAACCATAAAATTCTTGCCAAATCTCATAATCAGACTGAACTGCTTCATGATGTGACCGCTCATGCAGAAATACTAGCCATTACGTCGGGATCAGAATTTTTAGGTTCCAAGTATCTTAAAAATTGTACACTTTATGTTACCCTAGAGCCTTGTCCCATGTGTGCAGGAGCATTAAAATGGGCTCAGCTTTCAAAACTTGTTTATGCAGCAGAAGATGTTAAAAATGGTTTTATGAAATATGGAAAAGAAATCCTTCATCCGAAAACCACAATAGAATTTGGACTCATGTCCGAAGAATCATCCGAATTATTACAAAAATTTTTTGAGTCAAAAAGAAAAAACAGCATATTGAAATCTTGATCTATTCATGAATCTTATTACAGAGACAACTACATTCAAGTTATTCTAAAAATGGAATCGCAACATAAAGTTAAAACCGGACTAGCTGGAATGCTCATCAGCTTAGGTATTGTATTTGGAGACATCGGAACATCTCCACTATATGTAATTAAAGCTATATTGACAGATAAGGTAATCAGCGAACAATTGGTGCTTGGAGGACTATCCTGCGTCATTTGGACCTTATTTTTAATAACCACTACCAAATATGTAATCTTTGCTTTAAATGCTGACAATAACGGCGAAGGAGGAATATTTGCACTCTATGCACTTGTCAGAAAATACAAGTTCAAACCCGTGATTTATCCTGCAATCATAGGTTGCGCTATGTTGATTGCGGATGGTTTTATTACTCCGCCAATAACTATTTCTTCAGCTGTTGAAGGAATTACGCTATTAATTCCGGGGATCAATACGGTACCTTGGGTTATACTTTGTCTATTTTTATTATTCATGTTTCAGCAGATCGGAACAGAAGCAGTCGGAAAAACTTTCGGACCCATCATGTTAATTTGGTTTTGCATGATTGCTTGTCTAGGTGTCAATCAAATACTACAATATCCTCAGATATTTAAAGCTTTAAATCCTGCTTATGCAATTGACCTACTTACCAATTATCCCAGAGGATTCTGGTTACTTGGCGCAGTTTTTCTATGTACAACGGGAGGAGAAGCACTGTATTCGGATCTCGGACATGTTGGCAAAGGAAACATAAGAGTAACCTGGAGTTTGGTTCTGGTATGTCTTCTATTGAGTTATTCAGGTCAGTCGGCCTGGTTGCTACATAATCACCTAGGAAAGACCATTCCTACTGAGACAAGTATCTTTTATGCTATTATGCCTGAATGGTTCTTGACCATGGGTATTGTTGTAGCTTGCATAGCCTCATTCATAGCAAGTCAGGCTTTAATATCAGGTGTATTTACATTGGTTAACGAAGCCATGAAACTACATCTCTGGCCAAGGCTTAAGGTAAATTATCCGTCTAAATTCAAGGGTCAAATTTATATACCACAGATTAATTGGATTTTATTCTGTGGTTGCTTAATAATCGTTTTGATCTTTAGATCATCAGCCAACATGGAAGCCGCGTATGGAATGGCGATCATTATTGACATGTTAATGACCAGTTTGTTATTGGGTTTCTTCTATAAAATCCGATTGCATAATTTTACTATTCCTTTTATTGCAGCTACTTTTTTTATTATTCTTGAAGGAACTTTTTTAATTGCTAATCTTGACAAATTTATGCATGGTGGATGGTTTTCTATCTTAACCGGAATTGTTGGAGCTACTTTGGTATTTGTACTTTATAGCGCACAAAAGATAAGAGAGAAACATACACAATTTGTAAAATTAAGCGATTATGTTCCACTGCTGAAAGATCTTCAGGATGATGTTAGTCTTCCAAAAGAAGCAAGTCATCTTGTATATCTTGCAATGGCTAATGACAGAAGACTAATTGATAGCAATATCATGTACAGTATTTTTAGAAAGCGACCAAAGAGAGCAGATGTGTATTGGTTCGTACATGTAGAAATCGTTGATAACCCTTATCAAAAGTCCTATCATGTTGACACGATTGTGCCGAAGGAAGTTTTTTACATTCAACTTAGATTTGGATTTAAAGTTGAACATAGGGTTAATACCATGTTCTTTGAGATCGTTGATCACCTTGTTGCAAGTGGCGAGGTTAGTATTGCCTCCAACTATCCATCTATGAAAAAACACCATATGCCGGCAGACTTTAAATTCATCTTATTACATACTCGAGTTTCGGCTGATACGGAATTAACGGCATTTGAAAGATGGGTAGTCCGTTCCTATAGAATGATTAAAAAAGTAAGCCTTCCGGCATATGAAGACTTTGGACTGGAAGTAGCCAACGTTGAGGAAGAAGTTGTTCCTATTCTTCTTCCTTCAAAGGTTGAAATGAATCTGAAAAGAGAATTTTAAAATGTAGATTGACTATTATGAATTTTGAAGGAATGTCAATTATTTGGTATTCTTTGGCTGAGCCTGACTTGTCACAAGGTCCAACTTCCAATTCATGAGTTCACAATATGAATAAATTGTTTTAAAATATTCTTCCTGCCTTTTTCTCGCTCGTTCAAAAAATTCAGCTTTCTCTACTCTTCTTAATATAATATCTCGTGCTTTATCATGAATCATATTTAATTCTTCTGAAGTAAATGAATTGAATGTTCCTTGTTGTATATCGTAATAATCAATATTCATTTCGTTAGAGATTACTTCCGGTTGTTGGGAAGTAAAAATGCGGAGTATCCGTTTAGCTGAATCCATCTTTATAGCTGAAGAATCCAGATTGTATCCAATCAATACCCTCGCTTTAACTCTCACAATGATCGACTTTTTAAATGGTCCAAAATCAATCAGTGTATAACTTTTCTCCTGAAATATTTCTGAAAACTCCGCCTCAACATTTACTAATTTAAATACATCTTTTACCTGAGTAAGCACCAGGCTTGCATCGGAAACTTTCTGACTTGATTTAAAATTAAGATATCCTATCCCTGTCAACAGACCAACAATAAAACATAGTATGCATAATAGAAGGACGAAATATTTTTTCAAAAGTAAGTATTAGAGTTTGGCTGTAAATGGATATTTAAGATTTTGATGAACAGTCAATATTGCTTTAACCGATCCTATGCTTAGTGGTGATTCAATCAACACAGGAATCAGATTTTCATCATTTGCAACTTTCAATTGCAAAGAAGTATTCTTTCTAAAAACATTTCCTGCGACTACATCTGCAACACAATGGAAGGTATTATATCTTCCACTTTCCTTGACCGTTACACAAGACTGATGATCACTGGCAATATTCAGATTATAAATCTCATTATCCAAGATCATCTTGAACGGAATTTTATTTTTGTTGATTAAATCCTTTCGATCTACCGATCTCAAGTAATACATGGTTGAGATTAGGTCAAACAAATTGTCCTGAATCGGCAGGATGACCATTTTAGTTGTACCTATACTCTTGCCTGTGTAAGAATAGACATTCCCAGAACTATAGTCAAATATTATTTTCTCGTAATGATAGTAAGAGCCTTCTTGAATATCGCGAATATACAATTTAGGTCTGAGTGTTTTCTTATCCAGGTAAGTGTGATATTTATTTCTCACTTTATAAAACCATTCATAAGAGGAATATGTCTTACCTGTAACCTCAATATGATACACATCACCTTCGTCTTTTACTTCAAAGCTCACTTCACCGGCAGATAACCAGACAAAATTCCAATTATAATAAATTTTATATACTGTTTTCTCTCCTGGAATAAATGGTGCATCTTTGGCTAAAACGAAGTGCAAAAACCCAAATATTAATACCGTACTTAGAATCGTTCTTGATAAGCATTTTAAGCTAAAATATAAACAGTTCATACTACAAAAATATTATACTATTCAATTGGACAAGTATATTTTTTATTTGGAATTTTAATTAATCTTATAATTTTGTTAAATATAATGAATCTTAGAAAAGACAGAATACTCGGAATCGACCCTGGTACGAACATACTGGGTTATGGAATTATTGAACAACAAGGTCAGAACGCAAAAGTCTTGACTTGTGGAGTAATTCTCCTTAAAGAATATGAAAATCAACAGACCAAACTAAGGGAAATATTCCTCCAGGTTCAGGAAATTGTTGAATCATATCAAACCGGTGTACTTTCTATAGAACTTCCCTTTTATGGTAAGAATGCTCAATCGATGCTAAAACTTGGCCGTTCTCAAGGTGTTGCTATTGCTGCAGGAATTCTGATGGGTATGGAAATTCATGAATTTTCAGCTAAAAAAATTAAAAAATCGATTACTGGCAATGGTAATGCAAGCAAGGAACAGGTAGCTCATATGATTACCCGGTTGTTAAATTATCCAGTCGAATCCAATTACCTAGATGCTACTGATGCATTGGCTACTGCTTATTGCTATCATTTACAAAGCAAACACCCTGGATTATCGGATGTTAAGATGAAAACATGGAAAAGTTTTATCAAAGATAATCCCGAAAAAGTCAGTAAATCCTAGTATATTTTAAATTGGTGTTAAAGTATTGGTACAATTTTAAACAATATATATTTATAATCGTCTTGTAAGGGATTAATTCACACTTCATGAAAAAATATCTTCTTCTTTTACTTCTTTTACCTGGTATTAACTTAAGCGCTCAGAGATATCTTACGAAAACAGCCTATGTAAAGTTTTTCTCTTCAACCCCTCTGGAAAAAATTGATGCTGTCAGCAACACTTCTGCTTGCATTCTCGATATTTCTAATGGTAATTTGGAATTTTCGGTTCTAAACACATCTTTTCAATTTAAAAAAGCATTAATGCAGCAACATTTCAATGAAAATTATATCGAATCATCTAAATTTCCTAAGTCGAAATTTAGAGGTACGATACAAAATTTAGGTTCAATTGATTTTTCCAAATCCGGAGCACATCAGATTTTGATTAATGGAGATATGAATATACACGGCATTACAAAACAAATTGTAGTTCCAGCAACACTTAAAATAGAGAACAGTGGAAAAATAATAGGTGAAGCCAAATTCAAAGTAAAGCCGGAAGATTATTCAATTAAAATACCTAGTTTGGTAAAAGACAATATCGCTAAAGAAATAGAAATAACCGTTAAACTTGATCTTACAAAGATGTAGTTCAGGGTATTTACCAATAAATATTTCCGGAACAATGATCTGTTTCTGCACCGGTAACAGATCTAAGTACATTGTTCAATCCCAGAATTCTCAAATATCCTAGAAACGCGAAAATAATGGCTTCTTTAAAATCTATTAATCTCTGATCAGGAATAATTAAATGGATATTGTTCTTAAGACAGGATTGCAAAGATTCTATGAGAAATAAATTGTGAGCGCCTCCACCTGTAACGAGTACTGATTGATTATTTCCATAATTCATAGTGTGAATTACATTGGATATTTGAAAGACAATATGATCCACTGCAGTTCGCAATTTATCTTCAACAAGATATTCTTTATTATTTATATCCTCAGAATAATTCAATTCAAACCATTCTCGACCCAAGCTTTTTGGGAAAGATTGCTTGAAGTAGGCTAGAGCATTCCATTTTTCCAATAAATCCTGAATATTTTTTCCCCTTTTTGCGGCTAATCCATTCTTATCAAATTTAAAGTTTAGCTGTTCTGAAAGTGAATTCAATAGAAGGTTACAAGGCGAAATATCAAAGGCAATCCTTTCTTGATTAATCTCCATACTAATGTTTGAAAATCCTCCTAAATTGAGACAATAATCATACTGTTCAAATAATAATCTGTCACCTAACGGAACCAATGGTGCGCCTTGCCCTCCAAGGAATACATCTTGTTCACGAAAATTGCAAACAACAGGAATTCGAGTCATCAGTCTCAGCAGTTCGCCATTTCCAATCTGCAAGCTAATCCCTTCGTCTGGTCTATGCTTAATGGTATGTCCATGAGATGAAATAAGATTGGGTTCAATATTTTGCCTTTTACAAAAATGTAAAATTTCTTCAGCCAGAAATTCAGCATAAAATTTATCTGCAACTTTAATGGTTGAATCTGACTGATTCATTAAAGAAGATAATATTTCATGCCAACTGTAAGGATATTCTATTGTTTCTGCACAAAGAACTTCGAATTGAAATTTTGAATCGAATTGACCAAATTCACAACAGACAAGATCTACACCATCCAAAGATGTACCAGACATTAAACCTAGAACTTTCAAAAAAACAAATTTTATCGGATGATCGTAAACATTCCGGAATGTTCATAACGCCGGGAAATCTTGTCTGTAAATTTTAAGATATAGTTTAATGTATAAACATAACTATCCATAGAAGCCGGTTTATCTTTATACTGACAATTCCATCCTGTATTTTTAGCATCTTTGGATTCATAAACTAATTCTCCCCATCTATTGAAAATTTTAAATTCATAATCACTCATATTGCTTTCACAAAAATTTTCAAATACTGGTTTGAATACATTATTTTGATTCTGATCAGAAGGAGTTACTACATTTGGAAACTGTACACAATCTTCACAAACCAAAACAAGATCTTTTACAATATGTAACAGATCAACTTTAGTAATACATCCGTCATTTGTGATCTCTTTAGGTATTCTCAAAGTTGTATCTCTATCAAAATTATAACTAATGTTTTTATACACAACCGGTACTTCGCAGAAAATAGTGTCCTTAATCACTTCATCTACAATTGCTTCTTTAACCAATAAATTCAACCTTAAAACAATATTACATCCGTCTCTTATATCTGATTTAGAATAAATTCCAGATTGATTTAATCTTCGATTATCAAATTCGTAAGTCTTCCCCTCACATATTTCTACATTAATATCAACTATTTCTTCCGGCAGATATTTTAGATTTAGCACAATAAATGAATCACAAGGATTGGCTTCAATAGTTTCAACATAACGTCCTTCCTGATTAATGGATTTTCCAAAAAAATTATAGGATTTTCCGGGACAAAGTTCTGCATAAATCTCTCTAACTGTATTTGGGACATCGATAATGATTCCTTGAGATTTGGAAATACAAGCATAAGACATGACTTTAGAAACCTGGATCTTACCAGCTTGAGTTATAGTAAATTCGAGATCCATCTTTCCTTCACCAGCAGGTTGCCCATTGACTAACCAAGTGTGTTTGGCTTCTTCTGAGCCTGTTGACAGATCTCTAATAATGACCTTATCTCCTAAACAAGCCATGGTTGGACCAACTATTTGTGGATTGAGTTCAATTTTTGTTTCACAAATTGTATTAAACTGTAAATTAGTATCTTTCTCAATAGAATAATTTACCGAGCGGTGTCCGCTTTTAATCTGATATTTAAAGGTATCCACAGTCCAGGGTTCCTGATAGAGAGACAACTCACTGGTAACATCAATATCATTACAACCACTCAGATAATTATTGTCTGTTTTAATAATGAGACCTTGAAAATTAACATTATTGGCATAAGCTGTCGAAAAACTACAGACATAAAATCCTTCCATTGTCTTTTGAACTCTTGTGTATTGCGATCCTTTCATGTTGTAGATAATAGCTTTATAAATGCTTCCATCCTGGTTGATTACGTATAGCGCATTTTTACTTGGAGAATTGGGTCCTGAGGCATTATGGGTAGAAAAAGCATAGGTGCTTACACCAATTACATACTTACCATCCGAAGAATAAGTGAGTCCTTCTCCAATGCTTCCTGCATCTGAACCAAGATTTACTTCATATATATTATTAAAAATGCTATTCAGTTCAGAATCCGTTTTAATAAGAAAAACATCATATTCAGAAGAGCTGTGATCTATCTCGAGAATAGTTGTGGAACCAGTTACCAGATAATTATCATTGGGATCAACCAATAATGCAAAACCATAAGTACGTTGATTGTTGAATCCAAAGGTTTTAAATTTAATTGGATTCCCCAAGGTATCAGCTTTTAAAATAAATGTTTGAAAAGTTCCATCCGCAATGCATCTTCCGGACACAATAATATTTTGTTTAGAATCCAATGCGACAGCAAATGCTTCATCAAAAGTTGACCCTGGGTTCCCAAAAGTCTTTGACCAAAGAATATTACCGGTTGAATCAATTTTAAATAGATAGATATCATCGGCTCCCGTGTCTGATCCATAAAATCCGGTGCTTCCTGCAATTATAAATCCACCATCATTTGTCTTAACTATATCCCTCCCGAATTCCGTATTGTTGCCAATTCTTTTCATCCATTTCGTTTTTCCGTCGGGATCAAATCGTCCGATCAAAGTGCTTGCCTGAAAAAAACCGGTTGCAATAGGAAAACTAATTACTAGATCCCCGTTATCTGCCTCAGAAATACCCATTACCGTGTTGGTTGGTGAAATATTGGGTCCTAACAACTTAGTCCAGAAGATATTCCCAATACAATCATATTTGGTTAAAAATCCCTGTGAAACATTATTCGTATCGGTTAAAAAACCAAGCGTAGCAAATCCTCCATCCTTTAGTGCTTCAATACAATAAAAATTGGTATGAACAAATTTATTTGAACCCTGAATATAGGGAGAAAAGAAATACGATTTCTGAAATGGTGTACTTTGTGTCCAAATTCGTACCGGTACAAAATTAAAAATCCATAAAAAACATAATAAAACTTTTATCTTTCTGTTCATATCTTCCGGCTTGAAAAGTCAAAAATAGCAAATTTTTGTAAGTGAAAAAGGCATTTATCACCAACCTTCTATTTCTTATTCTGATTAATCTACTGATTAAACCTTTCTATCTTTTTGGAATCGAAAGACAGGTTCAATTTATTGTAGGAGATGCTGAATACGGATATTACTACAATCTATTTAATTTTACTTTAATCTTACAATTTATCAATGATTTTGGAATTCAAAATTATTCGAACAGAACCATTAGCCAGGAAAACAAGGATCCCGGAACCAAATCCCGTGAATTACTACAATTCAAGTTATTCCTGTCCTTTATCTACCTGATTTTTACCCTTATTGTAGCAAGGATTTGGTATGGTCCCAGTTTGGATTTTGGTTTTGTTTTGCATCTATGTATCAATCAAATCCTTATTAGTCTGATATTTTTTTTACGCTCCAATATTGCCGGACTTGGACTTTACTTTATAGATAGTTTATTCTCGATCCTTGACAGATTGCTATTAATTCTGCTGATGTCTGTGCTCATTTATCTTCCCTTTTTTAAAGAATATTTAAATGTTCAGTCTTTCGTTAATATTCAGACCTACTCTTTGATTACTTGTTCGATGGCTGCTTTCCTGGTACTTTCAAAGCATAAGCTAAAGTATAATTTTCAAATTATAAAATTCAATGAACTTAAAAGTATCTTTCGGTTCTGTCTTCCTTTTGCTATGATCTATTTAACCACAGCATTATTTAGCAAAGCGGATACCCTATGGATTGAAAATATTCTGGATAATGGTAAGCAAGAAGCCGGAATTTATGCAAAGTGCTTTAGATTATATGATGCGTTTACTATCTTGTCGTTGAGTTTTGCGGGTTTACTACTGGGAATGTTTTCTAAACTTTATAATCAAAAAAATGAACTGCATGAATTATTGGTAAATTCAATGAAATATTTATTCATCCTTTCAGTAGGAATTGGAATTGCCGGATATTTTTATGCAGAAGATATTAACCGATTACTGAATCGAAGTAACGATATCGTTCAGATTAAACTTATATCATATTTGTGTTTAGCATTTATACCCGGAAGTTTGAACTATATTCTGGGCGCATACTATCAGGCCAATCATCTTGAAAACAAATTATTGAAAAGTTATACTTTATGTGCTGTATTATCAATCGTATTAAATTATTGTTATCTACCTATCTATGGAATTCTTGCCAGTTCAGTAATTACAATAATAATTCAATCCCTTCTATTAGTGATTAGTCTCATCCCTATGTATTCAATATTCAGGGAACAATCTGGAACAATATTTAAATTTTTTGGCTTTAGTATCGAACTGTTTGTAATATTTTGGATATTTAACAGATTTATTGAATGGAACTACATTTTAGAAATTATCGGTATTTCAATATTGTCAATTATTCGTTTAATCATGCTTAGTATAATTAATATTGATTCAATAAGAATACTATTTAATCAATTCAAAGGAAAATTATAAGCGATTACTTCTATTTACTTTCTTATATTGAAATTAATACTCATTGTAATCTTAATATATTAAATATGAATGGTAATCTCATAAAGAACTAGTATCAAGCCTATGTCTGGATCGCAATATGTAGTTGACATTTCTAAAGAGATAAATTCAGGCAATCACTTGTTTTCAATTACAGATAAGTTTGGAAAGGAGTTATATAAAGAACAAGTTGTGAAGATGTAAAACAAGATTGTAATAGTAATGATTTGTAATAACTTAGACTTGATCAGGCAGTTGATGATAAAAAAGAAACTCCATCGCTTCAACAAATATAACCATTGTTCGCACTCCGGATGCAACGAAATCTTAGTTATTAGTGTTTCGATGCTTTTGCTTGCAATCAGTTGCTTGTCTTTTTAACTCCATCTTTTATCGCTTTTATCAATATGTCAATATTTATATCTTTTAGCGTTTTAAATTTAATGCAATAGCTTGTTACACTTGCCTTACCTATTGCTTTACCATAGAATTCGGGTAAGTATTTTTTATCTTCAATGCCCATAACATAAACTGAAATTCCCGTAGTATTTCCGCTAATTCCAATTTGATAAAACTCTTTGGTTTTTCCGTCAGCATACTTTATGGTTTGTGTCCCATAGCCAATGTTAGGATTGGTTACAATTTTACCTTTGTCGTCTTTGCCGTCCAAGAACCATAACTTACATTTTGGCAAAGCGTGAAGAATACAATTGTGTAAAGTTTCAATTTCATTACGTTTTGTTTCAGGTTGGCTGTCAATATATTTATTTATTTGTTGTTCTATGTTCATTTTACTTAATTCTTATTAATATTTATTGTACTTTCGTTATTGGTTCGTAATTAAGGATGATTGCCCCGTTAATGAAAATTTTAGTGTCTCTGAGTTTAAAAATTTTCCTATCCTTAATATCATTAAATAACGACAATCCTTTACCTGCAATTACTGGCTGAATACAAAGCTGTAATTCGTCAATTAAATTCAAGTTCAATAATTGAATAATTAAACTACGGCTTCCAACAAAAATGTCCTTGCTCAGTTGAATTTTCAATCCTCTAACAACTTCGTCAATAGGTTTGGTTGCTATCTCTGCGGTTTTCCAATCTGTGTTTTTGAGAGTATGAGAAAAAACAATTTTTGGAACTCTGTCTATTGATTTGGCGAAGTCGTCTGCTGTTTTTTCTCCAGATGGATTTTTCAGTAGTGTTTGCCAATACTGCATTAGTTGGTAAGTTGTCCGACCATAAAGGATAACACCAGCCTTGTCCAAAAGGTCAGTGTAGTGCTGATGTAATTCTTTATCTGCTAATCCCACAGTATGGTTACAGTTATCGTCAATAGTTGTATTAAACGCTGCAATTACTTTTCTCATATCTAATTCTTAAATGTGCTGCTTCTTAAATTACTCTTAATATCTTTTCTAACTTACGACCTTTCGCCAATTCGTCTACTAACTTATCTAAATACCTTGCTTGCCTTGTTAGAGGATTGTCAATATCTTCTATCCGATAGCCACAAATAACTCCTGTGATAAGGTGGGCATTAGAGTTAAGTTTAGCTTGCTTAAAGAATGTTTCAAAGTTTACCTTTTCGTCAATGAGTTCTTGCAGTTTTTTGTCGTCATAGCCCGTTAACCACTCAATGACTTGATGCAATTCTTCCTTTGTCCTACCTTTGCTTTCAACTTTTGTTATATAGTGTGGATAAACTGAAGCAAATATCATTTTTGCTACTCGTTTATTATGTTCGTCTGTTAGTTTCATACCTCAATTTTTATCTGTACGTTTTTTACGAAAATCTTTATTTTTGATATGTCGTCCAAGCATGATGCATAACTACTAGAATAACTAGGATAGTTAACTTTTCTATATCAGATTTAGTCAAAATTTATTATTAAAGTTGAACTGCCTGTCCCGATCCATCGAGAAAGCCGTCAAGTTGGAACAGTAATAATGAGAAAATCATCAGAGCAGTTTTTTGATTAATTGTGATTTGGATGGATTTTGATGGTTGCAAAGTAAGAAAATTCTTAAAGATCGATACGCTAAAAATTCAATAATAGTAACCGCTCAAATTTCTAGAAAAAATTGGTATGAATATATCAATGAGCCAACCATTGCAGATGCTATCTTGGACCGCTTAACAGCCAACCAGCATAGACTAGAACTTAAAGGAGATTCACTTCGCAAAAATACCTCTCATTAATTGTTACATTTATGCCAACAGTTCTTTATAAAATGTAGGGGTGGGTACCTTTGCACCGGAAAGGTGGCTCCTATATACCGGAAAAAGTGGGTACCTATGTCAGAATTTTGTA
>JADLHT010000034.1 GCA_020848695.1 Saprospiraceae bacterium
GATTCTTTACATTATTCGACAGTGGAACTAAATCCGATATATTAGTTCTCAGCATCTACGATCGCTGGGGCGAGCTCATCTGGCAGAAAGAACAGTTCCCAACTTCTGATCCCTCACAAGGCTGGAACGGAAGATTCCATGACAAGCCCGTCCTTCCGGGAGTGTACGTCTGGATGGCTAAAGTCCTATTGCCCGATCACCGGGAAATTATTCTTAAAGGTGATGTAACGGTTGTGAAGTGATGAAAATTAAATGATTTTCAATCAGTATAAAAAAATAAGCCCTAAATGCTATCTCACTACATTGGTTAATACAATATATTTTAGTCGACAAACAATTTACTATATTAATGATTAGCTATTATCTCTAACTATATTGAATTTTCTAACTTTAAAAAAATTTATGCAAATCGTTTTTGTATTCTCACAAAGGCTTGTTGAAAGATAATTTAGTTCAACATTTTATCATTGAAAAATTCTATCTTTCTTAACTACTTTTGCTCTATGAAAAATTTACCTGAATCCGTATTTAATCATATGTATCGATTAGATGCATTTAGTCAATGGTTAGGGATTGAGAAACTTATCGCGGAAGAAGGATTTTGCATCCTGAAGATGACTGTTCGAAAAGAAATGTTGAACGGATTTAATGTGGCTCATGGTGCTATCAGTTATGCATTGGCAGATAGTGCATTTGCCTTTTCTTGCAATAGTTACAACAGAATTAGTCTCAGTATAGAGACTTCCATTACCCATACTAAACCAATCCATGAAAATGATGTTCTTACAGCTGAATCCAAATTAATTACACAAAGTAACAAGCTTGGAACATTTCAAGTAGTCATTACCAATCAAAACAGTGATATCGTTGCAGTATTCAAAGGTATCTGTTATCGAACCGATAAAATTTTAATTGAAGAATGAAATCAACATATATTGTTTCAGGTTGCAGGACTGCAATAGGTAATCTAGGTGGATCATTAGCCGGTGTTAGAACAGATGATCTTGCCGCCAAAGTATTACAAGCCTTGCTGATTAAAATTCCTAAACTGGACCCTTCATCGTTGGATGATGTAATATTAGGCTGCGCTAACCAAGCTGGAGAAGACAATCGCAATGTAGCCAGAATGTCATTGTTGTTGGCCGGTATTCCAGAAACAGTTCCAGGTGAAACTGTCAACAGACTTTGTGCTTCCGGTATGTCCGCAATTATTCATGCGCACAGAGCAATTCAAGCTGATGATGGTAATCTTTTTATTGCCGGTGGTGTAGAAGGAATGACCAGAGGCCCTTGGGTTATCTCGAAGACAAGTTCAGCCTATGGAAGAGATGCAAAAATGTATGATTCTTCATTTGGTTGGAGATTTGTAAATCCTAAGATGGAATCATCGTTTGGTTGTGACAGTATGGGACAGACTGCAGAAAATCTAGCTCGTAAATATAATATTTCGCGAGAAGACCAAGATCAATTTGCATTTGCTTCACAAGCAAAGTATTCCAAAGCATTAGAGAATGGATTATTAAAATCAGAAATTATTCCGATTGAAATAAAAATTTCCAAAACGGAACTTTTAAATTTTTCTCATGATGAATTTCATAAACCTAATACAACTCTTGAAGGACTAGCGAAGCTGAAACCTGCTTTTGAATCCAATGGAACAGTAACTGCTGGGAATTCTTCCGGATTAAACGATGGTGCCGCAGCACTTCTAATTGCATCTGATCAGGGAATAAAAAATACCCATCTCCAACCTATGGCAAGAATTATTTCTTCTTCTGTTGTCGGTGCCGAACCTAAATATATGGGAATTGGCCCAGTTGAAGCTTGTAAAAATGCCTTGAAAAAGGCCGGTCTCTCCTTGGATCAAATAGACCATATAGAATTAAATGAAGCGTTCGCTGCACAGGTACTTGCTTGCACCCGAACTCTAAATCTTGAAGATTCTGATCCTAGAATCAATCCAAATGGTGGAGCAATAGCGATAGGGCATCCTCTTGGGATGACTGGAGCGAGAATTGTATATAGCGCCGCTCTTCAATTACAAAGAATGAATAAAAAGTATGCACTGGTAACCATGTGTATTGGTGTAGGGCAAGGATATGCTGTGATTATTGAAAAAATATAATATGGAATTTTCAAAATTAAAATCCTGGGTAAGTGGTTCAAATGATTCTTTCTTTCCCATTCAAAATCTTCCTTTAGGTGTTTTCTCCACTAAGGAGAATGGTATGAAGAGAATATGTTCCAGAATCGGAGACTATGTGATAGATTTATCTTTGTTGCATGAAGAAAAATTTTTAAATATTCAATCAATACAACAATCTCATTTAAAGAATGAATTTCTGAATGATTTAATCCGATTGGGAAAAAATGTTTCTACCGAATTGAGAAATCAATTGATTGAATTGTTTTCAAATGAAGGCAATTCGGGTCTTACAAATTTAATAAAATGTTTAATCTCAATTCATGAATGCAGTCTTCATCTTCCTATTCAAATTGGAGATTACACCGATTTTTACAGCAGCAGAGAACACGCAACCAATGTAGGAATAATGTTTCGCGATCCTGCAAATGCCTTAATGCCCAACTGGCTTCATCTTCCTGTTGGTTATCACGGAAGAGCTTCTTCAATCGTAGTAAGTGGAACAGAAATCCAAAGACCATCCGGACAAATTGTAATTAAAGACGGCGAAGCTCCTGTGTATTCAAAATCCAGACAACTTGATTTTGAATTGGAAATGGCATTTGTCATTGGTAAAGAAAATCGCATGGGAGACCCTATTCCGATTCAAAATTCTATTGACCATATCTGTGGATTTATGTTATTTAATGATTGGTCTGCACGCGATATCCAAAAATGGGAATACGTTCCTTTGGGACCCTTTCTCGGAAAAAATTTTGCATCAACAATTTCTCCCTGGCTAGTATCTCTGGAAGCACTTGCCGAATTCAAATGTAATGGACCTGATCAGACTCCTACTCCGCTTTCATATCTTAATCCTGAAGCAGAAAGAAATTTTGATATACAGTTAGAAATCTTTATTAACGATACAAAAATTTGTACATCGAACACCAAATATTTATACTGGAGTATCTCTCAACAACTCGCGCATCATACTGTCAATGGTTGCAATATGAGAATCGGTGACCTTTGTGCATCTGGAACTATTTCTGGACCAGAATCTACATCATATGGATCCATGCTTGAATTGGCCTGGAAAGGCACCAAACCTATTGTTTTAAATGATGGAACTACAAGGACTTTTTTACAGGATGGTGATCGCATCAAAATGATTGCATTTGCTCAAAACGATAATTACAAAATTGGCTTTGGAAGTTGCGAGGGGAGGATAATTTGATTTCCAAAATAATGTTTAAATAATAAATATTACAAAAATCATATTGCTAAGCTTCAATACTTCATCAAACGACTACAGTACTATAGCATTATGAAATGCTCTCTAAATCTTTGTGTCTCCAACTTCACAAATCTATTCTAAGAGCTTTAATAATTGATCACAACGCTAAACTTCTATTTCACTAAATCTCTTTAAGCCATGTAATTAGGAATAAAAATAAATTAGAGAAATAAAAAAAGCCATTATCTGTTGAACAAGATCTCCCTGTACTTTGGCAACGGCCAGTACTTATCCTCTACATATAATTCCAGCGTATCTGCGTGACTTCTGATTTCGAGGAATAAAGGTTTCACTTTATCACAGAAATATACAGCTACATCTCTTGTTGATTTTTGATGATGTGCCTTATCCATTTCCGTTTTCATTTTTTCTGTACCATGATAAATTCCTTCAATATGAGAACTTACGAGATTTAATATTTCATATTGTGTTTTTAGAGAAGTCTTGTTTAATCCTGCATCCAAAGCAGCTTTTATATTACTCAGCAAGTCAGTCTGATATCTGAGACAGGCAGGAAGAATTTGATTAATGCACAACTCATGCAAAAGGTGCGCTTCAATCTCTACTTTTTTGATGTATTTCTCAAGATTTATTTCATGTCTTGCTTCTACTTCCTTTTCGGACATGATATTCAGTTCAGAAAACATTTTTAAAGCTTTCTTGGTAATCATTGCATCGAGCGCCAGAGGAGTTGTTTTGATATTGGGTAATCCTCTCTTAGCAGCTTCCTTAGCCCAAGCTTCTGAATAATTATCTCCTTCAAACAAGATTTTTTTACAGGACTTTACACAGGACCTTAACTCGATGAGAATGGCTGAATCTTTTTTCTCTCCATCAGCAATGTGTTTGTCCACTTTATTTTTAAAATCTGTCAACTGATTGGCTACAATCATATTTAGTACCATCATGGGTTCGGAACAATTTGCTGACGAACCCACCGCACGAAATTCAAATTTATTTCCTGTAAAAGCAAAGGGGGATGTTCTGTTTCGATCCGTATTATCCATCATCACATCCGGAATCATCTTATGAATGTCAAGTTTCAATTCATTCTCCTCTTCTTCCTTGATGTCTTTATCTACCCTTTGTTCGATAGTTTCCATAGCTTTTGTTAAAAAATCACCTATGAAAACAGAAATAATTGCCGGAGGTGCTTCATTAGCGCCTAAACGATAATCATTGCCTTCAGAAGCAATACTCGCTCTTAATAGATCAGCATGATCATGAACTGCTTTAATGGTATTGATAAAGAAAGTCAAAAATTGCAAATTGTTTCTTGGAGTCTTTCCGGGACTCAACAAATTGGTTCCTGTATCCGTCCCCATAGACCAGTTGTTGTGCTTGCCGGATCCATTAATTCCAGCGAATGGTTTTTCATGCAAAAGACAGATTAAATAATGCCTTCTTGCAACACGATCCATTACGTCCATCAATAATGAATTGTGATCCACAGCAATATTAGCTTCTTCGAACATAGGTGCCAGCTCAAATTGACTGGGTGCAACTTCGTTATGTCGCGTTCTAACCGGAATTCCCAACTTATGACATTCCAGCTCCAGATCTACCATAAAGTTATATACCCGATCCGGGATAGCTCCAAAATAATGATCTTCCAATTGTTGGCCTTTTGCCGGAGAGCGACCGATGATTGTTCTTCCACTTGCCATTAGATCCGGTCTTGCATAATACATGGCTTTGTCAATAAGAAAATATTCTTGTTCCCATCCCAGAGTAGCACTAACTTTATTGACAAACCGATCAAAGTATCTTGCAACTCCTGTAGCTGCCTTATCCAATACCTCCAATGATCTGATCAGCGGAGCTTTGTGATCTAAGGCTTCTCCGGTATAGGAGATAAATACTGTAGGAATACAAAGGGTCTTTGATCCATTGATTTCCATCATGAATGCAGGCGACATAGGATCCCAGGCCGTATAGCCTCTGGCTTCAAATGTTGCCCTTAAACCACCACTTGGAAAAGATGATGCATCCGGTTCCTGTTGTACTAAGGCATCGCCATCAAATTTTTCAATTGCAGATCCTGAACTGCTTAAAGTGAAAAACGAATCATGCTTTTCAGCCGTTGTTCCAGTAAGCGGTTGAAACCAATGGGTATAATGGGTTGTTCCCTGCTCCATACACCAGGCTTTGAGCGCTGCGGCTATTTGATCCGCAAGATCTCTCGTGAACTTCTTCCCCTCCGATAAAGTCTGCTTGTAGGCCTTATAAGCATCATTGGAAAGATAGGTTCTCAATTTTGATTCTGTAAAAACATTCTCTCCAAAATAAGTGGAAATCTTACGATTATCCACATTTTTAATCATCTTAGGACGAGTCATAAATACATTTAATGCAGAGCTGCGACTGTTAGACATTTTTTGAATTTTTAATTGAAAAATTATTTAGAAGCACAAAAATATAAATATTTTTAACAAATTAAGTCTATTCATGAATTTTTGAATAAAATTTGTATAGTTTTTAGTGAATAAACAGCTGAATATCTTAAAAATACTAAAAATATTTCATATTTTGATTTTTTAATATGTAGCTGCAATTTGCCAACAAATGCTTCCCTTCTGCGTATCTTTCGCTCTCTAACCCATAATACCAACATGAATGATATTCTTACAGGACTGAATGAAGTACAAAGAGCTGCAGTAGAACAGATCCACGGTCCTGTGATGGTAATTGCGGGCCCCGGATCAGGGAAAACTCGTGTGTTAACCTATAGACTTGCCTATATGATTGAGTCCGGAATTCCTCCTCAACAGATTCTAACTCTTACATTTACCAATAAGGCAGCAAGGGAGATGACTGAACGAATTGAAAAAGTAGCCGGAGATAAAGCACGAAAAGTTTGGAGTGGTACTTTTCACTCCATCTTTGCAAGAATCTTGAGAATAGAAGCTTCTAAATTAGGATTTCCTTCAGACTTTACGATCTATGATACAGAGGACAGCAAAAGTCTGATTTCTGAGATTATCAAATCTATGAATCTTAATCCGAAAGAATACAATTCCAATACAGTTAGAAACAGAATTTCAAATGCCAAATCAAATCTTGTAACGCCACTTATTTATGAGAAAGATATTCAGCTCATTGAACA
This sequence comes from Saprospiraceae bacterium, assembly GCA_020848695.1. Taxonomy (GTDB): domain Bacteria; phylum Bacteroidota; class Bacteroidia; order Chitinophagales; family Saprospiraceae; genus Vicinibacter. The sequence continues at coordinate 6,526 of JADLHT010000034.1, forward strand.
AGATCGTAGCAATAGAATGCCTGCTACGGCTGAAATTTATAAAAGATATATGAACCGTTGTTATAGTTCAGGTGCGATGGATTTTGATGATCTGCTCTTACAGTTGTTCCGGTTGTTTCAGGAGAATCCGGATCAGATTTTAGATAAATATCGGAGATTCTTTCAGTATCTAATGGTCGATGAGTTTCAAGATACCAATTATTTACAATACGCAATTCTTAAGAAACTATTGTTATACAAAGACAGTCCAAGAAATGTCTGTATTGTAGGTGATGATGCACAATCCATATATTCATTCAGAGGAGCAACAATAAAAAATATACTCGATTTTGAGTCAGATTTTCCGGATGTCAAAATATTTAAGTTAGAGCAAAACTACAGAAGCACCAATCATATTGTACAAGCAGCTAACGATGTCATCACTTACAACAATAGGCAGATTAAAAAAGAAATCTGGACGGAAAGGCAGGAAGGTCAAAAAATAAAATTACTGCGATGTGCTTCGGACAGTGAGGAAGGAAGAAGGGTATGTGATTACATAGTCGAAATGAAAAACCGGTATCATATCAAAAATGCTGAAATCGGAATACTGTATCGTACAAATGCACAATCAAGAATTTTTGAAGAGAATCTGCGAAGGTTGAACATCCCTTACAAAGTTTTTGGAGGACTTTCCTTTTACCAACGTAAAGAGGTTAAAGATCTGTTGGCTTATCTGAGATTGGTTGTTAATCCAAAAGACAACGAAGCTTTCAAACGAATTATCAATTATCCTAAAAGAGGAATTGGTGATTCAAGTATTGAAAAAATCATTCAAATTGCCAACGACAAGAACATTCCATACTTTGAAGCAATTCCACATTCAAGTGCAAGCGGAAAACTTGCTCAGAGTCTGCAACAATTTTATCTGTCAATAAAAGAAACTCAACGAATTGCAAGCTCTGGATCAGCCTATGATGCTGCTATGCATATTTTTAAAGTTTCTGGATTGTCAGCAGAAATGAAACAGGACATTTCCCAGGAAGGACTTTCCCGTCTTGAAAATATTTTGTCTTTAATGGATGGGATTAAGGAATTTACCGAACAGGATGAGCTTGAAGAAATTAATACCCAGGACAAAACACTTTCTGCATATATTCAATCCATTGCACTCATAACCGAATTGGATGAACTGCAAGAAGGTCAGGAGTTTGTTTCACTTATGTCAATTCATTCAGCAAAAGGTTTGGAATTTGATGCAGTTCTTGTTGTTGGACTGGAAGAAAATCTTTTTCCATCCTTTATGTCCTTTTCGGACTCTGAGCAAATGGATGAGGAAAGAAGATTATTTTATGTTGCCATTACTAGAGCAAGACAACATCTTACTCTAAGCTACGCAACCAGTCGGTATCAATTCGGCAACCTTAGGATGAATGAGCCCAGTAGATTTTTAGAAGAAATTCAACAGGATCGGTTTGAATTGGATACGGCACCGCGTGCAGCCATCATGAATCTATGGGATGATGAACCCGTTTCTACAAAAAACAAATACATTCCTAAAAAACCAAAATATACTGATCATGCTTATCCTGTGAAAGCAAGTGATCCAAAATTGATTTCGACCGGAATGAATGTAATGCATCAGAAATTTGGTAATGGAAAAGTTATCAGCATAGAAGGAAGTTCAGACAACAGAATTGCTACTATTTTTTTTAAAGACATTGATGAACCTAACCGAAAGATTATGCTGAAATTTGCAAAACTGGAGATTCTAAAATAATCATGTTAGAGGTTTATAAGAAAACGAATCGCTGGGTCATTATTTTGATTATTACAGGAATTATAATTCTTATTCTTCCGATCTATTATGCCAATAAACTTGCTTATAATCTTGCTCAAAGAGAACTTGCTAAAGTAGAATTATTTGTAATGTCAATAAAGGAAATCAACAATAATCCAGACCTGGATGCGGATCTCACCTTTGCACTTGATATTAACACCAAGCTGGCTAAAGATATACATGTTGTTACTCTTAACAGAAACGGTGTATATCAATTCTACAATTACGGGCCTGATCCGGATACATTAAATATTATAAAGCGAGTTGAATCCGGTAAGAATTTTATTATTACTCCGGAATATCCAAAAATATTTTATGAATATCCTGCAATTGTTGATTGGATTAAATTTATACCCTGGATTCAACTATTATTACTTTTAGTTTATGCAATGATTGGATACACAGTATTCAATTTATCCCGTAGAGAGGAGCAGAATCGTGTTTGGGTAGGAATGGCAAAAGAAACAGCACATCAGATGGGAACTCCTATTTCAGGAATGATGGGCTGGTTAGAACAATTGAAAAATAAAAATACTGATCACGGATTTACTAAAGATGAAATTGTAAAATACATTGAGCAAGATATTCATAAATTACAGCAGGTTTCTGATCGATTCTCCAAGATAGGATCTACAGCATCATTACAACCTGAATCATTAATACAAATAATTCATGAGGCGAAAGAATACATGAAACCTCGGGCAAGTAAAAAAATAATATTTGACTTTCCAGCATCTAATTCTCAAGATTACCTTGTGCTCATTAATAAGAATCTTTTTTCCTGGGTCCTTGAAAACTTACTTAGAAATGCTTTGGATGCTATGACTGATTCCGGTAAGATCACAATCAAATTGCAAAAAGCAGACTCCTTTGCACAAATTTTGGTAAGTGATACCGGACATGGTATTTCTTCCAATAATTTTAATAACATCTTCCGACCCGGTTTTACTACCAAGGATCGAGGATGGGGGCTTGGTCTATCTCTTGCAAAACGTATTATCGAAGACTATCACAAAGGTAAGATCTATGTTAAAGAATCAACTATCGGAAAGGGAACAACCTTTATAATTAAAGTATTACTTTCTTAATCCCGGGTTATTAAACCCATTAATCCGGAGTAAACGGACCAACCAATCTGAAGCAAATTGTCAGTCGTCCAATCGCGAACAGTGAATAGAGTTCCGGAATCTGGATTAAACAGTAGTTTTCTTGTTCTTAATTGCTTTAGCGTTTTACTGATTCTCAATACTTCCTGAAGAAATAAATCGTATTGCGATGCTTCTTTTTCCAATTTTTTGATGAATTTATAAAAGGCTTGCCAACTGTAACCAAGCAATGAGCAAAGCGTTTGTATGCTTCAGCTTTCGCTTTGGCCTATATTCATTATTGTTTGGTGCCAAGCTTATTTTTCAGTCGGTTCCTGTTTCTTTATTGACAATGTTGATAATCTCCTCGAGCAACCTATTATGTAATTGCTGCTTTTTAAGTTACTTCTGAAGGAGCTTTATTTCGTATGCAATTTAGGCTCTTTCATACCTGCTTCTTCTTTCCACTTGCGTTTCATCTTTTCACGCCATGTTGGTTTTCGGCCTTGATATTCCAAAACCCAATCACAAATACTGCGGAAAGGAATATTATATTTGTACCCAAGTTCTCGATAGGTGTAGTTACCAGTTAAATACTCGGCAACAATTTCCTCTTTTGTTTTTCTTTTTTAACTCATTTTTTATGCAAAATAAAGTTAACAATTCTGTCAACCTATTTCAGGACAAGTCAAAATAAATTATTATTTTAAATGATTACAATTTTGTTTGTTATAATGTATACTTTTATCGGTACTTTTTGTAGTTAGTTAGTCTCTGTATATTGTTTAAAATTATTCAGTATCGCCTGCCAACCCTTTTCCTGCATTTCGATTGGGTTTACTGTTTCGGGATCAAATGTTACATTAACTTCTGTGTGTCCGTTTAACTCATTGAATTCAACGGTTGCATGTCGTCCACCAAACTCATAAGAAAAACTTTTGCCATTATCAATTTTTGTATAATTAGCCTCGAAATCAAAACCAAAACTTCCGTCTTTGGATTCCATTCTTGCTATATAACGTCCACCTATGGTCATGTCATTTGATGCAGAAGGACAATGCCAGCTTGAGTCGGCAAAGTTCCAGTTTACAATGTGTGTCGGGTTGGTATAGTAATCCCAAACTTTTTTCCTGTCTGCATTTATGGTAGCAGTAACCGTTATTTTATTGTTCATTCTTATTCATTTTTAATTTATGTTATTCTACAAAGCAATTGGTAATTTGTTAACTTAAGCATTAATTAATTCATTTATATTGAATTTTTTTATTGACCTGAATATCGGCATTATTCGCTTAATTTTTTCAGGGTCGCTCAATAATTTTGAAAGAATTGTTGGAACAATTTGCCATGATACTCCATATTTATCTTTCAGCCAACCACAATTTTCTTCTTGCCCACCGTTGGTGGTAAGCATATTCCAGCAATGGTCAATTTCTTCTTGGGTTTCACATTCCTCTACAAAAGAAACGGCTTCGCTAAATGAAAACTCGGGACCACCATTTAGTCCCATAAACTTTGTTCCGTTAATTTCAAAAATGGTAGTCATAGTGTCAGAACTTACAACTTTTGAATTTTTAAATACAGAGCAATAAAATTTTGCTGCTTCTTGTGCCTCAGTATTAAACCATAGGCAAGGATAAATTGGTTTTGTCATATTTATTGGATAAAGTTATAATTAATGAAACTTCTTTTTTTCTTTCATCATTTGAATGATTTCATTCATTCTTTTGGATCTTGTTTCAGGTTTCTTAGCTGTTTGTAAACGAAAATTTATAGCAAATTTATTTGACTTGTTAAGGGAATTGTAAAAAGATTTTGCTTCTTCGTCCTTATTTAGCTCTATCATTAAATCTTCCGCATCTTGCATGGTAGTATGAGAATCGTAGGCCTTAGCCAATCTGCCATCAATCTTTGCTTTTTCAAATTCGGCAAAGCCTCTTGTCATCATTCTACCTTCTTTAATTAGTGATTCAACAATTCTTATATTTCGTTTAGACCAGATACTTTGTGAACGTCTTGGCGTATATTTCTGCAAGTAAGATTGTTCATCATAACTTTTTCTTTGTCCATCTATCCAACCAAAACAAAGTGCTTCCGCTAAAGCTTGTTCAATAGTTACGGTTTCTATACCTGCATTTTTTTTATAGACCTGCAACCAAATACCTACTTGTAATTCTTGGTTTTTTTCCAGCCAGTTCCGCCAAGCAATATGAGATTTAAAAGATTTTATTTTTGCTTCTGACATAGAGAATTTTTAGTTTTCATTTTGTTTTTCATTAAGGAATTTCTCAATTAATGGAATAATAAAATCACTTTTTTTATAGTTAGGATTTAAAGTCGTAATCTCTCCAATATATGCTCCGTGTCCACCTGGAATAATTGCTAATTTACAGTTCGGAATTAGTTTGGACATAGCCACAATGTGTTCGGAAGTTGCAACATCTTGGTCACCATTGATAAGTAATACCTGAGCTGTTATCGATTTTATTTGCTCGTCTGTAAAGTCTTTAAAGTTTATCATTCGGTCAGCACATTTTTGATACATAGTCATCAGTTTCGTGCTGTCGGAATTTTCTTTGATAAATGCGTCTTTGTATTGCTGAGGCATTTGGTCAAATGTTCCATTTTTCATAAACTCCCAAAACTGTGGGAATGTCCCGTTACGCTTAAGTAAAACAGAACCTGCAATAACTTTATTACAAACTTCAGGATGTCTAATTGCAATTTGCAAAGCTGTATTTCCTCCATTACTAAAACCAAAAATGTCAGCTTTGTGAACGTTTAAATTTTTAAGTAAAGCAGCAACATCGTCTGCGTCTTGTTCGAATGATATTGGTGTATTACGGTCTCCTGTTCGTCCATGAGCTTGCAGTTCAACGCAAATGAGTTGCCGGTCATTAGAGAATAATGGAATTACTCTACCGAAAGTTGTCTGAATGGTTGAACCGCCACCATGTATAAGCACAAGGGGTTTGCCTTGTCCATAAATTTCGTAATACATTTTTATTCCGTTTACTTCGGAATAACCATTTTTCATTGTTTCTTTCTCTGTTACTGATCTTGCCATACTGTAATTTGTTGCTTCTTTCTTGTTCTCATTACACGTTGTCAAAGTCGTAATTGTCAGCACGAAATATATATTTCTTATTTTCATTTTGTCGTCTTACTTAAAGCAGGTTAGTTGTCCAACAATGCCCGCCAACTCCTAGAAAAGTTAATTCTTCCATCTAAAAAAATAAATAGTACCGGACTAACTTTTCAAGTTGAACTGCCTGTACCGATCCATTGAGATACCCGTCAAGTGAATACATTAATAATGAGAAATACATCAGAGCAGTTTTTAAATGATTTGTGATTTGGATTGTTTTTGATGGATCTAGATGGTTGCAAAGTTAGTACATTCTTGAAGATTGATACGCTAAAAATTTAATCACAATATCCTCACAACTTCCTATAATAAATTGGTATGAACATAACAATGAACTTTTCATTGCTGATGCTAAATTAGATCGTTTAACAGCCAAACATAATAGACTTGAACTTAAATGAAATTCACTTCGCAAGAATACATCTCATTAATTTTTATCTTTATGCCATCAGTTCTTTATAATGTTTATGGGTGAGTTCCTTTGCGCCGGAAAATGGGTATACCTATGTCCGGATTTTGCAACCCTGAGCAACTTCATTGATTGAGTGGGCTGGAAATTTCATATATATTAGTATTAAAAGAATATTGATTTCACTTATCTATAAGTTAAAACATCATCTAAGGAAAAATTAAAATTCAATAATTTTATTTGAATCCCAGTTAAAGCTGGTCGAAAACTCTATAATAAAAAGCATACCTATGCCAGGTTTCGTCCAACAAAGATTTCATTGTTTTCCGCTAGCGGGACAAGCTGTACTCCGCACGCAACGAAATCTTAGTTATTAGCTGTAAGCTTTATTATTTCGCAAATTAGTTTCATCTTTATTACTTTTTCCAATGTTACAAGTTTCACACAATGTCTGGTAATTATTCATTTCATCTTTTCCTCCCTTTGAACGAGGTAAAATATGGTCTATATGTAAGATAATATTTTCTTCAGCACTTCTTCCACAAGCTACGCATTTCCAATTGTCTCGTTTAAATACTTGCCATCTTATACCCGCTTGTATTTTTATTTTTGTGTCTGCCTTTATTCTAACTGCCTGCAAATCATTTTCATTCAAACTATTAAATTTTTCTTGAACGTCTTTAAAGTATTTTTCGTAGTAACTTCGGAATTTTTTTTCTGCTTTTTCAATGTCGCTCTTAATATTGGGGTCAACTCCTAATGATATATTTATAAAAGCATTCAACAATGGAAATAACATTAAGTTGGATAAAATAATTTCATTAATTTTTTCGTAGTTTATTGGATAATCATAAGGCTTAGAACTAATTAATATATCATAATTGTTGTCTACGAAGTTTTTCTTTAAAGACTCTCTGATGTCAAAAATTTCAAAATATTCTCTTTGATACTTACAGTTAGAGCGATTTATTAACGATAAAATATTCAATATTTCCTTGTCCAAAAAGTCATAAAACTTCTTGTATGTTTCTTTGGTAAAATTCTTTATATATCCAAAATAAAATATTGAAGAAATACCTTCGGTAGTTAAAATAATTTCTAATAAAGTTGGAGTAATTTGCGCTTCTTTGTTATCATTTCTTTGAAGGCCTTTCCATTTATTTTTTGTTCTTTTTCCGTAAACCCAAATGGAGGAATGCTCATAATCTAAAGTTACAGGTTTAGTACGTTGATTTTTGGAGGTTCTAAATTGAGGTGATTTACCAATGGTACAATTTTGAAAAAAATCAAAGTCATACATGTTTGAAATTCGTGAAATTAGTTCATTGTTTATAATTTCTAACTTCGGTAAAATTGAATACCTAATTGCATCTGCTTTTAATTGTAAGTCGTCAATTAAAAACAAGTTTTTGTCGTCTGTGTCAAATGTTATTTCTTCTATTTTCATAAGTATAATGTCTCTATATGCTTACCGCTAACTCTTAAGAAAGTTAATTCTTCCATCTAAAAAAATAAATAGTACCGGACTAACTTTTCAAGTTGAACTGCCTGTACCGTTCCATCTTGATACCCATCAAGTGAATACATTAATAATGAGAAATTCATCAGAGCAGTTTTTTGTACACTTGTGATCTGGACAGATTTTGATTTTAGCAAAGTTAGCAAATTCTTGATGCATTCAATAATAATTTGGGTATAGTGTTTAGGATGCGAAAAAAATCTTGTGTTCTTAACTTATCTGAGCAAAGTATTCTGGTTAAAATTATGGGCTATCTGATAATAGGTTTTATAGTCTTCTTACTTTAAGTGCTTAAGGTTCATAAACTCCCTATACTCGTTAAGATCTAATTTATTATAATACATCTTGTCATTTTTTTGAAATGATTAATTCTCATAATTACGCCTAATTAAATCTTTGTTTACAAGCGAAGATGTCATGTTTTATTGGTATTTTGATAGGGTTTGTTCAAAATCTGTATTCACGTAATATTGCGTTAAATCACTATTATCGATCGAAATTATTCAACTTCATTCTTCTAAACCAGGAATCATGACGAAATTAATTTTGCAATTATTACTTTATCTTACAAAAGAAATTATACTTTAGTTGCATATATTTTTGTAAAGCATAAGTCTTTTAATTTATTGTTGACTTTAAGCAGATACTTCCCTTTAATATTCATCAACTCTTTGTCTTATTGCCCTATACAATCTCCAGGATCCATATACGAGAAATAAAATCAACAAGGCATAATTAAACTTTGTTTCTAACATAGGGTGTATGAATAAATAGATTGCTAAACCTATATATGTTAATGCGAGTAAGATTAAAAAAAATTTTTTTAAAATCATATTAGATATTAAAGGAGAAGAATTGTACACTTCAGGTGTACAATTCTCTATTAAATCTAATTGGTCAGCTTAAACTGTATAGGTAAGGTGAAAGTTACCGGCACTGCAACACCATTGTTTTTGCCCGGCCTCCAATTTGGCATTGACTTAATGACCCGTACCGCTTCTTCATCACAACCACCTCCAATACCTCTGACCACATGCACTCTCGTTATATCTCCGGTCTTTGTAACTACAAAGTTGACGATAACTTTACCTTGAATATCATTTTCTCTGGCTATCGCCGGATATCTAAGATTTTCCTGAATGTATTTATACATGGCTGCCTGTCCATCGGGAAACTCTGGCATCTGCTCTACATAGTTGAATATCTGTTCTTCTTTCTTTTCTTCTACAACAGGCGGTGGTTCAGGTTCTAGCATTGAAGCATCCACTCCACCCTCTTCACCCTTTCGGGTCTCCGTTGAAATATCTTTGTCTTTTATCTCTTCTATGGTTGGAGGAGGTGGTTCTTCTTCTTTAACCTCTTCATCCTTTTTAACTTTTGGAGGAACAAACTTAATCTGATCTTTTATTGGGGGTGGGTCAACTTTAGGTGGTGGCGGTGGCGGTGGTTTGTTTGGATCTATCGGTGGTGGTTCCGTTAAGGTCACTTCTTTTAACTCAAGATCACTTTTCTTAGGAATAAAGCCTTTAATGGTATTAAGTATTGTAGGGAAGCCTACCAATAATAAGAAAAGTAAGCTAGAATAAATGATTGCTTTTGTCATATTCTTGTCATACAATCTTCTTAGGTGATAGGCACCGTAAGACTTATTACGACCGATAAAGACAAGATCGTCCATTAAATACTTTAACAACTGGTTGTTTTCCATAAATCTGATAATTATTTAAACATCAAATTTTTCAAATTAATTTCATTATTTTCTAACTTCACCTATTCTTAACGCAATCAGAGAGTCAATAGGATCTGTAGGTTGAAGAATTGCATATCTTTTCACATTGTTAATATTCATTTCATCAAGAACATCTACAATGTTTTTATACTTGGACTTCGGCAAGGGTTTTATCATTACAAATAAATCATCCTGGTTTCCCCATTGAGCTTTTACTTCAGCTTGTCTGCGTTGAATGACTTTTCTCAAACCTTTTGCCCCATAATCAACACTATCTATCTCCAGTTGAGTGTTCGCATCTATTTCATCCGGAGACACATAAAATATTACCTTATCTCTCGATCCCAGCATTAATGACAGTGTTTTTGACATTTTAATGGGAGGTTGTTCTATTTTCTTATCATCTTCCTTTGCCGGCTTATTAACTTCCATCGTTTTGGGTTTGTTAAAAGTTGTTGCCAACATAAAGAACGTAATTAATAAGAATCCCAGATCCACCATCGCAGTGAGATCAACTCGGGTTGATTGTTTTTTCGATCGTACCTTCTTATGACCTTTCTTCCCACCACCGGCGGGGACATTCATTTCAGCCATTTCCTATTTTTTTATATTATTCCACTGCATTTCGGGCAGATGTAATTAAATTAAATTTATTGACTTTAAGATTCTGTAACGCTTCTATTAGCTTATCAAATGCCTGATATTCGGTTGTCTTATCACATTTTATTGCTACTCTCAACAATGTATTACTGTGAACCTCATAATCGGCTTTTCTGGCATCCAAAATTAAGGGCTCTAATTGATTGCCTCCCAAAGTATCTAGCTTCAATCCGGGTTGCTTAATCATTGATCTTTCACTTGGATCTTTAGTTAGGAATTCCTGCAATTGATTGATGTCCATTCCCCATAATTCAAGAGTTCTAAATGCCTCTTTTTGCTGATCTGTAAAGCTGATATGATATCGCTCACCAATCTTATCCAGAAATTTCAAACGCACTGATTGTTTGTCCATACCAATGAACATTCTTCCATCCGGAGCTATATTAAACATTAATATATCATTATCCGGTATGGGAATCTGAGCTGTCGATGAAGGTATATCTATCTGAACGACTTCAGCTGCACGAAACTTGGTGGTAAGGATAAAAAAGGTAAGTAATAGAAAGGCCACATCACACATTGCGGTCATATCTATTGCGGTACTCTTACGCGGTATTTTTACCTTTGGCATATTCCTTTATTTATTGATAAAAGAAATTAATGCTTTGAAGCAAAGTTTTGAGCAATACTAAATCCGGCTTCATCAATTCCATAGGTCATTCCATCTATTTTTGTAGTGAAATAGTTATAAAAAATAATGGCAAGAATGGATGATAAGATTCCTAATGCGGTATTGATCAATGCTTCAGAAATCCCCGTTGATAAAGCTACTGCATCAGGCGCTCCGGCAGTCGCAATGGCTTTGAAAGCCCGGATCATTCCCGTAACAGTACCCAAAAGTCCAAGTAGGGTAGCTACAGACGAGATCGTCGCCAACATAACCAGATTTTTCTCCAACATGGGTAATTCTAGACTCGTTGCTTCTTCAACTTCTTTTTGGATTGCAAGTACTTTTTGTTCTTTTTCCATATTGGCTTTTGTTGACATTTCTTTGTACTTGTTCAAACCTTCACGAATAACATTGGCTACTGAACCTTTTTGTTTATCACATTCAGAAATAGCTGCATCTACCTGACTATTGTTAAGTAAGCTGTTGATCTTTCTAACGAATTGTGGTATCGATCCTGTACCGCTTGCAACCCGAAGTGTAATAAATCTTTCAATGGTTGTTGCCATTACTATAATGAAACAAGCCAATAGAAAAGGTACAATAAATCCTCCCTTATGAACCATTCCTAAAAAGTTGTGCGGATGCTTGCTTGGGTCATTTCCTTCAAAATTGCTTGGATTACCTAAAATAAAGGTAAACACCAGCCAACCCACTACAATTGCGATGAAGATAGTTGCCCCGGCAAAGATATTGCTGAACTTACCGGAACCTGCGTTTTGATTGCTCATAATTCAATAATTGATCGTTTTTTAATAATTATTTAAAATAAAATTTTGCGATTAATAAGTTTCTCAATATAAGAAAATAGTTTGATCCAGATATTTTGAAACTCAATTCTTGTTTTGAATCGTAATAATAAAACGATTTGTTAAAATATTTGTGGCTTATTAACTTATTTATTTGCACTCTAAGGCTGTTTTAGTAAAGTTCCATTCTTTTTAATAAAATATCAATATTTTATAAATTAATTTATTCAATAATTTGAACATTTGATTTATTGAAATTTCAAGAACAAGCTTCAAAAGTTAAATTTTATTGAGGCAAATTTTATTCTCTATCTGAAATTACGTCAGAATTATTGACTCAAATCTACCTTTTAAAATATTTTTTTCTGAGCTGATGCATTCAAACATCCAATACAATAATTTTGGCTTATTTTCAACTTATTATCGACAATTACATGAAAGATCCAAGCAACAATAACCGTTTCGAAATTTTATTTCTTATTTTTATTATTTTTTCAAATTCAATCTGGTGTCAGGGTGTTACTTCTTCGCAGATTGGTGGTCAAATACTAGATAACTCCGGACAAACTGTTATTGGAGCAGTAATAAAATTAGAGCATCTTCCTTCAGGTACAATTTATGGTACGGTAAGTAATGCTGAAGGGCGATATCTTCTTCAGGGATTAAGAGTTGGAGGTCCTTACAAATTGAATGCAAACCTGATGGGTATGTCTGAGTCAGTAAAGGACAACATTTATACTGCATTAGGTGTGACAACAATTGTCGATTTCACAATGAAAGAAGAAGAGTTCCAACTTAAGGAAATCGTTGTAAGCGAATCCAGAACAGGAATTTTTAGCAGCAGCAGAACAGGGGCAACATCTAACTTTAGCAGTACCATTATCAATGCTTTACCCAGCATTGGTGCGAGATCAATCAACTCTATAACTAAATATGATCCTCATGGAAATGGTTCTTCCTTTGGCGCACAGGATAGTCGTTTGAATAATTTTACAATTGACGGATCAGTCTTTAACAATGGTTTCGGTTTAGGCTCAGAATCTCAAGCTGGCGGCAGAACAGGTTCAACGGCTATTTCTCTGGATGCCATAGAACAAATTCAACTTAATGTTGCACCCTATGACGTCAGACAATCTGGTTTTGTCGGTTCTGGCATCAATGCAATTACAAAGTCCGGAAACAACCAATTTTCAGGAACAGCATTTTATGCATTTCGAGATCCTACCACAACGGGAAAAAGGGCTGCAGAAAATTTCATAAGCGTTCCCAACTTCGATGAAAAAATTTATGGAATCAGTTTAGCGGGTCCGATTATAAAAAATAAATTATTCTTTTTTCTAAATGGAGAATTTCAAATTAGAACAGAGCCTGCAACCACATTTGTAGCTGAAGGTTCCGCACTCCAAGGAACAAAAACAAGAGTATTAAAATCCGATCTTGATTCTTTGCGTTCTTTTTTAAAAAATAAATTTAATTATGAAACCGGAGAGTATGAAGCTTACAATGCTGATACAAAATCCGAGAAATTTTTACTAAGACTTGATTATAATTTAAACACAAACAACAAAGTATCTTTAAGGTATACGCATCATAACTCCTCATCAGACCAATTAATCAGCAATAGTACTTCAGCAGGAGCCGGTAATCGTCGTTCCCGAATTGATGCTATGAGTTTTCAAAACAGCGGATATACCGTTGGAGACAATACACGATCAATTGTTGCTGAACTAAACTCAAACTTCAATAAAAAATTTTACAACAACATAATTGCAGGATCCGATTATCAAAATGAAGATCGCCTATACAGTCAAACTATATTTCCAACTATTGATATTTGAAAAGATAACAGGACTTATATTTCCACAGGATTTGACCCCTTCACTCCAAATAACAAACTGAATTATCGTACAATTCATTTTACCAACAACCTCTCATTCGGAAGCGGCAGAAATAACTATGTATTAGGAGTACACTTCGAGAATTATCAGTCGAATAACTTATTTTTCCCGGCAAGCAATGGGGTATATGTATTTAATTCACTTTCGGATTTCTATGAAGCTGCAAATTCATCTGCAGATACTTCACCCGTTTCAATCAATAAATTTCAGTATCGATATTCTGCATTAGACAATTTTCAACTGCCCTTGCAAGTTTTAAAGATTAATCGTTTTGATCTGTATGCTCAAGATGATATTCAACTCACTGAACATTTCAAATTTACAGCAGGAGTTAGAGCTTCAGTAATCAACTTTGGAAATACTGCAATGACCAATGATACAATCATTAATCAATTCTTTGTTGATCAAAACGGAAATAGAGATTATACACTTAACACGGGCGTTCTGCCGAGACCCAATATTCTGTGGGAACCAAGATTAGGATTTAATTGGAATGTTGATGGAAAAAATATTACACAAATCAGGGGAGGATCCGGAATATTTACTGGAAGACCACCTTACGTATGGATATCCAATCAAATTGGTAACAACGGAATATTGACGGGATTTCTCGAAGTAACAAACTCTAAAAAATATAAATTTACTACGGATCCAACTGTTTTCAGACCAAATACTCCTATGCTGCCTTCAACATTCGATCTGGCAAGCACACATGAAGATTATAGATTTCCTCAAGTCTGGAAATCAGGAATTTCAGTGGATCAAAAAATTGGAAATAGAATTATCGGTACAATTGAATTCATGTTTAATAAAAATATCAACAGTGTACTGTATTATGATGCAAATCTTGAACCTATAATTTCTGATACCGCCCGCTTCAGAGGACCTGATAACAGATTTAGATTTCCGGGTTCTTATGTTCCGTCTTCACAAATTAATAATGCTACCCGGGTAAACGATAATGTAAGTCGTGCAGTAATAATGACTACTACAAATAAAGGATTTTATCAAGCTCTTGTTTTCAAGTTAGAATATCCTTCTCAAAAAGGAATCAGCGGAATGATCGCATATACTTACAGTTCTGCAAAAGATATTATGAGTGCCAGTTCCATTGCATCAGGATCCTATACTTCCTTAAGAACAATTAATGGAAACAATAAACCAGAATTAACTTTTTCAGATAATGATATTCCTCATAGAGTCATTGGCTTTATAGCCTTTCGAAAAGAATATGGAACTAAATGCGGTGCTGCTACTCAGATAAGTTTGGGTTATTCAGGAATGCAAGTGGGCTCCTCCCCAAATGGATTAACTGCAAGATATTCACTCGCCTATTCCGGGGATATGAATGGAGATAATATTGCCGATAATGATGTATTATTTATTCCTGAAAAGGCATCCGATATTAAGTTTCAGCAATATGATTTCACACAATCGGATAGAACGGTAACTACATTTACAGCTGCCATGCAGCAAGCTGCTTTTGAACGCTATATTGACAACAATAAACAGTTGATAAAACTTAGAGGCGAATATGTGGAAAGGAATGCACTTATTTTTCCTTTTATACATAATTTTGATTTCAGCATTCTACAGGAGTATTTTTTTAAAACCAAAAAAAGAAAACATTCCATACAATTTAGAATGGATTTTTTAAATGTTGGAAATTTATTGAATAGGAACTGGGGGGTCGGAAAAACTTTAGTAACTGACAGACCCCTTGCTTACAGATCTACTGTAAATGGTATTCCTGAATTCAGGTTAGCAACTCAGACGATAAATGGAAAAGCGGATTTGATCCGGGATACCTATGTCAACAAAGCTACATTAGCTGATGTGTTTTCAGGACAATTCTCAGTTAGATATATCTTTTAAGCCTTAAATGCTGAAGTTAAAAGCCTGCAATATTAAAGTTTTCTTAAAAGGGAACTTTGCGTTTTCTTGAATATTGTTTTTTTTACTTTTGCAGAAAAATAATAAATGAAATATCTTTTCACTTTGATTTTAGGATTTCTATTTCTTGAAATTTATGCTCAGGAACTTTCATTAAATATCAACAACTATCATTTTACTCCCGTTAAATTAATCGATCGGACTGCTGTTAAAAATCAATACAAAAGTGGTACTTGCTGGATTTATTCAACGCATTCTTTTCTCGAATCTGAGTTAATGAGAATGGGTAAAGGTGAGCATGATCTTAGTGAAATGTTTGTTGCAAGAGCAGGATATCTTCAAAAAGCCGATAATTATATTCACCGACAGGGTGCATCCAGTTTCGGTCAAGGTGCAGAGAATCATGATGTAATGAATATTATTGCACAATATGGAATAGTCCCTCAATCGGTTTACAGCGGGTTTCCTGATAACCAAAACAAACCTATTCATGGAGAGGTCGAGTCAGTTCTAAAAGCAATATGTGATGCGATGATCAAACTTCCTGATGGAAAGTTAAGCCCTAACTGGCGAAAGGTATATACAGGTGCGCTCGATGGATATTTTGGAACGCCGCCAACGAGTTTTGTATATCAAGGTAAGGAATATACACCTTTGAAGTTTGCCGAAAGCATGGGGATTAAATCAGATGATTATATGGCATTCACCTCATTTAATCATCATCCGTTTTATAAACCTTTTGTTTTGGAAATGTCAGATAATTGGTCTCAGGGTCAGTTTATGAATGTAAAAATTGATGAGCTGGTAAGTATTGTGGACCACGCAATAAAAATGGGCTATTCGGTACTATGGGCAACAGATGTAAGTGAGAAAACATTCTCCGCAAAGTCAGGTTTAGCCATTAATCCGATTCAACCCTGGGAAGATATGGATGAAGCTGACCGCGACAGTCTTTGGAAAAGACCATCCCCGGAAAAATTCGTGAGTCAGGAAGAAAGACAAGTTGGATTTGACAATTTAAGTACTACGGATGACCATGGTATGCATATTGTAGGAAAAGTTAAAGATCAAAATGGAAGCAATTATTATGTGGTCAAGAATTCCTGGGGGACTGATGTCAATAAAAACACTGCCGGATATTTATATGCTAGTGAAGCGTATTTTAGAAATAAAACTATGTCAATTATGTTGCATAAGAATGGCGTTCCTAGTGCCATTACAATGAAGTTGAACAAATAAAATGAATGCGCAGCAATAACTTAAAATAGTTTATTAAGTTATTTGATTTAAATTGTTGAAAATTGTTTCTAAATCAGAATTAGAAAATTCAAATTGAGTTTTACAGATCTCAAGTAAGTATTCATCTTGTTTTCTACCTTTAACCATTGCCTCAGAATAACTGATATCCGGACGGAAGGTAACTAAGGCGTACTTTGAATAATATTTGGGAAACTTTTCCTCCAATTGCGCTTCAAGCAATCTTTTTCTTTGAAATACAGGGTCTGCAACCTTGTCTCTCATTTCTTCAAAATTATCTTCCGCCAAATCAGATATTGCATCAGAATTTATTTTGCGCTGAAGTTCAAAACGTCTGAACAAAGACTCTATATCGGTACAAGTATCAAGCAATTGATCAAAAACGACTACATCTTCAAAACCACAATTCATTCCCTGACCATAGAAAGGGATAATTGCGTGTGCTGCATCTCCCATTAAGAGTATTCTATCTTTATAAGACCAGGGAGAACATTTAACCGAATTTAAATGTCCTGTAGGGTTAGAAAAAAATTCCTGAGTTAAATCGGGAATTAAAAGCTTGGCATCACTGAAATAGTTTGAAAAAAAAGAATCAAGACTTTGTTTGTCACTTAATGATTCGAATCCTTCAAGACCTATAAATGGTATAAATAAAGTTGCTGTAAAGCTTGCATCCGGGTTGGGAAGCGCAATCATCATAAAATGACCTCTCGGCCATATATGCAGTGCGTTTTTCTCCAATAAAAACTTTGATTCAGGTCCAGGAGGAATCGTCAACTCCTTATATCCATAAGGTTGAAACTTCTGCTGATAATTCATTCTCAATTCTGCACTGTTCTCCAGCATAAATTTCCGGGCCGACGAACTTGCACCATCCGTTGCAATAACTGAATTCCCGGAAACAAAAACTTTTTCTCCATTACAAGAGAAAGTAAACAGATCCATATTATTATCATAAGTTTCCAATCGATGTGAAAACTTAATTCTTACTCCGTGTTTTTCTATTTCATCCATTAATATTACGTTCAACACTCTTCTGCTGATAGAATTAATATGTTCTCCTTCACGTATACTATACGGCTGAAAGTTTAATTCTCCATTTATAGAATGTATCATTCTTCCTTTCATCTGAATGGAATGAGATAAAACTTGTTCTTCCAATCCAACCAGCTTCAAAGCTTCAAGTCCACGATGAGACAGAGCAAGGTTGATTGATCTACCTGCTGACATGGGATGTAATCTCATGTCTTCTCTTGATTCATAGACCTCAATCTGAAATCCTTTTTGTAAAAGCCTTAGCGCGACCAGAGATCCAACCAAACCGGCACCAACAACTGAAAATTTTTTATTACTTAGATTAACCATTTTTTTCAAGAATACTTTTTAATGAATCGTACAAATAAAAAACATCCTGAAAAGAATTGTACAATGGTACAGGTGCAACCCGGATTACATCGGGCTCTCGCCAATCTGCAATGATTCTGGAATGTTTTAAAGAGGTATAAATACTTTTATCGCCACCTTGTATCTGAATTGACACCTGCGAGCCTCTTTCTTCATCATTAATGGGAGTAAGGATTTTAATCTTGGAGTGATTAATGGATTGCAATAGTTGGATTAGAAATCTACTTAGAGACAATGACTTCATTCTTAGATTTTTCATTCCTGCTTCTGAAAACATTTGAAGGGAAGCCAGCATGCATGCCATGGGTAATATCGGAGGATTGCTCAATTGCCAACCTTCAGCCCCTCTCATCAACTCAAGCTGAGCTGACATTTTAAATCTATCTATTTTATTATGTCCCCACCAACCCGTAAATCGTGGCAAATCGAAATTGTCTGCATGTCTTTCATGAACAAAACAACCTGCCAAACTTCCAGGACCGGAATTGAGATATTTATAACTGCACCAAACCGCAAAATCCGGGCCATCGTTATGTAAATTCAGAAGAAGATTACCGGCTCCATGCGCAAGATCAAATCCAATTCTACATCCATATTGATGCGCAAGTTTAGTTATTTGTGGTATTGAGTATGCTTGTCCCGTATAGTAATTGACCGATCCAATTAAAACTAGCGCAATTTCTTCACCATATTTTTCAAGAGTTAAGCTAACATTTTCAATACTTACATAATCATTGTCTTGATTGGGCTGTAAGACAATCAAAGTTTCTTTTGGATCAAGTCCATGGTATCTTATCTGCGATTCTATTGCATATCGATCAGAAGGAAATGCACTGTATTCTATTAATATTTTATTTCTTCTTTTACCCGGGTTGTAGAAACTTACCATCATCAGGTGAAGATTAACAGTGAGCGTATTCATAACAATAACTTCGTGTGGAAGTGCTCCAACCACTTGAGCCATAGGTTCTGTTAAAAATTCATGATAATGAACCCAGGGACGCAATGCTTCCGTATGCCCTTCAACAGCAAATTCTGACCAATCCTTTAACTCTTGCAACACATAATCCTGTGTACGTCTAGGCTGAAGACCTAATGAATTACCACAGAAATAATACAACGAACCTTCCTGGTCAAACGGGAAATAAAACTGTTCTCTGAAATGATATAGAAGGTCTTGCTGATCTTTCTGAATTGATTCTTGTAGAGAAGACATATATACTTATTACGATAGCAAAAATAAGGAATTCATAGAAAAATCATATTATATTTATTTATAATATGTATTTTTGTCCAATGGATTGGTCGTCGTTGATTTCGGGGTTTCGCATATATCTCCAGTTGGAAAGATCACTATCTCACAATACTATTGAGGCCTATATTGCCGATGTTAATAAACTATTTCAATTTGTTCAGCAAAATTTTAAAGGAAGATCTGCAATCCAACTTGATTACAATAATCTTAAAGAATTTATTCATTGGATTGCAAAGTCTAATATTGATAACAGATCTCAAGCAAGACTTATTTCCGGAATTAAAGCATTTTACAAATTTCTTCTGGTTGAAGATCTTTTGACTATTGACCCAACAGAACTATTAGAAGCTCCCAAATTGGGTAAATATATTCCTGATGTTCTGTCTATTGAAGAGATTGATTGTATTCTTCAGAATATTGATCTAAGTGGGGACTATGGTCACCGTGATCGGGCAATAATTGAGACCTTATACGGATCCGGACTTCGTGTCACTGAATTGATAAATCTCAGACTTTCAAACCTCATCCAAGATCTATCCTTTCTTCGTATTGTTGGTAAAGGAAATAAGGAACGATTAGTTCCAATCGGAGAACACGCCTTAAATCAAATTAACTTCTACATCGAACATTTTAGAAATCAACTTCCCAAAATAAAGAATCATGAAGAATATGTATTCTTAAATCGATTTGGGAAAAAATTGTCGCGTATTAGCATCTTCAACATTGTTAAACTATCTGTCGCCAGAGCTGGAATTCATAAATCGGTTAGTCCTCATACATTCAGACATTCATTTGCTTCTCATCTGGTAGAAGGGGGAGCAAATCTTAGAATTGTGCAGGAGATGTTGGGTCATGAATCTATTACAACAACGGAGATTTATACTCATCTAGATCGTGAATTTTTACGAGATAATCTTATGAGATTTCACCCTGCTAATAGGGAAAGCTAAGGACTGTTATATAAAATAATATTTGGGAAGTCAAGAATCCCCAACTAATTCATAATGAAAATTAATCACTTCCGATCAGAAGCTTTTTGTATTCTGATGGGTCTTCCTTTAAAAGATCCATTTCTGGACTTAATCATTATTTCGGCACTTTCCGTATCTGTCATAAAGAAAGAATAGACCCCTTTCATCTCAATATCTTTGACTGCACGTCCACTGACTTTAGTTGTTTTGAAGACTATTTCCCGCAAATCGTCATACTTGATCTCGTCTTTTTTTCCGAGATTAATGAACACTCTAATCATTGATCCGTTGTTCCCACCTCGGTCACGTTCTCTTCTTGAAGATGAATTTCGGTTAGAACCCCTGTCTGAGCGATCCATTCTAGAAGTTGAATTTCGCTGTTCTTTAGCTCTCTCATCAATGTTTAAATCGATCTCTGTGTTGTTAAGTTTCATTCTGTTGATCTCCTGGGAAACTAACTTTTGTACAATTTCTTCCTTGCTCATTTTCATCAATGGCCAGACCAATTCATTGTTCAACTCTGACATCATTTCATTTTGTTCGTGAGCAAATGCTTCAATAAATCTTTTCAATCTGGTATTGACAATATCCTGACCTTTCGGTATAAGGTATCTCTCAAACTTTACATTGATTAGTTTTTCAATTTGATGAAGTTTATACGCTTCCCGAATATGGAGTAGGGCAATTGATACTCCTTTTTGACCCGCTCTGGCCGTTCGTCCGGAACGATGAGTATAATTCTCAATATCATCCGGTAGATGAAAATGAATGATATGTGTTAAATTTTTCACATCAATTCCTCTTGCAGCAACATCAGTTGCTAGCAATAATTTTATGGCTTTATGACGGAATCGGTGCATCACCTTATCTCGCTGAGTCTGAGCCAGGTCACCATGAAGACAGTCAGCAGTATATCCATCTCTTATGAGGTGATCGCTAATTTCTTGAGTTTCTATTTTGGTTGAACAAAAAACAATTCCATAAAAATCTTCATGAAAGTCTATTATCCTCTTTAATGCTGGATATTTATCCTTAGCATTTAACACCGCGTACTGATGTGAAATATTTTGTTGCGCCGAATTTTTCTTTCCAATGGTTATTTCTTCTGCACCTTTCAAATAAGTATTTGCAATTTTTCTAATGTCAGAAGACATTGTTGCAGAAAAAAGTCCGGTAAGTTTTTCATCCGGAGTTTTGCTGAGTATGCTTTCCATATCATCGCGAAAGCCCATATTCAACATCTCATCGGCTTCATCCAGAACTACTGTTTGCACCCGATTTAATTTTACAACTTTCCGATCGATAAGGTCGATTAATCTTCCCGGCGTTGCAACAATAATGTGTGCGGATTGCTTCAATTCTTTGATTTGGTTTACAATACTGCTACCACCATAGACAGCGACAATCTTTATTCCCCGTATATACTTAGAATAATTTTTTAAATCAGAAGTAATTTGATTACACAACTCACGTGTCGGTGTAATAATTAACGCTTGTGTAAAGTTTTCACTTAAATCTACATTCTGTAATATCGGTGTACCGAAAGCTGCAGTCTTTCCTGTTCCTGTCTGAGCAAGAGCTAAAAGATCAGATTTTCTGCTTAAAAAAAATGGAATTGCATGCTTCTGTACATCAGTAGGATTTTCAAATCCCAATTCATGCAAGGCTTTACAAATAGGTTCATTCAAACCTAAACTCTCAAATGGATTCATAAATTTTGTATCAGCGGACTCTTATCCTTATACGTCCGTCCGAACAAAACAAAGGATGCTGGTCCAATTAATAATAAATCAAAGGTAATTTAATTGTGTGGAACTAAAATGCTATTCACAATTAATTAGGCAATTGTAGACTAATTGTATCTGTATTGATACCCGTTAGAAAAAATCAATGACACTCCAAACTGATCAAATCTTTCCATTCTACCTTCCAAATTGGAGTTCATATTTAAATGCTGATTGAAATCATACAGATCAAATTCTTTCCAAAGTAAAGTGTAATTAAGCCTTATTATAAGGCCCATTCTCGCACTTATCGGAAGATCAACCTGGGTATAAAAAGTATTTCCAAATCGATTTTGTTGAAGAACTTTAAGCTTATTTTCTACACCCGTAACCCTGTTTTTAATATTAAACAATTGAAAATCAAAGCTTGATCCAAATGCTAATAATCCAAATGCAGACTCCAGTCCAATACTATAAATTTGTTTGTTGAGAAAATATTCGCTTCTTATTTCACTGGCCCCTTGGATTAAACTTGAATTCTTGTGAATATCATTATTCCACATTCCTACAAAAGAAATACGGTCCACCTGTTGCCTGACACCAATATAGAGACCGTGAAATCCATGAAGATTATTAAATGAATTTGAATACTCCGGATGTTGAGCATTATTATAAGTCCACATTTCGTTCATTGTATTAAGTGTTGACCAATTGTAACGATAGCCAACCTGAAAATTAAATTGTGCAAATGAATTTTCTACAATAAATAGTAATATATATATGTATAATACTCTAATCATTAGATTCAAAAACAAATATAGGAAACATATATAATTTTTTTACATTTATTTATATTTCAATATCCTTATTAATTTTACGCGTTAATAGAATTTCAACATGGTCTTTATTGAAAGCATTTCGAACAACAAATGGCTATCCTCAGGATTAATTATATTGGTATCTCTTTTGCTCTACTTCAGATGTTTTAATTATGGATTTGCATTGGATGATACCATTGTTTATGATGAAAACAAATTTGTTGCTAAAGGCTTTAGCGGAATTTATGATATACTAAGTAAAGAATCCTTTACCGGTTACTTTGGGCAACAACAAAATTATGTTGCAGGAGCAAGATATAGACCTCTCTCCCTTATTACCTTTGCTGTCGAACATCAAATTTGGGGTAAAAAACCTGAACTTGCCCATATTATTAATGTACTGATATATGGATTCTGTGGTGTTGTCCTGCTTGGATTTTTTAAACGAATCAAAGCAGCTTTAAATTGGTCTTCAATACTTGTTTTTTGTGCTTCTTTGTTATTTATTGCACATCCGATTCATACAGAAGCTGTTGCTAATATTAAGGGTAGAGATGAATTAATGTGTATGCTCTTCAGCATTATTTCAATGAACTATCTATTGGACTATATCGATTTTAGAAAAATCAAATTTCTTCTCATTTCAATGTTTTCGTATTTTCTAGCACTTATGTCCAAAGAGAATGCGATTACTTTTCTCGCTATTTTCCCTTTGACTGTTTTCTACTTCAGAAATTTTAGTTTCCTTCAAAGTATTAAACAAACTTTTACATTATGGATTCCTGCAATTCTATTTTTAATAATTAGAAGTAAGGTATTGGGATTTTTCTTTGGCAATAGTACGGTTATTCTTGACCTTATGAACAATCCATTTGTTGGAATGAGAATTGACGAGAAAATTTCAACCATCATACTATGTATCGGATGGTACATCAAATTATTATTTATTCCCCATCCATTAACCCATGATTATTATCCATATCATGTTCCAAAAATTGGTTTTAACGATTCTTTGAGTTGGATTGCGATTGTTTCAGTACTGAGCATTTTGATATTATCATTTATTTTTAGAAAGAAAAATGCTTTACAGGGATATGCAGTACTTTTTTTCTTTATCAGTATATCCATTGTTTCCAATGTATTTTTTCCGGTAGGAACTTTTATGAATGAACGATTTCTATTTATAGCTTCTATCTCATTTATTATGCTTCTCATTGAATTTTTCAGTTGGCTTAGCAAAAGATATAATGCCTACCCAAATTTATCATTAAGCTGTATTGGAGGAATTTTTCTGATATATTCCTTTCTAACGATTACCAGGGTTCCGGCTTGGATGAGCGGTGATTCTTTAAATTTTTCAGCAATAAACGTATCTAAAAACAGTGCGCGAATTAATCTTTTTATGGGCGTTACTTACTTTAAGAAAGCAGAAGTTGAAGCTGATCCAGCTAAGAAGAAGAAAAACCTTGATGAAGCAAGTCGATATATAGATAAGGCCTTATTTATTTTTCCGAACTATGGGCAAGGTCTAAATATGAAAGCCGGTATTTTAGCAGAATATCATAAACTTAGTGGTGGTACTGAAGATTTTTTAATCTATATTGAGAAAGTAGTAGAGAAAGAACCAAATCTCAAATTTGTCAATGATTATCTTAAATATATTGGACAAGAGCCAAATAATAAAGCGCTTCTATATGAATTCTATTCCAATACAGGTTATAATCTGTTCTATAAAAAACAAAGATTGATTGAACCTTCAATTATGTATCTGGAAGAAGCCTACAAATTAAGAAGAAATGAAAAACCGCTTTTAGAAAGAATGATTGATGTTTATTCAAATGCAATTGCCTCCAACCGATTAAAAAGTAAGCAAATGAATGATTATAAAAACAGATTAGATGAATTAAAATTATACTATCAGATAATATTACAATAATGTCAAGCTTGTACTATGAAATTGCCCTAAGCAAAGTATTTCATGTAGGTCCGATCAATGCGCGGTTATTGATTAGTTATTGCGGAAATGCAGAAGCTGTATTTAAAGAAAAAAAAAGCAAGCTTCTAAAAATTCCGGGTATTGGAAAAGCGACAATTGATCAAATCAATCTTGAATCCGTATTAGAAGCCACTGAAAAGGAAATTGAATTTGTTGATAAAAATCAATTGAAAACATTTTTCTTTTTAAATGAAGATTACCCTTCAAGATTGAAAAACTATGCAGATACACCTATTATATTGTATTACAAGGGAACAGTCGATTTAAATTTTCCCAGAATGATTGCTATAGTTGGCACTCGAAATATTTCTGAATATGGCAAGCAGGTTACCTGCAAATTAATTAAGGAAATTAACTCAGCACAAGTGGTTGTAGTAAGTGGACTGGCCTATGGAGTTGATACAGAAGCACATCGTCAATGTTTGTTGGAAAATATTCCTACTATCGGAGTCTTAGGTCATGGTTTGGATAAAACATATCCTTCCGGAAACAGGAAGCTCGCTGAAAAAATGACTTCAAATGGCGGTCTGTTAACGCAATTCGGAATAAGAACAGTCCCTGATCGGGAAAACTTCCCATTAAGAAACAAGGTTATTGCTGCACTTTCTGATGTAACCTTAGTGGTTGAATCGAGAATTAAAGGTGGAAGTATTATTACTGCAGAATTTGCTAACGATTACAACAAAGACGTATTTGCGGTTCCGGGCAGAGTAAATGATGAATTGTCTGAAGGTTGTAATCATCTTATTAAAAATAATAAGGCAAACATCTTTTCGAGTACTGATGACTTACTGGAATTTATGCAATGGAAACAAAACAAAAAAGAATTATTCGCCTCAAAAAAATCTGAATTGGTCTTCGATTTAGAGCCTGATGAAAATGCAGTTGTATCAGTCTTACACAATAACAATAAGATTCACATAGACTACTTGCATAAATGCCTTACCTTTACACCGGGTCTCTTGGCCAGCCTTTTACTTAATCTTGAATTTAAAGGTGTTGTTAAAGAATTGCCGGGGAAATTTTATATACTCAATAGCTAGAAATGAGTAAATTCTATATTCTTATTGTTTTACTTTTTATTCAGTGTACAGGTTCTTTAGTATTAAAGGAGACCAACAATCCAAAGACCAAACCCTTTAAAACAAAATTAAACAAACCAAAAAATATTGTCCTGGTTATTGGTGACGGTATGGGTCTTGCACAAATGACTGCATTGATGTACAATTCAGAAGTTACAATTGCAGTTGAACGATGTCCTTCAATTGGTTTGCATAAACAAGCTGCAGCCAACAATTTAATAACGGATTCTGCAGCAGGTGCAACTGCATTTTCAATTGGTCTTAAAACCACGAATGCTTATCTTGGTATTGATCAGAATGGAGTAAGCCATGAAACAATTTTGGAAGAAACCTCCCGAAAAGACTATGCTACTGGGATTGTAGTGAGTTCAACTATAGTTCACGCAACACCGGCAGCATTTGTCTCACATAATCACAACAGGAATAATTATGAAGAAATTGCCATTGATATATTAGATTCCGGTTGTGATCTTATTATAGGCGGAGGGCAGAAATACTTTACAAGAAGATCAGATTCTTTGGATTTAATTTCCAGATTTCAGCAAAGAAACTATTATGTTACGGATTATTTTAATACAGATTATTCTGAACTTCGTTTAGATAGCATTGATAAACTATTGTACTTTACTGCAGATGGAGACCCTCTTCCATATGCTCAAGGCAGAAATTATATGATCAAAGCTAGTCTTGATGCATTAAATTTTTTAGATAATAAAAACGAAAATCCTTTCTTTCTTTTGATTGAAGGATCTCAAATAGATTGGGGAGGGCATTCCAATGAATTCAATTATGTTTTGGATGAGATGAAGGAATTCAATCAAATGCTTAATGAAATACTAGATTGGGCTGAAAAGGATGGAAACACTTTAGTTGTTATTACCGGGGATCATGAGACAGGAGGACTCAGCATTTTAAATGGATCTAAAAAAGGAAAATTGCTTCCCCATTTTTCAACCGGAAGCCATACAGCGATAATGGTACCTGTGTATGTTTTTGGACCCGGTTCTGAGAATTTTTGCGGGATATATGAGAATACGGAAATATATTCAAAAATGAGAAGCCTTTTGTTCAAATAGCTTTTTTGAAAAGTGTCAATACTCTATTCTTTTAAGTGCAACATTTTCTCCATAGAAGACTTTGGCGGTTTCTGCAAAATGAGTTGAATAATCTGTAACATAAAATTCATCTTCTGATTTTATCCCATTGTTTAATAATTGTTCAATCTGCAGAATACTTTTTAATTTTCGTGCAACAACTTCTGCTGAATCAAAAATCGGAATTGATGAATTATAAAAATTATTGATCTGTGCTTTTATTAACGGATAGTGTGTACAAGCAAGAACCAATGAATCAATATCTTTTAACTCAGGCATCGAGAGATATTCATTAAGGACAGCAGAAGAAATATTATTATTGTAAAAGCCCTCTTCAATCATTGGGGCCAACAGTGGAGTTGCAAGAATAGAAAATACCAATTCCTTCTTGCGTCTAATAAGTTTTTCTTGATAAACACCTGATTCAACCGTTGCCTTTGTTGCAATAATTCCTATATGTTTTATATTATCTCTGGATATTATGTATTCGACCATTGGATCAATTACATTGATTACCGGAAGTTTACCTTTGAAGCTATCTCGTAGTTTTTCATAAGCCGCTGCTGAAGCTGTATTACAGGCAATTACCAAAGCTTTACACTTATGATGATCAATGAGATATTGAGATATATCCGTTGAATAATTCCTAATTAATTCTGAAGACTTGTCTCCATAAGGCATATGGGCTGTGTCGCCAATATATATCAGTTTTTCATTAGGTAATTGCTTATGGATAGCCTGGGCAACCGTTAATCCACCGATTCCCGAATCAAAAATTCCAATAGCGCCGGCCGAATGGGCCATTGAATTAAATACCTAACTTGGCTTTTACCAAAGGCATGATATCCAGTGATTCTTGTGCAAAAAGTAAAATCCCTGAACTTGAATCAAAAATATAGGTAAATTGATTTTCAGCAGCAACCTCTTTAATGATCTTGTTAACTTTGTCGATGATCGGTTGAAGCATTTCTTGTCTCTTTGCCATCAATTGCTTTTGAACATCCTGTTCAAATTTACCAATTTCAGCTTCCTGTTCTTTTAACTTTTTTGCATCATCTTCTAATGCTTTAGGAGAAATTTCACCGGATTGTTCTTTGCGTTGCAACTCCTTATACTTGTTTTCAAGATCGGCAACCATCTGTTGACCCTTTTTTTCAAGTTGAGCTTGTAGAGCTTCCAGATTTGAATTTGCTTGTTTGACCTCCGGAATATCACTTAACAAGGATTGGGAATTCAGATAACCAAATTTTGCCACAGTCTGTCCAAATGATTGACTTGATAAGAAAAGCACAAGGAAAAGAAGAGAATACTTAAATATGTTGATTTTCATTTTTAATTTTATTAAAAGGCGACAAATATACATTTATATCAGATAACAATTAATTTTTAATTACCGTCCTGAATTTTTTTAGAATTTCTTCCGTTTTGTCGAGTTCCTTACTGTAAAAAATTATTCCTGCAGATCCACTGGTATCAAAAATAGCTTCATATCCTTTCAAAGCTGCAAAATCTTGTATTGCAGTTAATACCTTATCTTGAATAGGTCTTACGAGGTCCTGCCTTTTTTTAAACAATTGGCCATCATCTCCAAATTTATCTTTCTGCATCTTTCGAGCCTCCTTTTCTCGGTTCATAATTTCTTCTTCACGTTGTTTTTTCTGATCTTCAGTGAGAAGTACTTGCTCTGCCTGATATTTGTTATACATCGCTTTTATCTTATCATATTCTACAGCAATTTCTTGTTTCCAAATGGCTGCAATTTTATCCAGTTCATCTTGCGCTTTTTTGTAATCTTCAAGATTTTCCAGAACTCGATTAACATCAACCAATGCAAATTTTTGAGCAAAAGAATTTGTATTAAAGGTCAGGAGAAAGAGACAGACCGGAATAAGCTTAATGTAATTCATTGTTTTCATTTTTTTTATCTGTTGACAAGTGATAAGAATAAAAGTTTAATATCTGATAATTGAGGGTGTGTTTATTTAAGCGTAATTTAACTAAACGACAAAGAGTAAGTAAATAGTCTATAAGGTCTTTTTCTTTTTGAAAATAGGTACTGTAGAACAAGGTTCCCCATACATTATACTGTTTGCAAAAGGTAATAATAAATAGCTTGCCGTCTGATAGGCCGAAACCGGAATCTCGATATCTCCGCAGCCTTTAAGAACGATCTTCTGGTCTTTAAACTGTGACCAGTCAACCATTCGAAGCTTAGTCTCCAATAATATTTCAACGGCCTTTTCTTTATTTCCATAAATTAGGTCTCTAACTACATCTTGTGCATATCTTGCCACTAGCATAAACGCCCATTTCGGAATTATTGCATTATTAGAACAATATACACAAAGAATTTTATCCTTGAATTTTAACCAATCCAGTTCCTGCATAGATTTTCTGAAATCCAGTTCTTTCAAAATTAATTCTTTAAAAAGAAAGTCTTTCATATCAAACTCAACCAGCTCAGATTTCGGATAATAATCTTCAAGATTAATTGTTACAATTCCACTGCTTGCAACACGGTTAACGAGAATTTGAGAAGTCTCATTCATTTTCTTCAAGAATAGTATTTTGTTCCTGTATAATAGGTATGGATTCTTCAAGAAGTTCCGGTACTCCTACCTCACTTACAGGAGGGCTAAAATCTTTCATTTTAGGCAGATCAGAAAGCGAGTTCAACCCAAAATATTCCATAAATCGTGTGCTGGTACCAAACATAATGGGTCTGCCCGGTCCTTCGCTCCTTCCCTTAATCTCTATCAGTTCTTTTTCCAGGAGTTTCTGAATCGAATGATCACTATTTACTCCTCTGATTTGTTCAACTTCGGATTTTGAAATAGGTTGTTTATAGGCAATGATAGCTAAGGACTCCATACTTGCCCGAGTAAGTTTCTTCTTGTTGGTTAATTTGATAAACTCTGCGATTACTTCAAACTGAGATGGCTTGGACATAAATTGAATTCCGCCTGCTACATCTCTAGGCTCTATTCCAAATTCATCTGATTTGTAACGTAGCTTAATCTCTTCTATCAATTCTTCAATTTGTTCAAGTTCGATGCTTATTTTAAAAGTATTCTCAAGGCAATATTTTATTTCTTCCTGCCTTATTCCTTGGGGTGCTGTAAAAATCAAACTTTCTATTGCCGGTATAAAATGTTTTGGCTCCATTAGCGCAAAATTAGCTGTTTATAATCCTTAGTGGCCTATAAAACGGTTAAAAAGTAGAATAAGTTTTGAATAATCTTGAAAAACACCTGTCATTTTCAATTCGAGAAAAATACTTGAATTTGCTAAAAACTAAATAAAAATGAACAATTCTAATTTTTAGCTAACATTTTAAGCATAATTTTTCCTGCCAGAAGTCATACTTTTGACTTAATATGCACTTAGAATAAGGTTCTAACAATTTTTTTAAAACTTGGCTAAATCTAAAACAATATTCATCTGCTCCGCCTGTGGAACAAATTCTGCAAAATGGATCGGACACTGTCCTTCTTGTGGCGAATGGAATACGTATCAGGAGGAACAAATTCTGACTTCTAATAACAAGCCTGAAGATCAAGTCTGGAAAAAACTCATTCATAGTGAACCGAGCAAACCCGTTCGATTAGACCTAATTAAAGAGGGAGTATTAGAAAGAATTGAGACTCAAGATGTTGAACTGAATCGAGCCTTAGGTGGTGGATTGGTAAAAGGATCTGTAATCTTGTTGGCTGGCCAGCCCGGAATTGGGAAATCAACCCTCCTTCTACAACTTGCTTTACTTGTTAGGCTGCAAAAGGTACTTTATGTATCCGGAGAAGAATCAGAAGAGCAAATAAAAATCCGCGCACAACGATTAAATCACTATCAGCAAAATTGCTATCTCTATTCTGAAATTAACATAGACCGGATACTGCAGGAAGCAGCTAAGTTAAAAGCAGAATTATTAATCATTGATTCGATTCAAACTTTAATAGGGGATAACTCGACTTCCATTCCTGGAAGTATCAGTCAGATTAGAGATTGTACACATGAGATCATACGATTTGCCAAAGAAAGCTCTACTCCCGTGTTCATAATTGGCCATATCACAAAAGAGGGTGATATCGCAGGTCCTAAATTATTAGAACATATGGTTGACACGGTTCTTCATTTTGAGGGAGATAAACATTACTCATATCGGATTCTGCGCACAATTAAAAACAGATTTGGATCTACTGATGAATTAAGTTTATATCAGATGAGTCATTCAGGATTGGTTCCAGTAGCTAACCCTTCAGAACTTTTACTTTCCCAGCATGATGAAAGACTAAGCGGTTCAGCCATATCCAGTACCCTGGAAGGATTAAGACCTTTACTGGTTGAAACACAAGCTCTTGTTGGCTCAACAGTTTATTCAACACCTCAGCGCGTTTCCACCGGATTCGACAATCGAAAATTATCAATGTTGCTTGCAGTTCTTGAAAAACGATGTGGTTTCCATTTTGGAATTCAGGATGTTTTTCTGAATATTGCAGGAGGAATTAAGATTAACGATCCTGCCTTGGATCTGGCAGTTGTTGCTTCTCTTATATCTTCCCTGGAAGATCATCCCTTGCACCGACAGATTTGCTTTGCGGGAGAAGTTGGACTGAGTGGGGAGATAAGAGCAGTATCTAGAATTGATCTCAGGATTCAAGAAGCTGAGAGGCAAGGGTTTAAAGCAATTTGTATCTCAAAGTTTAATGGAAATATTACTCTTTCTAAAAATTCTAAGATAAAAATTGTTCAATTAAATACCGTAATTGAATTGTATGAGAAAGTATTTGCAAAAGCTTAAAATGCGTATTTTTTATAAAATTATAACTCTGTAATTTTTTGTCTTTAATATTAAATAATTGATTTTCAAGCTATTATATTTAATTTATATTGATCTCAAATTTTTGATAATCTGAAATTTGTGGAATAACTGCCAACCATTGATAAAATAGATTGTATGCCAAATTATGAAGGCATTATTGAAATATTGCAGATTACAAACCATGGCGATCATTTTAAAGAATTTCCGACACCTTCTGGAAGGATGGTTAGATATCCCGGTAGTCAGCAATTGTCTATATGGTTACCTGAAGATGCTATTCAAAATTATTTGAAATATTGTATTTATGATCTTATAAATAACAGAACACTTGAAGAAGGATCTGTAGAACAAAAAGTAACCGGAAGAATTTTGATGATTTGGAATACGATTGAATGGAAACCATCAGATTATCATCTAGCCATTGATCACATCAAAGGATACCAACATCATATTCGCTTCAGAAAACTTTTGGACAATGAAGGAATTTCTTCTGATCAGATTGTTGAAATGCCAATCGCAACTACTTTACAACCCTCCTTGATCAAAAATATTAATCTCATTAATAATCAATCTGAATCAAAGATTGAGACTGCTAGTACTGAATCCTATCAGGATGGGTTTGGAAATAAAATTCTCAATATGGATCAAGTGATTCGAGAAAAAAACTTAAACCTTCTTCAAAATACTTTTAAAGAGATTTTTCTCAATAACAATCAGAAGAACTATGTTGAATACAATGATCAAGGTCGTTCTGGAGAAATTCTATATCACGAAAACGATCTTTGTATTAAATTCTATTATGAACTAGGAGGTCAGAATTGTAAATTATGGATAAGAATTCCAACAGAATCCAACTGGTTGATGGAAACTAAAATTCCTGTTGGGAGAAGGCGTGAAATACTTTTATCAATTGCCAGTTCAGTTATTAGAGATCAGGCATCGACCTGGAGATTTGAAATACACGATGATGAAATTTTATTTTTCCAAAGTTAAGCCTGGTTTTTCCTGCTATAAATTATAATGGTTTCTTCCAGTATTTTTTCAGGAACCATATATTGTACTGATTTGCCTTTTTTAATAAGTTCCCGAATTTGTGTTGAAGAAATGTCTAATAAAGGAGCGTCCAATATGTTAATTTTAGCATCCGGAAAAAGCTGTTCTTCAATAACTGAACCAACTCGTTTATAAATAAAAATTGAGTAGTCTCTTAATATTAGTTCATAATTTTTCCATTTACTTAATGAGACTAAATTGTCAGCACCCATGATAAGTGCAAATTCATGCTCAGGATATTTTTCTCGGAGATGTGTCAATGTTTCTATTGTGTATGATGGCTTGGGTAAAGAAAACTCAATGTTGCTTGCTCTAACCTTAGGATTATCTTCAGTTGCAACTTGCACAAGATGCAAGCGGTCATAATCACGAGCCAGGCTAGCCTTTTCCTTTAATGGGTTATGCGGACTTACTATCATCCATATCTGATCAAGTAAGGTTTCATTAATTAAATGCTGGGCAATAATCAGATGTCCAACATGAACCGGATTGAAGGATCCGAAAAATAAACCTATATACATTTACGAATTGGTAACAATCAACATAAGCAAGTCTTCTCCTGATTCTTGCTCATTAGGAATGATAAGGACGGGCTTGTTTTCCGTACTAAATTGGAACTGAACAGTATCAGAATCTATTACAGAAATCATTTCTAGCAGATTTTTAGCACTTAACGCAACATTCAGGCTTTCACCAATATAAGTACAACTAAGTTGTTCCGTAGCTTCATTGTTGAAATTAATATCCTGAGCATTCATTGTAAGACTTGCTTCATTCAGACTCATTACAATTTGAGAGGTACTTTTATTGGCGAAGATAATTAATCGCTTTAGGGCGGAAACAATTTCTTCTTTTCCAATTGTTAAAATATTGGAATTATTTGTTGGAATTATTGAATTATAATCCGGAAACTTTGCATCAATCAATCGGGCAGCAAAATGAAAATTTTCAAATTCAAAAAATGCCTTGCCTTTGTTAAAGTAAATTGAAACTTCCTTGTTTTTGGGTAAAATAGTGCTTAGGAGAAGTGCTGATTTCTTAGTTAAAAGGAGATTCGTGGCAACATTTGAATTGACATTATAAAAATTGTACCGTACTAATTTTTGCGCATCAGTAGTTGCAAAAGTTATCTGATTAAAATCTATACTTAAATTTATTCCTCGCATATTTTGACGCATTTCATCATTACTAGCGGCAAATGCGGTTTTATCAATTGCATTTTTTAATTGATCTGAATTCATCTTTAAAGAATCATCATCATCCGTCGGCTTTTCTATTTCAGGAAAGTCGTTAGGGCTTTCACCTACCAATTTATATTTACCGGTTGTTGATACGATTTCTACTCCTTTTGTTTCGGGATTTACTTCAAAACTGAGTGGTTGTTCGGGTAGAGACTTCAGAATTTCCAATAAGGTTTTTCCGGGAACTGCAATTTTACCATTTAATGTTCCATTAACTTCTGCAAGAGTATTCATCGTAACTTCTAAATTAGAGGTGGAGATGCTTAAAGAATTTGATTTCAAATCCAGTAGGAAGTCTTCAAGAATTGGCATTACCGGATTAGACGTAAGTGCTCCTGAAGTTAGCTGTAACTGTTTTAGAAGTGAAGTTGTTGATACTGTAAATTTCATGGTAAGTTTAATAATTTCGGGCACAAAAATACTTAGCCCAATATGGAAACTAAAATATAATGAGCTAAGATTTTGACTTAGTTTTAAATTTAATAGCCATTTTTGCGAAAATTAACAAAAAAGACCCATTGTTTAAAAATCCTGATTTTAAATTTAATATAGCTCAACCTGACTGGAATATTCAATTTCCGGATTATGAATGTATCCTAAGTAAGCAGAATATTGAGATTTACTGTATTTATACTACGAACTATGAACTCAGTTATATTGAGTTTGTCTTTGAGAATGGCAGATTAGGGGAAGATAAGAAGCTGAGTGCAAGAGTCTGTGCAAATCAGATTCTGGAAGGCTCTCTGAATCAAACACAAAGAGAAATCGCAGAAACATTTGATTATTATGGCTGTACTTACCAGATACTAGCTGATATGGATTTCAGCCAGATTAGTCTGAATGTATTGGATAAGTTTTTTGACCATACTGTTCATTATTTGTTGGATCAGGTATATTCGGCTAGTTTTTCGGAAGAAAACTTAATAAAAGGTAAGATCAATCTGAACTCTCAATTGCAACATCAGATTACTGATCCTGATTTTATCTCTTACAGAGAATTAAGCAAAAAAATTTATGGTGATCTTTCCGTATATGGGTACAATACTGATCATGAACTCATCAATTCCTTACAATCTGCAGATCTAAGAGAATATTTATTTAAAAATTATACCAACGACAAACTAAAAGTATTCTATTGTGGTAAGAAAAGAACCGCAAATTTTTGGGATCGGTTGTTGGAAAAAATTCCATCTGGAGAAAAAATAAAAAACCAATATTCTATACTTGAAACCGGTACAAGCATTCAGAAAATTCCAATTGAAAATACCCATCAGGTAAGCCTAAAAATCGGAAAGAGAATCTTCAAGAAATCAGATGATGATTATTACGATCTATACTTTAT
Organism: Saprospiraceae bacterium; assembly: GCA_020848695.1. Classification (GTDB taxonomy): domain Bacteria; phylum Bacteroidota; class Bacteroidia; order Chitinophagales; family Saprospiraceae; genus Vicinibacter. The sequence continues at coordinate 42,158 of JADLHT010000034.1, forward strand.
CAATACCTTATTGGGAGATTATTTTGGATCGAGATTAATGACCAGATTACGAGAAGAAAATGGTTTTTGTTATGATGTAAATTCAACATTGGATGCACAACTACATGATGGAATGTTTTATATAAGTGCGGATCTAAATGCAGAGTCCAAGGACCTGGCCATTCAGTTGATCAAAGAAGAATTGGAGATGTTAGCTACAAAAAAATCAACACTCCGGGAAATAAACATGGTTAAAAACTATCTTAACGGACATATACTTAGATTAATTGATGGTCCTTATCAGGCAATTTTTTTACTGAAAATTTTAGTTACCGAATTTAAAAATGTTGATGCTTTTGAGAGATTGGTTAAAAGTATTCAAGAAATTCATCCATCAAAAATTTGCAATCTCACTTCAAAATATTTAAACCCTGAAGAAATGTCAATTGTATTGGCTGGAAATACATCTCAATAGATGCAATAATAATTTCTAAGTTCAGGATTCTATAATGAAATAATGGAATAATTCTTAAGAACAGAAATAAATTATTTTAAAAAAATATAGCAAAACAGAAATCAAATACTGCAGATTTTTGTTTACTAGATATACAGAACTTCATTCCATTTTTATTCATTTGGATTACACTATGCAGGCAGAAATTATGATAAAATAATACACTTTAAAAAATAAAAATAATTCTTAACATGGATCAAAACAATCATTCAATCAAAGGGAAATGTCCGATTATGCACGGATCTAATACAGACACAAGATCAAATGTTACTTCCTGGTGGCCTAAAAGTCTTAACTTAGACATCTTACATCAACATGATTCAAAAACCAATCCACACAACGAAGAATTTGACTATGCAGAAGAATTTAAATCATTAGATTTAGAGGCATTAAAAACCGATTTAAAAAACTTAATGACCGAAAGTCAGGACTGGTGGCCGGCAGATTGGGGTCATTATGGCGGATTGATGATTAGAATGGCCTGGCACAGTGCGGGAACTTATAGACTGGCAGACGGAAGAGGAGGCGGTAATACTGGAAATTTCAGATTTGCCCCATTAAATAGCTGGCCGGATAATGCCAATTTGGATAAAGCCAGACGATTATTATGGCCAATAAAAAAGAAATATGGCAATAAAATTTCTTGGGCTGACTTATTTATCCTTGCCGGAAATATGGCTTATGAATCTATGGGTTTTAAAACCTTTGGATTTGCAGGGGGAAGAATTGATATCTGGCATCCCGAAAAAGACGTTTACTGGGGATCCGAAACCGTATGGCTTGATAAAAACCGATACTCTGATAAAGAGGATAGAAATTCTTTAGAAAATCCCTTAGCTGCGGTTCAAATGGGTTTGATCTATGTTAATCCTGAAGGAGTTGATGGAAAGCAAGATCCATTAAAAACAGCAATGGATATGCGAGCAACTTTTAATCGTATGGCAATGACAGATGAAGAGACTGTAGCATTAACTGCTGGTGGCCATACTGTAGGAAAAGCACATGGTAACGGAAATGCAGCCCTCCTTAGTCCAAATCCGGAAGGTAATAATCTGGAACATCAGGGTCTCGGTTGGATTAACCCAAAAGGAAAGGGAAATGCAGAAGATACTGTAACCAGTGGACTTGAAGGTGCCTGGACCAATAATCCTAATCGATGGAATCATGATTTCTTCAGAATATTATTAAGCTATGATTGGGAATCTAAAAAAAGTCCTGCCGGGGCTTCACAATGGGAACCTGTCAATATAAAAGAAGAAGATAAGCCGCTGGATGCCTTTAATCCGAATATAAGAAGAAATCCAATTATGACAGACGCCGATATGGCTTTGAAACTAGATCCGGAATTTCGTAAAATTTCTGAAAAATTCTATCAAGATCCAGCGTATTTCGAAGAAACTTTTGCCCGCGCCTGGTTCAAACTTACGCATCGAGATATGGGACCAAAGAGCCGATACCTGGGAAAAGATGCACCTACTGAGGATTTAATCTGGCAGGATCCAATTCCTAAGGTTGATTATACCCTTTCAGAATCTGAAATTGAAGATTTAAAAGTCAAATTGTTAAATTGTGGATTAACAAGAACGGAATTAATCAATACAGCTTGGGATAGCGCTAGAACTTTTAGAAATTCTGATTACAGAGGAGGAGCAAATGGAGCGAGAATCAGATTAGAACCTCAGATCAATTGGGAGGGAAATGAACCAGAGCGATTGCAAAAGGTATTAAACAAACTTTCTGAACTCCGTTCAACATTAAGCAAGAAAATTAGTATAGCAGACCTAATTGTATTAGGGGGAAGCGCAGCCATTGAAAAAGCTACTGAAGAATCTCAGTTCAAAATTAATGTTCCTTTTGTCGGAGGTCGAGGTGATGCAACTCAAGAAATGACAGAAGTTGAATCATTTTCAGTTCTTGAACCATTACATGATGGATTCAGAAATTGGATTAAAAAAGACTATGCTGTTCTGCCCGAAGAAATGTTATTGGACAAAGCCCAATTGTTGGGTTTATCTGCTGTCGAAATGACTGTATTAATTGGAGGTCTGAGGGTATTGGGTTGTAATTATAGGGGCAAAATGGAGGGCGTATTAACAGACAAGATGGGTGTATTGACAAATGATTTTTTTGTCAACCTGACAGATATGAATAATTACTGGAAACCCATCTCTGAAAATCTTTATGAAATCATTTGTCGAAAATCCGGAAAAGTAAAATGGACAGCAACAAGAGTCGATTTGGTATTTGGCAGTAATTCTATCTTAAGAGCTTATTCAGAATACTATGCTCAAGATGACAATAAAGAAACCTTTATCCGAGATTTTATTAAAGTCTGGGTAAAAGTTATGAATGCCGATCGATATGATTTAAAAAAGTAATCTATTGATTTCAACTGATACTGAAGTTGAGTTTTAATTCATTGCCGGAAATTAATGAATTAAAACTCAACTTCCATCTCAACTTCTATTCCTTTGCGAAGTACTTTAGCTTTTACTTTTTCTCCCTTTGTATGTTCACTTAGGATCTTCATATAATCATAAATGTCCTTAATATCCTTTCCGGCGAGTTGAATTAATACATCTCCATCCTTCATTCCTGCCTTCATTGCAGCCCTGCCTTCAAGAACAGCATCGATACGCATCCCTGTTCCGTTGTAAACATAATCAGGCATTACACCCAAAGTAACTTTGAAGTCTGCAGCCATTTGTTTATTTTCATCTTTCGTTTTCTGAAAATCCAAATTCTTAATAGGATCTAATTTCATACAAAGATCTGTGATAATGTTGGCAATTTCTACTATACCATTATAGTTCACCAAATAAGAGTCATCTGTAGGTTTGTGATAATCCTTATGTTGTCCCGTAAAAAAATGTAAGACCGGAATATTCTTTAAATAAAAAGAAGTATGATCCGAAGGACCAACACCACTTTCAGAATAATTGAAACCAAAGTCAGCTGGTTTTACTTCTTCAAGTATGTTTTTCCATTGTGTGCTTGTTCCTACACCACTAATTGAGATCACTTTTTCAGCATTTAACCTTCCGACCATATCCATGTTGATCATGGCTGTAATTTTGTCGGATGAAATACTTGGATTCTCCATAAATGCTTTTGAGCCATACAATCCGTATTCTTCTCCTGAAAATGCTATAAACAAAAAATTATGGTTTAGTTTTCTATATCCTGCTAGTTTCTCTGCGATCCATAACAGAGCTGAGACACCACTGGCATTATCATCAGCACCATTATGAATATGATGATCATTAGGCGCCATTGAGCCTACAACACCATGACCAAGATGATCATAATGTGCTCCAATAATAATTGTATTTTTTGCTTTGCGATCCAAATATCCAATTACATTCTTTCCTGTTAGTTCGATACTATTGGATTGATGTGGATTTGCAGGTATTTTAAAGCTTTGATACCAGTTATTCATATTTCCGGGACTCAATCCAATTGATTTCATCCTATGCACAATATAGTTTGCCGCTAAATTTTCTCCTTTTGTCCCTGTAGCTCTTCCTTCTAGTTCATCAGACGCCAAATAGACGACATCAACCTGAATCTGCTGTGGAATTTGTGCATGAGAAATTAAAACGGAAAGAAATAGAAAGTTAACACAAACAAATTTTAACATTCGCATTTATTTATAGAATTTTGCTAGATTATTTAACTATTAATACGCAAAGTTGACACTTAGAGGCTCAATAATGTATATGAATTATAAAATATTTTTTACGATACTCATTTTCTTTGGTATCCTTTTTCAGTGTAAGAAAAAACCCGAATCAACTGTTCAGGTCTTAGAAACCAAATTAAACGAGACTACATTGCCGGATTACTGGAAACAGCCTTCCGTTTATGAATGGGGTCGCGAGCCAGCCAGAGCTGATTTCAAACCTGTCGAAAATGAAGGATTGTCTTTAGCCAATCAACTTACAGGAAGTGAATATTATACTTCTCTAAATGGTTTCTGGAAGTATCGGTTCTTTACCGGTCCGGATTATATTCCAGCTGGTATTGAAAAAACATCCAATCATACTTCTTGGCTTGATATGAGTATGCCTGGTTTCGCAGAATTAAAAGGATTTGGAAAGCCGGTTTTCAAATACTATTCTTTACCGTTCAAAAATGATTTTCCCCATGTTCCGTCTGATTCCAATTCAGTTTTGATTCTAAATAAATCTTTTGAGATTCCGGATCAATGGAAGGAGCGTGATATCTATGCCGTGTTTGAAGGAGTCAGTACTTCCTATTTTTTATATGTAAACGGAAATTTTGCTGGATATAATGAAGATACGAAGTGTGTTTCTGAATATAAAATTAATCAATACTTACAATCGGGATTAAATGATCTGACACTTATTCTGATTAAATATACTGATGGTTCATACTTTGAAACACACAATCAATGGTTATTAACAGGAATAAACCGGAATGCATACCTGCTTGCAAGACCTAAAATAATGATAAAAGATTTTTATGCTAAAACGAATATTCAGGGAACAAGCGGTACAATAAATCTTGATGTTGACATTAGCAATAATTCAGAAATAATTGGAAAAAATTTCAAACTGGAATCTAAATTGATTGATGATCAAAGCAAAAAAACAATCCATCAGATACTGCCACTGGATGAGCTTAAAAACAAAACCCTTACCAATTACCATTTAAAAATTAAGGTTAACTCAGTAAAAACCTGGTCCGACGAAACACCTTCAACATACACCCTTGTATTATCTCTAAAAAATCAGGATAATAAAACATCAGAATATGTAAGTTCAAAGATTGCTTTTTGTACAATTAGCTACAAGAACAAAATGCTTATCAACAATAAGTCAACTAAAATTAAAGGTGTAGTATGTCATGAATTTCATCCTATACATGGTAATATTCTTGATCCAACCTGGATCGATAACGATATGGATGTTATGAAATTGCATCACATTAATGCAATAAGAAACAATCATTACCCAATGGATTCCTATTGGTACCAGAGTGCTTTAAAATATGGTTTGTGGATAATGGATGAGTGCAATCTTAATCTTAGCTTTCTTCAATCCGGAGGAATTGATTTATCAGAAGATTCAAGTCTATCCCCAGTTTATCTTCAACGCATTAAAAATACTTTTGAAAGAAATAAAAATATAGGAAACATTATTGTATGGTCATTAGGTTACAATGCTGGTATAGGAAAAAATTTGACAGAAGCTTATCAGTATATTAAGAACAGAGATAAAAAAAGACCAGTTAGTGTATTGAATAATCAACAATCATTTGGTGATCTTAATTTAACTGATGACAGTTCAAACACCAAAGCACTGCTTCAATATCAGATGGCTAACAATCAAGGAAATGGATTGGGTGGAATGGATACAAAATGGGAAAATGTAAAATCTAGATCTAATAACACAGGAGGTTTTATTGAAGATTTTACCGATCAATGTTTCTACATGAAGAATAAGCATGGTCAGTTGTTTTTTGGATATGGAGGAGTTTTTGGTGAAACCAATTCTGATTCCTTTCTATGTGCTAGAGGGTTACTAACTTCAAATAAAGCACCAAGCCCCGCACTTAAAAATCTTTCATCCTTGTTTAGCAATTTTACCATAGTAACTCAAGATTTATCAAAAGGTGATTTTATTATTAAAAACAATTATCACACTTATGAAGGATCAAATTTCAATTATTTCTGGGTGGTAGATGAAAACAGTGAGAAAATAAAAGAAGGAAAGTTTGAAAAATTATTTATCGGTGCCGGCAAGGAGAAAAAAGTACATGTTCCTATAGAATTGATCCAAAGAAAACCGGGTAAAGAATACTGTATCATTCTCAGTATCGAGAAGATCGAAAATCATAAAGGAATGTTTAGGTTCTTGTCAGAAAAAATTCAAAAATTTTGTCTTCCGGTTGAAACAAAAAACAAAATTGATCTTTCGAATAATTCAGAAATAAAATTGAATCAATCTGAAACTTTGATTGAATACAATTTAGACAAAGGAAAAATTAGTATTGATGCAAAAACTGGTTTTATAACTCAATGGATATTCAATAACAAATCGTATTTACAATCACCAATATATCCAATGTTTCATCGTGCGCCGACAGATTTAGATATTCTTCATCATCGACTTGATATAAATAATTTCTGGCGCAACCTATGGACTACAGCTCAACTTAATAAAAGAACAATTGATGATTCTGATAAGAAAAGAATAAAAATGACTCAACTGTATTCCTTTTCTAATAATCCCGGAATAAGTTGTTCTTTGAATTATACGATTCTGGCAAATCATGAGATTATTTTAGAAATCGAATTTGAAAATCAAGAAAGAGACATGAATCGAATGCCTAGATTAAGCTATAGATTTGAAATGGAAAGCAGTTTTGGAACATTTCAATGGTATGGAAGAGGACCTTACGAAACTTATCCGGATAGAAAAAAAGGCTTAGAAATCGGCTTGTTTAAAAATACTATTCCTGAATTGAATATTCCTAAAATCAGACCACAGGAAACTGCTAACAGAACTGATGTAAGGTGGGCTGAAATCAGTACTTTTAGCGGTGAAAGATTGTGCATTATTGCTGAAGGAGGACTTGATGTGAAAGCGCTTCCTTTTCCAAACGAAGATCTAGAAGGAAAATATAAATATGGAGTTGATGTAAAAGTCAGTAAGCACAACCATATTATCATCGGTAACGAATTATGGCCATTGGATGATTTTAATCTCACCGACTTAAAAATTAAAAAAGGAGAACTTATACACTTCAGGACGCGATTAAAAATTTATCAATCTGATCAAACAGATGCGTTTAACTTTTACAATCAAAAATCCGAATAATATTTTCTATCCATTCAGTACTGAATAATTAAAATCTATTCCTCAATATACATCTGCTAATCTTTGGTTAAATGCATATTCAAGGTATCTACAATTGTCTTAAGACTCCGGAATCATTTATATTTGTGCTTATTTTATAGACAATTTGCTACTTTAAATCTTTAAATCAATTATTTAAATGTCAAAAAAAAGATTAATATCACTTAGCTTTTTTGGATTGATTTCAATTTTCTTAATCTATTTGATTGTATGTTATTTTTCGCCAAAAACTTTATTGGTTAATGATAGTATAATAATTTCATCAACTAAAGGCTTCACTTTTTTAATGCTCAATGATGTTAGAGAATGGAAAAAATGGGTAAGCTGGAGTCAAAATGATCCTGAACTTCAGATAAGTCTTGGAGGAAGATTTACCAATATCGGTGCCAATTTTACCTTTGATGGTCCGGAATTTGGAAAAGGCGTCGTGCGCTTGGAAGAAGCGCATAAGGATTCTATTATTGTTTCCTATATTAAGAATTCGGAATGGCCTTCTGAATTAGCTACTTATTGGCAAATTGTTCCGGAATCAAAAATTTCTTTAACGTTAAATACTTCATCTAGACTTCAGAATACGATTCCTTTTTTGAAAAGACCTTTTTATGCAAATCTCGAAAATCGAATTAAAGCAATTCAAAGATCAGATCTCGAATCATTGAAGAAACATCTTGAATCAATGATTAATACAGAGTTTGGATTAAGTTCAACCATATTTAAATCCAAGAATTATATTGGGATTAGGACGCCTATTCCCAATTATCAAATGCAAAAATATTATGGAGAGAAATATCCGTTGATTTATAAACTCATAGACTCATTGCATTTAGAAGTTGATGGTCCGCCGGTAGGAATGGTATTTGGCTGGGATGGAACCAACAGTATAGTAGATCTAATGGCTGCTTTGCCTGTTAAAGAAAAAATGAAAGCCCCGCTTGGATTTGAATTTATTGAGATAACAGATATTCCTTGTCTTAAATTGGAGCATTATGGATTTTATAATTCATTAAAGAATGCTCATGCACGAATGGATTTCGTTATGAATTCTTCTAGCTATGTACTTAAAGCACCAATCATTGAAGAGTATGTTACCAGCCCATCACAAGAAAAAGACACCAGTAAATGGTTAACCAATGTTTATTATCTTCTGAATAACGAAGGTTCTTATGCAGAAGGCGTAACCAAGAAGAAAACTCTGGAAGAAATGGTTAATGAACAGGAAAAAGCAAGAAAGAAAAAACTTGGACTTATTAAATAACTTGAAAGCTTACTTTGTAATATGTTTTTTACTGATCATCGTAGATCTAATCGCACAAGAATCAACTGTGGACGACAATAATAAAAACAAAACGGTTAGGGAAAATTTTTCTTTCTTTAGTAAAGATCATCTTTATGGCAAATTCAAACCCGATTCTTTTTTATCATTTGTTCGTGTTGAATCACAATATTGCTATAAAGAAATTTATATTGTTGAAGAAGTATATGAAGCATTTAAAGAAATGGCAAAATTGGCCGCAAAAGATTCTATTGATTTAAAAATTATTTCTGCAATCCGGACTTTTGACTATCAGAAAAAATTATGGGAAAATAAGTGGACCGGCAAAACTAAAGTTCAGGGACACAAGCTAAACATTAGAATAAAAGATCATTTTCAGAGGGCAAAAAAAATTCTAGAATATACAGCACCTCCAGGCTTTTCACGACATCATTGGGGTACCGACATCGATATCAATTCAGTTGAAGATGAATATTTTGAAACCGCAGAAGGAAATAAAGTCTATGATTGGTTACAAAAAAATGCTGCAAAATTTGGTTTCTGTCAAACTTACAACGCTCATGAATCAAGACATTACAAAGGATTCAAAGAAGAAAAATGGCATTGGTCTTATTTTAAATTATCCAATCCTTTTCTGAATGCCCTATTAGATAATTTTGTTATTGAAGACTTAAGTGGCTTCACTGGATTTCAAGCAGTGAGAAAAATGAATTTTGTTAATGATTATATCCTCTCAATAAACCGCTGTCAGTAAATGGCTTTAACAGACTCTAATATGTTATCACTCGGAACTAAAGCTCCTGACTTTATTCTGCCTGATGTAATCTCTAATCAAGATTTTTCCTTATATAAGGATATGGAGTCAAAGGGTACGGTTATTGTTTTTATGTGCAATCATTGTCCGTATGTAGTACACGTGATCAACGGGATTGTTAATCTTTCAGAAAAGTATAAAACAAAGGGAATTCGATTTGTAGGTATTAATTCTAATGATGTTTTAAAATATCCTGATGATTCACCTGAAAAAATGAAACAGTTTGCATCAGAACATCACATTACTTTTCCTTACTGTTACGATGAATCACAAGCAGTTGCAAAGGCGTATGACGCAGCCTGTACTCCTGACTTTTATTTTTTTGACTCTAAAATGTCATTAATCTACAGAGGCCGAATGGATGACTCAAGACCCGGAAATTCTATTCCGGTTACCGGGAAAGATCTTGGCTTAGCAATTGATAATTACCTGGAAAGAAAAGTAGTCTCAGAATTACAATATCCAAGTGCAGGCTGTAACATCAAGTGGAAATAATAACTTAGTTCAATAAAAACTGAACTGTTAGTCCACCATTAATTCGTATATCCTTAAACGAATTACTCGTATAGGGTAATCTTCTACTATAATCTACATGCAGACGTGCGTTGAGATTCTTATTGATGTTGTACTTAATAGCAGGAGAAATCATAATCGTATGGGCACCTTGTGCATCTCTTGCTTTTATATCTGCTCCTTCATCCAAAAAATGAACTTTCTGTATCTCATCCCTTAGACTGAAATCACAGGTAATCTGCAAGTCATTTCCTTTTGGCAATTTTGCATTAACTTCTTCTCGTGTCTGCCCTTTTTTTAACTTTTTCAGTTTCTTTACTTTTTTCATACCCGGAAGAAATTTCAAATAAACATTTTTAACAATGTACCCTGCTTTTATAGTATAACTTGTAGATTTATTTTCATTTAGCTGCCCATTTAAGGAGCTATTCATATTAAGTTGTCGCGACTTTGAATAATCAATTGATAAATCAAGTCCTTTTTTGGTTTTCAAATTAATTCCTATCAATGGCGAAAATGATTCATTAACAGACACTGTCGGGATTTCCAATTTTGTATAATATGAAGAAGTATCCTGTCTTAATTGGGTTGGTACACCAAAGTTGTTTTCCTCATAATCCAGATTCGTTCGAAAACTGCTAACTGTCAAAGTATTCTTGTAAGCATGTCTGATGGAAAAGTCTTGAAAGATATCTTTCATTCCGGGAAGTTTTGATAATCCTGAATAATTTAATTGCCAATTGGGTAAGGGTACAGTTTTAAATACATCGATGTTTGCTGTCCTTGGATCTCTAGCCGCGTAGGTAGTAATGAAAGCTCCCAGTACGACGTCTTGATGGTTACCCGTAAATCCATCTCTGTAATCAGGATTCTTTGGACTGGGATTGATAATATTATACTTATCTCCAATTCTCTTCGAAACGATCTCCCTGTTGCTAGAAAACTCTTTAAACAAAGCATCAATATCTTTTTTAAACAAGGTCTTTGTTGAGATATAGCTGACTGAGTAGGATCCTGTATAATAAGGTGACAAATGCTGAAAACTCTTCTGCTGCGGATTCAGGATATCTTCAACGTATTTAAAGGTTTCGGTATAATCATTCGTATAGGATTTGTCAAGATTTAAATCAATATTGAAATTTTTAAACAGTTCGATTCTACCCTTTGCGCCGAGTGTTGTAGTTGTTCTTTGCACCACTTCACGATTCATGCATTCATTTGTACTTATCCAACCGTTTGAGGCAGCTTTATCGAGATAATTACCAGGACTTATATTCGGTTTTAAACCAGCTACAAAAGACCATCCCGGTGTTGAGAACTTCTTGTTCATTCCAAGAATTTCAGGATCTTCCATAAATCCGGGAATTACAGTACTGCTGTTCTCCGAATAGTTTAGTTGAATTCTTCGAACCATCATCAAGGGTCTAAGAAATATTTTTTCTGCTATGCTGATTTTACGATTAGAATCCTTCTTCTTCTTATCTCTGGCTCCTGCTTTATTCTCTGTTTCCGATTTATTGGTTTTAGTTTTTGATTTTGTAGTTTGTGATCTTCTACCCGGATTATCAGATTCATCATTTATTCGTTTTAGATAAGGAATCTTATTGTACAAATTGGTGAAGTTAAATTCCCCTGTAACTGTTAAAGTCTGTCCATTGGAAATTACACTTCCCAAGCTATCTTTTGTTAATTGTGATCCTGTAGCCCATCCAAAATTTGAATTATATTGTATTCTTGACTGAACCCATTCTAATCCTGGAATTAATCGGGTTGGAATGTTATAACTTGCAGAAACAGTATGTTTGTAATCTCTGATTCTTCCAAAGTTTTTGAGATTATTTGTTCTAAACGAACTTTTTTGAGATTCCTGAACCAGTGCCCCTGACAATGGATTTACATAGCCTTGTTGCAATGGATCATAAGTAATTTCATCAACAATAGCATCCACTTGTGCATTAAAGTTAACTTTAATGGACTTAGTAAGATCCCAATTCAGCGTATAATCTCGAAGCCATGAAAATTTAATCGTTTCCCATGTTGAGTATCGAGGTGCTGCAAATCTGTATGTAGAAATTGCATGCTTCCTGTCCAGATTATTTCTAACAGCTATGCTGTTAGGTATTAGATTAAAATTAAACTCCGATAAAAATTTTAAATATTTACTTTTTATAAATTTAAAAGGCTCGATGTACTTTACTGAAGTTGAGAAATTATAGTCCAATGCTCCTTTCTTGGTCGCCAGTTTGTCCTGTGCAATAATAGGATTGTGTTTTAAACTAACGGATTGTCCATAACTCAAAGCAAAGTTTTCAATATTCCAGGGCATCGGCTTCTTATTGCCTGTCCTGTTCTTTCTGACGTTATTCAAGGAAAATCCACTGACTGTGGTGTAGTCTATTGATTTCTCAAGAATCGAATCTTTCGCCTGACGACTCAATGCCTGATCAACCTTATCCTTTAATTTGACATCCTTATCGTTTGCATCAAATTCTGGTCTTCTTTCTGCAACAGAATACTGTGCAGTTAATGGCAGCGAAATTCCAAGAGACTTAGGTAGAAATTTTCCCAGGTCCAAGGATGTAGTTGCATCCAATTGTTTTATATCTTCCAAAGAACGGTCCGTTAGTCTTTGATCAATTCCTCCATAACCAATAGAAGTATAGGCACCTGCAACGCTTATGTTACCAAGATCGGCTAACTGAACTTCTCCTCTTGCCAATGCTGCAAAACCCCCTCTATTCTGAATTCCGGTCAGCCGCATTTCATTGACCCATATTTCAGCCAGTTCTATTTCACGATTCGAGGTATTTCTCATACCGATCATAATTCCGCGAATGGTAGCGATATTTGGATTTCCTAATATCTTAACCAGATTATTGGATTTTTCAGGATCCTGCTTTGAATACACATCGGTAAATGGGATACCTGCAATATTTCTTTCGTTTTTTAAATTAATAAACAATTCCAGTGGAAAGTCAAACTCATTCTCTTTCAACCAAACAACTTCTCCGCGAGTTCTACCCATGGTATCAACATTCTTACCAATCATTTGTATTGGAATTTCGTATTCATAATAATTATGGGTAAAATCACGACCTAATCGAACAAATACTTTAAGATCTCCGCTATCAATATTACTGTTTCCGTCTTCAGCATGAAGAAACATTTTAAAGCGATCGTATCGGCGAATATCTAATTCTGTAATTTTGGTAATAGTTGCACTACACTGTGGAAGAAATTTTGTTTTCCTCATAAGTATTGAAGCCTCATTTGCCAGAAGATTCGCTGTCGGTCCTGAACCAAATATTTGTTGACGCTGAATTCCCGGTGGTGTTACATAACCAAATGGTTTTCTCTCACTATTCTCCTCTATATCCACCTTATCCAGAATTAGATCATTCGTATTATCACCTGGGCATTTAGAATCTTGCCGTCTCCAGCTGTTACGACCTAGTTGTAACTTGATAAATCTTAAGGTAGTCTGTTCTGTAAAATTGGTCATGATTAGTCTCATAGACTGAATAGATCTAAAGTCACTGAGTGTTCCAATTTTTTCATTCTTGGTTATTGGAATTCTAAATCGATACCAGGTTTCAAGAACCCCTGAATTGTCTTTTTGAATTGATTCAGTAATAAATTCAGAATTTAATCTACCGTTTACTTTTTCCAAATCAATTCTATAAGAATAGTAATCTTCACGTTCATTCAAGGATCGATCAAAGTTTAAATCTTCTTGATCAGGAATACCGGTTGATGCCGTAGAAATCTGATTGTTTTGTTCAATCTGAGAATTTCCTTCCGGGTTACTGTTTCTTTTATAACGATTTAATATGGTTGAATTGTTTGCATGATTATTATCTCGGTATGACATGTAATTATCATTAGCCGGATCTTTTTCCACGTCAGTATAAACCAATGGATCCAGATAAGATCTTAATGCGCTTAGATATCCACTAAAATGTCTCAATTCATCATCGGTATCATTCGTATTCTTAGTAGCAAGACCATCCAATCCAACATCCTGAAGTTCACGATCCTTTATATCGAAGGTGTTTAGTATGGGTGCCTTACTTGCAATCCTGCCAAAGTTGGTGTTGACTGTTGGCAACTTCACATCGGCAGTCGGAACACCATTCTCAAATTGGGCGTAACCATCTTTTAGGATGTCTTCAGAAAAATTTCCTAACTGAAAAAAAAGTGTTCCTGACTTTGTAATTTCAGATCCATCAGCTTTGGGAAGATAAGGATCCAGTAACCAAAAATCTATGTATTCCACATTAGCTACTTCAAAGTCATTCGTATTTAACTTTGTCATAATCCCTGCCCATCTAGTCTGAGGATCATTAAGTCTATTTAACTTATCAATTCCTGCAGTGAAAATACCTTCTGCACCTTGAATACCATTGGGTAAGTCAAAATTATAGGGTCCTTTTTCCCGGGGATAATAGGTTATATCAAAAGTCAACTCTTGAGTAAAACCAAACTGTCTCTGGCGATTAGGAAAAATTTCTGTTTCATCAACTTGTCGTGTATAAGAATTGTTTGCATCCGGCGCTCCGTTTCTAGCAACCGGATCAATTCGATACCAACTTAACATTGCTCTGTTAGATGAGGTAAAATGGTTGTTTAATATCTTATTACCTCTGAAGTTTTGTCCTAGTTCTGGCGCTGTGGGAACGGAGGCCAAGATCCATTGTGTTGGATTAAAATATAATCCTATTCCTGTTGCGGCTCCTTCAAAATCATCTATGTAAATTACTCCTCCTTCACTTCCGGTTTGCTCAATAGCTCTAGAATAACCGGGTTGTAAATATGCGGCTTCTGCTTGAATGGATACTTTAGAATTTTCTTTTGTTGAATAGAGGGGTAATGCATCCAGTGCTCGGGTCAACCAGGGTGTTGATTTTGAATAACCAAAATCTAGTCCATATATTTTATTGTTGATTGGATCCTCACCTAAGTTTACTTTTTGAGTAATAGGTCTTTCAAATAAATTCATGAATGTTGTTCCTATATAAAAATCCTTGCTCTTGGAATACTCAGCTCTGAAACCCAACATCGCCCGTCTTTGCAAACTAAAAAGTGAATTATTCTCGTAGTCAACAGTTATATTATTATTGCCATTCAACAATGATTCATTAAGTATTGTAACTTTTCCTTGCGCGCGATCAACAATATAATCTACATTCTCAGTTAATACTAGTGAGCCTGCCCTTACAATAATTTTTGCATTTTGATCAGAACCAAAAGTATTCAATGGAATTTCATTGGACTTACCAGAACGGGAAGTTCCCTTCAATAAAAACTGGTTAGACGTTAAGTTTTGTCTTGCATTGGTTATTGAAGTATCATAAAGTTTCTCATATTGATATTTTGTATAAATTTCTTCAACAATCATGGGATCCGGATTCTGACCAAGTGCTCTTGTGATCAATCCGCGAAGACTGCTCCCAAATGGTTCTAGCACAGGAAATACAATGGCTCCTGAGGTTGGTATTACCGTTTGCCCCGGTATCCAGTCAAATACTCCATCCGGCTGTGGATCATTGGTTTTGTTAAGATTATCCATTCTGAATAAATTCAACAGAGGAAATCCATCAAGCTTCGGGTCATCAATAAATCTTTGTTGGATTCCTTTTGGTGATTCATAATAGATATCAAATGTAAATCCTTCCTGACTCAAATTAAATCCTCCAATAGGATAAACATTCTTCATCATCAGATCATACGAACTCAAGTTGGTAACAGGGTTCATTGATTTTAATAACTTGACAAAGGTCAGATTTGTATTTATACTATCTGAAGATACATCCGAAGAAATTTCGCCAATTTTAAACGGCTCATGAGTTCTTGGATCTTTATCATGACCATTATATAAAAAATGATAAGCAACAGCAAGAATCTGATTGGGAGCCAGTTTAGTCCTTAAAGATAAAAAACCCAGATCAGGATTGAATGTAAATTCATTTGCATTTAATCTACGGGCCTGAGCTCTCACAAAATCTTTTCCATCTACAAGCCCATACACGGTTTCCAATTTTGTAACAGTGTTGGAACCATTAGTACGGATTTCAGGATCACGTGATATTTGTTGATATAGAGAATTTGAATTATTGGAGGGTATTCCTTTGCCGTTTCTGTCTTTTGAGGGTGTAACCCCTGAAGTATATCTTGCGAATGTTGCCGGATCCATATCAGTGGGTTGTCCCGGAGGAGTTCCTAAATCAGCAAATGCAAGAATATTTTTAACGTTTAAGTCAGCATTAGTACTCCCGGTTGTGTTGGTTACCCACACTTCTATATCTTTAATTCTAAAATTACTTTTAAGCTCAGGAAGAAGATTTAAAGATGCTTCAAATGTTTCTCTGTTATAATGACTTAGAAAGTAATGTCTGTTATCATCATACTCGTCCGGTCTTAATTCATATTCCTGAACTACGCCTCCTCCCCTTGTACTTATGTTTTCGTTTCTCGAATTTTGCTGTGCAATTAATCCGGTTAATTTGAGATGACCAAATTGCCAATCTGTTTTAAATCCGAATAAGTTTTGTGAGCCCTTGATTAAAGTAGAACGCAAGGGTAAGGCAACATTACCCGCTTCTATTTTTTTAATGATGTCATCTTCTGTGAATTTCTCACTATCATAGGCAAGTTTCAACTTTTGATCAAAATCAAATGATGACTGTGTATTATAATTTGTATTTAATTTTAATTTATCGCCAATACTAGCCTGTAATTCCATCTGAATGTCCATATCGAAGTCAGGACCATAATTATACTTTTGTCTTGATGTAAGATTAGGATTATCATTGAAGTTGTAGAACCCTCCAACAAATAAATCAACATTTCCTCGCGGTTCTATTTGAATTCCAAGTCCACCAAATAATCTGTCTGAAAGATTTTTCTTAAGATCTAACTTTTTTAATGGATCAATGGCCTGTGAAAATCGACTCTTAGATCTAGATACTCCGGATTTGTCTTTGAGATAATCTTTATCTTGTTGTCTGGCTTTAAACGCCATATATTCTTCAAATGTCATGGTTTTCGGATTCGAATAATAATCCGTACCTATTTTTTCTTTAAGAATATATTCTCCCGAAATTGGATCATACTCCACTTCTTTTTCAATGGATTTGGGATCTTTTAAATCAAAAGGATTCTTTTTATCCTTTACAGGATCAGATCCCGGACGATTTTTATATGGGATTGTATCGTTTTCAATGGTACGGTAATTTGCTTCAAAGGGGTCGGGTAATTGCCTGCCTCCGGCAAATAAGATGACAAAATGACACACCAATATTAATACTAAAATAACTACCCTTCGCACAAAACTCATTGAATCTGAAACAATAACCTTAAATCGATAATCCATTATAACGAGAAAAACCTTTAAAACTTGTATTTAAGAAAAATTTAAGATAGCTTTTTGAGGCAATTTTTTATTAGATCTTCGAGATTTTGATCCTTAAGCTCTTGATTAGAGAATGTCTTCAAGACTTGTTCAACCTGCGATCTTCCAAATCCTAAGGCAATAAGTGCAGAAAGAGCTTCATTCCTGTTCTGGTTTCCTGTGTTGACAAGACCTATTGTATTAGAGCCCAAAGTTTCTTTACTTATCTTATCCCTAAGATCAATGATTATTCTTTGAGCAGTCTTAGGTCCTACACCTTTAACTTTTCTAAATACCTGATCATCAGATGATTGTATTGCTTCTTTGAGGGAAGAAATCTCTAATGATGACAATATTATCCGTGCAGTATTTGGTCCTACACCATTGACAGACAGGAGAAGAATAAAAAGCTGTCGTTCACTTTCTTCAAAAAAACCGTACAGATAGTGTCCATCTTCCTTGATTATCTGATGGGTGAACAGCAATAAATCAGACTTTCCTTGGATTTTAGAATAGGTATTAAGACTAATATGAATCATATACCCAATTCCCCCGGCTTCAATAATTACCTGCGCAGGCAGACATTCGACTACTTTTCCCCTTACAAAGGCTATCATTCCGCAAAAGTAAAAATTATATATTATTTTTTTTTATAATATAATTATTTGCTTTATTTAACTTATAAATTCTTATACTGTATGTCTGTGTTAACCCGTTATTAAACTTTTGGCATTAGCTTTGCAGTTTAGGACTGACAATTAATGCAATTTAGTTACCCGGGTATATTGTGGGCCCTTGGACTTCTGGCCATACCAATCATAATCCACTTATTTTATTTTAAAAGGTACAAGCAGGTTTATTTTACCAATGTTCGATTCTTGAAGGAGCTTGTAGAAGAAACTTCACATAAAAATAAGCTTAAAAATCTTCTGATACTGATAAGTAGAATTCTTGCATTGGCTGCCTTAATTCTAGCATTTGCACAACCTTTTTTCAAAGACTTAAAAGCCGGATCAGCGCATCATAAAGCAATCAGCATTTTTGTGGACAATAGCTGGTCAATGAATTCTTCTTCATCAGACGGAAGTCTCTTTATACGAGCTAAAAGGTCTGCATTTGATATTATACAGGCCTATTCTGATTATGATCGATTTCAGATTATTTCGCATGAAATGAGTGGTAAACAATCTCACTTATTTTCAAAAACTGAAGCATTTACGGCTTTAGAAGAAATTCAACAGACCTCAACGGTTAACAATCTCAATAAAATTATTTATAAACAAGTTCAATCAATTAAAGGTCTCAATGGCTACGACAAAGAAATTTTTATTTTGTCCGATTTTCAAAAATCCATTGTTGATCCGCTAAAGGATACTCTGGATAGTCAGATCTCTCTTAATCTCTTACCATTTACTGGAATTAAGGAATCCAATATTGCTATTGATACTGCATACTTTATAAATGCAGTTGTATTAAAAAATCATACGAATTTTTTAATTTATACTCTGCATAACTATGGTCATGAAGATGTAGAAGATCTGAAACTAAGTTATTCAATAAATGGTCAGGAGTATCCTGTACAAGGGGTTCAAATAAAGGCTAAAAAATCACTTACTGATACTATTCCTATTGCGGTTACCAAATCCGGAATTCAAAAGATAATATTAAAGATTGCCGACTATCCAATCCAGTTTGATGATCAATATTATCTGAGTTGTTCCGCCAGTGATGAAATTAAAATCTTAGTTATTTACGACAAAAAAGTTCCTGCTAATCTTATTCAGGCCTTAAATGCAATACCTTATTTTAAAGTAGAAAATCAAAACGTTGGTGCTATAAATTATAGCCATTTTCGTGATTATCGGCTGATTTTACTTGCAGATCAAATAACGATAAGTACCGGCCTAGCCGATGAGTTAAAAAAATCTCTGGCTAACGGATGTAATCTCTTTATCTTTCCAGCAGTAGATTTAAAAGGCGGATATCCAAATCTTGAATCAGCAATTCGATTACCCAAGTTAACCGAATTTGAATCATCCAAAAGAGAAGTTGGATCGATCAATTATGAAAGTGGTTTGTTTGATGATGTCTTTGTAACAAAAAAATCAAATTTTAGCTTACCTGTTGTTACTTCTTCTTATCAAATTAGCTCATCAATATATACTGAACCCCTTCTGAAATATAAAGATGGAAGTGCGTATGTGGCAAGATATGCTTTTGACAATGGGCTTGTGTATTTAAGTTCTGCATCTTCTAACGAAGAAATTAACTCACTTTCAAAAAATGCAGAAATCTTCTTACCCCTTTTATTTAAAGCTGCGGTAACCGGAAAAAACACACATGTTTATTCATATACCATCGGTGTAGATCAGATTGTCCAACTACCCTTTAATGATGAGTTAACGCTTAAGGATAATATTGTCCGTCTGAAAGGTCCGGAAGAATTTATTTGTTCTGCCCGATTCGTTCCCGGAAAAATTAATTTAGAAGTAATTGATCAGCTAAAAAAAGCCGGGATTTATGATGTTTATAATCAGGATGAGATACTTGGGTCAATAGCCTTCAATGATAATCGCAGGGAGTCTGATATGGAATTTGTATCTAAAGATAAATTGAAAGACTACTATGGTAATAGTTGTAAGGTCTTGGATCCAGATCAAATAGGTAGTCTGACTGCCAGTTTGAAAGAATCAAACAATAGCAAGGGATTATGGTGGTATCTGATCTTCGCAGGAATTGTATTTTTATTCATTGAAAGTATATTGATTCGATATTGGAAGAATAGTTAGTATGGAGATATTATTTCAAAATGTTTGCATCATTGATCCACGGAGTGTACACCACTTAAAAATGAGGGATGTGCTTATTTCCAATGGAAAGATTATTAAAATTGGAAGTAAACTGAATCCCACATCTACCGTAAAAGTTCTGTTTGCAAAAAATTCTTATTTGTCACCGGGCTGGGTTGATATTGCCTGTTATGGAGGAGAACCAGGATATGAAGAAAGAGAAACACTTGATTGCCTTTCCAATGCTGCAATTCATGGTGGTTATACCCGAATAGCTTATATGCCAAATACTTTTCCAGCTATTCATTCAAAATCTGAAGTTCATTTTCTAATGAACAGACAGAAAGAGTTAGCTATTCACATTCATCCGATTGGTGCGATAAGTAAAAGTAATGAAGCTATTGAAATGGCTGAAATTCTGCAAATGCAGAAGGCAGGTGCAGTTGCTTTCTCTGACGGAAACAGTGGAATTCGCAGTTCAGGTTTATTGCGTCGAGCATTGGAATACATTCAGTTGATTCCTTCTGCCATTCTGATACAACATTCTTATGATTCTGATCTGAGTCCAAATGCACAGGTACATGAGTCAGTTGAAACAAATTCTTTGGGATTAAAAACAAGTCCTTCTCTTGCTGAATTTTCTGCAGTACAAAGGGATATCTCAATTCTTGAATATACTCAATCGAGGATGTTGCTTAATAAAATTAGTTGTTCTGAGTCAGTCCAAATGGTGAGAAAGTATAAGAAAAGTGTTCCAAATTTATTTGCCACCGTATCTGTTTTTAATCTGGTGTACCAAGATTCTGATCTCACTGAATTTCCATCATCCCTTAAGTTAATTCCTCCTATTCGATCAAAATCAGATCTAACAGCATTATGGAAAGGTCTAAAAGATCAGACCATTGATATTATTGTAAGTGATCATTTTCCTTTAAATCCTGAATTGAAAGATCTAGAATTTCAAAATGCAGGATTTGGCGCAATTTCATTAGAAACAGCATTTTCACTGTTTAATTCACAGAATAGCGATGCAGATAGTTTGACTCTATGGGTTAGTAAATGTTCATTAAATCCAAGAAAAATATTTTCCTTACCGGAAGCCGGTATTGTTGAAGGATCAGATGCAGAATTGACCTGGTTTGATCCTACTATAAAATGGAAATATAATCTTGAAAAAATAAAATCATTAGCAAAGAACAGCCCTTGCATCAATCAGGAATTGACCGGTAAGGTGCTTGGAGTATTCTCTAAAAATAAGTTTCATTTAACCCATTAAGAATTATGAATAATTTTTCACAAACCATCAGAATAGGTATACTTTGGGGCATTGGATCGATGCTGTTTAGTCTGATTCAATACCTGATTACCGGATCACTTGAAACTGGGGTACTCCTGGGTATTCTTATATTTCTTCTGGGAATAGGGATAATGTATTATATAGGAATTAAAAGACGCGAAATGAATGGCAATTATATTGCCTGGAAAGAAGCCATGACGCATATGTGGGTTGGTGCAATGATAAATGTATTTATAACAACCATTTACATTTTTATTTTTTACAATTTTATTGATCCTGATTTAAAAAATAAAATTACAGAAGCACAAATTCAAATGATTGAAAACTTCCGGGGATCAATGGGTGATCAAGCAGCCAATCAACAAATAGAAAAATTAGAGAATACGGATCCGTTCAGCGTTTCTAATACCCTTATAATATTAGGTGGAGGTATCTTGTTGCAATTTGTGATTAGTTGTGTAGTCGCCTTAGTGGTTAAGAAGGATGATCCCAATACTTCAAATTCATTTCAATCTCTAAAAGATAACTTTTAATCAATCTTTGTTTCTTCATCGTCATAAGTGGATCTCTGAGATCATCTGGTGGAATACATCCTTATTGATCTGTGGATTAATGCTCTATCCAATTTATTATTATCAAATTGATTTTCCTTTTTATTACAACAACATCCTCTTTATTCTTGGTTTTTTCATTTTTTTAAGATGGGTTTTGCTTTGGCATCTTACGCCCTATGCAAGATGGCAATGGTTAAAATTAATCATTATCCTATCTATGTTTCCTGTATTGTTTTTGTTAAGTTATGAGTTCTCGGATTTTAAAAACTATATTGATGAAGTTGGACTACAGGAATTGGTAACCCATCTTAAATCTTCGGAACAAGATGCTATGACCAAATACATACGAACCGAATTTATATTTTTTAGTATCTGTTGTATTATTAACGGATTTCTTGTTCCTTTTAAATTAATATGGAATATTTGGAAACAGCATAATCTTGGTAGTGTATAAGATTTAAAAATTAGCATTATCCAGGCTCATTCGGTAAATACCTAAGCTTCTGATTATCAAAAATATATTATAAAAAAAGTTAATAAAAAAACCCTGAAATCCGTACTTTTTACGTAATTTCAGGGTTAGAAAATTATTTTATTATATGA
>JADLHT010000035.1 GCA_020848695.1 Saprospiraceae bacterium
ATCCTGGGGCTGGAGAAGGTCCCAAGGGTTCGGCTGTTCGCCGATTAAAGTGGCACGTGAACTGGGTTCAGAACGTCGCAAGACAGTTCGGTCTCTATCTGTGGTGGGCGTTGTAACATTGAAGGGAACTGACTCTAGTACGAGAGGACCGAGTTGGACGTACCTCTAGTGTATCTGTTGTGCCGCCAGGTGCAGCGCAGAGTAGCTATGTACGGACTAGATAAGCGCTGAAAGCATCTAAGCGCGAAGCTATCCTTAAGATGAGTGTTACATGGGGTCGTAGAAGACGACTACGTTGATAGGCTATAGGTGTAAGCGTAGTAATACGTTCAGCTGAGTAGTACTAATTACCCCAAAGCTTCCTTTTTTTTCACCTAGACATCGTTTTCTCAACCAACCTTTTTTTATTTCAGAATAGTCTGAAATATTATTAAAATATCTTCCTCATTCTAAGAGGAAAAAAGTTTTTGGTGGCTATTGCGCAGGGGTCCACCTCTTCCCATTCCGAACAGAGAAGTTAAGCCCTGTTGCGCCGATGGTACTGGTTACAATCCGGGAGAGTAGGTCGCTGCCTTTTTTTTAAAACTAAGCCTTGTCTTTGTACAAGGCTTTTTTTTAACATGCAATCCTATCCTGGAATCAGGGTTTATGATCCATGATAGTTGTGAAATAATTGTACAATAAATTATATAGCTAACTCAGACTAGTAGATAACTTCTACAATTCCTGCTATTCCTTGTCCTCCTCCAACACAGGCAGTAACCAATCCATATTTTTGTTGATTCTCTTTAAGGGAATTAATCATAGTCATCATAAGTCGGGCACCACTACAACCCAAAGGGTGACCGAGTGCAATTGCCCCCCCATGAATATTTGTAATCTCAGGATTTAATCCTGCTTCCTGAATAACTGCTATACTCTGTGCTGCAAATGCCTCATTGAGTTCTATTAATGCAATATCGTTTAGCTTCAGATTAGATTTTGCCAAGACTTTTGGAATTGCAATACAGGGACCCATACCCATATATAAGGGATCAACACCTGCGACAGAGCAATTAATCAGCCGGGCTATCGGAGTCAACCCCAAAGAATTAACCATCCGCTCACTTACAATGATAACAAATGCAGCTCCATCAGTAGTCTGAGAAGAATTTCCTGCAGTAACAGAGCCATTCAGCGAAAAGGCGGGTTTTAATTTAGACAAAGCTTCAATACTTGTATCTTTCCTTATACCTTCATCTACTGTAATGGTTTTTGTACAAGTAGTTTTTTTTCCATTTTCTACTTTTATTTCATTCACAATTACAGAACATATTTCTTTGTTGAAAAAACCCGATTCCTGAGCACTTGCAGCTTTTTGATGAGAGTGATATGCAAATTCATCTTGTCTTTCACGCCCAATATTATATTTATTGGATACTGCTTCTGCAGTTAATCCCATTCCTATAACAAAATCAGGATTCTTATCAGCTACGTCATAGTTTACCGCAAGCTTATATCCTTCCATCGGAATCATACTCATGCTTTCTACACCTCCTGCAACAAAAATATCTCCCATACCAGATCGGATTTTTGCAGTTGCGATTGCAATTGCCTCTAATCCCGAAGCACAATAACGGTTTATAGTAATTCCTGGAACTTGCTGACCAAAAGCACGTAAAGCAATTTGTCTTCCGATCTGAAGTCCTTGTTCACCTTCCGGATTGGCGCATCCTACAATTAAATCATCGATCAGAGAATGATCAATCTGTGGTATTTCCTGTAAAAGCTTGTTTAATACTATTATTGCAAGATCATCAGATCGGAGAAATCTGAATCCTCCCTTTTTAGCTTTTGCAAATGCTGACCTTTTATAGGCTACTATATAAGCTTCTTGCATGAAATAAATCTTTGTGTAAATCTAAAAATTTTTTTAAATATTTATCTGTTGTTCTGTCGAATTAGAAGGAAGTTGTATAATTTTTTTGGCCAATTTTTATCCATACAAGGCCTTTCTATAAGTATAAAAAATACTGTACTGATTATGATAATTGCTAGAAGCAATATTAAACCAAGTATTATATAATTTAATATAAAATATGATGTCAAGTTTACTTTTAACAGGTAATGACCAACACTCATGATTAATTGATTATGAAATAAATAGATTGAATAACACATTCCACCAATTATCGTAAAAAATGGAGCATTTATCCAAAGTTTGTTGTGAGGGCTTACTAATAAATTATAAAACAAAACAAACATAAAAAACATTTGTAAGCTACTTAATAGAAGTTTAAACCAGGTATGAAGAGGACCCATAAAAGTTATATCTGTAAATATCATTAGAAAAAAAGCTAATATACTTATTAAGGTCTGCGAGTATTTCTGATTCATACCTTCTAATAAAGACCAGTTTAATTTTTTAGACTTGCAATAAGCTACTGTTATTCCCAACAGAAAGAAATGAAAATATTCATATAAAGAGATTATTTCAGGTTTAGGAAACTTTGTAATTATACAAAACAATAAGGTTAAAATAATTAATAGAGTCAAACCATATTTATTAGTCTTAAATAATAAGTAAGCCAGTAGAGGGGCAATAATGTAGAATTGTATTTCAATTTCAAGACTCCAGGTTACATTATTTACAAGAGGTTGAAAATCTCTATGGTAGAAGAACCCATGTGAGTAAAATAAAGAATAATAAAAACTTGGAATATAATCTCTAAATTTTTCACCATTTAGGATCAACAAATGAATTCCAAGAATTAATAATAAGCTTATAAGGTAAGGCGGCTCAATTCTTGTTAGCCTTCGCAGGAAAAAATCATTTAATCGAACAGGGTTTCCGTTTTCGAAATAGTAACGTGCAAAAGGTAAGCTTACAACAAATGCAGAAATTGTAAAAAATAATTCTACACCGAAGTACCCGTTTTGAAAAAATCGATGCATTCCATAATATTGAACCGATTCGCCACATAATTCATTCGAAAGTTCTTTAATTAGAAAGCCATCTAAATGATAGATCAGAACCATGCCGATTGCAAGGAATCTTAATCCGTCAACTTCAGGAATAAAGCTGCCTGAATTGGTAACTCGTTGCAATGATTTGAATCGAATCATTTTTTGTGCTGCAAAAATAATTTTTAAGAATTTAAAATACCTTTATCAAATTTTTTAATGTCAAATAAATTCAGATACCGATAGCCTGATTTGATTAACTTTGGCATTCTAAGTCAATTTGCTTATATGGTATTTAATCTTATTTGTAAAACATTTAGTCCTAACAAGTTAGAAATTAGTATTATTGTTTTGTTGCAGGCTTTATTTTTTCAAGTGTTAGTTGGGGATTCATGCGTTGCACAAAAGAATCCAAACGCTATTAAATCTATTTATACAGCCTATCCTTTTGGAACTCCAAATGGCTGTAATATAACAGTGGATGCTGGTCCCGACATTACGATCTGTGAAGGTATTGGAAGGCAAATAAATGGAGTAGTCACCGGAGGATATAATTCAATTTCCTGGGATCCAACGGATGGTTTAAGTAATCCCAATGTTGCAAATCCTGTTGCAACTCCAATGTCTACTACAACTTATACATTAATTGCAAGGGGAATTTCCGGAAACTTGTTTCTTAATGGTAGTTTTGAAACAGGTGGAATAGGCCCTTCTACTTCCGGATATAACCAATATACTGTCCTTAATTCTTTTGCAATGTCAACCGGGGGATATATGGTCATGAGTGTTCCCCAGATAGCTTCACAATTTGGATGTAATCCACCTATCGGAGCTTTTACAATGGCTGTTACACCTACGGGTTCAGGAACTAATTTTTTGTGTCAGACTATTCCGATAAGTCCAAATACTATCTATAAAATAAAATTTAAATGCTTTGGCATACCTTATATTTTTGGTTCGCCTCCTGTAGTCAATGTGAAAATAAATGGTAATACCATTGGAAGTATTGCAGTTGAGTCCGGATTATGCACACAGACGGATGCAGATTTTATGTGGAACAGCGGTCCGGCAAGTTCAGCCAATATTTGCTTTAGCAATACCGGAGGAACAGGTCCATTCAGTATGTTTGCAATTGATGATATCGAATTTAGAGAATGTTGTGAAGTAAAAGATGAAGTCGTAGTTACAGTCTATGAATTAATTGCTGATGTGGCTATACCTGATGAAATTAATTGTACCAATTCTCCTATGGTACTGGATGGAAGCGGCTCAACATCCGGGGTAAACATCAAGTACGAATGGACAACTTCGAATGGAAATATTGTTAGTGGTGATAAAACCAATAAAGCAACGATTGACAAACCAGGGAGTTATACTTTCAAGGTTATCGGAGAATTCGGCTGTGAGAAAAAAGTCACTGTTAATGTAACGGGAAACACAACCCCTCCTGATATTACTGCAGCTGCCACGGATATTGATTGTAAAAATCAATTTGCAAAAATCGAAGCTACATCAAAGGTAAATCCAGTAAGTTTTGAATGGACAGGTCCAAATGGATTTAATTCAACAAGACCAGTTATAGTTAATATTCGTGAACCGGGGGAATATGAAGTTACAGTTACGGATGACTACGGTTGTAAATCTACCAAAAAAGTTATTGTAGGAGATAAAAGAACAGAAGTATTTGTAGAAATTAAAGGAGATACAATTCAATGTGGAGAAGATTCAGTTCAATTGATTGCAAATTCTGTTAGCCCAAAACCAAGTTTTACCTGGAAACGACCCGATACAACTATTGTCAATGGATCCGTTATTTTTGTAAAAGATACCGGCTGGTATTATATCACGGTTAAAGATTCTTTAGGATGTTTTATTACAGATTCATTTAAGGTTTTAAGTTATAAATCAGGAGTACCAATTTCTCTAATCTCGGATCAAATAAATTGTAAAAATAATACTGTTCAAATTAAATTGCTGGCAGATACAAGTGGGTCAGTTATATGGAATGGACCGAACGGATTTATTAGTAGTGATAAGTATCCTGTTGTGAAGGATAGCGGCTGGTATTTTGTAACTCTGAGTACAAAGGATGGATGTATAGGTAAGGATTCAATTTATATCTCTTCCGATTTTAAAATTCCGGATCTTAGTATTTCGAGTGCGGATACTCTAAGTTGTATAAGAACTTCTGTTAATATAGTCGGAACTACAAATACACCCAATGCAATTGTTAATTGGACCGGACCAAATGGCTTGTTAGGCAATAGTAATACTTATACTGTTATGGATTCCGGCAATTATGTGTTTACAGTTGAGGCGATCAATGGGTGTTTGAATTCATCTTCATTAAAAATATATAAGATTCAGGACACTCCGAAATTAAATTTACGTAATGATACTCTTGATTGTCTTAAAAGAACTACGCAGCTTATTGTTAGCGATGATACACTCTCGAGTTTTAGCTGGACAGGTCCAAATGGGTTTATTTCAAATTCTAGGATAATAAACTTTGATAAACCCGGAACTTATAAAGTGAATGCAACCAGCAAATTTGGTTGTACAAATTCAGGAGAAGTAATCATATCTGAAAATCTAACTTCTTTAAGTACAAGTATTAATAATCCTCAAAAATTAACTTGTATTAATAAATCTATAGTATTAACAGCAAATCCTTCAAATGGTGTTAAGTATACATGGAGTAATAACTCTAATCAACAGAGTATTATAGTCAATTCAAAGGGTATTTATAAGGTAACCGTTTCAGATCTCAATGATATTTGCACAGGAGTAGCAAGTGTTTTAGTTGAAGAAGATACAACCAGTCCGGTAATCACTCTGAATTCAGATGGGAATATTACTTGTTCGAAAAAAACAGCATTGCTTAGCATAAATTCAAATGGCAATATTACTTATAAGTGGAGTAATGGGGACAGTACTTCAAATGTCGTTGTAAATAGTCCCGGATCTTACCGGGTTACAGTAACAGATACTTTTAATGGGTGTACTTCAGAACAAAGCATTGCGATAGCAGTTGATACCACAAAGCCCATTCTTAGTATATCGTCTGAAGGAAATTTGAATTGTAATAAATCATCTACGGTTTTAAGCGTACAATCAATTTCAGGTGTCGTGATTCAGTGGAGTAATGGATCAGACAGTTTAAAAACAAAGGTGACAAGACCGGGCACTTACACAGTTAATGTAACTGATCCACAAAATGGTTGTAATGCCAGGGATTCAATTAAAGTAGGAGTTGATTCCCTATTTGATGTTTCAAGTTCATATGGTCCTCTTACTTGTTTGATAACTTCCGTAACAATCAATGCACCAAATATACCTAATGCAAGTTATCAATGGAATACAAATGCAACAACATCTACTATAAATGTAAATACTCCAGGTACATATACTGTAACAACTTCTGATGGAAGTTCCTGTATCAATGTTACTATGACAACAATTAAACAGGATACTACCAAACCTAAGGTAAGCTTATCCTCAGATGAAATACTTTGCAAGACTCCGGCATTCATATATGCGAACGTTCTTACCTCTGGTTCAACTATAAAGTGGAACGGACCGAATGGATTTAACTCTGATAGTGCAACTACGCGTATTTTCTTGCCGGGATTATATTTTATTACTATTGTTGGCAGTAATGGATGTACTACTGTTGATTCAGTTGAAGTTATACAAAAGGATAAACTTCCTGATTTAATAACCAAAGATGATACACTCAATTGTGGTAGAAGATTTTTAAATTTATTTGCAGAGTCTATTACCAACGGAGTTAGTTTTGAATGGTCAGGTCCAAATAGTTTTTTGTCTTTTTCAAAGAATCCAAGAATTACTGAACCGGGCATTTATTCCGTTAAAGTTACCGATCCGAGTGGATGTGAGAACACAAAGCAAGTTTTTATTTCAATTGATACAACGGGTCCTTTGCTAGATTTGTCGGCAGATACTTTAAGCTGTAAACGTTCAACGGTTCCAATTAAAGCAGGTACCAATATTCAAGGGTTTAATA
This sequence comes from Saprospiraceae bacterium, assembly GCA_020848695.1. GTDB lineage: Bacteria > Bacteroidota > Bacteroidia > Chitinophagales > Saprospiraceae > Vicinibacter. The sequence continues at coordinate 6,971 of JADLHT010000035.1, forward strand.
TTCTTTGGATTGGACCTGGAGGATTTACAAGTATGTTTCCACAAGCAATAGTTAATAAAGCCGGTATTTATTCATGCACACTTACAAATCCAAGAACACAATGTAAAACGACGAAAACCATAGAAATTTTAGAAGATACTAATAGAATTAGATCCGCAGTAATCAATAAGTTAGATGCAGTCTGTGGATCATCAAACGGATCAATTCAGGTTGTAGATATTCTTGGAGGGCAAGGTCAATATCAGTATTCCATAGATGGAGGAATTAATTTTGTGAGTAGTCCGGACTTTGCTAACCTGCTTCCCGGAAAATATAGCATAATAATTAAAGATCGCAATGGATGTGAGTTCAATGAGAATATTGAAATTATCACCAGCAACGGTGTGGATGTAGATTCATTGCCAGATTTAGATTTATCTATTAATGAGAAACAGCAGATTATTCTGATAATTAAAAACAGCAATAATCCGATCATTAGTTGGGATCCTTTTGATCAATTAAGCTGTAATAATTGTAAAGATCCGGTATTAACTGCTTTAAAAAATCAAACAATAAGAGTCTCGGTGATCGATGAAAATGGGTGTCGGGATAGTATAGTTTTTACAATAAGAATTAAAGATGATGTAAATGTTTTTGTTCCCACTACTTTTTCTCCTAACGGGGATGGTGTAAATGATTATTTCTATCCGGTTAGCAATTTTGAAAATCTTGAAGTTGAAAACCTTTCAATTTTTGATAGATGGGGAAATTTAATTTATTCTATTGATAATATTATAGCAAATGAAGAAAAGAAAGGTTGGAATGGAGAATATAAGAATTTACCTGTAATTCCTGGTGTTTATGTGTATTCAATTAAATACAAAAGCGGAGATAAAAGTCGATTTATTTTTGGAGACATCACAGTGTTAAGATAGAAATGATTCCAACATCTTTTCTTCAAGATCAATTGAATCGGTATTGTGAAGAGCATTCAAATGGTATCCATAAGCATTTAAGGTATATTGAGCGGAGTACGTATGAGAAATGTCTTGCCCCACAAATGTTGAGTGGAAGTATTCAAGGTCGATTATTGTCATTAATTTCAAAATTAATAAAACCAAATCTGTCACTTGAAATTGGCACTTTCACGGGATATAGTGCTTTGTGTATAGCAGAAGGATTGGTAAAGGATGGCGTGTTGCATACCATCGAAGTTAGTCATGAGTATTTGGATTTTGCCAATTATATTAAGGATAATGTCCCCAATGCAGATCAGATTCATTTTCATATTGGTGATGCATTTGAGGTTATTCCAACTATTAGTGGATGTTTTGATCTGGTTTTTTTAGATGCGGGAAAAAAAGATTATTTGCGCTTTGTCAAAATGTTAGAGCCAAGAATGTTGACTGGTTCAATATTAATCTGCGACAACGTACTTTGGTCTGGTAAGGTTTTAGAAACTCTAAATGATAGTGATACAAAAGCCTTGCAGGAGCTCAACCTATATCTATATAAGAGTACCGAATGGGAAGTAGTAATTTTGCCAATGAGAGACGGTATTTCGTTAGCAATAAGAAAATAGGCAAATACATGTGGGTTTGGAAGGAAAGATCAGAGATTGATACAGATGAATGGAATGAGTATCTCGAACAAAGTATACACCCTTTCATTGAGTTTAGTTCTTGGTATCTCGATATATGCTGCCAAAGATGGGGAGCTTACTTTCATTTAATTAGTAAGAACAGAATTCCTATTCCTTATACTAAGAAATTTATTCTACCCAGAATTGTTACAAGACCGCCATTTCTTCAGAGATTAAAAATTATTTCAATAAATGGTTTTCAAGAATTAGAACTAGCTAGTTTATTAGAACAAATAAAAATTCGCTTTCCTTGTGGAGTCTTAAATTGGGAATACCGTGTCCATAATAGTTCTATAAGATCAAATTATATACTAGCTAAGTCAACAGACGGATATAATCAAAGCCAAAACAGAAATTTGACTAGATCGATTAAAAGTAATTTGACTTATCTCGTATCCCGAGAACCAGAAGAGTTGTTCGAATGGTTGGATAACAATAACGAAAACTATAATTACGAGCAGGATTTTAAAAATCAATTGTTTAAGAATCTTGTAATTAAAACAATTGAGAAGGATAAATCCTTTATCTTGTTTGCAAAGACTAATAATCTTGAGATTCAGTGTGCCGCTATTTTTACGTATTATAAATCCAGATATGTTTTTTTTCTTTCATTTAATTCTAAGTCAGGAAAGAAAAACGGTTCAATGGTAGGGCTTATTCACTATGTTCAAAATGTTTTACTAGAAGAAGGAGAAATTATTGATCTGGAAGGATCCGATATTAAAGGTGTTGCAAATTTCTATGAGGGATTTGGTGCTATAAATATTCCCTATTATGAAATAAAATGGTCCAATTCAATTTTATGTCGTTTACGAGATTATTTTAAATACTTGTTTCATTAAGTATTGAAAACGTCAACCGTTATAATTTTATAATTGGTTTGAATAAGTGCTAAAATTTTGCTAGATATCCAAAGTGAACCTTTATAGAGCTGATATCAAAGCTTTGATTTTTTGATTGTGATCCCGCAAAAAAGATTCCGAAACTGCCTGCCTTAGTAAGTAATTGCAATCCCAATCCAAAGCCTAAATATGGCTTGAAGTTAATTGTGTTCTCTTGATTGATTAAGTTCATGAATGCATAATCTGCGAATGCCGCCAGATAGCTATTTCTATCCAACAAAAAACGATATTCCAATGTTGAAATAGCATATTTGTCAGAAATAAAAAAATTGTCATTATATCCCCGTAATGAATGAATGCCTCCTGTTTTAATAACTTCGTTTTCTAGAATTTTTGCTTTGCTTATAAAAATCTGAGAGTTTAAAGCAATTTTAATGACTGATCGGCTTGCAAGATTCAAGTAATAGGATGACAAGATAGAAAAATTATATTGAAGATTATTAGCGTTCAAACTGTCATATTGATTTCTCAGCGTATTGTTTAAATCGAATCTGGTTATATTGTTGGAACTAATAAATTTTTTAAAGCCGACCCGCGCACTCGTTTGCAGATAATAACCTCCAATCGGACATGTTTTATTTATGATATTGTCGAATTGATATTCAAGTCCGTAAGAAATATGATTAAAATCTAAAACAGCAGGTAATCGGAGTGAAGTTTTAATCGCAGAAGAATCTACATTAAGAATAAAGGAGTTATTAAGATATACAACAACTCCTATTTTCGAATTAAAGTTTAGTGGCTGACTTAATTTGTAATTTCCTTGAATGTTAATATAAGAATCTTTGGTTTTTATTAGATCAAAATTGATTGAATTTTCCCAGGGAATTATTGATACATATGGAAGTTCCAGATTTAGTTTCAATCTGGGAGAAAATGGTTGTAGATTTTCATAGTGGATATATATTCTTTCTCCGATTTTGAATGAATTGTATAAATCAATGCTTGCTTGTCCCGTTATTTGAACAGTCTTTGAGTTGCCTTGGTTAACATTATTAAGTCCTATTAGGAAGTCAAAAATATTGCTTCGTTTTTTTATAAGATAAAATTTAATATTCACCTCATTTCCTTCAAATTTGATTCTTGGAGGAAATTGATTTTCAAAGTAATTTATCTTTTCGAATAGCGAATTATAGTTAGTAATTGTGAAATGATTGAAATTTTTACCTTTCTTGAAATTTAATATTCTGGAAAGGTATCTTTCTGAAATTATTCTTTGATCACCCAGGTCTATTTCTCCATTCACAAATTTTGGACCTTGAAGATATTGAAGTCTGGCATATAATGTATTAGAATCATACGATTCAGGCTTTAATATGAGCTTACTCAATGCATATCCATTTTGGACATCGTTATTTAAAACCTTAGTTAAAGTATTTGCCCATTCAGTTGGATTGTAATATTTATTTTTTATTATATTACTTACCAGACTATCGCTTTGATTAACAATTATTAATCCATTGAATTTATCTCCCTTATTGATATAGATGGATTGAGTTGTAAAATTATTATTTGTCGAATCTATACCTGTAAGTATATATCCTGATTTCAAGAGATCGGAGATTAAAGATCGTTTTTTTCTTTCGACAAACTGACTGTCCTTATTATAAAAAAATATTGTATCCTTACTCGTTTTTGAGTATAGAATTAATTGACTTATTTGATATGACTGAGAAAAAATAGATTGAACACAAAGTAAGTGTATCAGAAGTATAAGATAAATATTATTTTTAGGCTGAATACGCAAATGGACAATTTAAGTTTATATATTCATATTCCATATTGTAAACGCAAATGTAATTATTGTAATTTTCACTTTTCGACAAATTTTGCAACAAAGAAAAAAGTTATTTCAGCTATTCTTAAGGAAATAGAGACAAGAAGATATGAAATTCCGTATGATAAAGTTGAATCTATCTATTTGGGTGGTGGGACACCTTCTCTTCTAGATGTTGAAGAGTTGCAACAGATTTTAAATATAATCTATAGGTCATTTCGTGTTGATTCGGATGCGGAAATTACAGTTGAAGTGAATCCGGATGACCTGACTATGGATAAAGCGAAGTCTTATATAGAAATTGGGATCAACCGATTGAGTATAGGAGTTCAATCGTTTTTTGATAAACATCTGGAATGGATGAACCGAGTACACAGCGCGAAAGAAAGTCAGGTATCGATTCAGATTGCACAAGATGTTGGTTTCAATAATATAAGTTGTGATTTAATTTTTGGAATACCTCATTGTACGCATCAGCAATGGACCTATAATGTTCAGCAATTATTCCGATTAGGAGTGCCGCATATTTCATGCTATGCGTTGACAGTGGAAGAGAAGACTCAGCTTCATTATGATTTAAAGAAAAGTAGAATCGACCCATTAAGTGATCTGCACACTATAGAGCAGATGGAAATACTTCTTGATCTTATGGAATTTAATCATTATGAAGCTTATGAGATTTCAAATTATTGTAAGCCAGGAAGCAGAGCACTGCATAATAGTAAATATTGGAGTGGATTACCCTATCTTGGATTTGGTCCTTCTGCTCATTCGTTTCAAATAGATACTAGAAGATGGAATATTTCCAATAATCATCTTTATTCCAATCTAGTACTGAATTCTGAACAATACTTTGAAACGGAAACTTTGACTCTATCAAATAAATTTAATGAGTATCTTATGATTAATATCAGAAGAGTAGAGGGATTTTCTTTGTCATATGTAATTAATAATTTTCCAACCTATTATAAGAAACTTATTCAGAATATTGAAATTCATTTGCAAAAATCTAATTTGGTCCTTGAAGGACGGCAAGTAAAGCTAACGAGACAGGGTAAGTTTATATGTGATGCTATTCTAGCTGATTTATTTGCTTAATGGTCTTCTTAGCTTTTCCCATTCCCAGGCATCACGCATAATTTCCTTAATGGTATATTTGGGTGCCCAGTTCAGATGTTTGGTAATTTTGGTATTATCTGCATACATTGCTGGAAGATCACCTTCCCTTCTAGGACCAATCTCATAATTAAGTTTGATATTATTAACGGATTCGAATGTATAAATTGCCTCTTTGACTGATACTCCATTTCCGATCCCAAGATTGAATACTTCTAAAGGATTTGACTGTCTGTCATTTAGCATATGTTTCAAGGCCAGACAATGTGCGTGTGCCAAATCCATTACATGAATGTAGTCTCTAACACAGGTACCATCTTTGGTTGGATAGTTATCTCCATGAATTAATAGTTTGTTTCTGATTCCAATTGCGGTCTCTGTGATTGCCGGAATTAAATTTAATGGAGGGTTAATGGGTGATTCACCTAACAGATAAGTCGGATGTGCGCCAGCCGGATTGAAATATCGTAAAGATATTGACTTTAGAGGGAAATTTGAATCAGAATAGTAATCCGATAATATTTGCTCACATATTTGCTTGGTTCTTCCATAAGTAGAACCGGTCTCCTGAAAGGGTAGTTCTTCGTGGACAGGAAGCTCACGAGTATTTCCATAGACAGTGCAAGAAGATGAAAAAATAAAAGCCTTGATTTTGTTATCATTGATAAACTTTAAAATGTTGATAAAGCTTTTCACATTATTTTCATAATACAACAATGGATTTTTGACCGATTCACTAACTGATTTTAATGCCGCAAAATGAATAACTCCATCAATATTATTATACGATTTATTTAAAATACTAAGAGAATCTTCTTTAGACAAATCAAGTCGGGTATTGATAATTTTTTTTCCTGTAATTTTTTCAATATTCTTGAGGACCTTGTCCTCGGAGTTAATCAAAGAATCGACACAGTCTACATCAAATCCATTTTCAATAAGATCAACCAGGGTGTGTGACCCAATATAACCACAACCACCGGTAACAAGAATCTTGTTCATTTAGATTAAGAATTTTCCATTTTCATAAATTAAATTTGAATCTGCATAAATTTTCCCGCCTTGTTTCATATCTTTTATTAGATCCCAGTGAATACTAGACTTATTTATTCCACCACATTGGTAATAGGATTGCCCTACTGCCATATGAACAGATCCACCAATTTTTTCATCAAATAGAATATTGTTGGTTGCTTTTTGAATGTTAAAATTTGTGCCTATTGCAACTTCTCCAAATCTCCTAGCTCCCTCTATTGAAAATACTTTTTCAAGTGTTTTCTGACCTATCCTTGCCGAAAAATTCTGAACAAATCCCTTTTCTACAACCAAATGAATATCTTCTATTATTTCTCCGAAGATTACTGTTGGATAATTGAAAAATATTTCTCCATCAACCGAATCTTCAATTGGACTTGTAAATACCTCGCCTGAGGGCATATTTGATTTTCCATCTGAATTGATCCAAGTCCTTCCTTGGGTGCGGCAACTGATTTTTGTATCGTTATGCTCAAAGGTTAAATGTTCAATTTTATTTAAGTAATCAACATAAGCCGTTTGTTGTTTACTCAATTCTTTCCAGAACATTGATGGATCTTCAAGATTCAGACTGCAGGATTGAATAATAAATTCTATATATTGATCAAGACTCATTCCGGCCAGTTGAGCAGCTGATTCAGTCGGATACTGGCATAAGTTTCTTTTGAGACTGCCGTCACCTAATCTTTTAAAGTAAATTTCCTGAAAGTTATTAATTGCCTTTGTTCTGATGTTTTCACTTTCTGGAATTGACTCAAATTTTTCTATATTAGAATATGGAGCCCTAATTAATATGTAGGCATCACAATTTGAAATAAGATTTATTTTGTGTGGGCTGAAATAATTTAAAAGCTCAACATCATTGGACCTCAATAAATACTCTTCTTTATATTGAAAATCAAATTCTACTTCTAAGCGAACTCCTAAATCAATACAAATTTTTGAAAATTCAGAAACCAGTTCATGTGCAAGTGTTGTAGTTCGAAGATATACCAATTCACCTTTCTTTAAATAAAGTGAATAATGAGCCAATAGTTCTGCGTATTTTCGTATCCATGTCATATTATCAAATTACCAAATTTTAGACTTATATGGAAATCTAATTAGATATTGTCTTGAAATCATCTCTTTGAGTTTTGATTTAAGTAATTCGATATTTTCAAGACTTTTTGCAGAAATAAATTCCATTGGATATTGGAATTTTTCTACCATTTTATTTTTTAGCTCAGATTCTAATTCTTCTTTGATTTTTGATTCCAACATCTCATCAAAGTATTTATTACGAAAATAATCCATTTTGTTGAATAACATAAGCGTTTGCTTATCTTTTACACCGATTGATTCGAGTGTCTCATTTACTGTATTTATCTGATCTAAATATTGGGGATGAGAAATGTCTATAACGTGAATTAAAATGTCACTCTCTCTTACATCATCCAGTGTTGATTTAAAACTTTCAATCAAATGATGTGGCAATTTTCGAATAAATCCAACTGTGTCACTTAGTAAAAATGGCATTGCTTCCCATACTACTTTTCTAACAGTAGTATCTAAAGTTGCAAATAATTTGTTTTCGGCAAAGACTTCAGACTTACTTAACAAATTCATGATAGTTGATTTTCCGACATTGGTATATCCAACTAACGAAACACGGATTAGTTCGTCTCTATTTTTTCGTTGCGTGTGATTTTGTAAATCTATTTTCTCAAGTCGTTTTTTTAATAATGAAATTTTTTCCTTTACTATTCGTCTGTCGGTTTCAATTTCCTGTTCTCCTGGTCCACGCATTCCAATACCTCCACGTTGTCTTTCAAGATGCGACCACATACCTCTTAATCTAGGATAGATATACTGAAGTTGAGCCAATTCAACCTGTGTTTTTGCTTGTGCTGTCTGAGCCCTGCTCGCAAAAATGTCAAGTATTAAGAAGCTTCTGTCCATAATCTTGACTTTCAGTAATGACTCAATTATATTTTGTTGCTTACCGGATAAATCATCATCAAAGATTACGATATCTACCGAATTGCTCTCAAGATATTTTTTTATCTCTTCAAGTTTTCCACTTCCAATATATGTTCTGGAATCCGGGCCATTCAATTTTTGTGTAAATCTCCGGACTACTTGAGCACCTGCAGTAAGAGCGAGGAATTGAAGTTCATCCAATTGTTCTTGTACAAGTTCTTCTGATTGTCCGGGTAAGATGACACCAACAAGAATAGCTTTCTCTGTTTGATGAGAAGAAGGTTTAGAACGGGCATCTACATTCCAGGATGAGTTGATCAATTTGTACGATTAATAATTTATTTTAAATTTGAATATCCACCTAGGTTTACTACTTTTTTAAAACCCATTGATTTAAGATATTCAGTGGCTTGACTGGATCGTCCACCGGCAGCACAATACAAGTAATAGGTTTTATTCTTATCAAGATTTGTACTGGCTTTTTTAAAATCTCCATTTGACCAATCAAGGTGAATCGCATCGCTATAATGTCCTGAATTCCATTCTTCATTTGTTCGTACATCAATTACAACACCAGGCTCTTTGCTGAGCAATTCTTTCATTTTAACCGGCTTGTTCTGCGAATAAATTTTCACTACAAGAGCAAGCAGGATAATAGCAGCTATAAAATATCCCATTAATTTCATTATTTATTGATTTAATTTACAAAATTACTACATTAACAGCAATTAAGTATATTAATAACTTCAAAACTCAATATGAATACACTTAGTATTAAGGTAAAAGTATAGAACCATTTTTTTAATTGTATTGCAGAAACTTTTGATCGGATACGCAGACCCACAAATAGTCCAATAATTGAAAAAACAATAAGTGTTAAGAGTAAGTCTGATTGTATGAGGTTCTTACTATGATCAATTAATATGAAGCTACTTAAAGAATTAATTGATATTAATAAAAGTGATGTTCCTATGGCTTCATTTATTGAAAGCCCTAATACAATAGTGAGTGCAGGAATTAATAGAAAGCCACCGCCAACTCCAAAAGTCGCAGTCAACATTCCTACAAGAGCCCCGGTTATAAAATAATTTACTATATCATTAGTTGTGGGTGTTATTTTAATTGATCTATTTTTAAGTGCAATCCAAGAAATAGCCATTAGTAAAATCCCAAACAATATCATAAGAAATGAACCTTTGCTAATTGTAATGTAAGCAGATTTATAAATTGTAATTGGAATAAATGGGACAATAATGTACCGGGCAATAAATATAAAAAGCATCGAAGGCAATCCGAAGTAGAGAATAGCTTGCCAGTTAATTTGCTTTTTATATATTGAACTTACTGCACCAAAGGTACTTAAACATGCTACAAAAAGGTAAGCACTGTTGATTGCAATTTGTGGTTCAGTATTTAAGATATACACCAAAAAAGGTGTGACGATGATGGCTCCTCCTGCACCCATTGCACCCATAAGAATTCCAATAAGGATAGCTAATAGCGCAGCTATAATTATCATGCATAATGTAACTAATTAAGGTGAAGATTGTTTTATATAAGCTAATTTTGCCAAGAATTAATTATATATAATGGTAAGACCGATTTATTTGTACGGTAATCCTGTTTTAAAGGAAAAAGCAAAGCCAATTCATAAAGATTATCCCGAATTGAGTAAACTGTTACAGGATATGTACGATACCATGTATTTTGCAAAAGGTGTTGGACTTGCAGCTCCTCAGATTGGATTGTCAATCCGTTTATTTGTTATTGATACAACACCTTTTTATGAAGAGGGATTGAAAAAAGATAATGCACTAAAAAGGGTATTTATCAATCCAGAGCTTATAGAAGAATACGGCCCTGAATGGAGCTTTGAAGAAGGTTGTTTAAGTATTCCAAAATTGAATGCAGAAGTTGATCGAACTACTCATATAAAATTAAAGTATCAGGATGAACACTTTAATACAAGAATAGAAGAATTTGATGAGATTAATGCAAGAGTAATTCAGCATGAATATGATCATATTGAAGGGATCCTTTTCATACAGAAAATTAAGCCCCTTAAAAGACAATTGCTTAACGGAAAATTAAATAAAATTCAAAAAGGAATTTGCGATGTCAAATATCCTGTTTTTGTATTTCCCGGTAAAAGATAAATTAAAAATCAAATTTGATTCCCTGCGCAAGAGTTAAAGTATCGCTGTAACTGATTGTATTAGTCTGTCGTCTCATATATAGTTTCCATGCATCAGATCCTGACTCACGGCCACCTCCGGTTTCTTTTTCTCCGCCAAATGCACCTCCAATTTCAGCACCGGAAGTCCCAATATTTACGTTAGCTATACCACAATCTGATCCACGTGCGGATAAGAACAACTCAGTTTCTCTGAGATTCTCTGTCATAATAGAAGAAGATAATCCTTGAGGTACTTTATTTTGTATAGCAATGGCTTCTTCCAAGTTGTTGTATTTCATCAAATAAAGAATTGGAGCAAAAGTTTCTTCACCAACTATCTTCATTTCAGGATCAACCTCTGCTATGCAGGGCTTAACATAGCATCCACCGCGATATTCTTTTCCTGATAATATTTTTGCATCAATAAGCATCTTGCCACCTTCCGTAACAATTCTTTTGGTGGCATTTATATATTGTTGAACGGCTGTCTCGTCGATTAATGGACCAACATGATTCCTTTCGTCCAAAGGGTTACCAATCTTTACCTGTTTATAGGCATTTTTCAATGCATTTTTAACGGAAACATAAATTGATTTATGAATTATAAGTCTTCTAGTGCTGGTACATCTCTGCCCTGCAGTCCCAATTGCTCCGAAAACAATTGCCGGCAATACTTTTTTTAGATCACAGGAAGGCGTAATAATGATTGCATTGTTACCACCAAGTTCCAGAATACATTTTCCGAATCTTTGTGCTACTGTTGTGCCAACAGATCTTCCCATTCTAGTTGAACCAGTTGCTGAAATCAATGCAACTTGATTATCTTTTGCTAGCCATTCTCCGACTTTGCGATCGCCATTAATAATACAACTGAGTCCATCCGGTAAGTTATTTCTTTGAATAACTTTTGCAACGATATTTTGTACTGCCACGGAACATAATGGAGTTTTTTCTGAAGGTTTCCAGACTACCGTATTTCCGCAAACCCATGCTAATGCAGCATTCCAGGACCAGACGGCTACGGGAAAATTAAAAGCGGAAATTACCCCGACAATTCCAAGAGGATGCCATTGCTCATACATTCTGTGGTTCGGTCTTTCGGAATGCATGGTAAGTCCATACAACTGTCTGCTTAAACCGGTAGCAAAATCACAGATGTCAATCATTTCCTGAACTTCACCTAATCCTTCCTGATAGCTTTTACCCATTTCGTATGACACCAATCTTCCAAGTGGTGCTTTAATCTTCCTCAATTCGTCGCCAATTTGTCTTACAAACTCACCTCTTTTTGGGGCAGGAACATCTCTCCAAATTTTATAGGCGCTCTGTGCGTTTTGGATTACGGTTTTATAGAATTTTAAGTTGGTTACATTAATTCGACCTAATAATTCTCCGTCAACGGGTGAAATGGAATCAATGTATAACTTCGAAGCCAATTTTTGAGATCCAATCCATGTACCTATTGTATTTGTGGATAATGATAGCTCACTCAATATATTGTTTTTCATAAGGATGGTTTACAATTATACAATGCAAAATTAAATATTAATCATTTTCCCTTAAGGATACATTGAAACAGAATAATATTAGATTATAGATACTTGTATATCGAAAGACTAAGGTACAAGCAACTTCAAGGAGCTTGAATTTCCTTCTTCTGTTTCTATTTGTAGTATATAGATACCCGAATTAAGCTCTATGTTCGAAAAAATCGTATTTTCTACACGCGACCATTGATTTGATAAAATTTTACCTTGTGTATTAATAATCTTAATCGATCGTGTTTTATCAATTACATTGTGGATAGAAAGTATTCGACTGTGTTGATTGTAACTTGCGATCGCTTGATTCGAATTATTGTCAGAGCTTTCTGAAATCAGATCCGCATAGACTTTAAGATCATCTATATAAAATCCGTCATAGGGTTGATCATTCACTGAAGTCCCTACTTTTATCTGAAGAAATACATCTTTTCCTAGATAATCTTTTAAATCAATCCATTCGTTAACCCATTGATCTTGCAATCCGCTGTACACGGGTTGATCGATTCCTTGAAAAATTCCTCCAATATTTGAATATTGACCGCATAAAGGAACAAACTGAATACCATCTGTCGAAATGAGAACCTGGGCAAAATCAATTTCAGGATGAAGGTCAAATTTAACATAATAACTTAAAAAAGCGTAAGATGCATTTTTTAAATCAATACTTCTCTGCGTTTTTATGATATATAACTTATCTTCATGTATTTCTGAATCTGGACTATCGGTAAATGATGCAGGTTCAGAAACTTTTTCTTCGTCGGTAAGCATCAGGGAATTTCCATTAGGAGATGACCAATAATTGAGCTGCGTACACTGATCTTTCCAATAAGTTTTACCGAGAAATTGCTTAGTGGCTTCAATGGTTTCGCTGAACTCACCAGTATTAAGGTTAAAGGTGAATTTTATTTTTTCCCCAAGAGGGATATTGCCATTTATTTTATAATGAACTTCAATTAATCTTGATTCAGCAAGGTTCAGTTGAAAAATTTGCGGGTCAGAAAGTTCAATATTGGACTCATGATCAGAACTGGCATAAATGTGGATATCTTCCCCAACTATTCCGGTGCGCTGAACTTTTAACAGCAGGGTACCCTGAGTCTCTTCAATCGCATTGTTTGAAACTTCATTCATTGTTGCAACAGCTCCTGCATTCCAGGCTGCAGAAAAATTCATGTATTGAGTAGATTGATTGATCTTGGAGATATCGCTTCTTTCCGGCCAAAAGTCATAACCAATTTCAGGAGTAAATGAAAATATTTTATTTTTTGAAATGGTATCTCCATACATCCAATCTTCAGCAACTCCATTGGCTTGATAGTTAAGTGTACTCACTACATTTCCAACTTGAAAATTATTATATCGTGTAAAATCTTTACTTAAAATATCATACTCCTTATGATCTACCGTAGGGAGATCTGTAAACGCCCATGGAATAATTAGATAATTTCCGAATGAATGATAATTAATTGCGATATTAAAATGATTAGAACGGCAAAGTTCACGGATGGCTCTAGTTTCTGATTCTGAAAAAGGGGCATCCCCTCTATAAATATCCGAGTCTCCTTTGTCTGAGGACCCTAAATTATTGTAGCCCCATTCGAAGGAATAATTTCTGTTAAGATCTACACCAAATCCTAATTCATTTTCTGTTCTGTTTTTTCTCCAATAGCCATTCCCAAATGGATTGGTCAACTGATTAAATTTATAGCCATCAGGATTTACACAGGCGACAAAAAACATTTCTCTGCCATCAACTAATTTTTTAATTTCTGGTTCACGATCATAGTTTTCCAGCAAATACCACATGAAATAAAGCATTTGAGACATACTTGCAGGTTCACGAGCATGGTGTAAAGCAGTATAAAGGATTTGGGGTTCCGATTCATCGGTGTTTGGATTGTCGGATATTTTTATATAGTAGATCTGTCTTCCTTCTTCTGTCACGATATTGCCTATTGCTTTCCTTTGAGTAACTAAGGACGGATAAAGTTCCTGCATCAGATCTAAATTTTCATATAACTCTTCTAGATTTAAAAATCCATTCATACTTCCAATGGCATAATTGGCAGGAGTTGAATAATTTGGAATGGGATTGTTTTCGGGTTTGCAAGGTAAAGGTGGTGGAGCCTGACCAAAAAAGTGTTCATTAACAGGTTCATAATTAAAACCATGAGCCTTTAACTTTTCCAGCTCTTCATGACTAAAATCACCGGTAAAACTCTCTCCTTGAATATAGCGACCATGATCAAAAGCAATTCCTGTTGCCTGGATCTCTCCTGTGGTTCTTCCGGCTAAATTTACTCTAATAAGATGTGAGTGATTTTGAGCGAAAAGTTCAGTCAATAAAAAAGTAATACAAAAAACAAAAATGGTTTGATAGCCCCTAGTCAAGATATGATAAATTTACGGCGGCGAAGATATAAAAATATTTCATAATCCATTGAATCTCTTATCATATTATAAAAAAAATATATGTGAAGCTGGCTGTGACGAAGCGGGTAGAGGAAGTTTGGCCGGACCTGTTGTAGCCGCTGCGGTTATTCTCGATCTGAGCTCACCGATAGTAGGGCTCAATGACAGTAAAAAATTGTCAGTAGAAAGCAGGAATAAACTTAGGTTATTGATAGAAAAGAGCGCGCTTAGTTTCGGAGTCGCTTTTATTGATCACTCAATCATAGATCGAATTAATATTTTGCAGGCAAGTCTTCTGGCAATGTCTCAGGCCATTGAGAAGTTGGATACGGTCCCTGAACATGTGATTGTTGACGGTAATAGAAGAATTCCAAATTTGAAGTTGGCACAGACAACAATAGTTAAGGGAGATGCAAGGTATCAGAGTATTGCAGCGGCTTCTATTCTGGCTAAGACTTATCGCGACGAATATATGGAGCTCATACACCAGAAGTATCCTCAATATCACTGGAATCAGAACAAGGGCTACGCAAGTCTGTATCACAGAAGTCAAATTCGTATGATCGGCATAAGTCCTTATCACAGAAAATCTTTTCATTTAAAAGAAATGAAGAATCAATTGTTTGATTAATATCTCGAAAAATGGATAAAATAATTATAGCTTATAGGGTGTCTGACATAACTTTAGCAAGGTATTGTGCAGCTATGGATGTTAATTTTCTTGTGATCAATCTTGATGATAGAAGCCATGAAGATAACAATCAATTAATTGAACAAATTCTTGAATGGACGGAAGGGCCTCAGATCATTTTGTGTTCTAATGATGATGAAAAGTTATTTTTTTACAGCCAACAGAAAAATTATAAAGTACTGAATACACGAATCTTCTATTCTGATTCTCCTCAAAACAGGACGGAACTGGGATTGTTTTTTTCATCTACATATGGAATGTCTTGGAATGATAATCAGCTTAAAATCTGTAAGATTGATGATAGGACGACTGTTCAGAATTTGGAAGATGCATTTGTTTATCTGATTCAAATGGAGAAGGAATTTAAAACAGGAGTCTATGATTTTGAATGGTTAGACAAGGTATTTGAAAAAATAGCATCTATGAAAAATTAAAAGACCTGTAGTTGCTATAGATATTAGATTGGTGAGAGGCTCGAATCATTTTGTTCTATTCTTATTGAATGTTATATCTATTTCCCATACGAATTCATTGATTATGCAAGGAAGCTTTGAGTTCAGTTCTTTGATTTTTCCTTTTAAAGTACTTTCAACAACAGACTATTAACATCATTGTGCCAAAAAATGCCTCTTTTTCAATAGCTTATGAAAAAATAATTAAAAAAAATTAGTGTAATTAAAAGCGGGCAGCTTACATTTGCAGCCGCTTTGAAAAAAGCTATTTTTAATTTTTGAATATAAATCGTTCAACGTGAATACATTAAGTTACCGAACCAGTCACACTCGTCCTGAGGATGTTAAGAGGAAATGGTTCGTTGTTGATGCCAATGGCCTGACCGTAGGTCGTATGAGCTCTAAAATTGCCCATATTCTAAAAGGAAAGCACCGGGTTGATTACACACCGCATGTTGATTGTGGGGACTATGTCATTGTGGTCAATGCCGAGAAAGTAAGATTTACCGGTAAGAAAATGGATGACAAAACCTATCTAACCTATAGCGGATATCCGGGAGGGCAAAAATCTGCTACCCCCAGAGAATTGCTAGCAAGAATCCCCACCAGGGTAGTTGAAGTAGCTGTTCGAAAAATGCTTCCTAAAAATAAATTAGGAGATGCCATGTACAAGAAATTATTTATTTACGCCGGTCCTGATCATTATCATCAGGCTCAACAACCGGAAGCAATTAACTTATAAAATAGAATGGAAACAATCATTAATGCAGTTGGAAGAAGAAAAGCAGCAGTAGCCAGAGTCTATCTGTTTAAAGCTGTTGGGAATACACCTTCTATAGTTATCAATGGCAGGAACTTAGAACAGTATTTTCCAATTAAAGAATTGGCAGGAAAGGTAGTTGATCCTGTGAATACAGTTGAAGATGGTAAGAAATACGATATTAAGATTACCGTTAACGGAGGTGGTCTTAAAGGACAGGCTGAAGCCATAAGGATGGGGATTGCAAGAGCATTGGTAAAAGCCAATGCAGACGATCGCAAGCCTTTGAAAGATAGAAAATTTCTTAGTAGAGATGCTAGAGAAGTGGAGCGTAAGAAATTTGGAAAGCGCAAAGCTCGTCGTTCTACTCAATTCAGTAAGCGTTAATTTTATTTTATTCTTAGATCACAATTATTTATTGAAAAAATATGGACAAACCATCATATAATCAAATGTTAGAATCAGGTGTGCACTTTGGGCACTTAAAAAGAAAGTGGAATCCCAAAATGAGACCTTACATCTTTAAAGAACACAAAGGGGTACATCTAATTGATCTTAACAGAACTTCTGAATGTCTTGACAAAGCAGCTACTGCTCTAAAACAAATAGCAAAGAGTGGAAGAAAAATCATGTTTGTTGCAACCAAAAAACAAGCAAGAGAAGTAATAACTCAATTGGCACAATCCGTCAATATGCCGTATGTTACCGACAGATGGCTGGGTGGAATGATGACTAACTTTGCAACTATAAGACGCTCAGTGAAGAAGATGAACAACATTGAGCGAATGTTGACAGATACTAATATTACCAATATTACCAAAAAAGAAAGGTTAACTTTAAGTAGAGAAAGAGCAAAGTTGGATCGTGTTCTTAGCGGTGTTGCTGCCTTAAATCGTTTGCCTTCTGCAATATTTGTCGTTGACACAATTTATGAACATCTCGCTTTAAAGGAGGCAGAAAAACTTGGAGTGAGAACATTTGCTATGGTAGATACCAATTCAGATCCAAATGAGGTAGATTTTCCAATACCTGCTAATGATGATAGTTCGAAATCTATAGCATTAATAGCTTCTTACTTGACTAATGCTATTAAAGAAGGATTGGCAGAAAGAACAGAATCTTCTGAGAATTAATTATTACAAAAAATATAAAATAAATAGACAATGAGTATTACACTATCTGCAGCAGATGTTAAAAACTTAAGAGATGCTACCGGAGCAGGTATGATGGATTGTAAAGCTGCTTTAACAGAAGCCAATGGAGATTTTGAAGCAGCGATTGATATCCTTAGAAAGAAAGGTCAAAAATTATCTGTTAAAAGAGCTGATCGTGAAGCAAAGGAAGGGGTAGTAATTGCTTCAGTCAATGCTGATAAAACCAAAGGAATAGTTGTGAAACTTAGTTCAGAGACTGACTTTGTGTCTAAGAATGAAGATTTCGTAAATACAACAAAGAAAATAGCGCAAATTGCAATTGACAACTATCCGGCGGATCTTGAAGCTTTGCTTGCACTTCCATACGAAGGATCTGCAAGTGTTGCGGATAAAGTTACAGATTTAGTTGCAGCCATCGGTGAAAAAATCGGACTTACAAACTATGAAAAAATAGAAGCTCCGCAAGTTGAATTTTATATCCATATGGGAAATAAGGCAGGAGTTATAGTAGGACTAAATAAAGCCAACGATTCCTTTACAGACGCAGGTCGCAATGTTGCAATGCAGGTTGCTGCAATGAAGCCGGTTGCGGTTGACCGTGGAGATGTAGATACAAGCTTAATAAACAAAGAATTGGAAATTGGAATGGAACAAGCTAGAGCAGAAGGAAAACCGGAAGCAATGCTAGAGAAAATTGCCCAAGGAAAGTTGGAGAGATTTTACAAAGACAATACCTTGCTAAATCAGCAATTTGTAAAGGATGGTTCCTTAACCATATCGGCATATTTAAAGTCAGTAGATAAAGACCTCAGTGTTACAGGATTCAGACATGTAATGTTGGGATAAAATTTAAAAAGGCGAATGAGATTTTCATTCGCCTTTTTTTTTGAGTTTATTTTTACCTTTGAACGAAATCCAGAAAGATGATAAAATTCAAACGTGTTTTGCTTAAACTTAGTGGAGAATCATTGATGGGTGAGCAACAGTTTGGTATTGACACACGAATGCTTAAATACTATGCGCAGCAAATTAAAGGTCTAGTAGACGAAGGAGTTGAGTTAGCTGTAGTTATTGGAGGCGGAAATATTTTTAGAGGCTTAGGTTCTGACTCAGGAATTGAAAGGGTACAAGGAGATTATATGGGAATGTTGGCAACCTGTATTAATGCGATGGCATTGCAGAGTGCATTGGAAGAGATTGGTGTTTATACAAGAATGATTTCAGCAATTGAAATGAGGCAGATTGCAGAACCCTATATAAGAAGAAGAGCAATTCGGCACCTTGAGAAGGGTAGAGTTCTGATTTTTTCAGCAGGAACAGGTAATCCCTATTTTACAACAGATTCGGCGGCAGCTCTAAGAGCAAGTGAAATTAACGCGGATGTAATTTTGAAAGGGACAAGAGTAAGTGGTATCTATGATAGTGATCCTGAAAAAAATCCAAATGCCAAACAATATAATCAGCTTAGCTTTGAAGATGTTATTAAGTTAAATTTAAAAGTAATGGATATGACAGCTTTTACAATTTGCCGTGAGAATAAAATTCCTATAATTGTGTTTAATATCAATGAGGACCAAAATCTGAAAAAAATAATTTCAGGTGAGAAGGTAGGAACAGTCGTAATATAAAATTTTAATAACAGATCTCATTTTCTTATTCATGGAACAGATTGATTACTTTGCTATACTATCAGGTACTTTAATTTATCTTATTACTTATTACTTACTTTTTAAGATTCCGTTTTTTTCTAACTCCTTGACAAAATGGATGATTAGTTCATCTGAAAATTACAACCCAACTGATAAAATGAATTTGGTTTTTGTTGGAATTTTTGGATTTATCTATTGTTTTTTTATCAATTTGTTTATGATAATGTCTGAGAGATCCGGTATGGCAGATGGGTTCAAAACTACATTTTTATTGACTATTATAAATTTTTGTATTCCACTTGCAATTTATTTTAAAATTAATTCCTACAGCTGGGATAAATACTTCAGAGTCATATTTTTCTTTTTGTTGATTCAAATTATTGTAGGTGGATTTATAGGATATAAAGCGTTTCAATAATATACGATTTTGGAAAAGTATTGGAAAATTATTCTAGATTCTTATTCAGGATATTATTATTATCTAAAGAATGAATTGCTTCAACTTGATTGGCATAATTATTTCTATTGGCTTTTAGGAATATCATTGTTAGTATGGGCACTAGAAATTCTTTTTCCCTGGAGAAAAGATCAAGCGATTGTTCGCAAGGATTTTTTCTTGGATGGGTTCTATATGTTTTTTAATTTTTTCATCTTATCATTAATTGGATATAGCGCAATCTCGAATGTCGGAGTACAATTGTTCAATGATTTATTAGGATTGGTGGGAATTAAAAATCTTGTTGCCATTCGAGTACATTCTTTACCGGTTTGGCTACAGTATATTATTATGTTTGTGCTTGCAGATTTTATACAATGGAATGTACATCGACTGTTACATAAAAGTAAATGGTTATGGGAATTTCATAAAGTTCATCATTCTGTAGAAGAGATGGGATTTGCGGCTCACCTGCGCTTCCATTGGATGGAAACGATTGTCTACAAGAGTATTCAGTACATACCGTTAGCAATGATAGGTTTTGGCATACAAGATTTTTTTATTATTCACATCATTGCTGTGATCATCGGTCATCTTAATCACGCGAATTTAGGCTGGACTTACGGACCTCTGAAGTATGTTTTTAACAATCCGGTTATGCATCTATGGCATCATGCAAAAAATTTGCCAGCAGGTAGCAATGGAGTTAACTTTGGACTCAGCTTGAGTCTTTGGGATTACCTCTATAAGACAGCTTATGTCCCTTCAGAGAATCCGTATGAAAAGTTGGGGTTTGATCAAATGGATAAATTTCCTAAAGATTTTATTCATCAGGAATTTTATCCTTGGAGGAAATAGACTTTCAATTAGCTTTGCGGTGTGTTAGAAGCTAGACTTCTTAAAGACATTTATCTCAAAGATCCGGTTGCTTCCCACATTCTTAACCATCTAAAGGATGACAAGGATGTAAAAAGTATTCTGATCAAAGGCCTATCGGGGTCAAGGGGAAGCTTTTTGCTTTTTGGAACGTACATTCAATCCAAGCTACCTTTTTTAGTTATTGCAAATGACAAAGAAGAAGCTTCTTATCTCTTTAATGACCTTAGTAATTTTGTTCCATTAAAGAATTTATTTTTCTTCTCAGATTCATTCAAAAGACCGGCTCAATTTGAGGCAACAAATAAATTTCAAATTCAACAGAGACTGGAATGTATTGATGGATTTATTCAGAATCCCGACTCAATCTTTATTACTTATCCGGAGGCATTGTTTGAAAAGGTTATTGCTCCTGAGGACATTAACAAGACCAGAATTGAAATTCGGAAAGATGACTTGATTGATGTTGACGAACTTATTGATAAATTGGTGAATTATGGTTTTGAAAGGGTTGAATTTGTTTATGAGCCGGGTCAATTTTCTATTCGTGGTGGGATCATTGATTTCTATTCTTTTTCATCAGCTGAACCCTATCGAATTGAACTTAATGATATAGTTGTTGAAAGTATTAGAACATTTGATACTCAGAGTCAGCTTTCAATCATGAATATCGGTAAGCTTACAATTATACCCAATATTAATGCTGAAATAGATTATTCCAATAAAAAATCATTATTAGAAATATTGCCGGACAATACTCTTGTTTGGATAAAAGAATTGGATGTTTTGTTGGATAGAATTACCGAATGCATGAATTCGGCACAAAGATTTTCAGAGAAAATGATACATTATGAAGAAGAAGAACAAAATTCTATTATTAAAGAAAGAGCATTTTTGAATCCATTTGAATTGGGCAAACAACTAGATCAAAGAAATAGAATATTTTATCATACAAGACCCAGTTTACAAGATAAAATTATTGAAGTTGAAGTACTCGTAAGACCACAACCAAGCATCAACAAAAATTTCAATTTGTTGATTGATGAACTAAAGAATTTTCGAGCTAGTAATTATAAAACCGTTATTTGCTCTGAAAACAAGCAACAAATTGAAAGGTTATATCATATTTTTGAAGACCTTAAAGCCGGAGAGGTTTTCGAGCCACAATATATATGTTTGCACGAGGGATTTGTTGATGATCAGTTGAAGATTGCCTGTTTTACAGATCACCAGATTTTTTCAAGGTATCATGGAATCAAATCGAAACAGGGAATAAGTTCAGAAAAAGCTTTCAATTTGAAATTATTGAAAGAACTCCAACCCGGTGATTATGTAACCCACCTTGATCATGGGGTAGGAAGATTTGCGGGATTGGAAAAACTTAATCTCAATGGGCAATTGCAAGAAGCTGTAAGATTAATTTATAAGGGAAACGACATATTGTATGTCAGTATTCATTCGTTGCATAAGATTTCCAAGTATGTAGGTCAAGAAGGGACTGAACCCGTTTTACACAAATTAGGATCTGAACAATGGAAAGCGTTAAAACATAAGACTAAACAAAGGGTAAAGGACATTGCAAAAGAATTAATTGCGCTTTATGCAAAGAGAAAAGCATCCAAAGGGTTTGCATTTGCTCCTGATAATTATATGCAAGCAGAATTGGAGGCATCATTTATTTATGAAGATACTCCGGATCAGCTCAAAGTCACTCAAGAGGTAAAGAATGATATGGAGCAAGATTACCCGATGGATAGATTGATCTGTGGGGATGTGGGATTTGGAAAGACAGAAATTGCAATTCGTGCTGCTTTTAAGTGTGTGCAAGATGGTAAGCAAGTAGCCCTGCTTGTTCCAACTACCATACTAGCCCTTCAGCACTATAAAACACTTAAAGAACGATTAAAAGAATTTCCTGTTGACATAGATTATATTTCAAGATTCAGAACACAGAAAGAAAAAACACAGATTTTAAAAAACGCTTCTTCAGGTAAGCTAGATATATTGATAGGAACACATAGTCTGTTAAATAAAAAAACTCAATTCAAAGATTTGGGATTGTTAATTATTGATGAAGAACAGAAATTTGGAGTTGCTTCCAAAGAGAAGTTGAGAGAATTGAAAGTAAGTGTTGATACACTCACTTTGACTGCAACACCTATTCCTCGAACGCTGCAATTTTCTTTAATGTCTGCAAGAGATTTAAGCATAATACAAACACCACCTCCAAACAGACAGCCAATCGCAACGGAAAGAAGAGTTTTTAATGATGAGCTGATTAAACAAGCAATACTTAGTGAGGTGTACAGAGGGGGTCAGGTTTTTTTTGTACACAATAGAGTTGCAAATCTTGGCGAACTTGCTGAAATGATCAGAAAATTATGTCCCAATACTGATGTTGGTGTTGCCCATGGACAAATGAATGCAGATAAGCTGGAGAAATTGCTAGTAGATTTCATTGAGTTTAAATATGATGTTTTAGTTTGTACCAACATTATTGAGACTGGACTTGATATCCCCAATGCAAATACGATCATCATCAATAATGCACACCAGTTTGGACTAAGCGATCTTCATCAATTAAGAGGAAGAGTTGGAAGATCAAATCGTAAAGCGTATTGTTATTTATTTGCTCCTCCTTCCTCCACTCTTACATTAGAAGCACGAAAACGATTGAAGACCTTAGAAGAATTTTCGGATTTGGGAAGTGGGTTTGCGATCGCAATGAAAGACCTCGATATCAGAGGTGCAGGTAATCTGCTTGGAGGTGAGCAATCCGGATTTATTACAGATATTGGCTATGAAACTTATCAGAGAATTCTTGAAGAAGCTATCCAAGAGCTAAAGGAAACAGACTTTAAAGATGTATTTGAAAACAATAAAGTAAAGATTAAACAGTATGTTCGAGACGTCGGAATTGATACGGATATTGAAATGTTTTTGCCGGATTCATATGTAAGTAATATTCAGGAGAGACTAAGTCTGTATCAACAACTTGATAAAATTGATAACGAGGAAGGTATAGATAATTTTAAAAATATTCTCACAGATCGCTTTGGGCCTATTCCAAAGCAAGTCGAAGAATTATTTGAAGGATTACGTGTCAGGTGGCTTGCTAAACTTATGGGTTTTGAAAAAATTGTTTTAAAGAAAAGGAAACTCCAGGCTGTATTTATCAATAATCCAAGTTCTTCCTTTTATGATACACCATATTTTAATGAATTGACAAAACAGATTCAGATTGCGTCATCTACAAACCAATTGATTTTGAAGCAATCAAATAATCTTCTAATACTTATTAAGGAAGATGTAAGAAAATTGAAAGAGGTACTTGAACTGCTTGCAACACTTCATGAGAAGTCAATTAACAAATAAATTCCAAGATTTTAGGTAAACTTTGTCGATTGTGGCTTGTTGTGTTATTTACAATAAAATATTGCCATGGAAGCAGTCAGTCATAAATTACCACAGATCCTTATCTACACGGAACAAACACCAAATCCTGAGTCGCTTAAATTTGTTTGTAATCGTATGCTATACCAGGGATTAGCAGATTTTAAGGATGAGACTACAGCAATAGAATGGTCTCCTCTGGCCAAAGAGTTATTTCAACTAGAAGCAGTTAAAGGGGTATATATTTCAAATAATTTTATTACTATTACCAAAAAACCTGAATTTGATTGGCATGAACAAATGATTCCACTTAAGGAATTTATCAAGAATTATATTGAATTGGGAAAAGGTATTGTGGAAGAGGGTTATCAGTCCTTCATTGAATCGATACAGAGTGAAAAACTTTCTGAGTCTTATTCTGAACAAGATTTGGAAGTAGTTAAAAAAATACGAGAGATCATAGAGCACTATGTGAAGCCAGCTGTTGAAATGGATGGAGGTAATATTGAATTTAAATCCTATCATGATGGTGTTGTAACCGTAATTATGCAAGGCTCTTGTAGTGGATGTCCTTCATCAACTGTAACACTTAAATCTGGTATAGAAGGCTTAATGAAGCGTATGCTCCCCTTAGTAAAAGAAGTTGTTGCTGAAGCAATGTAGATTTTTGAATAGATTAACCATTTTTAATAACAAGATTTCTGATTATTATATTTATTACTTAAGGTTTAGCTGAATAATTTAGAGCTATTCTATTTGAAATTTTGGTTAATATTTGATGGAACAAAGAATTATAGTAGATCTTAATATAACTTTATTCGATAGACTTATTGAAGCTTTAGGATGGATAACAATAATGATTATTTGGATTCTGTTATTGGCCAATTATAGTACCTTGCCTGAAAATATTCCAACGCATTTTAATTACTTAGGAAAAGCCGATGATTATGGAGCTAAAGGAAATCTGTTCATTCTTCCGGTAATTGGAACAGTTATTGTTAGTGGATTAACAATTTTAAATCGTTATCCACACAAATTCAATTATTTAGTTAAAATTACAGAACGGAATGCAATAAGGCAATATACATTAGCAACCAGACTGATCCGATATTTGAAACTAAATATTTCTATTCTTTTTGGATTTATATTCTATAAAACCATTCAAATTTCAATGGAGAATGATACTGATCTGGGAATGTGGTTTTTGGTTATTAGTCTTGGAACAATTTTTATACCAATAATTTATTTTATTTTAGTTTTCAAAAGAAGTTGAAAATTACTTCCTCAAAATTTTTATTAATTTACTTTTGAAAAAGAGTTAGATCAACTTGCTTTAACAATTAAATTAAAATTTTTCAAAATTATTAATCTGATCTGAATTATTTAATTCAATTATTTTGTCAACAATACTTGAATCCAATAAACTGGTGAGATCGCCAAGATTATTAGTATCACCACTTGCGATTTTTCTAAGGATTCTTCTCATTATTTTGCCGCTTCTGGTTTTGGGAAGTCCTGGAACTTGAAGTATTCTATCCGGCTTCGCAAAACTTCCTATTTGCATAGAAACACAGTTTTCAATTTCATTTCTCAACATTTGTGTGTAATTAGATTGATGTTCAATTATTACAAATGCACATATAGCTTCACCTTTTACGGGATGGGGATATCCAACAATAGCACTTTCCAATACCTCAGGATGACTATTGATTGCATTTTCAACTTCTGCTGTACCAATGCGATGTCCACTTATATTAAGAACATCATCAACTCGGCCAATGATTCTGTAATTTCCATATTTAGTCAGGTATGCACCATCTCCGGTATAGTATTTTCCAGTAAAAGGTTTAAAATATGTTTCAATACAACGATCATGATTTCTATAAGTAGTGAAAATAATAGAAGGCCATGGAAATTTAATGCAAAGTTTTCCCTGTGTCCCATAATCGACGATTTCATTTCCGTCTTCATTAACAAGGACAGGTTGAATTCCGGGAAGAGGTTTGCCGGCAATTGAAGGAGGCGATTTTGTTATTCCTGCTAGATCAGAAATCAAAATTCCACCTGTTTCAGTCTGCCACCAGGTATCAATTAAAGGACAATTCTTCTTACCGACATTATCGTAATACCAATGCCAGGCTTCTTCGTTGATAGGCTCTCCAACGGATCCGATAACTTTAAGGCTATTTAATTTTGAATTTTCAAATTGAGCTAATCCGTATGACATTAATGAACGTATAGCAGTAGGTGCTGTATAGAATATATTGACCTTGTGCTTATCTATTATTTTCCAGAATCTATCCGATTTAGGCCAGGTAGGAATTCCTTCATAAATTATACTGGTTGCACCGCATAATAGAGGGCCATACACGATATAAGAATGACCTGTAATCCAGCCAATGTCGGCAGTGCAGAAGTGAACCATTCCTTTGTGATATTGAAATGCGTTAACAAAACTGTAAGCGGTATAAACCATATAACCCCCACAAGAATGAACTACTCCTTTAGGTTTTCCTGTGGAGCCTGAAGTATAAAGGATGAAAAGTGGATCATCAGAATCCAGAATGACCAAAGGATCAGTAAGTTCATTAATTTTATTCATTTCTTCATGCCACCATTTATCTATTGATGGATTAAAGTTGATCTTTGTTTTTGTTCTTTGATAGACAATGACAGAAATATTTTTGGAATAGAGCTTTAATGCGTCATCGATGATAGACTTAATCGGAATAATTTTTTTACCTCTGAATGCACCATCGCAACAAATAATCATTTTGGCATCTGCATCTACTAATCGATCTGCGATACTTTTTGAACTGAATCCTCCAAATATTACAGAATGAATTGCACCGATTCGTGCACAAGCCAAAATGGCAATAGCCAATTCCGGAATCATTCCCATATTGATGCATACTCGATCTCCCTTTTGAATTCCATTGTTCTTTAATACTAAGGCAAATTTTATTACCCGCTGATGTAACTCCCGATATGTAATAAAATGTGAAGCTTCATTTTCAAAATTGGGCTCCCAGATAATCGCAATATCTTCAGAATTTGTGAGCAAATGGCGATCTATACAATTCTCTGTGATGTTTAGTTTTCCGTTAACAAACCAGTTAAATCGAGCACTTTCAAAATTATAATCTAATACTGTACTCCATTTATTTCTCCACAAAAAATTCGAAGCTATTTCATTCCAAAAATTATCCGGATTTTGAACACTCTCGGTATAACAACGATTGTACTCTTCAGTATTGGTAATGTGGAATGGAATTTTCATCAATTTGATTGTTGAACAAATTTAAGTTGTAATTTTGAAGCGGTTATTTTATTCATGTTTTTTTTATAATTCATTTGTATATTTTTCAATTTATTATTTATTAATCAATATTACTAATGTGTTTTCATAGTCTTTTATCTATGACTGATCAACAACTGGCTAAGCATTTTCGGGTAACACTAGAAAATATGTCTGAATTAGCTCCAATGTTTCATGTCAATGCGTTTACCTTTCCAAAGACTCCTGTCATTACCAACAGCAAGAAAAATGTATTACAAAAATTTAATTGGGGATTAATTCCGGAGTGGGCGAAGGATGATGAGATCAAGAAATTTACACTTAACGCTAAGGTTGAGACAATTGAAGAAAAACCTGCTTTTAGGGGAAGTATAAAGAGAAGGTGCCTGATTCCTGCCAATGGCTTCTTCGAATGGCAATGGTTAGACCCAAAAGGAAAGATTAAAAGAAAGTTTTTAATCAATGTTAAAGGAGAGGAAGCATTTGCATTTGCCGGATTGTGGTCAACCTGGGTGAACAAAGAAACCGGTGAGATTGTAAATTCTTATACGATTTTGACTACTGAAGCCAATGAACTTATGGCTGAGATTCATAATTCTAAAAAGAGAATGCCCGTGATTATTAATCACAATGACTATGAGTCCTGGTTGAATTTGGATAATGTAAGTTTTGATTCGGTAGAACTTTATGCAGAAGAAGTGGAATAAATATTTAACTATAATTTAATTTGGTATATTTGAATGCTAAATTGTAAGGATTTTCTGTAGAACAGAGCAATTTTTTTATAAATTTGCAAAAATTATAGATTATGGAAAATCAGAATAAGAACACTAATGAAATTAATATTGAGCTACCTGAAGAAATAGCAGAAGGTATCTATTCAAATCTGGCAATAATCTCTCATTCACATTCAGAGTTTGTAATCGATTTTATCAGATTAATGCCTAATGTTCCCAAAGCAAAGGTAAAGTCCAGAATTGTACTAACCCCCCAACATGCCAAAAGATTAATGAAAGCTCTTTCTGATAATATTGTTAAATTTGAAAATCAATTTGGTGTTATTCAGGATCCTGAGCCATCACAGTTTCCGCCAATGTCATTCAATACTCCAGTAGCCCAAGCTTAGCTTAGTTGACTAACTATTTTTGCAAGCTATTTGTTAGAATAAATATTTTTTAAAATAAATTATTTTATTATGGTAAAGAAAATAATTGTAATATATTGCTTCTTAACCCTTCAGTACAATCTGGTTGCCCAGATGAAAAATTTTGATATACAGACTCTTTGGAAATTGGGAAGAGTTTCATTAGAGGATCTTAGTACTGATGGTAAGTGGATTATTTATTCTGTAACGAATTATAATACAAAAGAAAATAAGAGTAGTTCAAATCTGTATTTGATTTCAAGTAAAGGAACTTCACCAGCTAAAAAATTAACCAATTATGATGGTCATGAATACAATGCTCGATTTAGACCGGATGGAAAGAAAATAAATTTTCTTCATGATGCTTTATTGTATGAAATGAATCTGGATGGATCCGATCAAATAAAAATTTCTGATATTGAGATGAATGGTTTTGTATGGTCACCAAAGGGTGATAAAATTGTATTTCTTCAGGATGTGAAATATAGAAAGTCTACAACAGAAGTTTATCCTGATCTTCCGCTAGCAAAAGCAAGAATTTATTCAGACTTAATGTATAGACACTGGAGTAGCTATGATGATGCCCATGATAGCAATGTCTTCTATGTTGATTGCACAAATGGAGAGATCTCAAGTGAACCAATTAACATTGTGAATGAGGCCTTTGAAGCACCAACAGAGCCTAATGATGGAATTGAGCAAGTTAGCGTTAGTCCGGATGGTAGATACATTGCTTATTCTATAAAGAAATTTGTGGGTATAGAGTATGCTTTAAATACCAACTCTGACATTATACTTTACGATACTAAAAACAAAAGTAGCTTTAATGTAAGTGAATCTAATAAAGGTTATGATAAGACTCCGTCATTTTCACCTGATGGGTCCAAGCTGATATTTAATAGTATGTTGACTCCTGGATATGAAGCAGATAAAAATCGGATAAGCTTATATGATATTAAGACAAAAACATGTAAGGATCTAACAGAATCTTATGATAATGATATGGAGGAATCCTCTTTTTCCTCAGATGGATCATTTATCTATTTCGTGAGTGCAATAAATGGATGTAAACAGATTTTGAAGTATAACTTAAGCACTAATAAAATTGAACAGTTAACTAAAGGAACTTTTGATATCACTTCATATAAATCAGCTGAAAATGTCCTGGTTGCTTCTAAAGTAAGTATGATTGAATCTGCCGAAATCTACAATATTAATGTGGTTACCGGAGACTTGACTCAAATTTCCAATGTAAATACGGATACCTGGTCCGAAATCAACAAACCAACTGTTCAGTCTAAATGGGTAAAGACCACAGATGGAAAAGACATGTTGGTATGGTATATTTTACCTCCTGGCTTTGATAAAACGAAAAAATATCCAACATTACTTTATTGTCAGGGAGGACCTCAGTCAACACTGAGTCAATTTTTTTCATATCGTTGGAATTTTTCATTAATGGCTTCGAATGGGTATGTAATCATAGCACCCTGTCGTCGGGGAATGCCAGGATTTGGACAGAATTGGAATCAATCTATTTCCAAAGATTGGGGAGGTCAATGTATGAAGGATTATTTAACAGCTATCGATGATGCCTGCAAAGAATCCTATGTTGATAAAACAAAGCTTGGTGCTGTGGGTGCAAGTTTTGGTGGATACTCAGTATTTTATTTAGCGGGTAATCACAACAAAAGATTTAAGTGCTTTATTGCTCATTGTGGCATGTTCAATATGGAATCTTGGTATGGAACCACTGAGGAAATGTGGTTTGCGAATTATGACATTGGTGGTCCTTATTGGGATAAAAAATACAAAGCACAATATGATAAATTTTCTCCACATAAATTTGTTCAAAATTGGGATACGCCAATTTTAGTTATACATGGTGAAAAAGATTATAGAGTACCGGTTAGTGAAGGATTGCAGGCATTTCAAGCGGCACAACTGAAAGGGATCCCAAGTAAGTTACTTCTATTTCCTGAAGAAGGACACTGGATTCAATCTGCACAGAATGGAATTTTATGGCAGAGAGAGTTTTATTCCTGGTTAGATAAGTATCTAAAGTAAAAAAATATCTTCTTGAACCATATAAAAGTAATTACAGATCAACAAGGGAATCATCTAAGTCCTATACTTGAGAATCATATTAAGAACTATTTAATTGATATTGATGGTACTGTGTGTGATGATATACCTAACGAAGAACCGGAAAGAATGATTAATGCAATTCCGCTTGAAGGAGCTGTTGATTTTGTTAATAATCTTTACTCTGAAGGACATATAATTACATTTTTTACGAGTAGAACTAACAATTTAAAAAATATTACGGAAACTTGGCTTATCAAAAATGGATTTAATTTTCATTCGGTTTTGTATGGGAAACCTCGTGGCGGTAATTATCACTGGATTGACAATCATGTTGTCAGTGCAAGTTTATTCAAAGGAAAATTTACAAAACTTGTTCAAGTTAAAACTGATTCAATGCAATTTGAAGATTAACTTCGAGTATGAAAAAACCCAAGCAAAAATTTTATGTAGTATGGGAGGGCAATACTCCAGGAATTTATAGTCAATGGGAAGATTGCCTTTTGCAGGTTAAAGCTTATAACAATGCAAAGTACAAAGCATTTGAAAATTTAGAAGATGCAGAAGATGCTTTTGCCTTAGGTTATTCCGGAAAAAATTATTCTGAATCCAAATTGGCTCAAAAGAAAACTTCAATTAAATGGGCAGACTTTGTGTCTTCAAATAGTATTGCTGTGGATGCAGCCTGCGAAGGTAATCCTGGTAAGATGGAATATCGTGGAGTTAATCCTTTCACAGGTGAAGAAATATTTCACGTTGGTCCGTTAGTTAATGGAACCAATAATATAGGAGAGTTTCTGGCAATCGTTCATGCTCTTGCCTTATTTGAGAAAACTAATAATACTAAGGCAGAGATATATACAGATTCTGTTACAGCAATCAGTTGGGTCAAACGGAAAAAAGCAAATACAAAATTGATTCATGACAGTTCTAATTCTGACGTCTTTGAATTATTGAAAAGAGCAACCTTGTGGCTGAATAATCATAGTTATTCGAATCCTATTATAAAATGGAATACCGAACAATGGGGTGAAATTCCTGCTGATTTTGGCAGAAAATAATTGATAACAGAGAATGGCCAATCATAAAAAGTTTGTTTCACTTGTTGTCAAGAATGCCATATTCTATATAAGTCTGATTTTTATTAGTTCAATCTTAGTTGGATATTTTATTTACAAAGTTTCATATAACATCGTTATTGAATCTGTCGAATTGAATGCAAAACATACACTTGATCTTATTGATCTGACATTTAGCAACTATCTCGATAACGCAAAGAAAGATGTTTTATTTATTGCAAGAAGTCCATATCTAAAGGATTATATTCAATCTGAAGGATTGCAGACAGAAGAGTATAAACGAAGGGATCTTGTGGCCGATTATATTTCTTTTCTTAGTTCAAGACCAGACTATGCCCAATTACGATTTATTGGAAGAAAGCAGAATGGCAAAGAAGTCTTACGAGTAGATCGTAAAGATTCAGTCATTACTGTAACCAATCAGCAAGATTTGCAAGAGAAAGGAAATACAGCATATTATAAGGAGACTATCGGTTTATTGGAAGATTCAGTCAATTTTTCAATTATTGATTTGAACAAGGAATATGGGAAGGTTAGCTGGCCAGTAACACCGACACTAAGAACTTCTTGTCCGGTGTGGTTTAATGGTAATTCTTTAGGTATTGCTGTTATAAATGTAAATCTAAATAAATTATTTATTAATATTCAGGAGTTGCCAAATAAGGAGTTTGATGTATACTTAGTTAATGGAAATGGTAATGCATTGATTCATCCTATTGCGGAGAAGACTTTTACTTTTGAATTTGGTGATTCGAGTTCATTATTTGAAGATTGGAAGATAAATGTCAATTTAGGAAATGCAGAGATCAACAAACATACCAGTTCAGAGAAACCAATATATTGGAAGAAGCTTTACTATCCAAAATCCAAGTACGAACTTTTTATTTTGGTTCAATCAAAAGAGAATAAATTACTAGAAAGTTTTATTCGTTGGCGTTGGTCCTTGATAGGGATAACATTAATGATTACCTCAATAATGTTACTTTTAGCCTTATGGTGGCTGAAGAAGCAATCCAAAGACATGGATAATATCGTTACCTCGATTTCTAATTTTGGATCAGAATTTGAAACATCTGACCTTCCCTTAGAACGAAATGATGAGATTGGAATTATTGCCAATACGTTTAATGCTATGTCAAAATCTATAAAAGAAAGTTTCAAAAAATTGGAATTGGCTAAGAAAACAGCAGAAACAGCCAATCTTCAAAAAGAAGAATTCTTACAGAATATGAGTCATGAGATTCGTAATCCCTTGCATGCAATATTAGGTATGACAAGAATGTTGGAAAGCAACGAGCCTAGCAATCAACAGAAACCTATTATTGATAGTCTAAAATTTAGTACAAATATTTTGCTTTCTCTCGTAAATGATATTCTGGATTTTTCAAAACTCAAAGAAGGTAAAATCAAATTGAATCTCGAACCTTCCAATATCGAAATCTTATGCAGTCAAATTATTAAGGCATATTCATTTGAAGCACAGAATAAGAAGATTACTTTAAATTACAATAGGAGTAAAAAATTAGAGAACAATTTATTTCTTATTGATTCACTTCGACTTGGACAGATCATTGCAAATTTGTTATCGAATGCAATTAAATTTACTCCAATCTCGGGAAGAGTAGATTTGAACATTGAGCTAAGTGAAATTAAGGATGAAAAAGTTTTGCATTTTGAAATCAGTGATACCGGTCCTGGAATTCCAAAAGATAAATTTCTCGAAATTCAAAAACGATTTCAAAAACTAGAAAGGGATATTCTCAATGACCAGTATGGAGCAGGATTAGGATTGCCAATCGTGGTTCAATTATTGTCCCTGTATCAGTCTAACTTAAGATTGGAG
This sequence comes from Saprospiraceae bacterium, assembly GCA_020848695.1. Classification (GTDB taxonomy): domain Bacteria; phylum Bacteroidota; class Bacteroidia; order Chitinophagales; family Saprospiraceae; genus Vicinibacter. The sequence goes on from JADLHT010000035.1 coordinate 40,376, forward strand.
CAGACAGAAAGAGTAGGTACAACTTTTAAATTTGACATTCATTGTGAGACTCAGCCTGTTGATCAGAAGTCGGAAGGACAAATTGATATTCGAGCAGACTGGCAGAATATTTTAATTATAGATGATGATCCGCAATTACACTATTGGTATAATCATGTGTTCGATTCAAGGTCTAAGAATTTGAAATTAGTAGCTTCAATTGATGAATTGTATAAAATTATAGAAACGAACAAATTTGATGTTATTGTTACAGATAATCTAATAAATGATGTTTCAATATTAAATTATTTAGAGCTATTACTTAATTGTTTGAAAGAAGATTATTGCCTTATAATGGTAACCGGGAATCATGATTTGGCTCAATTGCAACTAGCCGGAAAAGGTTATTTTGATTTAATATTGCAAAAACCAATTCATGATAACTTCTTGCTAGATAAGATTAATAGTCTTTGGTCATTAAAAGTCTGCAAACCCGCCTCTCTAAATATTATATATTCGGATTATGACAATGAAAAAGAAAAAGTCACAGGATCGTTAAATCTATTAATTGAGGAGTGGAACCAATGTTTGGACCGATTACTGGATTCATATAATTTACAAGACAATGAATTAAAGAATAAGACGATCCACCGGATGGCAAATAGCTTGAGAAGGTATAATTTAAAAGAAGTCGAAGATTATTGGAGAAATTTAGATGTTAGCGATAAACAAGCTTCTAATCAAAACTTTCACAGAAGTCTTGATCAGGTAAGATCTTCCATCGAGCTTGCTAAAATTCATCTTAGGACTTTAATGGCTTGAAGTTTGTTTTAGATTGTAAGAATTCGAAAAATTCTTTTTTATATTTTTGACTTATTGGAATTGAATGTGTTCCAATTTTTATTTCTTCCAGAGAGGTCGAATCAACTTTCTCAACATTAATGATAAAGGATCTGTGTACTCTCATAAAATAAGAAGGGAGATTTGTTTCAACACTTTTTAAGGGGACCAAGCTTAAGATCGTTTTATCTGCGCATATAAATGAAACGTAGTTTTCTTCAGCTTTCAAATATAAGATATCTTTATAATTAGTTTTAATATATTTAGTCCCATCTTTGATATAACAGATGTCCTGATTGGCGGATACAAGAGATTTGGATGCAGATTCAGGTTCCTTCAACCTATGTACAGCTTTTTGGAATCTTTCAAACTGCAAAGGTTTAACAAGAAAATCAATAATTTCGTCATAATCGTAGGAAATAACTGCGAACTCTTTTTCAGAAGTTATCATTATTACCGGTAAAGTCTTGGACTTTATTTCTAAAATGGAATGACCGGTCATGTCGGGTAAATGATAATCCAAAAACAGTAAGTCAAATTCTTGATTGCTGAGTAATTGTAACCCATCTGCTCCTGTGTTGGCTATAATACAATAATCAATTTCATTAATTTTTGTACAATAATGCTTTACCAGATCACAAATCATCGGATCATCATCAATAATCAAGCATCTAAGTTTCATCTTGTAAAATTAATATATTGTCATTAAAATTAAACCCTAAAGTATAAAAAGATAATAATGCTAATAACGATAATACTTATAATATTAAGAACAAATCCACTCCTTATCATATGTTTTAAAGGAATTTTATTGCTTGCATATACAATTGCATTGGGTGGAGTTCCCATTGGAAGCATTCCGGCACATGAGGCAGCCAGACACATTGGAATTCCCAGTATTAGCGGGGAAGCACCCATAGCAACACTAACCGAACATATTATTGGACTAAGTACAATAACTTGAGCGATATTACTCATTACTTCACTTAGAAAGATCGAAATGCAAGCCACAACAATGATCAGAATGTATATGTTATCCGTAAGATTTGAAGAAAGAAAAGTTCCTATAACTTTCAATATTCCACATGCTTCTAATTGTTTAGCTAAGCTTAGTCCACCGCCAAACATAATTAATATTCCCCAGCTAAGTTTATTGGTGTCGTCCCAGTTTAACAATCTGCTTTTTCGAAATGTATTTGTTTGTTCTGAAATTTTTTTAATTGATTCATTGGTACAACTTGAAATAGAAAATAAAAGCAATGCACCAAAGAGGGCTATGCTTGTATCGTTTACCTGAAACGGAGAAATTGAATTTATTAAGTCTTTAAAAATCCAGGCTCCTGCCATAAGAATAAAAATAGCCGTGACTCTTTTTTCTCCCATAGTCCATTGGCCGAGCGCATTTTGCTCATCTTTAAGAAAATTTTTTGCTTCATCCGAATTTTCAAATTTAGCCGGATATAATATTTTTGTGAAAATAATGTACAAGATAAATAGTAATAATAAGGCAATAGGTCCACAAATTTTAAACCATTCAAAAAAACTAATTTGAATATTAAATTGTTCTCTGACAAATGCAACAAATGCAGTATTGGGAGGTGTTCCAATAATTGTTGCAAGTCCTCCAATATTCGAAGCATAAGCAATACTTAGCATTAGTGAGATCGTAAAAGGTCTTAGTCTTGATTCCGAATTATGTAAACTTAAGACACTTATTATTGAAGAAGCAATGGGATACATCATTAATGTTGTTGCGGTATTGCTTAACCACATGCTGATAAAAGCAGTGGAGAGCATAAAGCCTAACAAAATTTGATTTGATTGATATCCGCAAAAATTTAATATTGATAATGCGATTCGTTTATGTAGGTTCCACTTTTCAATTGCAATTGCGAGAAAAAAACCACCCATGAATAAAAATATTATTGGATCACCATAATTCTTGCATATATCTTGAATCTTGGCTAGTTCGAAAGCCGGGAATAGAATTATCGGCAATAAGGAGCTTACAGGCATCGGAATAATCTCGGTAACCCAAAGGAGTATAATCAGTATACTGATACTAATTGTAATATTTTGTACTTCCTGAAGACTAAACGGATTGTAATGGTAAACGAACAGAGAAATAATAATGATAACTATTCCGGTAAGAATGATTTTATTTTCGTAAATAAAATTCTTCAATTTTGTAAATAGCTTAATACTATGCGGGATTGTTATCCTTGAAGTATCCTTGTTCTTTCGCATCTTCACCAATTCCATGTAATTGAACGGTGCGTGCTTTTTTACGTAATCTCATGTTTAGCATTTCAACCAATAACGAAAATGCAATTGCAAAATAGAGATAACCCTTAGGTACTGAACCCACTTCTTCATCACCAACCATAAGGTGCGCAAGATGTGATCCTTCCACAATTAACATGAATCCAATTAAAATTAGAAAAGCAAGTCCTAACATTTGTATTGTAGGATGCTCATTGACGAACTTACCAACTGGATGCGCAAACCCAATCATTATAATAATGGAAACAACAACACTGATGATCATTATCCATAATGCTCCATGTAATCCGGATGTCATTCCTACTGCTGTTAATATTGAGTCTAAACTAAAAATGATATTGATTAAAGTTATTTGTAGAATAGCATCTGTGAGTGAATTCTTTTTATTTTTTTGATTATTTATGGATAAGTCATCAGCATCTAATTTGTGGTGAATTTCCGAAACTGCTTTATAAATAAGAAAAACACCGCCAATAATTAGTATTAAGCTTTGTACTGAGAATCCGGCATGTAACCATGAGCTTTCTATATTAATAATAGGTTTCTGCATTGCAGTCATAAATACAAGTCCAAACAGAAGAATTATCCTTAAAATCATAGCGGCAATCAAGCCAAGATTGGTCGCTTTCTTTCTATCCTCCGAAGGCAGTTTGTTTGCAGTAATGGAAATAAAAATAATATTGTCAACACCTAGAACGATCTCTAAGAATGTCAGTGTTAAAAAACTCAATATTACTGCTGAAGAACCCCAATCCGGAAAATCGTACATATAAAAATTTTGCCGTAAAACTAATTTAAATCTCTTGTTTTTGCAAACGCAATTTTAATCCTTAGAAAAATAAACGAAGTCTTGTGTTATTTATTTTTTATTTGCTTTTTTGGTGTTGTTCCAAATTTTTTCTTATAAGCTGCAATAAAATGACTGATATTGGAATATCCAATCTGGTAGGCAACTTCACTGACCTGAAGCTGTTCTTTTAACAAAAGTTGATTTGCAATTTCAAGTTTGTAATCTAATAGATATTGGTATGGTGTATTGTTGTATATTTCTTTAAAACCAAGTTTTAATTGATTTTCATTGATTCCTATTTTTTTTGAAACTTCGGAAAGCGTAATTCCTTTATTGAAGTTATCTATAAGAAGATCTTTCGCTCGTTTTATTTTTTTTACGATCTCATCATTATTTAAAAATGGGCAGGCTTCTGATGAGGGTTTTAAGGTTCCAAAAAAGATACTTATTATTTCTAAAGATTTTGCTTGCTGGAAAAGTTTTTTAGATAGATCTGTTAATTTGGTTAAGCTTAATTGTGTAATAATAGAAATGATTTCAACAGGAAATTCTCTTTCTTCATAAAATTTTTTTTGCGAAAACTGTGGATTTAAAATAGAGCTCATATTGGTATCTGAAACAAATAATCTGTGCATAGATGTTATTTCTGTTTCAAGAATACAAATCTTGGTATTTTCATTTAAGATTAACTGAAAGCTAACATCTTTATCCGGATCATATATTATAAAAGCACGACCCGGATTTAATTGCCTTGAATAGGCAGGGCTAAATTTAAAGACAACAGAATCATTGATGCAAAATATGAGATACACATTTTGCTTTCTAAAGCTTAAATCGGCAAACTCACTTTGAACTTGTCCATCCAGTATTTTAATATGAGATTCTGGACCCATTTTTAGGGTATTTATTAGTAGCTTTTGTGGCATAAAATTAATATATTATCTTGAATATGCTTAGAAATTGTTATCTTATTTAGATTTTTATTAACTCTAAATAAAACCTTTTCGGGTAGAATTATACCGTTTTCGGGTATTTTTTAAATGCTATGTTTTGGAAAATTTGTGCGAAAATGAAAAGGTTTATTCTAAGTTTTGGATTCTTTTTATTGATATTCAATATGCTCCGGAGTCAGGAGGATTCCATTCACTTAGATGAGATATCAGTTACTGCTACCCGATCAGAAAAGTTACTTTCTTCAATTCCAATGCCTGTAAGCGTTCTAAAATCAAATCAGATACAGGGACCCGGTTTAATTAGATTGCAAAATGTTATTAGCGAGCAAACTGGATTGGTTGTTGTTCCTCAAATAAACGGATTAGGTAATGGAATTCAAATGCAGGGCCTTAATCCTGATTATACCCTGATATTATTGGATGGAGAACCACTAATCGGAAGATATACAGGAACACTAGATCTATCAAGGGTTAGCACATTTAACATTAAAAAAATTGAAATTGTCAAAGGACCCTCTTCAAGTCTATATGGCTCTGATGCCTTGGCAGGAGTTATTAATATTATTACTGATCAGGCATATACAACCAAACTGAATTTTTCAACGCGATATTCAAGCAGAAACACTTTGGATCTGAATATGAATGGTTCGTACGTTTATAAGAAGCTTCGACTTAATGCTTATATCAATAGATTCAGCACTAATGGATATGATCTGACTCCTGAGAGTTTTGGTCAGACTGTTGCGCCTTTTCATAATTATTCTTTTGGTGTTAAGGCTATTTTGAATCCGAATCCCAAATCTGAACTAAGAATGAGTTATAGATACTTCAAGGAGTATCAGAAAAATTTGTTCCAAGTTGTTTCCGGAATGGATTCAATCCGAGTAAATGGAAAAGGTTCTGTTGATGATAATAATTTGAACATGGCATTTAAGTATTTTTTCAATTCAAAGCTAAATTTGTCTTTAACGAATTATTATACGGTCTATTCAACTTCAACAGATTTAGCGCAATTGTATAATCCTGAAGTTGAATTCTATAAGGATTATTTTTCTCAGAAATTTCTAAGGCCCGAAGGTATATTGAATTTTAGAACATCAAAGAGCACAAAATTTCTTGTGGGTATTGGTTACATTCATGAATCAGTTGAAAGCTCAAGATATGGAGATTTACTAGAAAGAATTCAGACCAGCAGTTATGGTTTTTCACAGTTTGAATTGGAAAATAAGAAATGGGATCTTGCGATTGGTTCAAGAATTGATAAGAATTCAAATTACTCAACTCAATGGAGTCCAAAGTTAGCGGTACAGTATAAAATAAGTAGAAGATATCATGTGAAGTTTTCAGTTGGTAAAGGCTTCAAAGCTCCTGATTTTCGGCAATTGTATATGAATTTCAGAAATGAAGCCGCATCATATTCTGTCTTTGGAACAGAAGTTTGTCAGCAAGAATTAGAAGCTTTACAAAAATCCGGACAGTTGTCTCAACTATTTGTTTCTCTTGATAAAGTTAATCAAATAAATGCGGAGTCATCATGGGCATTTAACTTAGGTTCAAATATTAAAATTAAAGAAGGTTCAACATTTGATATAAACATATTCAGAAATGATCTTTCAGATTTAATTGAAACGATTATTGTTGCAACTACTGTTCAGCAAAAGAATATTTATAGTTATACTAATTTGCATAGTGTATTTACTCAGGGAATTGAAATGAATTTTCAACATAAAATGTCTAACATTTTATCATTTTCTTTAGGCTATCAGTATTTGCAAGCATATGATAAGGAAATGCTGGCAAAAATTAGAAGAGCTGAAGTGTTTGGTAGAGATCCGAATACATTAGAAACATATCTGATTAAGAAATCAGATTATTTTGGTCTGGCAGGTAGATCTAAACATCAATTAAATGCTAAAATCAAATATACTATTCCTTATCTTAAATTAGATGCTTATCTAAGGTTGTTTTATCATTCAAAATTTGGAATAAATTCTTTAAATGGAAATGTGAGTGGAATCACAGTTCCTAATAGTGATCTGAACCAAAATGGAGTTCTAGACCGATATGATTCATTTGTAAAAGATTATTATTTAGTAAACTTAAGTTTGAGCAAATTATGGTTCAATCAGTTTACAACTCAATGTGGAGCGGAGAATCTTTTTAATTACAAAGATCCTGCCCACATACCGAATTTGATAGGACGAAATATTTTTATTAGTTTACAATATAATTTTTATAAATCATGAAGAATTCAATACATTTAATTTTCGCATTATTCATATTAGCCTTTGTGGCTTGTAAAGACGATGAAGATTTGGGGAAGGAAACTTTGGTTTCTACGACAATCAAAAACTTAGCAGCAGATCCGGGAACAGGATTTGATCCTACTAATGGTAATCCGTTAGGGACAACAGGTCATTATAGTTTTTTCAGATTAGCTGATTCTAGTATAGTTGATCTTAATGATAGCGCTACTACAAAGTGGGATTTGGCATTTCGAGGAAGTAGAATAATACTCAATGGAGGTTCTAGTGGACCCGGTACAACTCAAGCCTTTCTGCAGTCCGGTATTTTTTCTGATTTCAAGAAGGTTTCTTTGGACAGTATATTTAAATCGGATGCTGCTCCAACTTACGCAATTGGAAGTACCTGGTCAACTTATAATCCTACAACACAGGTGTTAATTCCAACTCCCGGAAAGTTTATTGTTCTAAAAACATCAGATAATAAATTCTGTAAGATTGAGATTTTGTCTTATTATAAAGACGCTCCTCCTTCTCCGGATTCAAGAAAAGATCTTCCTCGTTACTTTACTTTTAGATATGTATATCAATCAAACGGCACTTCTTCGTTTGAATAGTTTTACCTTATTCAATCTTTGAATATGATGAGATTTTTTTATCAATGAGGTAGAAAGAATCTTTTTTCTACTTGACAATATTGTTAGAAATTTATTAAAAAGACCTGCACATTGAAAGAATCAACATTGTGCAGGTCTAATTTTATATTTTTTTAATATTTATATTTATTTTTTATAAAGACTTATGTTTTATACTCAATATTGTATGCATTATTGATTAATCTAATGTTTAATTTGAGTTGTATTCGTGTCGAAAAATTATGATAAAAAAGTTATATTTATACCTTAAAATTAGGTTGAATGAGGAACTTGATCTTTGTATTGTTCATGCCACTTGTTGTTATGGCAGCGAGCAAGAACAACTCAAACTCACCACAAACATTGACAATTCAATGTCCAGTCAACGTTACCATTACAGAAGGGCAGAAGACCGATACTTCTTTGACGGGTTTTCCAAAAGTTTTAAACAATAATGGCGGAACAGTTACAATTACATATATCGATATTTTTGCAAATGGAAATTGTGCCAACGGCTCAGATTTAATTTCACGAAATTTTACAATAAGAAATTCCATTGGGGATATAGAAAGATGCAATCAAACTATCTTTATTCAACATCTTAAACCGGATCAAATTAGGGTTCCCCCAGACACTACTATTGATTATCCAAAAGACAAGAGTTTAACAGAAGCAATATTAGGATTTAAAAATAGTTTGGGTTCTATTGATATAACATTTATTGATACTAAGATATCTAATCTTTGTAATATACCGGTACGAATTAAGCGTGATTGGTCAATAAAGAATAGGTGTGACAATAGTGTAATTCGAAAATCCACCAACATTACCTTAAATGTTTATAGAAACAGTGCGGAACACAAGAGTTCTATTATTGGTGATGTTTGTGATAACGATGGTCAGATCGTTTTAATTCCTAAAGGTGAGTTTGGCCCTTATACTTATCAATGGCAGAACGGGGCAACTACAAGTTCGTTGTTTGGCATCCCGGCCGGTAATTATTCCGTAATTATTACAGATGTTTTCAATTGTCCGCATTCGTTTACATTTTCAGTAACCAGTCTGGCGGAATCTGCTGATGTTGGTGGTAGAATCGCAACAGAGAAAGATTATCGAGTTTATCCGGATTCTATTTACATTACAGATGCTGACAACATCAGTAAATTTTGTGCTTCCTTGAATGGAGGTTTACATTTTGGCTTTAAACTTAAATCAAGAAAGAACGGATTTATGGAGTACCGTTTTGTGAAAAGATCTCAGGTATTGGATGGTGTTAGTACAAAGGATATTGTTCTAATTCAAAGACATATTCTGAATAAAGAAATCTTAAAAGATACGCTGGCTTACTTTGCTGCTGATGTAAATCGTAATAATTCTGTGTCTTCCTCTGATATTGCTGAAATCAGAAAAGTTATTTTAGGAATTAAACAAGATTTTGGAAATGTTTACCCCTGGTATTTTTTCAGGCCGGATTGGAAGTCTGTTATTACAAAGTTTAATAGTTACGAGTCTATATATTTTCAAGGAATCAATATTACAAATTATCCAAGGCTCAACGGGGATGTTTTAGCGGTAAAGATGGGTGATATAGATCTTAGTTATAGAAATAATTATAGCAAGTTAGAACAAAGAAGTGAAGAATCCAATTATCCTCTCAATATCAATTATACAGTTGAAACGATTGGACAAGATAGAATTATTCATTTTTATATAGATGCGAAGAAAAAGGGTTTAATTGGTTTCCAGACAGAACTTGATTTATCTAAAATTAGTAGTCCAGTTGAGGTGTTTAATAGTGATTTGCCTTCGGATCAATACTATTTAAAGGATAATAAATTAAGTCTCAGCGTGAGCAACGGTCAATTATTGGAATTTAGTTCTGATCAACCATTTATATCTTTAAAATGTAGTAAAAAACACCTTTACCTTGATAATATGATTTCAGTTTCTAATAGAATCAGTTCAGAATACTATGATTCCGAAAAAAACGCACACAGTCTTAACATACATTTCCAAGGAGAATCAAAAGGTAGTATTGCAATGGTTCCAAATCCATTTAATGAATATTTAATGATAAGTGGTGACAGTTATTCATCAAAATTGGAAATTTATAATATTCAAGGAATAAAAATCTACCAATCTGACCTAAATGGTACAATAAGAGTTTCAACTCAAAGTTGGCCGGCCGGAATTTATTTCTACAAAATTGTGGATGAACAATATATATGCAGACGAGGACAATTAACTAAGTTTTAATCGCACAAGAAGGAAAATAATTTCTGTATTCGTCATACATTAGCGTCATTTAGTAATCTATGTCGTTAAGAAGGATTTTTGCAATATGTTTAACCTTATTATTATTATATTGCATTGGTATCTTCTGTATTTATATTTTAATCGATTTCATAGTTTTTAATCCTGTAAAGCACAGCAAATCATATAAATATTCATTTGAATATAAGTTTAGTGAATTTACTTTGACCCAACCCAATAATGAAAAATTGAATGTGGTAGAGTTTAATTCCGATCTTGCACCTAAAGCTACAATTCTATTTTTGCATGGAGCAACCAAAAGTGTTGATTATTGGTCAAAGAACTTCGCAGGATTTTTTCTTGAAAGAAATTGTAATGTTGTAATTCCAGATTATAGAGGATACGGAAAGAGTGAGGGTAATTCAACTGAATTTAATTGGAATGAAGATGCACAGCTAGTCTATTCCTGGTTAAAAACTAAAGTGAATCAGGATAGCATTATTATTGTTGGCTATGGGTTAGGAGCTGTTACTGCAGCTTATCTGGGAACATTAAGTCCTTGCAGATTGCTCATTATGATTAACCCAATTTATGGAATAAGAAGTTGGTTGCGGGCTCATTTACCGGCTATATTTTTGTTGCCGAGAGATCCTAAGTATGATTTTAATTGTTATGAGTATATACCGAATATTATTAGTCCTTCAGTTCTAATGCTGAATAAGAATACCAAAGATATGTCAGAGGAGTCTGTAAATCATTTGAAAAGATTACTGAATGATTCAAATACATTTTTTGAATTAGACCATCCACCTAAGGATTTGCCTGTTAATGACACAAAATTTTCAGATGCGTTTGATTTATTAATAAATAATTTATAGTACTTTGAGTAATCGATCTAAACTCGAAAAATTTTCAGATAATCTTCATTTTGAAAATGTTTTTGAGAATATCAGTTTTAGCAATCCTCAATTAATAGCAGGAATCGATAGAATTGTAAATTATAAATCGATTTGGAAATCTGATTATTTTAAAAATGATAATCCTATAATAATGGAATTGGCTTGTGGCAGAGGCGAGTATTGTATCGGTCTATCCAGATTGTTCCCTAATATTAATTTAATTGGAGTTGATATCAAAGGTGCCAGAATATGGAAAGGAGCCAGCGAATCACTGAAACAGAGAATTGATAGGATTGCTTTTGTTAGATCAAAGATCGAATTGATCCATCATTTTTTTGGTATAGGAGAAGTTGACGAAATTTGGATTACTTTTCCGGATCCTTTTCCTAGACCTAGTAAATCAAATAAAAGACTTGTTTCTAAATACTTCTTAGATATTTATTCAAATATATTGAAGAAGAATGCCTTGGTACACTTAAAAACGGATGATTTGAATCTTTATGAATTTGGAATCAATTCGATATTAGAAAATGATTGTTTTGAACTAGTTTATAAAAGTGATAATATTTATCAGAAAGAATTATTTCATGAGGCACTTCAGATTAAGACATATTATGAGAGAATGCATCTTGATAAGGGTAAGACTATAAAATATTTACAGGCAAAGTATATTGGATAAAAGGTTTTTAAAGTAAGGTATCCTGAAGAAAAATATTCTTTGCTGGAAAGTCTGTAGTAAAATGTAATCCCCTGCTTTCTCGTCTCATTTCTGCAGACCGGGTAACCAGATATCCATTTGTAATTAAATTTCTAAGTTCACAAAGTTGAGGTGATAAAGTTGTGGTATGGTATAACGATTCAGTTTCAGTATAGAGTAAATGTAATCTGTCCATAGCTCTTTTGAGACGTACATTAGATCTAACAATCCCAACATAGTAAGACATAATGTCTTTTAATTCTTTTATACTTTGAGTTATAAGTACCATTTCTTTAGGATCATTGGTTCCATGAGCATCCCATTCTGGTATTATAGTATTTAGTTGGATATTGTCTATAGTCTTTCCAATATCCTGAGCAACCCTATATCCAAAAACAGCACCTTCTAATAAGGAGTTTGAAGCAAGTCGGTTTGCACCATGCAAGCCTGAGCTTGTACATTCACCCGCAGCAAACAGGTTTTTAATACTGGTTCTTCCCATTTCATCTATTTGAATTCCTCCACACATATAATGTTGTGCTGGAACTACAGGAATATACTGTTCAAGTGGATTAATTCCGATGGATAAACACTTGTTGTATATGGTTGGAAAATGATCAATGAAAGAATTTTTTTCAAGATGTCGGCAATCAAGATGAACAAATTCATCTCCACTCAACTTCATTTCTGAGTCTATGGCACGGGCAACGATATCTCGTGGAGCCAGGGAAAGTCTTGCATCGTATTTGTGCATGAATTCTTCTCCCTTTTTAGTCTTTAGTATTGCTCCAAATCCTCTGACTGCTTCTGAGATTAGAAAGCACGGATTTTCACCGGAAGGATTATATAAAGAGGTAGGATGAAATTGCACGAATTCCATATTTTCCACATGGCCCTTGGCGCGATACATCATGGCAATCCCATCTCCGGTTGCTACTATTGGATTAGTAGTTGCTTTATATATTTGGCCTGATCCACCTGTTGCCAATACAGTAATTTTTGCCAAATGAGTTTCGACTTGAAGATTTTGGAGGTTCAATAAATAACATCCATAACATTCAATATTTTTCATAATACGGGTAATGTTATATCCCATATGATGTTGCGTTAATAGATCTATTGCGAAATAATGTTCCAGGATTTTTACATTTGGAAAACTTGATACTTTTTCTAACAGTGCTCTTTCAATTTCGGCTCCTGTTAAATCTCTGTAATGTAAGATCCTGCGTTCAGAATGTCCACCTTCTTTAGCAAGGTCATAATTTAGATTGTTAATTTTATCAAATCGTGTACCCCAATTAATCAACTCCTGTACTCTGGATGGGCCTTCTTCAATAACTATACGAACAATTTTTTCATCGCAAAGATCGGCTCCTGCATCAAGAGTATCAGCGATATGCTTGTTTAGATCATCTTCATTTAAATCCCAAACTGCAGCGATCCCGCCTTGAGCATATTTTGTATTACATTCTTCTTTATATGATTTGGAAATTAGTGAAATAGATAGTTTCGAATTTTGTTGAGCTAGATGAATTGCAGTACTTAATCCTGCAATACCACTTCCAATGATTAATACGTCTGAATTATACAAAGTTTTATCTTTGAACTTTAGCAAAGGTAATAAAGCGGAATAATATTTTTATGAAGATTGGAATTAATGCACGATTTTTAATTAAAGATAAATTAGAAGGAATTGGATGGTTTTGCTATGAAGTAATCAATAGAATGGTGCAATGGTATCCACGACACGAATTTTATCTTTTTTTTGATCGAAAACCTTCTAGCGAATTTGTTTTTCCTAAGAATGTTCATTGTATTGTATTAGACCCACCGGCAAGACATCCAGTACTTTGGTATTGGTGGTTTGAAATTTCAATTCCATCTGCAGTAAAAAAGTATAACTGTGATATCTTTATAAGTATGGATGGATATGCATCTTTGTCAATAAAAATTCCTCAATATTTTGTCATACATGATCTGGCCTATTTACATTATCCGACCCAGATACCAAGAACCCATCAATGGTATTATCATAGGTTTATTCCAAAGTTTTTAAATAAAGCCACTCATATTTTTGCAAATTCAATAGCGACAAAGAATGATGTTGTTAATAGCCTGGATATTACGCCGTCCAAGATTTCAGTTTGCTATAGTGGTTGTAAGAATATGTTTGCTCCTATTTCAGAAGATGAGAAGTTAATGATTAGAAAGAAGTACACTGATTCATCTCAATTTTTTCTGTTTGTTGGAGCTCTTCATCCTCGTAAGAATGTGCATGGATTAATCAATGCTTTTAATAAATATAGAGAAGCAAATATATCTGATGATAAATTGGTTATAATCGGACGAAAGGCATGGATGACAGAAATTATTGAATCCGCATATAATAGATCAGCATACAAGACGGATATAATTTTCTTAGAGAATTTGGATGACTTGCAATTGGCTAACATTACAGCAGCAGCAGAAGCGGCTATTACTCCTTCATTTCTGGAGGGTTTTGGTGTACCGGTACTAGAAGCTTTGTATAGTGACGTACCGATATTATGCTCGAATACTTTTTCTTTACCTGAAATAGCTGGAGAAGGAGCAATATTATTTAATCCGCATGATTTAGATTCAATGGCAAGTTCGATGATTCAATTTAAATTGGAAAATGAAAAAAAACGGCGTGAAAGAATTGAACTGGGAAGAATTCATAGATTACAATTTACCTGGGATCTAACAACTAAAGTAATCTGTGATAAAATTTTTGAAAATTAAATTTTGTGAAAGTGGGCGTTGGCAGGCTCGAACTGCCGACCCCTACCTTGTCGAGGTAGTGCTCTGAACCAACTGAGCTAAACGCCCTTATCTTAATGATGAATCCATTATTAGACAAGCCCTAAAGGGTTGGCAAATGTATGAATTTTTTAAAAAATTTTTTAAAAAACTAACGACCTAAGTGTATAAGTAGAATTGAGATGTCTGAAGGGGATACTCCGCTTATTCGACTAGCTTGACCTATGGTTTCAGGTTTAAATTTTGATAATTTGTTTTTTGCTTCATTGGATAAGGCATTTATTTGATGATAGTTGTAGTCAGGATTTATTTTAACAGTTTCGAGTCTCATCATTTTATCGACCATTTCTTGTTCTTTTTTAATATACCCATCGTATTTAAGTTGGATCTGTACGGATTGAATTATTTCATTATCAAATATTTTCTCTGTGTTTTGGAGGACATTGCTGAATTTGAATAATTGATTTAATTCAACATTGGGTCGAGTTAGTAAAGTTGAAATTTTTATTTTAGTTTCTAAAGGAGAAGAAGATATTTCATTTAAATATCCATTTATTTCATCAGGAGTTACTGTGTTAGTTTCTAATAATTTAATAAGTTCAATAAAGTTATTTTGCTTTTCCTTTAATCGAGATACTCTGTCAGAGATATTGGACATTCCGATATTTTCTGCAATTGGCGTCAACCTGAAATCTGCATTGTCTTGACGAAGTAAAATTCGAAATTCAGCTCGTGAAGTAAACATTCGATAAGGTTCTTCAGTACCTTTATTGACCAGATCGTCTATTAATACACCAATATATGCTTCTGATCTTTTAAGTATGATTGATTCTTCGTTTTTTACTCTTCTTGATGCATTAATTCCTGCCATTAATCCTTGGCATGCAGCTTCTTCATAACCGGTTGTTCCATTGATTTGGCCTGCAAAAAATAAGTTTCTGATGAGATGAGTTTCAAGACTTAATTGCAATTGCGTTGGTGGAAAATAATCATATTCAATTGCATAACCCGGACGAAACATTTTAACATCTTGAAGTCCAGGTATTTTTCGAAGTGCCTTATATTGGACTTCTTCAGGAAGTGAAGAAGAAAAACCATTCAAATAAATCTCATGAGTATCCCATCCTTCGGGCTCGATAAAAAGCTGATGTCTGTCCCTTTCGCTGAAGCGATCAATTTTATCCTCAATTGAAGGGCAGTATCTTGGTCCAAGTCCTTGAATTCTTCCTGAAAACATTGGGCTTCGATCAAATCCTGTTTTCAATATATCATGTACCTCCGGATTCGTATAAGTAATGTGACAATCCAATTGTCGATCAGGAATTGCTGTATTCAGAAAACTAAAACGGGAAATTTTCTCATCTCCTGCTTGTATTTCTGCTTGCGAAAAATCAATTGTTCTTCCGTCTAATCGTGGTGGTGTTCCGGTCTTCATTCTTCCTGCATCAAAACCAATTTGAATCAACTGATCGGTTATTCCTTTTGCCGGACTTTCCCCAGCTCGTCCACCTCCAAATTGTTTCTCGCCTACGTGAATAATTCCATTAAGGAAGGTTCCATTGGTGAGTACAACAGTCTTGGATTGGATTTCATGTCCCATTGATGTTCTGACACCAACAACTTGTTTTTCGGTAATCAACAAGCTGTTAACCATATCCTGCCAGAAATCAACATTGGGTAGAGATTCCAATACTGTTCTCCATTTTCGTGCGAAAAGGTTTCGATCAGATTGAGCTCGAGGACTCCACATAGCAGGACCTTTTGAGAGGTTAAGCATTCTGAATTGCACCATAGTTTCATCAGTAATTATTCCTGAATAGCCTCCTAAAGCATCAATTTCTCTAACGATTTGTCCTTTAGCCACACCTCCCATTGCAGGATTACAGGACATTTGTGCAATGGTTTGCATATTCATTGTAATCAATAAGACCTTGCAGCCCATATTAGCAGCAACTGCGGCGGCTTCACATCCTGCATGACCTGCACCAACTACAATTACATCGTATTGAGGAAACATTAAGTTGCAAAGATAAGTTGAATTTGCACAGATCAGAAACATTTCAAATTTTAAGAAATTGATAAATTATTGAGCTTAGTACAATAAGAAATTTGTGTCGGAGCTGTTGGAGACCGTACATCTAAATTCTAAAGGAACCTTTCAGTTTCTATTCAATATTCTACAAATTGTATAAATATTTATTCTGCTGTCTACAACTTATGTGCAGGGATAACTTAACAAGTATATATTTGGAAAGAATGTAAAAAATATTTTCTAATCACAGATATCAGATTTTGTGCGGAAATACTCGTAAATCTAAATATCATAGGATCTTGAATTAGAAATCTGAGTGGGCTTCAAGAAAAATTGATAAAATTCTTCTTAGAAACACATGCAAACTCTATGATTTATTAGGACCAACAAGCAGGTGAAAAATTATTATAAAAAATCTCAATTCGATGAAGCAAAATTCAACTACTGCTACTTTATCCATAACCAGAAGAATTCAAAAGAATAAATTAGGATATTGCAAATACGATATTTCAATTATTATTTTTTCTAATATGAGAGTTTTATATACAGGAAATGTAATTGAAAATATTTCTTCTCAATAATTATTAGAATAGAATTATTAGTATTTTTACAAATTAATGAAGTATAGTAGCTTTTTAATTATTTGTATTGTAGAAGTCCTTCTACATCAAAGACTGTTTGCACAATGCAATTTTACAGTTAATGCCGGACCAGATATCAAAGTCTGTAATTTAGGTGACATGACCAATATGGCAGGGAAGGTAAGCGGATCTGTAAAAGAGATTTTTTGGGAACCAACTGTCGGACTTCAGGATCCCAAGAATCCAACTACAAAAATTACAGTAAATGCTTCTGGTGAATACATTCTTGTAGCTAAGGGTGTTTCCGGAATTAATCTGGTAACAAATGGAGATTTCGAACAAGGAAAAACCGCATTTAGTACGGATTATATTGTGGGGACAATTTCGTGTTACGGTTTTGGTGTTTTGGATTGTGAGGGAACTTATGATGTAATCAATAACCCCCAATTAGGCCACACAGGATTTGCAGCTTGTAAAGATCATACTTCAGGAGGTGGATTGATGATGGTTCTTAATGGAGCCGCATCGTATCAGAATGTATGGTGTCAATCTATTCCGGTGATGCCAAATATGGATTATATTTTTACGGTATGGGTAACTCCTGTTGTTGCAGCATCACCTCCGATACTTCAACTCAATATTAATGGTAGTTATGTAGGTCCTGCTTTTAATGCAAGCGGAAGTGTGTGCAACTGGCAGAAGTATGAAGTAATTTGGAACTCAGGCTCTAATAGTCTGGCTGACATTTGTCTGCTAAATCAGAATACCGCAACCGGCGGTAATGATTTTGCAATCGATGATGTCAGCTTTGTTAAAATTTGTGAACTTCGAGACACAGTTCTTGTAGAAATTGAAGAAATTAATGTTGTTATTGAAGATCCCGGTATTGTAAATTGCGATCAGCCGCAATTAAAAATAGATGCAACGGGTTCTACCCAAGGTAAGAATTTTACATTCAAATGGACAACGACTAATGGAAAAATAATCTCCGGAGATAAAACACTAACTCCAACGATTGAAGGTCCTGGTACCTATGAATTAACTATTTGCTCACCCTTGCCAAATTGTTGTAAAAAGGCATGGATTGAAGTTCAAGGTAATATTAAGAAACCTGATCTTAGTCTAACCCTAACCGATTCAATTGGATGTCAGAATGATACAGCAATCATTTTTACTCAAAGTTCAGTTATTCCACTTGAATATTTTTGGGAAGGCCCCGGTGGATATGTTTCGGATGATCAAAATGCTATAGTAACCAAAGGAGGAACATACACAGTAACCGTTGTCGATGAATACAATTGTAAAACAGTAAAAAGTATTAACGTTTATGAGAATGCAGATAATCCTAGGATTAGCCTTACAAGTAATAATATAAATTGTGTTTTAGACACTGCATTTTTGAAATGTAGTTCAACCGTAATCGGTTCAACAATTGAATGGTTTGGACCTAATGGATATTATTTCAAGGGCGATAGTATTTTTACCATTGACAGTGGCTTGTATAAAGTTAAAGTTACAACACCTAATTCCTGCATAAAGTATGATTCTGTTTTTATTATACGAGATCAGAAAGTTCCAACTTTCAAATACACATCAGATACAATAAATTGCATTCGCGACAGTAGCCAGATTAGTATAAGTTCAGATCTCAATTTACAATCTACAATCTGGAACTCTACGCAAAACTATTTTCAAATAAGTAATCTAAGTATAAAAACAAAGTTTCCGGGAAAATATTGGTTCAAAGGAATTGCTGAAAATGGTTGTGCAGATTCAATTTTAATAAATGTTTTGGCAGATACTAATAAACCAATACTGAATCCATTGGTAGATACAATTAATTGTATTAAAAGGTCAATAAAATTATACTCAGGTCGAATAGATACCAATACTGTATTAAATTGGATTGGACCAAATGGTTATACTTCAAATGTAGATGGTGATACGGTAAATGTTCCTGGCAAATATACGGTTTCTGTAACCTCAGATAATTTTTGTACTGCTTCATTCGATATTGAAATACTAATAGATACCCTACATCCAAAACTTTATACCAGCAATGATACACTTACCTGTGCTAAGGATAAAATTAATTTAGCATTGATTGATTCTTCCAATGCAACTTATTCATGGATTGGTCCTAATGGATTTGTAAGTAATTTGCGAAATCCTGTAATAGATAAGCAAGGTAAATATATCATTACAGCGATATTTTCAAATGGCTGTACAAGCTTAGATTCAATCGATATTTTAGAAAATAAACAAAAGCCAGTCTTAACGTTCAAGGACGATACTTTAAATTGTCTAAGAGATAGCTTACAAATATTTTCAACTACAAATGATAGCAATTCTATTTATCAATGGATTGGGCCTAATGGATTTACCAGCAATCTGAAAAACCCATTTGTAAAGAATGCAGGTTCCTATTGGTGGATTGTTACAAATTCTTTTGGATGCACAGATTCAGCGAAGCTAGTTATTAGTCAGGACGTGAGAAGACCAGACTTAGTGGCGATTGACGATACCCTTAATTGTTTAAAGTCAACGGTTCTATTAAGAGCAAGATCTTCAAGAGATAGTTTAGATTATTTTTGGACAGGTCCAAATGGATATTCATCGATGGATTCAACAATCTTTGTTAGACAATCCGGTCAATATAAGATTAAAGTGGTAACTCCTGAATATTGTTCAACGGAAATAATTGTAAATGTTGGATCAGATACAGTTAAACCGATCGTTTCATTATTAGCGGATACTCTCAATTGTAAAGTCATTCAGTTTAATTTGGATCCTGTAATTATTTCTAAGGGCATTGATCAATTTAGCTGGATTGGACCTAATGGATTCAATTCCCAATCAAGGAATCCAACAATAAATATGCCGGGTAATTATAGATTGACTGTTACAAGTTCTAATTTCTGTTCAGAAGTTGTATCAATACTGGTTGTTCAGGATACTGTTAAACCCATAATTAACTTAATTGGAGATACCATAACTTGTATAAATAGATCGATTGATCTGAATGCAAGTGTTATTCCTGCAAACTTAACAGGTGAATGGATCTTGCCGGATCAATCTCATATCCAGGGAAGAAATATTCAGGTAACACAACCAGGAAATTATTCATTTAGCGTTGTTGGAAGGAATTTTTGTTCAGACACAGCAGAAATTTTTGTTCATGCAGATACCCTAACTCCGGATCTTAGTGCAACAGGAAATGTGATTAATTGTAAAAATAAATCAGTAGCTATTGCTGCTTCAAGTCTTACAAAGAATGTCACATTCCAATGGATGGGTCCAAATTTATTTTTATCGGATTCTTCAATTTCATTTGTCAGCATTCCGGGAAAGTATTTCATATCAGCCAGAGCTGCAAATGGATGTACGAGTCAGAGAGAAGTTATTGTTGACATCGATACTATTAGTCCAAAAGTCCAGGTTAATTCAGATACCATTGATTGTATAAATTCATTTGTTACAGTTAATTCTGTCATTGATGTTGCAAATCCTTCTATTCTTTGGAGGAATTCAAAAATGGACTCAATCAGCAATTCATTTTCTTTTAATACAGATCTTGCCGGGCAGTATCTCGTAGAAGTAATAAATCCAATTAATTATTGTAAAACGGCACTCAGTTTTTTTGTTGTTGAAGATAGTCAGCGGATTAAGGATCTGGAGATCATTCCTTATAATCCAATTTGTGGTAACACACAGGGGAGAATTACAACAGTTAAAGTTATAGGAGGATCCGGAAATTATACTTACAAAGTACTCTCAGGTAAAGATTCAATACCTACACAAATCGGGATAACTAATTTTATTCCCGGAAATTATACTTTATTGGTTAAGGATGAAAAAGCATGTGAGTTTAGAAAAGATTTTACCATTGAAAGTATTCCTTATATACAAACGGAACTGGTTCCTCAGTTATCTCTTAAACTTGGAGAGAATGCCGTAATAGATCTAACAATATTTGGTAATCGGTCTTTAGTAAAGTCAATAATGTGGATGCCATCAACTTTCCTTTCATGTTCGGATTGTGAAGATCCAATAGTAGACGCAACAGCTGATATTGAATATGAAGTTCTGGTAATTGATACAAATGGATGTAAAAGTTCTCAGCGGATTCGGATTAAGGTAGAAGAACCTGAAATATGGCTTCCAAATGTGTTCAGTCCGAATGGAGATGGTATTAATGATTGGTTTTATCCTTATTCATCCGACAATGACCATGTTGAAATCACCACTTTTCAAATTTTTGATCGCTGGGGAAATCTTATTTTTTCAAATGAGAATATAAAACCAGATCAGGCAACAATGGGATGGAATGGATCAACAAGATCTAAAAAATGCAATCCGGGTGTCTATACCTATTGGCTGGAAGCGAAACTAATAAATGGTAAAGAGATCTTACTTAAAGGAGATATTACTTTAATGAATTGAGTTGTAGTGGATTTTTATTTCACAAAATTAATTTGGGCTTAATAACATAATTTCTGTAAAGTGGATTCCAGGCTAGATTAATAAATTCTGCACCTAAAATAAATTTAGAAAAAATAAGATTGGGAGGAATAAATTTATTCGACCCAACATAAATTAAAAAGGTCCAGATTTCTCTGAACCAAGTACCCGGGGCGGGACTTGAACCCGCACAGCCATTACTGGCCACAGGATTTTAAGTCCTTTAAATATTGGATTGATATGAATTCATTTGTATTAATTTGATTGATTATCAATGAAATATAAAAATTAATGTTACATGAGAATACAAGAAAAACCAAAAAATGTTCGACCTTTGTTCGACCCAAGTATAAATAATTTATATGGCAACAATAAAGGTAGTACTAAGAAAAAGAACCAACAAAGAAGGAAAGCAACCATTATGTATTCAAATTATTATTAACAGAAAGAGCTCAATAATACATCTTGGTCAATATATTAACGAAACTGATTGGGATGAATCAAAGCAAAAAGTAAAGAAAACTAATCCTAACTCAAGCGAGTTAAATAAGTTTATTCTTAAGAGATTGACTGAAGCAAATAGTAAACTATTGGAACTTGAGACTAAGAGTGAAAATACATCATCTAAAAATATCACAAATAACATTAAGTCAAAAACTAGGAATACATTTTTAAAACAAGCTCAAATTTATCTGGATGATCTCAAGAAGTCTGGAAAGTATAATCGGTATTCAGCGGATAAGCCAAGGGTTAATAGATTTAAAGAATTTCTTGAAGGAGACATAAACTTTGAAGAAATTAATGTCAGCTTACTAAATCGTTTCAAAGCTTACCTAAAAGGCACAAGGAGAATTACAGAGAGAACCATTGTAAACCATCTGGTTGTGATTAGATCTGTTTTTTCTCAAGCCATTCAGGCAGGTATTGTTGATCAGAAGTATTATCCATTTGGTAAGGGTAAAATCCAAATCAAATTTCCTGATTCACAAAAGATCGGATTAACAATTGAGGAAGTACGAATTTTAGAAGAACTTGACTTAAAAAGTCTTGAATTTCTGGATCATGCAAGAAACCTTTGGCTTCTCTCTTTCTATTTCGCTGGGATTAGAGTATCAGATCTATTGCGACTTAAGTGGGCTGATATAAAGGATTCTAGATTGTTCTATACGATGGGCAAAAATGCAAAGGCAGGTTCAATTAAAATATCTGATAAAGCTGAAAAAATTCTAAAGAGATATAGAGATAAGCAAAATAACAAACAGAATTTAATTTTTCACCATTTAAGCGAAGTTAGATCATTAGAGAATCTTTTTGAAGTCCAAAAGAGGATATCTTATGCTGTCAAAACCATTGATGAAGCCTTATTAAAAGTTGCAAATATGGCAGGAATAGAAAAGAAATTAACCATGCATATTGCAAGGCATACCTTTGGAAACATTTCAGGAGATAAAATTCCGATTCAAATGCTTCAGAAGCTTTATCGACATACTTCGATTACAACGACAATTGGATATCAGTCTAATTTTATGAATATGGAAACAGATGAAGCACTTTCAAGTGTTTTAAGTTACTAAGTAAAATAATTTACTATAATGAAAATAAAATTATGGAATTATCGAAATATTAACATTAATTACCCTATCGAACTTAAAATTCAAGAGGGTGTAACTTTTATTCTAGGAATTAATAACGCTGGAAAAAGTAATATCCTTAAATTTTTCTATGACTTAAGACATGTTTTTGGTAATTTATTGATTAATAATGATAAGATTCAATTTCATGTAAATACTTCAATATTTTTAGATGAAATTATTAATAGAAATAATAATCTACCTTTTGTAAAAATTGAAATTACCAATGAATATTATTTTCTTAAATTTAAGATAAAACCTTATCTCGGGCATGAAAAGCATACAAATACTTGGCTTATTGAAGGAGATATTAATGAAGAATACATCAATAATAGTAACTATCATAGCTTCATTAAGGAAGTGAAAGAACTATTTGCAAGTTTTATTTATGTGCCTTCAAATAGAGTTGACTTTGGAAATGCTGGGAATAATTATGACCTTTTAATGGGTAATTCATTTATTGGTCAATGGAATAATTGGGCTAATGGCAGAAATGCTGAAAAAAGAGAAAAAATACAAATTTTAATCAGTGAGCTTGGAGAATTGTTCAATGTTCAAAATTTTAATATAACTGTCAATGATGATAGATCAAGCTTATTAATTCGATTTGACGGTAAAGACTATTTATTGAACAGTGTAGGAAGTGGTATTTCACAATTTATTTTTGTATTAGGAAACGTATTATTTAAACAACCAAACTTAATATTAATTGATGAACCTGAAATAAGCTTACATCCCAAATTGCAAATAACATTTGTGAGGCTATTAAGTAAGAGATGTAAGGCATTAATTGCTTCAACGCATTCGATAGGTTTAGCAAGATCGACAGGCGATTTTATTTATTCTTTAACCTTGCAAAATAATGCTCCAAGATTATCACTTTATGGTGAACATTATGAGCCAACTTTAGCTCAATCACTTAGTGAAATGAGTTATAGTCAATATGTTGATATTGGTGGAAACAACATTCTACTTGTTGAAGGAAGAACAGATGTAAAATCCTATAGAGAAATTTTGCGCAAATACAATATCGAACACAAATTTATTATATTTTCGATTGGAGGTGGAAATTTTATTGTAAATAATCCAGGACTAATCGCTGAGGAATTAAAAGAGTTAACAAGGTTTAATGCTAATTCAATATCAATGATTGTTGATAGTCATCGTATATCCGCTAATGATAAAATTTCAAAAGAATTAATTAGCTTGGAAAAAGTGTGCAGAGAACTCAATATTAGTTTATTTATCACCTGTAGACATTCAACCGAAAATTATATTTCACAAGCGGCAATTGATGAAATTGTAGGTAATGGTATACTTGTTTTAGGTAAATATGAGAACTTTAACAAAAGAACTAATGAAGACACATGGGATAAAAACCTTAATTGGAAAATGTTTGAAAAAATGAAACAGTCAGATTTCAATGGCACCGAGTTGGATGAATTTATTAATAGCACATTATGCAATTTTTGAATTTAGTATTTCAATTTAGTTTAAAGTTATTATAATCATTTGAGGAAACAAATTGGAATAATAAACAGAAAAAAATTTCAAAAGTATGGACTATGCCAATTAACAATGGGGACTCGATTTACATTCAATTGCTAATTTTGTCGAACAATAAAATTATATAACTGAACCCTTAAAAGATTATACTTTGTTTTCTTACACAAAATATTTTAATGGCTTAGAAACTATTAATTAATTTATACACTTACTTTACAAATCTGACTTGCAAAAGGCTATGAATACTATTCTAATTGCGAATTTATTAACGAATGACCAATTAGTTTTATTATATTCTTTAAAAATTAATTTAATTGAATGTTCGAGTAATATAGTTTGAAATAATATTTATATTTGTGTGGATAGAATCACGTGTATGAATCGAATATTTTTATACTTTATTATTTTAATATTTGCAAACGGCTGCCGACAAAATGCTAACAAGGATCAGAAGCACTCATTTAGTAAAAATGTTCAAATTGAAAGAAATATCGAAAATTGCTTAGACAGTCATTACATTTCTGGAACAGAATTGATATATATTAATGTCAATGAAACTAAGCCACTTGTTAAAGATTTCAAAAGTGAAATTAGAGAAATTATTGAAAGTAAGAAAGACAGATTTGGATTAAAAGATTATAACACATTTTTAAGTTATATTCCTGATTCAATTGATGACAAAACTAAAGTTGATTCATTAATTCGAGAAAAAATTAAAACAAAAATAACTTCTAAACTATCTGATTTAGCTGAAAGGTATAGAAAATATGATTTTCATATTAACAGAAAAGGTTCTTCTGGAGTAATTGACGGCGCATTAGAATATTTAACAACCGACTGGTATTTTAAAAGCACATTTAATGTTCCAAAAAGTTGCCTAGGCTCAGATTCAATTCGTAAATGTTGGAAATTACCAAGTGACTTAATTGGTAAAGAAAGTTCAATTATTACAGGGATGCCATATTGCTGGGGTGGGAGAGATATTTTTGATGAATTCAGTTCAAAAGTATTAAATGGATATGCTCCAGGTGATATTTGTGGAAGTAAAATGTGTAAGATCATCTGTGAATGCCAATTAGAAAAAGAAACAATTTGCAAGCAAGGTAAAACTGCTGGAATTGATTGTTCTGGATTAATAGTAAATAGTTTTATAATAAGTAAAGATATTGTGAAGTATGGTCCAATAAGTAGCACTGCGACTTTAGCGAACAATGGAATGTTTAATTGGATCAGTAAAAATGTTAATGATTTAAAAAGAGGAGATATATTACTTTATCCTAAACACCACGTAGCTATTTGCATTAAAATTAATGTGGTTGAAGATATTTGTGAAGTAATACATTCGAGCTCAGAAAATTTTTTTAATGTAGGTGTTAAATTAGATGGTTTAAATCAAGGTGTACGACTTGATAGGGGGAATATTCAAAATTTAAAAATAAAGTTTATTGAAGGTTTTGGAATTTATCGATTTGCGAAATACGACCATACATATGTTGATTACGACACAACTTTAAAGAATTTAATTTTATCTTGCACACATTAAAAGAAATTTTATAAATTTCTTGTTGAAATTATTTATTTTAAATTATTAGCAAGGAGTACCCCTCCAATTAAACAGGCTGGAACTGCGACTACAAATCCTGTTATAGCTCCTCTTATCCATGGCTTCCAGGTTTTTTGTTTTTCTAATTTTTCAAATGTCTTACTTAATTTATTGAGTTGTTCACCTTGTTCTTCAAAAGCAAATTTATATAAGTCAGTCCTCTTCTTATAAATATCGATTAACTTAGTATACTCATTTTCAGTATACTGAATATTTGAAATATATTTGTCTTTGTCATTAAGTAGCTCAATATATTCTTCAGTTAATAATATCAAATATTTTAAATCAGTATATCCGGTTTTATTTAATATATAGTTTGAGTCACCATTCTCAAATTTATTTTGAACTATCAATTCGTGACCGCTTAAAATCTTATCTAGCGATAAAATTTCCAAATTGTTTTGACCCTTCAAGTTAAGCATTAAACAAACGAACCAAAAAAAGAAAAGTAATATTTTCATTTTAATCTATTTTAACTGTTCCAAATTTATTTCTTTACTTGTTCCAAAATTATTTTTAATTTCTTCTATTCTTCTTTCCCTTTCCTGTATTCGCAATTTTAAATCTTGACGATCTTTCGACAATGAATTAATTATATTCAAAGACGAATCAATTTCACGTAAAATTATTAAATCTTGTTGTTGCAATTTAGTTTGTAAATTCTGTACTTCTTTCATCAGATTAATTTTTTCATTTATTATTTCTTTCATTTCTGTTGAATATTGAAACTTTCTTATTTCGCTTACAGAATATATAATAATTATTAAAACTGAGAGAAATAATGAATAAATTGAAAGTTTATTTTCCATAATATGTATAATTTTTGTAAAAATACTAATCAATTTAGAAATGGTTTCTAATAACTAGTTCAAGGTTTTTAAGCACTTGCATTATACAAATGTAGAATAAATATTTCAAAATTGTTGCAATAGCGATTTTATTCTTTGTTTATTCTGAAAAAACGGGGTGCGGGTCTCCCGCCAAGATTGCGTTTCGTCATACGGCAGATTATATATCGCCATGGCGAAACGCAATCTTGCAACCTTCCCAAATCTGCATCCTGAGCTAATCATCATCTGGGTTATTTGGTTCCAAATCATCACCCTTTATATCATCTATATCCTCTTCAAAATCCTCGGATTCTTCATCTTCATTTCGGTCTTCTGGCCCAAAATTGATGTCCCTTTCCGGTTCCACTTCCTTCTCTCGCTCCTGGCTTTTGGAATCTCTAAGATTGGCAAGCTCCTGAAGTTGCTTAACTTCGACTTGAGCTTGACGGTCCTTTACTTCCAGCTTATTGAGGTCAATTCCGAGGGTTTTAAACCGGTAATGCCGTTCAGAGGCATCCTCAATTCCATAAATTTTACCGCCCCTAGTATAGGTAGCATACCCCTCGGATTTGAGCTCGGATAGAAAATTATCAACTGACTTCGATCTCTCAAATACCGTTTGAACAGTTTTCAAAACTTCTTGGTTTTGGGATAATTTTCTATCCGAATTCTGGAGGTTCTTCTCCAGATCATTAAGCTGGACGCTTTTTGATTTTCCATGATTGGGAAGACTATTTACCAGCTCTGGATACTTTTCCCTTTGATAAGTATCGAGAGCCAGTTTTATATCCTTGAATTCCTGACGGGAGATCCTGTTGGATTCTCCGGTCAGGTATTTTATGGAGGACATTACTATATGGAGGTGAATGTGTTCTTTATCTCGATGAGATGAAGCCAGATAAATATTGTCTTTTCCACGAAGCTCAATGTACTTCTTCGTAATGTCCTTCAATAATTCCGAATTGATGTGTTTTTTATCCTTGTTTGAAAATGAAATGATAGTGTGATGAAGTCGAATATTATCTTTCCTAATATTGATTCTTAATCCAAAATTCTGTTCAAACTCTTTTGTCCATCCTTTAGTGGTACGACTTCTCAAATTATGCTTTAAAATTGGTTCAGGCTTTTTATCTTTTTCGTTTTTAAAAAGATAATTTACGAGCTGTCCAGTGCCACTCCTTCTAGTTAAGTTTTTTAGGATCATAATGACTCAATGAATTCTAATAACCTTGATTTGAGTTTTGGTTTATTTTGTATTTGTTCTTTTAAAATTTCCTCTAAGGATTCAGGATGATGTAGTTTTGGTAAAATTTCTCTTTCCAAATTGTGGATTGATTCTTGAATTGCTTTTCCGGTTTTGAAATCAATTGTATCTTTTTCAATTAATTCTTGAATCGAATTGTATGTCATCGAAATCATTTGAGAAATAATTCTCACTTCTTTTAAATCAGGAACTATAAATGAATTATTCACATACGCTAAACAAGCTCGCTTAATAAATTTTGTTCTGCTCAGTTTATGTCGCTTGGCTTCGAGTGATATATCCTTCAAATCATCAGCGGAAAATGTAATTGTGAATTCTTGTTCACTCTTCCGTTTCATTTTCCTCCATTTCCGTTTGTATTCTCTCCAATATTCTTTTCGCACTTTCTGAATATCATCAGGAGATCCATTTTCTAATACTCCATTTGATTTTAAGAACACATACACACTAGACTTTGTATTAGAGTTCTTTTTCACTCTAATGGTATTAATGGTGGAACAGAAAAGGATAGTTGGTTTTGTGGTTCGAATGGTGGAATCTTAGTCAATGAATTAAGTTTCTGACTTTTGTAATATGGATAGAGTTTAGCATGAATTGGTGCTTTATTCCCAATCAAGACAATTGCCTTGTCTGTCATTCTGATTTCGTCCGCTGTCATGAGTTGTCTTGTATGCCTTACGTCATTTTCATCCAGGTATTCAAACCTTCCTAAAACCGTTTCTAATTCCTTACAGGTTCCGATAGGTTGGCCGGGAAGATAGACCTTTGCATAGCAATTGGCGGTAATGTTCTTAGCTTCATAAGCTCCATAAATATTTTCAAGTTGATGATAGTCCTGATAAATCAGAAGTATACCGCTGTTATATTTACGTATATTGGATATAGTTGTTGAAAGTCCGGGCAGATACATTGAACTTGCTTCATCTAGTAAAAAGAAAATATTATTCTCGTCATTATTCGGTATACGTGTTAATAATTCATTTAGAAATTGCTGAAAAAATAGTGATGTTAAGGCTCCGAAATAATGCATGTCTGGAACTGAATTGTTGATAAACAAAGCAATTTTCTTTTTTCTGAATTCGGAAAAATCAATTGTATCAATTGATGTTATTGATGCCACTACTTCATCAGTAAACAAGGTTAGTGATGCTTTAACCGTCGCGAGAATTGAAGATAATGTTTTGTCGCCATAGCTTACAAATGCTTTATACTCTGATAGCATTTTTTCATCGCTTGCTTTTACAATTAATTTATCGATCTTTTCAGGATTTCCAGCAAATACATTTACTAAATGAAGCACGTTGTAAAGAGTACTATATTCCGGATCTGCATGAAAGATTAAGTATCTAATAAATAGCGATATTACAGATTCTGCTGATTTGTTCCAGAATGGATCTTTGGCATCACCTAATGAATTTCTAACTAAAAGTGAAGACAGTTTTTGAATATCAGAAATAGTTTTGCACCTTATCAATGGATTAAAACATTCAGAATTTAAACTACAAAAATTCAATACTTTAATTTCATAACCAACTTCCAGTAGAAATCCACTAACTTTTATTCGTACCTCATTGCTTGGATCATTAAATATTAAACTTGAATTACCATTTGCAATAAGTAGTGCGCTCGGAATTAAAATATTTGAACTCTTACCTGAACCAGATCCTCCTAATGCAATAGCATTTTTATAACTATCTTCAATAGTCAAACAATATTCACCTGTTAGACAAAACCCTGAATCAAATCGTGAAAGAATCTTATTTGAATGAACGAAATCAGCTGTTAATTCCTGTTTCTTTTTAATTCCTGTAAGTTGAGAAATAACATTAAATGATATTGCAAGAATTTCACTAATCAATTCTATACAAAGCTGAATTATGGATTCAAGCAACTTTATCACCTTAATAATTTCTTTTGTAGGATCTCTCCGGCTTTTAAAAAAATCAAACCAATTATCTTGAAGAGGTACGCAACCATTAGGACAAACGTTTTAATGCTTGCATTAAAACACATCTTCATTAATTCAACGAAGGTATTTAGTAGATCTTTTGACATTTTTTAATTTATTGCTTTTCATTGTCACCTATTCTGACACTATATAAGAAGTTTGAGAGTTTATTTTGCGATTTTGCTCATTACTTATATTACATTATAATAAAGCTAAGTTATACATGAAATGACACAAACTTACATTCAGAAATTATTAAATGGGATAAACTGCAATCGAAACAATATATATTGCATTAATTGTTAAAGGGCATTATTTTGAATCAGTATCTTGACATCATTTAAAATATTGAATACAATGATAGCATGCAAGAAAAAATATCTAATATTGAATTTGACCTCAAAAGCAGCAGGGGTACTGAACTCATTAACTTGCATAATGCTTGGGATCTAGCATTTGAAAGAATGTTACTTGCAAATTGCTCCAAGCGTACAATCTTAATTACAACTCTAACAGCAAAATAGGAAATTAACTTTATAGAGAAATATTTAGAAACGCAAAAAGACAAATTGAAACCTGAGAAAAGACACTTCATTGAAATGTCATTA
This sequence comes from Saprospiraceae bacterium, assembly GCA_020848695.1. Lineage (GTDB taxonomy): Bacteria > Bacteroidota > Bacteroidia > Chitinophagales > Saprospiraceae > Vicinibacter. The sequence continues at coordinate 71,193 of JADLHT010000035.1, forward strand.
AGGTTAAAGAAACACCCTGATTCATTAATAAGTTCTTCAGTCGGAAAAGAAAAGACCAATTTTAATGAAATAACAGATAGTGATTTCCAGAAATTTATATCGATGAACAAAGTAACAGCAGAAAAACTTGAGCTAATTGCCGCAAAGATTATTTCGAATAAAACGCTTTCAAAGTATGAATTAGCTATTTATTCAGAAAAATCCAAAGAAATTAAAAATATTATTATGTCGGAATTTATAAAAAAATAAGCAAATGAATAAACGTTCATCAAAAAATATTATGGAAAATATTAATTACGAAATAGCTAAATATATTGAAAATGAAGGTGGTAAGTTAGTTGACTCATCCATTGGTTTTGATCAGGAATTTTCAAAAGATGATTTTATGGAATTGACTCCTAATAGGTTTGTTTCACCTTATATTATATTCTCTAGTAATATAGAGACTTTTCGTAAGACTGGCGAAAAATGTTCTGATTTTAATAGAAATTACAAGGATGATAAAAAATTTATTTATTGGAAAGTAGTTGTCTTTGAAAGTGAGATTGGAAGCTCAAAATATTGTCTTTCTGTAACAACAAATAGAATGGATTTGCATGACCCATTTGTAATTTTAGGATTGACAAAACAAAAACGTTCTGAATTGCTAGATTTATCAAAGCAGTTATTGAGTAGTTTTTTGGATTACTTGAAAAAAGATGAACAAATTTAATTTAAGCACTTTGATTTTCTTGCCTTTTTACGTCACTTAATTCTGAATAAAGATAAGATAGATGAAACAACTCATCCCTGCTCATTTCTTCTGGATTTTTATTTAAAAGATCATTAATATACCATTCTGCAACATCAGCATAATAATTGACATTTTCTTTAACCACACCTACCACTTTATCCTTTACAAGTGTTTTTGCTATTTCAGTCAAAGGATATAAAATTATATACTTTATAGCCATTGCAAATAAATTAGGGATTGCAACCAGCAGTTGAACCCACCAGGAGGCCGTCTTGCTTATTTGGTCAGCCCAATTGTAAATGCTTAATCCAAAGTTGATAAACCAGATCATAATTGGCTGAATTGATTGAGGAAGCCAAAACCTTGAAAGAGGCAATACTCCTAGTAAACATGAAATTGCTTGTAGAAACCATATTACTCCAACTATTCCTCCTAGACTTGGATTAATCAAATTACAAATTCCAGTTAATATTCCAAGCATTATCATTCCATAGAAAGAGGATACCACTGATAGCATGGCCAAATCTTCTCTAAAATCTTCATGCAATAAATCCTTCAACTTAAATCCATCGCTTAGTATAACTTCTTTTAAAGAATGTCTGTAGTTTGTAATTTTAATTGTCTCCCAAAGGACTGATAATGTGGTTTGAATATCACGAGCATTTTTTCTAATGATTTCTTCTGGTTCTTCCGGATTATAATTTGTATCAGTAGAGAATGCTTCACCAGCCTTATAAGTGCCATTGAGATAATCAGACAGCAGTTGGCATGCATAATCAATCTGTTGAAAATTAATAGTATATTCTTGAGTTAAAGATATATCCTTTATATGAGCTACTTTATCCGGATGCCATCGTTTTTTTGATTTTTTACTAAGCTTTGGAATATCATTAGCTACTACTTTAGTAATATCAGTTATTTCCAATAGTTCAATGGCTTTATCGAATGTTAAATTTTTCTCCATTTAAAAATTAATGTATTTCATGATATGATTTCGCTATATTAATTATCCTTCTAGTTGCCTACAAGAGCTACATCTATCATGTCTACACCAACTACAAACAAACATATTGTTGTAATTTTCAGCTCTGCATTTGCAACACTTCCAACTCTTGGTAATTGCCTCTATTGTTTTAATACTTGTACCCAATTTAATTTTTTTGTGAAAATTTGTCATTTCTGGAAGAACAAGTACATGATTGTCTATCTTTTTCATCTAATGCTTTAAACTTAATTGAAATCGTAACATTAATTTTTTAATGTGTTATCTCTTGGCAAATAAATTGTAATTGTATCTACTAAGACGGTGTTTTTAGAATCCAAGTAGTACCATGAGCACCACCTGTTTGGCATGGGGGAAAAGTGTCGCCTTTCGCAATTGCAATCTCATTCGATTTATGGGATTGGCAATAATAAATTCCTGTTTGCTTACATTTTTCACCAGTTCTATTCATAACTTAATTTTATTTTATTCACCAAAAATATTAGACATTATTCTAATAATCTTTTAAGTTCAATAATAATTGGCACTCTTGACAATTAAAGATATATCGAATTGCAATTTCTAACAGTTTCTTTTACAGAATTTATCTACTTACAATTAAAAACTAATTTTTGCAACATATAACATATGTCATGTAATAGGTAACCTTTTTTTCTCAAAGCATAATCACAAAGTGCAAATACTGCACAAATACAATTTAAATTTGATCTAAAATTACTTTTTAATCAAAATGACTTACAGTTTAAAATGTAGCAAATTGAATAGAGCAACACTTTGATTTTAATCTTTTGAATAAGCAAGAATTTCAAGATCGCAATAACATTTAAAGGTTGATTGAGTTAAGGATGATTATTTGAAATTAAAAAACTTTAATATGAAATACAATATGCCATTACTAGGTATTAATCAAAATTTTTATATTCCTCAGAATATAATTAAAAAATTTCTAACTTTTATATTTATTACAGTGTGCTTTTTCCTTATAGGTTTATTAAAAATTCAAGCACAACCTAATTTGTCTAGTCCTTCAGTCTGCGGTGGATTTACTTCATCAGATATGACATTGACATATAATGGCAGTACAGGTTCATGTGCATACTATACTTTCAGTTTTACCTATGACCCCGATATTATAGATTTAGAATGGGAAATTTGGTCAAGTGGTAAGAATTCCTATAATTCATACATGAATTATTGTGAATCTGTTTATGGCACTCCTGCAGATTATACATTCTCTTTTAAAGGATGGTATCTTATTCGTGTAATAGTCACATTTAGTGATTATTCTACTTGTCAGGTTTATAAATACTTAAATGTTAATGGATCAAGTATGATAAATTGTCAACCAAATCCTTCTGAAATGGATGTAGCAAGACCTAGGGTTAATATTAATTATTCTGACCCTTGTTATGTAAGTAGCAACATTAGAGGTGGATTAATTTCATTTGCTGGAGATCCTCTTGCTCCATGCACTGATGAAGCAAAAATATCTTATTATTTGAATTATATAGATTGTGACGGAGTCACCCATTGCGATGTTGCGATAGGATATACACAAGGATATAGCAGTTGTTTTAATATAGCTTTTGGCACAGTATTTATTATTGAGGCATTAGGTAATCATTGTTGTTATCCGGATGGTTTCAAAAGATACAAAACTATCCAATATGAAGGCAATCCAGATATTGATACGCGCCCTGCGAAAATAATTGATAATGGAAATAATTGCACAGATGCATGTACAGTCTGGTATTCTAATTGTACCACTGGAAATTGGTTTTATGTTGATTCAGTTAGCGTTACTACAACATGGAATGGAAGTTATCCATCCTCCTGTAGTCCTTACTTTTCAAATAGTAATAATTATTTATATAAGAATATTGACAGAGAAGGTGAGGGGTACTCATTAGATCAAGTCAGAATAAATGAAAATCAGATTGAATTCATAACTAAATCAAATATTGAATCAATAGTAGTTTTTGATCTTATGGGTAGAAAAATTCACGGAATTTATAATTTTGAACAACATACCTATAAATTGGAAGATAAGCATACCGGTTTGATTTTTATTTGTGTTAAAATTAATGGTAAAATGCAACTTAAAAAGTTATTTTTGCATTAAATTATTCTTGAATCAAGGAAATTGCTAAGTTTATTAAATTAAAATTGGTAAAGTATGAAGGTATTAAGTATATTAATCGCATTTGTTTCAATAGTTGATAATATTTCTACTCAGTGTAGTTTTGTAGTAATGGCTGATTCCAATTCAGAGTTATTTTCTCAATTGTTATATACTGAAGAGACCTTATCGGGGTTTAAAACATACATGAGAAAATATTTCTATAATTCAGACCTAGATGATCCTAGAAATGGAATTTACTTACAGGAGAGAGATGAATGCATGAATCTATTAAATGAAGAGATATTTCTAAGGGTAATAGATTTACAAGAAGGAGTATTTCATCCAATGGATTATTTATTTATTATTCCAGCACTGAATAAAGAATATTTATGGATAACTTCAGGTTCAACTTGTCTTTATTTTAATATCAATAATAATACATATATAATTAATAGGTTTGAATATTCTTTTGATTTAAGCAGCTTTAATTTAATTGAAGCATTAGATAACCAAATAGTCATTACAAGTGGAGGAATTGTTACAGTCATGGATTCATTGTTTCATGTTCGAAATAAATATCGATCAGTAGTTTTTCCCACAATGAATTTAGATAGTTCTAAATTCTTTTTCGGTTTTAAACCATATTCACTACCTCTTTTTGCAAACGATAGCTTATTATTATTATTAGATATTTCTGGTAATACAAAGTGGAGTTTCGAGTATAGCAAAAATATTCCTTATTTACATGACTGGGATTATTCTAGTGTAAATTATTATATTATCGGTTCAGAAGACCCAGATGGTAATAAGGTAGCATATAATCCAGTAATTTATAAGTTCGACAAAGATGGACAGTTGATATCAAAGAAGTTTATCGAAACAAATATCTTTAAAGCTTCAATAGGAACAAGATGTTTATTTGCAGATGAATGTCTATATGTATCAGGTTGGCAGACCGTAAGTAGAAGACCAAGAGAATTAAAGCAAACATTCATTGCCAAGTTGGATCTGGATCTAAATGTTATCTGGAAACGGGACCTCGACTTTGGTTGCGGGCCAATTAAAAATACTTGTAAGAGTATAATGAAAACAAAAGATGGTGGTGCATTATTTACTTTTCAAAGAGATAATTATGGAGATACATGCAATCCCTCTTTAATAAAAGTTGACCCGAATGGTAATATAACTTCTCTGATGGATTCTGATAACTCGAATTTATTAACTGTTTATCCGAACCCAACAAAAGGTATTGTAATACTTAAAGGATTAGATCAACCTAAACTAAAAGATTTAGAACTTGTTGATGCTTTTGGAAATAATTATCCTATTCGATTGATTGACAATAAGTTTGACATTACTATGGTTCCCTCTGGTATTTATTTTTTAAAGATTCAATTAAGGAATCAGTACATTCTTACTAAGAAATTAATAAAGCTCTGATGAATTTAAAAGTCGAAAATATAGTTATCACAAAAATATATTCTAACTTGTTAGGTCTCAAATATTTTATTTGCAATGCAATAAAACATTAATTCAGTTGAGTTATGGGTTTTTGTTTTCTTCATAAGTTGGGAACGATACTCATCTATTGTTCTTTTGCTTTTGAATAATTCTTTAGCAATAGCCTCAGAAGTCTTTCCATCTCGGATTAACTTTAATACTTTTTTTTCGATTCCACTAAAAGTAACAGTTAGATTAGTATTATTATAATCATTGTTATGCTTTCTTATTACATCAGTTGCGATAATATTTTTAACTATGTCAGAAAAGTAATTCCCATTCGCAATTACTATTTTAATTGCAATTAAAATTTCACTAGCTTTTGCTGTTTTTAGTAGATAACCATCAACTTTAGCATCAAGTGCATTAAATACATAGCTTGATTGTTCATGACCAGTAAGTGCTAAGATTTTAACCTTTAAATTGCTCGAACGTATGAATTTTATAATTTCAATACCACTGATATCTGGTAAACTAAGATCAAGAAGTATAATATCAATTTGATGATTCTTTAATTCTGCCAACAATTCATTCCCTTTTTCAACATTTACGATTATTTCTAATTCTTCGAACTTACTCAAATGCATTATTAGACCTGACCTAAAGATCTCATGATCATCAACTATAGCCAATTTTATTTTATTTTCAATTGTCATAATTATTTTGATTCTATTAATTAGGAATTATTAATGTAATTATCTGCATAGTTTTGATGTCATTTGAACCAAAAGATAGTTTTCCTTCTAATAAATCCAACCTTTGTTGAATATTTTTTAAACCCAATGACCCATTTTGTCTAAGATTAATTTTGTAATCCTCGTTTGAATACATCATACCATTGTGACTGATAATAATGGATATATTACTTTTGTTGTCCTCAATATTGACATTTATTTTTTTAGCCGACCCATGTATTATGGAATTCATAGTTAATTCTTGTACAATTCTGAATAGCATTATTTGTCTAAATTTATCTAAAGAAAGTTCATCGTTTATTCTATTAATTGACATTTTACAACCTTGAGATTTATTAATTATTGAGGAGAAATCCAAAATTCCATGTATAAATCCAAACGAATTAATTGCAGCTGGATGAATCAGATGTGATATATTACGAATTTTATTGATCGCATCTAATAGATTAATACTAGTAGGTTGAAGTTGCTTATAATAAGCAAAATTGTTAATCTCTAAAAGACTATTGATATCCATTAAAGATAAAAATAATAAAGGAGCGACATCTTCATGCAATTTTTCTCCAATGTTTTTTCTCTCAATTTCTTGAGACATTATTATTGCTTCTGAAAATATTTTTTCTTGATTTATTTCTAAAATTCTTTTTTCTCTCTCAATACTTATAAATCGTCGTTGTTGAAATATGACAAAAAATATAATTGCAATTATTAATATTAGGGTTACAAAAGTAATTGCAATTATAGTATTTTCAATTTTCATTTTTTTGATAATAAAATTCCAACAAAAATAAGTATGTTTTTTATTATAGTTAAGAGATTTTGATACAACCAAATAGAGTTAAATGATTCCTTGTTTTCAAATGTAACGTTTGCTCCAATTAATATAAATGAATTGCACCCGTAAAATATTACGAAAGAAGATGTAAACCAAAAATATGGTTCTTTAATAATATCTGAATGCTTAGGTATTTTGAGTTCATCATTAAAAGATAATAATCCTAAAAAAAATATAAACAGACTTTGAAAAGTTCCACTATAAGGATGTAAACTTTTTATACTTTCAAAATAAAGCAAAATAATGGCTAAAATTGAATAAATTATAATGGACATTTTAATAAAGGACAACCGAGCAACGGATTTGGAAGTTGCATGAAAATATTTCATCAACATAAACACTTCTAGCCAAATTAAAATATAAAATAAAAAAATATTTGGCTCTCCAATTCGTACTAAAATTTGTGCAATAATTTCAATTACAGCATCGATTAAGCAGTAAAATGCAACCCATTTTATTATTTTAGAATTATCGAACTTTAAAATACTGAATACCGCAACAGCAATAGTTGATGCAATCGATCCATTTGTAATCAAACTCAATTAATTGCTATTGATGGGGCGCAGTTAGGTGGACAAGGAGTTGCAAATTCTAGAATTCTTCCACTTGTCATATCATTTCCATCTTCATCTACTCCAACAACAATTAATCGACGTTTAGAATCGTAATATCCATTATAGATTCTAACTCCTTGACATCCACTTTGATCCAATATTTCTTGAATTCGATCTATTCCAAACGCATGAGCTTTGGGATTAGCCTCATTGATGCTAATATCTAAATTGTTTTGTAAAGAAACCCAATCAGCAACCATATCTTGCGCTTGAGTTAAGGTAATAAATGAACCAGTTGTAGGACTAAATGAAGTTGGCATAATTAATAATTTTTAGATTTTTTAATAATATCTGTAAAGATGTAATTAAACGCCAATCTTACGATTTGCTATAAGACTTTTAAAGGTAAAATAAAAAAATAAATGTAATAAGTTGCAATTTTATTTATAATAATTCGATTTACTGCAATTTTTCACACCAAGAAGTAAAATTAAATATCCTCTCAAGCTTTTTTGCCTAAGAGGATAATAATTTAAAAATTCAAGACATAATCAACTGCCTTCTGTGCCTCAGCCGATACCTTAAAAATGAACTTTGGGTCCTCTTTTAGCACTTTAAGCCACCCAGAGAGATATGAAGCGCTATTTTGGAAGATCATATTTGAATCAATTTGAACTAAAGAGCAAAGGAAAGTAGCCCCCATTTCAGCAATCAACTCCTCCTTACTATAAGATATAGTACCAAATTCAGCAAAATCCATTACTTCTGGCCTTGCTAATCTGGAAGAATGTCCAGTAGAATGAATAAGTTCATGAAAATAGGTAGCATAATAATGTTCTGACGATACAAATCGTTCCATAACTGGAAGATTAATAAAATCGTTATTAGAGTCATAATAGGCTCTATTAGCATCAATTTGCTTTAATACAGGTGATAGAGTCATGTTATTGATAATTTCTTCACACCGCTCTATTTTCTCGTTATTGGTTAACTTTATCTCATTAAACTTATTAAAGTCTATTTCAACCTTCTCAATATCACTAATGTTAAAAACATTATAGTGCCGAATGAATCTCAATATTTTAATTTCCTTTCCTTTCCTAATTTCTGTCATAGCTTGATCTTTGGTTAAAGTTCGATCATCACTATCTTTATAGTAAACCTTAAAGTATATTACCATTTCGGACTCAGATCCTGCTTTTATTATTCCTCCTAATGCTTTAATCTGGCTGAAAGTGAGAAAATATGGAATAGAATGCTTTGTATTGTTAAGAAGCAAATAATTTATACCAGAATATAATCTACCTGAAACATAATTACGTGCTAATCCGTAGGTGCTCCAAGTTTGTCTCCAAGGAGTTATACCTTTTTCTATCAATGCAATAATTTTCAGGGTGACATCCTCATACAATGTGGTATTAGTAGATTTTTGAACCTTTGGTTCAGTTGTTGATTTCATGATTAAAAATTTTAAAAGTGAAAAATAGATTTGCTTAGATTAGTCCTTCATCCGAAAATGAGAAGTATCCGCGAACGGGAGATAGAATGATATGATCAATTACTTGAATGTCTAGAAATTGACCTGCTTGTTTAAGCTTTTTGGTCAATTCGATATCCGGATTACTTGGTTTCAAACATCCTGATGGATGATTATGGGCAATGATTATTGATGATGCTAATACTTTAAGTGCTGTAACAAAAATAATCTTTGGATCAACTACCGTCCCGCAGACTCCACCTCTGGAAACACGATAGAAGCCTTTTACATAATTTGCTTTATTCAGAAGGAGGGCATTGAATTCCTCAAGCAGTTCCATATCATTACTCCAATTATCACGAAGTATTTTTTCAGCTGATTCTGAAGATTTAATGAAAGGTAATTCCTTTATTGGTCGCTTATTACGATAACTGATTTTAACTTCTGCTACATGCCAAAGCATTGTTCCTTGACTCGATGAATCATTTGATTTTTTCATTTTTACTGGTTTAGATTGTTAAAGAAAATTTCCAAACCAGTTTATCTTAGACTAATTACAATCCCAAGACGGCAGAAATTGCCAGATTGGCAATTTAATTTTCAGAAAATTTTTAAAATAGCTCATAAAATCTAAGGGTTTTCCCTGAATTTTACATTTTTCGATAAAAAATTTCAATATTTATTTGCATTTCCTTTTTTTCCTGAGTTATATTTGTCTCACTACTCCGTTCATTTTATCAAACAAGTTTGTTTTTTAATTGTAACAAGGCTAATTTAAATTTTCTACTGACTAAAGCAGCATAATAATTGTTTAGGAGGTCAATCAGAATAGTATATCTCATTTTAGTCTTGCAAAAATTCTAGTTTAAGTCAAAGATACAAGTTTGCAAAATTAAAGATTAAATTTAAAATTATTGTTTATGAAAAAATTATTTATTAAAATTGTAATCATAATACAAATCCAGAACATTGCAATATGTCAGACTCAAGAACAATTTAATATTGGAATATGGTCCAGTAATTTTAACTACTATCCGGATTCAGATTGTTCTCTGCCCTCAAATGTGTTAATTGATGCTGAAGGTCATAAAACTAGCTCCTTAAATCAATGTAGAGAAGACGGATTTAATGCATATATGGAAAATCCCAATGAATGGATGTCACGATCTGAAGTTTTAAAAAGACTTAAATTAGCTATTCTAAATCAAATGAAAATTTCGATCAATTCAGATGATTATTTTAGGCCAGTAGCTGGAAATTTAAGTGCATGGAATAATGTTTATGATAATTGCGGAAATTCTATACCAGTATGTAATGCACCAGGAATTAGCAATTATTTCCGACCGCACTATAATAATTATATAGATTTTATTTATTCAGATGCTTCGATAAAAGATGAAATTTGGTGCCACTTAATGGAAGGAGAAGCGTCAGTTTTTCATTGGTATCATACTGCTCAAAATTGTGTTGGATGGCAGTATGCAAACCCTAATTATTTTTCATATGTGGAATTGCCTCCTGGATCAGTAAATGATGCAATATCACACTTTAAAGCTAGACTGCTTTCGAAAAATGTATCGAATCAAAAATTTGGTATTGCTGAAGCAAATCATGGTAAAAGTTTAAATGCATGCACTATTGATAATGAAGGAATAACATTTAGACCTCAAGATTATTTTGATTTATTATCGCCAGATAATGTATCCTTTGAAGCCTCATATTATCAATTTCCAGAAGGTGATGGGTGGAAAACTCAAAATTATTCTGATTTAACTAATTGTGGTCCAGATAATAATTGGCATTATTTAGCCAACTTTTATAATATAGATTATCAAAAGACATTTGTAGATAATGTGCAGGATATGATTTCTACAGAAGGTAGTCTTTCAGAAGGATTTCACCCTCAATATATTAGACACTTTCATTCGAACCCTAACTCTTTACCAAATGGAAATTGGTTGTGGTTTCAAGCTTATACTTCAATTATACATGGAGTAAAAGGATTGTGGTTCTTTGATTTAAACTTGGGATGGAATGACGGAGAACAAACTGAAAGAGCATATTTTGATAATATAAATAATAAAGACAGATTTGATAATGTTAATAGATTTCCTAAGAACTATCAAAATTATTTAAGACATTTAGCAAGGGAGTTGAGAATTTTAGTAAATATTGGAGTTTTGACAACTGATAAAAGGTCTACAGTTGCAGTAAAAACAATTGATGAAGACCCAAATTGCATAGTACCACCATGCATAGAATATATGGCTTCACTTGAATTGCCCATAGAAAAAAAGACTGAAAACTATGGATTAAGATATGCAATAAAAACAAATGGTAATAAGACATATATGATTATTACAAATCCATTAAATGTTTGTGTTGATGTTAATTTAAATTTCAAAAATGCTCCAGATCAAAATATTCAAAACGCTACAGGTGTTACAGTCTTATTTAATAAAGGATCATTTTTAGCGTGTGATTCACAATATAAGGTGAATCGAAATTCAGGTATCAATTTAATAACTAACACAATTGATAGTACATCGAATATTAATTTTATTTCAGATAAAATTCTTCCCTTATCATTTGGCCCAATGGATGCAATGGTTTTGGAATTTAATACTAATAATATTGCAAATTTTAACAATGGATGGAATAGGGTATGGACGAATCATGGGGATAATTATTTAGGCGACTTTGAATTATCTTCAAACTATAAACTTATAACTGGCGACTTTAATAATAATAGTTCTGAAGATATTTTAGCTATTGATTTTGTAAATAATAAGGCAAAATTAATTGATTTTAATAGCACTCAGACCAATCAAATAGGTATAACAACTATTTGGAGCCAAAGCAATTCTACAATTGCTTCAATTGGACCTTGGTTAATAAATGTAGGTGATAAATTTTATAAAGCAAAATTTAATCAAACTGTTGGTTTATTCTGTGTGCAAAGTGAAATAATAGGTTCTAATGCAATGTATTTAATTTATAACACAAGCATAAATGATTGGGAATGTGTTTGGTCTAATTTTAATCCATCAACTAGCTGTAATGTGCATGATATCCCAGGTTTAATAGATGGTTGGAGCCTTAAACCAGATGATAAATTTGTAATTGGAGATTTTGATTATGATGGTAACGATGAACTATTATGTATTCAGAATAGATCTTCAAACGCATGGTGGACAATTTTAGACTATAATAATAATGATTTTCAATGGAGTAGTAGTAATTATGGGTCCGGGTATTTCACTACTAATAACTTTCCTTGGCCAATTAGAACTATTGATGAATATTTTGCAGGAGATTTTGATGGTGATGGAATACGCAGTGATCTATTTTGTATTCAAAAAGGAGGATATAATGGGGCAATTTTAACCAAAAATTCAGTGAATTGGATAAATACATATAATAATTACGGTATGAATGGAATTGGTGGATGGGGAAATCCAACAAAAACAGATGATAAAGTCCTTATTGGAGACATTGATTTTACTGATACAAAAGAAGAAATATTATTTATTCAAAATTGTATAAATTGTGGTTGGGCTACATCAGAGGATTTAGTTGGTAACCAACTTGTATGGAATTGGTCGAATCATAATCTGCCCTTACCAATTGACTTTATAGATGATTGGGATGTAAAAAATACATCATTTAGTAATTCAAATTATTATTTAATTAAATTACTTAATAATAAACCTAATTTTCTCATGGCTATTAGAAATTTTGGCTGTAAGAACTCATTGATAAATATTTATGAATCTATTGGACAAATTGATAATAAATTAAGGAAAAATAGTGGCTTTGAAAATAATGCGAGTTTGTCAGAAAATAATGCTGATATGCAAATACAACATAATGTTATTGATTCTAGGATTATTAGAGTATGGACGAATTCTATAGAACAAGTTAGCAACTATATTATTTTTGATCTAACTGGTAAGATAATTCAATTTGAAAATAAAATAAATTCAAATGATCTTAATATTAATATTTATGAATTGCCGAAAGGAATTTATTTTTGCCGTGTGGATTCTAAAAATAAAAATTCGATTTTATTTAAATTTATTAAATTATAAAATAAATGTTTAAATTGTGATAAAATTCTTAAAAGGGCTTATTAAATATTTTTTACCTAAATACCAAACAATATTCTTAGAATATAAAGTTGAACCTTTACCTAGATATGGGCACGGTTTACCAGCTAATAAGAATTTATTAAAAGCTATTAATGCGAATAGAAGTATTTATATTGAAATATTATCATATTTTATTAAATTTAAGAGCAAAATTCAAGAAATTAAAAATTCTAGTTTAGAAGTCGATGAAAACTTGCCAACTTGGAATAATGGATTTTTACCTGGATTAGATATTATAGGAATCTATGGTATGATTGCAAGATTTAAACCTCAACAATATATAGAAATTGGATCTGGTAATTCAACTAAAGTTGCAAGAAAGTGTATAAATGAACAAATGACAAATACAAAAATTTTGTCTATAGATCCTTTTCCACGAGCAAATATTGATCATCTTGCGGATAAAGTAATTCGACAACCTCTTGAAAAAATAAGTAATGTTGAATTCATAGCTGAGTCTTTAAATGAAAATGATATACTTTTTATCGATAATTCACATAGAGTATTACCTAATTCTGATGCTATGGTATGTTTTTTAGAACTTTTATCAAATTTAAAAAGTGGTGTAATAGTTCATTTTCATGATATCTATTTGCCTTTTGATTATCCTCAATTTATGTGTGATAGATTCTATTCTGAACAATATTTATTAGCTGCATTTATTCTTGCGAATCCTAAAAAATATTCAACAATATTGCCAAATTATTTTATTTCTGAAGATCCAGATCTGGCAAATATTGTATTACCCTTTTGGGACCATTCAAATTTAAAAAATGTAGAACGTCATGGGGGATCATTTTGGATAAGAATTGAAGAATAATATTTTCTAAATTAATATGTATTCTATTAATGGGTCGCGAGAGTTTTATTATCATTAAATATTTAAACTAAATTAAAGTATACCCACTAAACGGCTTACTCGGTTTCCCATCAATCATCAGCTTAAGATAAATTTTGTAGTTAGGGAGATTAATAAAATCCTCCACATCAAATTCAGGATACATTTCTTTTGACAACTGCATGGCATCTTCAGTACCGAGTCTGAAGGAAATTATTGTTCCGGCATTACCAAGAACAGCAGACTTAATATCATCATCCAGTTGTGCCATATATTGATGAGCCAAAGTCATTCCTGCTTTAAATTTACGAAGTTCAGAAAACATATTTACCAGTGATAAGGTAGTGAAGTTATGGAATTCATCCATGTAGACCATAAAGGGAATTCTTTTTTCTTCCGAAGTATCAACTCTACTGAAAGAAGCTGAAGCAATTGAAGTTATAAATAACGCTCCAAGGATATGCGATACATCTGCTCCTACATGCCCTTTTGAAAGATTAACAAGAATAATTTTTTTCTCATCCATTGCTTTACGTAACGACACTTCTTCGGTATTCTCAATCAATACTCGTTTAATAACAGGATGGACTAACATTCCTCCTATCTTATTCATTACAGGTAATAAATCATATTTGCTGTATTCGGGAAATTCACGTTTCCAGAATTTCTTGACACTTTCACTTTTGACATACTTCATGGCTTCTTTACGGTAATCTTTGTTAAGTAGTATTTCTACTATATCTGATATACTAGCTTTTGGTTGATCTAGTAATGTTAGAATTGCATGTCTTAGTATATGTTCCAATTTAACACCCCATGCACTATCCCAGAGTTTTGAGAATACATCTAAGATACCAGATGCAACCAATGATCGTTTTTCAAGGGATACTTTCTTAAATGGGTTGTATTTAAGATTAAGTTGTGGATCAGGAATGTTGAAATATATTAGGTCATTTTTTCGTGATTCCGGTAATTGATTTACGACTTTTTCAACTAAATCTCCATGTGGATCAAGCAAACAGCATCCTCTTCCTGCTTGAATGTCTTGCATTATCATTGTCTCAAGTAATGTGGATTTACCCGTTCCGGTTTTACCAAGAATGTATGTGTGCATCAACCTATCTGGTTGTTTTATGCCAAACCGCTTTCTTTGATTCCTGAATGTGCTTTCACCAATGTAAGTAATGTCAGGATTAATATTTTTAGGGGTGTTTTCATAGTCCATTTAATAAGAATATCAGTTAGAATTACTGTTCCAAGACAGTATAATTCGCCATTCTGACAATTAATCCCGTCTAGCAGTAGATTCTGGAATCCTTAAAATAATTCTATGTCAAAGGGAAACAAGGAAATTAAAATATCTCATTACTTGCGGAAACTATGCCAAATCCAAAATCAAATAGAGTTAATTCATGAATTCGATGTTATCAATGAATATTTAGATTCCGTAAAAGACATTCATAGCCCATATAAAAAAGAAGAAGTAAAAAACAAACAATAAAATGAAAATAAAATGTACGACAAAACGAATTTGCAACAAGATAAAAATATAAACATTCAATCCAAGCTTGGAAAACTATTCGATGAGTTCATCAATGAATGTCAATTTGCTACTTGCTTACGTCCGGAAACAATTAGGGGTTATATTGCCGTGTTTAATCTATTTTCAAAACTAATGCCGGAAATCATCTCAACTGATGAATTGACTACAGAAATGTTAAACACATTTTTTAAACGAATAAAAACACGTTCAAGAATTGTAGGCAGAAATACAGTTAAAATTGGAGTAAAAAGCTCAACAATCAAAACTCAATATAGCAAACTCACTGTATTCTTTGATTGGCTTTGTAAAAAGGCATACTTGGTAAAGAATCCATTAAAAGATATAAAAGCCCCTCAGGTGAATTATGATGATTTCAGAAGATTAGAGGATGAGGATATTAATAAAATCTACTCGGCAATAGTAAGATGTTCCACCAATTCAATGCTTCTCCGAAGAGATACTGTTATGGTTAGCTTGCTTCTGTTTTGCGGATTAAGGAAGGGTGAATTCATTTCAATTCAAGTGAAGGATATTGACATTGATAAAAAAGAAATCATCGTCAGAGGCGAAACCTCTAAATCTAAACGGAAACGGGTGTTAAAAATACATCCTACTTTATTAATGCATTTAAAAGACTATTTCAAAGAAAGAAGGAATTTTAAAACCGAATATCTCATTGTTTCCAATAGAGGGGATAGTGGCTTAACCAGAGAGGGTTTAAAGCATTGGGTAAAGAGTATTTCAGATAAATCCGGTGTAAAATTTCATCTTCACGAATTTCGCCACACCTTTGCCTGTAAACTGGCAGAAGCTGATGTCAACATTTTTAAAATACAAAAAATGATGGGGCACCAGAATATAACTATGACAATGAAGTATTCTCGTTCATTGCAAACAGATGATATGGAACAAGACATAAGTAAAATCTACATTTAGAATTCTTTTTGATTTTTAAAATAAAATCTGCCATACTGATAATTAGTCGAGCAATTATTAATTAATTAGTATCAATTGCAGAGTATTTTCATAGAATCGGTTGAGTGGAAAACAGGTCGAACAAATTAACTTGCTTAAACCACCAAAATTCAATTTTAGCTTTATATTATATGCGTCGTTTTGGTAAAGGCCGTTCCATTGTTCCTCTTAAGGATATGACCTATGGATTAATTCCATTTAATGTATTTATAATTGAATTTTAAAGGTTTTTTGGCGAATTGATCCATTTGGAACGACCAGCTCTCAAAGTGAACAGGTCGTTGGCTCTAAAACCGCTTTCTGATGTAAAATATCCTGCAAGAGATTAAAATGTATGGACATAGAAATCTTGTCTCAGAAGTTTTGTGATTATTCGCTTTCTATCCGAGGGTATTCACAGCATACCATAAGAAGGTATAGAAATGTAATAAAAAGTTATTGCCGGATTGCCAATATCCGGGAGTTAAGCGATGTCAATGAAGAAAATATTAGAGCGTTATTCTATAGAGGCAGAACACAGAGAAATTGGTCAGTAAATACTTTCATCGTTTATCACAAGACATTATTTGTATTCTTCCGTTGGTGCATAAAGCAAGGCTATATGGAGAAGAATCCAATCGCTGAAATTGAAAAGCCAAAAATGGAAAAGCGGTTGCCAATAAAGTTAAACAAACAAACCTCATTGCGTCTATTAGAAGTGGTAAATAATTACCCATACGAATACAAGTTCTTAAGGTATCGCAATCACGCTATATTCTCAACTTTTGTATTCACTGGTTTGCGCAAACAAGAATTACTTAATTTAAAATTTACAGACGTTGATACCGACAATCTGACCATTTTTGTTAAACAAGGAAAAGGAAACAAAGATAGAATAGTGCCAATGAGCTATACACTAGCTCAAACTTTAAAAAAATATAAAGATGAAAGAAGAAGATTAAATAAAACAAATCCGGAATTTTTTTCCTCTCTACGGGGAAATGTTGGATTTACCGAGAACGGATTAAAGAAACTTGTAGATCAAATTCGTGAATCTTCTGGAGTAGCTTTTACAATTCATAAACTCCGGCATACCTTCGCCACATTAATGCTTGAAGGCGGATGCGATATTTATTCACTATCGAAAATGATGGGACATTCGGATATTAAAACAACTACAATCTATCTTTCAGCGAGTGCTGAACACTTGAGAAGTCAAATGGTAAAGCATCCGTTAAATGAATTAGTGTAGCAAACTAACTTGATTTTTATTGTGCGCCCAGTAGGGATCGAACCTACGACCAATCGATTAAGAGTCGAGTGCTCTACCAGCTGAGCTATGGGCGCATTTGTGGATCGACCTTGAGCGATTGTTTTCAAAGTGATATTTTTTACATGCACGCAATTGATTATAGCATAAGTGTTTTCTAATTAAAAGACGGTGAAAATTCTTGACAATTGAGTATTTTATATGCTATAATAGATATATAAAGAAGAACTGTATGGTTTTACTATCGGGACTTCAGATATTACCTCTCAATTTCGATTATTAACTATTTAATCGGATTAAATATGAGTTTTGACGGTGCCTTGGCACCGTTGGATTGCAATCTGCGATTACCTTCAAATTTCGCAGAATCTGGGCTCCTGCAGGTGCTAAGGTTCCTGCTATATCATTTAACATTAATCGGCCACTCATTAAAACATAGATATATTACCAAACTCGGAACTCGGGCGAAAAAATTGACAAATTGGCAATTTCTGCCGTCTACGATAGATAAGATTAGAAGAATAAACTTAGGGCATCAGGTTATTAAACTTGATGCCCATTTTAATTTATGTCTTCACCACCAAATTATTTAAGAGTATATCGTAAACGCTCCGGATTAATTCAGGAGGATATTGCATATCTTTTGAATCTACCGGATTACTCCAACATTTCCAGATACGAGAAAGGACAAAGATCACCGAATACTGAACTACTTCTTACATATCATCATCTATTTGATGTTCCAGTCGAATCATTCTACGAACAGGAATCCGAAATTGTAAAAGTCAATCTTATTCAAAAGGCTAAAGACTTAATTACTGAATTAAAGAAAGATAATCAAATAACATTAAAGAACACCCTCCGAATTAAATTTCTTGAACAAGTAATTACAAGATTAACTAATAAAAAATAATGAACAATCAAAATGAAAAACCAAATATTGTATATGCCATTTATCCAAATGCCAACGGATTCAGCTTTGTCTATATGAACGGACCGAGAACGCTATTAGATTATGGCATTGTAAGGATGAATCCTATTTGCAACTTCCAGCTACTTGATAAAATCAAAAAATCACTTGACTATTTTAAACCCTCGATTATTATTTTACTTGATCCGTATGCGAAAGCTTCAAGAACTGGATTCCGGATTAGGAAACTTATTTCAAATCTTACTACCTATGCCCAGCAAGAAAAACTACAGACAGCCTCAGTTTCCAGAGATCAAATCCGGGAGGTGTTTGAAAATTTTGGAGTGATTACCAAATTTGAAGTATCACAGTGGCTACTCACGGAATTCAAACAGCTTGAAACACGACGCCCGAAAGAGCGGAAACTTTGGACAAGTGAAGATAGGAATATGGGTGTGTTTGATGCGTTATCCCTTGCATTGGCTTGGTATTACTTGGAAAATTAAGAATTCAATGTTCTAATTTAATTTTCTTCTGTGTTAACCGCGTTAATATTCCATAATTTGTCCAAATTTACAGTGTCGCTTTGCGGTCTTTGGTCCTTATCAAGTAATTTTACTTTGACAGAAAGGGGAAATTGAGTCATTTGACCTGCTATAAAACAACATCCAGTGGAAAGATTTGAAATAGAATCAAAGGAAAGTTTATCAAGATAGCTCACTGCTTTATTAATAGCTCTTAAATCCATTTCGTTCATTAGTCTATGAATAAAGTAATTATGTAATTGAGAAATTATTGTTGGAGAGATATCAGATGGACGCTGACTCGCTACTGTTAGGAATACTCCGAACTTTCTTCCTTCCTTGATAATTTCTTCAAACGTTTCTAATCTGTAATCTTTCCATGATTCAGCTTCTCGCGAAGAATTTTCAGACAAAATATTATGTGCTTCATCAATAATAAGATTTAGAGAATTATTTCTATCCTCCTCTCTTCTGTTCTTTTGATTATCATATTCCGTTTTGCAAATCAATAAAGGAATTACTTTCTTGATTTCTAAGTTAACGTTCTTTAAATCTATTACTTGAATATTCGTATTTGTATTGATTTCTATTCTATCCTTAATTTCAAATACTTTGCTTAACATATTAAATCTTTTTCTTACCCTTCCGATTAAAGGGCTAATATGTTCTTGATTGGCATAACCATTTAAGATTTCATGATAATACTGATTAAATATTTTAAATTGAATTTGTTGAAGGTCATTTAACCTGCTAATAGAGAAATCAAAATATTCGTTTATAATATTTATCTGATTTGCAGTAGAAGGATTATCATTATGATACCTGCCATTCAGCATAAAACTTTTCTGGGTAATATTATATGTTATATCATCTAAATTTCTTTTTATGCCAGCAATTGTTTTAATCAAATTTATTCCAATCTTTTCAAAATCATCTACAAATTTCTTTAAAAAGGGCTGATTAAAGTTTACATCGTTCTTATTTAAAATAAGTTTAAGATTCTTTTCAATACTTTGCAACTCCTTTGTAAAATTTACATTATTCACTTCAAACCAATCACTATCTATTGCCCTGTGCAAAAATGGCTGTTGAGTCTTTTCGGTTGCATCAAGCAATATTGAGAGCAACTCAAGTTTTTCTAACTCTGTTTTTAATATTGGGTATTTTTTATTAGATTCTATCCTAGACTTCAGGTGAAATACCTCCTTTGATTTTGATAATATTTCATCATTATCCTCTTTTGAATATTCTCCATTAAAGTCAATAAAAACAAACTTTGATTTTGTTTTGAATTGGTCATTCAATTCTTTATGTGCAAATAATTCGGTGTACATTTTGGCTAAAGTGTTCGATTTGCCAGAACCTGTATTTCCAAATATTCCAATATGGCCTGCAAATAATTTACTAACTGATAAATAAATCTTTTGTGTTTCTTCATCTATTAAGCTTCCTAAATGAACTTTAAGTTCCACGTTGTTAGCCAATTGATGCAAAACTTCAAACTCATTTCGGGATAATAGATAGCATTCACTACCTATTAATGGCATTTCCTTGATTCCATGTTGAAATTTACCTTGGTCATCATAAAATCCAAAAACGGAAAGATTGAGAAAACGTTCTATTTTTTGTTGTTCGTTTAAATATTGTTTGCTTACAATATTTTTGTCCTCTTCCAAATATTCACCCTCAACTTTGCAAATTATTTCTGTAAATCCCTTTAGGATTTTAATGTAATTAGAGAGACCAACAGAAACATTCTTAATCGTGCGACCATTATAAAATAAGTGAGGAAGATTTTTATTTTTATTGACTTTAACCACAATCGCTTTACCCTGAACGCTAAACACAGATCCAATAATAAAAACAGAGTTTTCTACTAATTTTCTATTCAACTTTGGGCTAAGATCCATGATAATTTGTTTTCTCATTTCGAGTAAAAATGTTCTCAATAAACTCAGATGTTTGATCAAATGAAAAGTAAATTACTTTTTTAATTTTATTCTTTTTTTCTATCAAAGTTTGATTTTCTTCTGATAATTGATGAATCTTATTCTTATAACTATCCGTTAATTCCCAATTATTCGCATTTATATCACGTACAAAATCTTGCCAATCCGATTCCATTCCTACTCCAAAATATTTTTCAAATCTTGCTCTACAAATATCTGGACAAACTATATATAAATTAGGGTGCTTTTTTTCGTCATACCGATCCGATGATGTATCATAAGGTGAATTGGAAATAAATATTACAATCAACGTAGGGTTTGATTTTAATACGCTATATAGGAGAGCATTAATATGCTTATCATTCAGTGAACAACCTATGATAAATAATACACTATTTTCCTTTTCAAGTTCGAGAGTGAATTTTCTAAGCAAGGAGGCATAATTTACATCTAGCACAGTTTCGATTAGCTTATTTGAATTAGGATTTATTATTGCGATCCTCTTATATCCTCTACTGAATCTTTCTCGCGTTAGAGCTTCTAAATTTCTAGGTATGTGTGAGCCTTTTGAATAAAGAATCTTATCATCCTGCATTTGCCAAGAAACAGAGCCGTGCAATTTGATTATATTAATAAGTGGAATATCAGATGTATTATCAAATTGAAGGCTTTTATATTTTTGAATTTTGTTGAAGTTTGAAATATTAAATAGAGAGTTGATTCGTCCTGAAAAGCCATCATTATATGGTATACCTAATCTCTCACAAGAGTCTTCGATAAACATGTCAAAGTTGGTTGTGAAAATATTTACCTGCTTATTTACAATGTGCAAGGAACGGTTAGAAATTGTAGTTGCCCACATGCTCAGAAAATTATCATAATTTTCCTTCGTTTTCTTCAACTTTGCTAATTCAGTGGCATCAGATTCTCTGAATTCATCGATAATTGCCAACGATTTTTTGATTATTTTGTAATAATCTTTTTGAGCATCTTCTCTTGTGCCTTCAACGTTCATTCGACTTTCAATATCAGTAAGTGTTGTAAGGTATTCTAAGGAACAGCCGGAACCAAGAAGTAAATTAATATGCCCACTTTGAATAATTTCTTTTAATTCTTTGTAATCAATTTTTTTCATGGCAATTTCATAAAAAATAAATTATTTATTCCAGATACTTTCTATTACATCTTTTATTTTACTATCATAGATACTGATAATTTCTTTAATACTTTCAATTAATAATTTCTCATTCTCAATTTGATTCACCAAATCCTGTTGTTCAGAAATTGAGGGAAGAGGTATCATAAATTTGTTTACAAAGTCCTTTGGCACTCTTTGCAAGCCTCCTGTGCCAGTCATTTGTTCTGTGCCTAGAGTTCTAAACTTATCGGAAGTAATTTGAAGATATAGCCATACAGGCAACACATTTTCATTGCATCTCAAAACATAATACTCACTTGAGCCAAATCCAATTCCATTTTTCAAGTTATTAGCTATACCTGCTTTGCCATTTTCAAAACAAGGCGTAACCTTAGCAACTAATACCTCGTTGTCTCTAAAATAAGTATACCCACCCACAACCTCTGATAATTTTCTTACTTCGTTTGGAATAAAATTCATTTCATTCTCATTAATATCAGCCATTGGTACAAACGAAACCAAGGTATCATTAGGTAAATCTCTAACTTCCGATTTTTTAGGATTAATTTCACAAACACTTCCTAACTCCACCATCTCCCATTCCTCATTTATTTCAATTTCCGGCTTATAGTTTTCTACTACTTGTTTTGCTCCATTAATGATTGCTTGGTATTTTTCTATTTTTGAAACAATTTGTTGCTGGATTTCAATTGGAGGCAGAGGGATTTCAAGAGAACTAAAGTTAGCTTTAGAAATTTCCTTAAAAGTTCCACCAGAAGCAAGTGCTTCCATTTGATCTTTTAATTTTGTCATCATTAGGGCTACAAATTCCGGAGCTACTCTACCAAAATCCTTGATTATAATGATTTTAAATCCTTGATTAGTTGCTAAATTAAATTTATTAATACCAATTCTACCTATTGTTGCTCTTGATGACACAATTACGGAGTTAGTTGGAATTAATTTAGCTGAAGAGTTTTTCAAACCAGCTTCACTAATTTTTCTCTCTGTATTTGTAATCTCTGTAATCAAATTATCTTGAGGTAAATCAACCAGAGTTGCCCAATTAATATTACCATTCCAATATGCCTCGTTCTTTGTATCAGGAGTTCCACCACTCTCTATCTTAAATAAATCTTCATTACCTAATTTCACCATTTCAAAATGGCTATGCTTTACATTACCATTTACCCGATAGCGGTCTATTGAAAGATTGTAACCGTCTTTTTCTTTTATCTTATTTTTTTCAACCAATAAAACATTAGCATTTTCAATGATAAATTCTGTACTAATCGACAATGATAATTTATACTTTTGCAAAATATTTAACGCTTCCGGTAAATCATTCTTTTCAATCTCTCTACGCTGTGCACCAAGATCAAATCCATCGGCTTCAACTTTAATAAATAGAATTTTATCCGTTTTCTTTGCAAGCTCTCTATCCAAAAAGAGAATTGAAGTTTTGACTCCTGAATATGGATTAAAGACTCCAGCTGGCAATGAAACAACAGCATAGAGGTAATTATTTTCGATCAGGTATTTTCTCAGTTGTTTATATGCACCAGCAGATTGAAATATTATTCCTTCCGGCACGATGATGCCTGCACGACCATTAAGAGTTAAGTGTTCTGCCATATAATCCACAAATAGCACTTCGCTCCGATTAGACTGAACAGAAAAGCGTTTATGAGGTTGAATACCGCCTTTAGGAGTCATAAAAGGAGGATTAGCCAAAATCACATCTGCATTTTCATCCCATCGTTTTTCATCTGAAAGAGTATCATATTCATTTATCTTAGGTTCCGGAAAACCGTGCAAATACATATTAACCAAAGCCAGCTTAACCATATCAGGTGAAATATCGTATCCTGTCAGATTATTCATGAGCTTCAGTTTCTCATCTGGAGAAAGAGGTTTTTCTTTATTAGATTTTAGAATGTGTTTATAAGCAGAAATAAGAAATCCTGCAGTGCCACAGGCAGGGTCAAGTATCTTTTCATTCTTTTTCGGGTTTACTACTGCAACAATAAAGTCTATGATATGTCTTGGCGTTCGGAATTGTCCGGCATCGCCCTGACTACCTAAAACTGAAAGCAAGTATTCAAATGCATCACCAAGGTCTTCACTATGCTCGTATTCAAACTCATTTATTTCCTTTAAAAAAAGAGAAAGCGTTCTAGGGTCATTATATGGTAAGAAAGCACCTTTAAATATATCTCGGAATAGTTGCGGGATATTTTTGTTATTTGATAATGTTGTTATGGATTGTGTATAAAGATCAAGACGCTCTTGTCCTGATAGTTTTTGATCCATCAGTTTAGTCCAAGCGTATTGAGAAAAACCATTTGCAAAAAATTTGGCTTCTCCTCCTAACTCTTGAGATTCCTTATCCATATCATCCATAAACTTATATATAAGTGCTGTGGTGATTTGTTCCACTTGAGCTTTAGGGTCAGGAACTTTACCTACAAGTATTTGACGGACAGAATCTATTTTTCGTTTTGTGTTTTGGTCTAACATAATTAAAGTGCTAACTCATGTATTGATTAATTGGAACATAGTCTTTAACATATACAGGAATGGTTTCTCTCCATCCATTTAAAGCTTTGAATTCAGCCATAGTGAATCCACCGTATACATTCAATTCTCCAAATTGCTTACTATTAATAATCTGCCGGAACTTTTCATCAGCTACATAAGCTTTTAAGTAGTTTTTTATATATGGCACATATTTACTTTCAGGTTTATAAATAGAAATGAATTTATCACATTCATCTTCCAGTTTATCGTCTTTGGATTTGAAAACATCAATTAAGCCAAAAGCACGCTCCAAAAACTCACGCCACGTAATGCGCCTATCTAGATTTTCGCTTTTCCGGATTTTATCCAGATTGAGGAACAATTGAGGCTTATCCTCATATTTTTCTCGAACTATTTGAATTGCTTTATCCCATTGTTCATTTTCAATTGCGGATTTTACGGCTGTGTCTTTTTTTAATTCTTCCCGAGCTTTTTCAAAAAGCTTTCTATCGACTTTCATTCCTTCAATACCTATTGAAGTTTCCGTTATCGTCTTAACCTTATCCGGATCAAAAACTTCAAATTGGTCAATATCAATTCCAGTAGGATCTCCACCTCCAGAACCCTTTTGTTTGATTGGAAGTTTTAGAATTTCATCATAATCGAACTTATCTTCAAAGTATTCGCAATTGGCAAAGAAATCAAAGAATTTAAATTTATCTTTTTCTGCATTATGCTTTTCACCATACTCATCAGTATATTCAAAAGTGTGTTTGCGGGTTCCTCTTCCTTTGATCTGAATAAAATCAGTTGGCGAGAAAACAGGTCGCATCAAAGCCAGATTTAAAATATCTTGACAATCATATCCCGTTGTCATCATGCCAACAGTAATGCAAACTCTTGTTTTACTGGATTTATAATTTTCGAGGAATTGAGTGTGTCCATTTAAATTGTTGTTGGCAAAATTAATTGTGAACTGCTGTGCGTCTTGAATGTTTGATGTAATCTGTAAGGCAAAATCAGAACTGTACTTGTCCGGCCATAACTGTGTCGCCAATTGATTCAAAATCTGTGTAATTTTTGAGGCATGTTTCTGACTCACACAAAAAACAACACTCTTTCCAATCTCTCCACTTATAGGATCTCTTAGTGCATTTTCAATAAAAGTCTGACAAAAGACAGTATTGGTTTTTTCGGAAAAGAATTTCTTTTCAAAATCTTTTTGAAAGAAAGTTTCTTCACCCTCATCTCCCTCATCATTGCTAACTGAAACGGCATAACCCTTTTCTGAAAGTAGCTCCGTTGTAATTTCGGTTCGTGCATCAGAAACTATTGGATTAATTAAGAATCCATCTTTTACTCCATCTAATAAACTAAAACGGAATGTTGGCTCTCCATTCTTGCATCCAAATGTGGTATAGGTATCTAAAAGCTGGCGACGCTCCCAAGCACGAGGGTCTTTCTGCGATAATTTTTGAGGGTCAACATTTTTTAAATAGTCTTTTGGTGTAGCAGTGAGTCCTAATTTGTATCCAACAAAATATTCAAAAACAGCTCTTGCATTTCCCCCAATTGCCCGATGTGATTCATCAGCAATTATTAAATCAAAATCAGTGGGAGAAAAAAGTCTTTTATATTTATTCTGTGCGGATAAACTTTGGACGGTTGTTATTACAACTTCTGCTTTCTTCCAATCGTCTCTGTTTTGTTTATAAATTACAGAGGTAAAGTCATTGCCTAAATAGCGAACAAAATTCTTATGTGCCTGATCTTCCAGTTCAAGTCGATCAACTAAGAATAATATTCTCTTTGCATTTCCGGTTCGTAAAAATAATTTAATAACTCCGGCAGAAATTAAAGTTTTTCCTGTTCCAGTTGCCATTTCAAAAAGAAAGCGGTCATTACCTTCTCCTGCTGATCTCTGAAGAGCATGAATTGCTTTTAGCTGATATGGTCGAAGGATTCTTAAATTCTCATCCCAGAGATATTGTTCTCTTGTAGCTTCATTCTGATACCTTGGATCATTTTTAAAATTCGGATTCTGTGTTAAAGCAATATAGTCCGATCCAACATTTTCTTCTGTTAATCTTTGATTATTAGGTGTAAATCCTTGACGATGTTTTAATGACTCCTGAGAAGGAAACTCTGTTATGATTTCCGGATCACCACGTTCTAAGTCCCAAAAATAATGAAGATTTCCATTAGACAGAATAATGAATCTTACATTTTGAGATTGTGCATATCTTCTTGCTTGTTCTTTTCCATCAAGTGGATTTTTTTCTTCTTTCTTTGCTTCTAAAACAACAAATGGAAAACCATTATCATCTAAAAGTAGATAGTCAACAAATCCTTTCTTTATTGATTCAAAATCATCTCCAAATCCCTCAGTAAATTTCTTGGTTAATTTGACGTTAGTTTCTAAAGCCACATTCGCTTGTGAATTTTCAAGATCAAAAAATCTCCATCCTGCATCTTCGAGGAGCTTATTAATTTTAATTCTTGCTCTGGCTTCCTTTTGATTGGACATAATTTGAATATAACCCTGTAATATTTACTAATAATAGCTCAATTTATACTTAATAACAATAGGCTTAAATATATGGATAATTTAAGGGAACATAGTTGAAGTAGGTCTTTTGGATTCAATTAACGCTCCAAATCCATGTCTTGATTCTTGGACTTCCTCAACTTTGAGAGATCATTGATTTGTAATTCCAAATCATATTCCTTTTGTCCGGAAATAAGACCGGAAAAATAATCATTCGCCTGATTTATTTTTCCAATTACCAGACTAAGAAGATTGGGTTCATAATGGGCAAGGATATAACCGTCATTAAATCCTCGAATAAATAACTGTTCATTAAATTCCATCATAGATTTCGTTTGTATGTTTTTCAAGGAAGGTATGAATAGAGTCCAGATCATAGAGTATTAACTTTTTCTCCGGCTGGGAGAACCGGATTTTGCCTTCGTCTCTGAGCTTTTGAAGGGTGGTTTTGCTCTTAATCCGGAGCTTAGACATAGCTTCTTCAGGAGATATCCATTTATCTTCTTTGATGCCTTCTTTCTCCTTAACTCTTGCTACTACCTTTTCTATAAGGGCATAAAACGCTTCATCTTCAAGGCAAATGACTTCCATGCCTCAAAATTACTAAAGTTAAGGATGTAAAAGGTGAGAGGGTAAATTTGTTCGACCTATGTTCGACCCATGAATTTTTTAAAAGTTGTCAAAGTGTCTCAAACCTGTACCCGGGGCGGGACTTGAACCCGCACGGCCATTTCTGGCCACAGGATTTTAAGTCCTGCGTGTCTACCAATTCCACCACCTGGGCAATTTCTGAACCTGCTCTGCGATAACATGTTCTTTGAAAAGTGAGCGGGAGACGAGACTCGAACCCGCGACCCCAACCTTGGCAAGGTTGTGCTCTACCAACTGAGCTACTCCCGCAAATAATATTTAATTGATAATTGCACTGTTGCAATTAATAAATAGTACACCCGTTTTTGTTGAACTTTAATAGAAGTTCTGCTCTACCAACCCAGATCCATTGAAGAACTAAATGGTGATGAGCTATTCGTACACCTGTCTTTTGAAGGGAATCCATTGACCCCTTGCGACTAACCTCACTTACTCTTTCATTTTCAATGGGTTAATCACCTTAGGTAATAATAAGTTTACCATCATTAAATAATCAATAGATAAAACCTTAAATGACAACATTTTATGCCAAAAACTCGTTAGTTAAGGCGGATTTTTCTATTACGGACGGCAAAGATAAGCCGTTCAATGGTTAATAACCGAAAATCCGATTAAATTTTATTAGAAAGTTATTTAAAAAAAGGAAAAGAATTGTCTATATAAGTAATTGATTATCAATAATTCGAAGCAATAAATATGATATAAATTGTAAAGCTGCGAATCAAATTCGTGAAAGTTAATGGATGAAAAATTATCAATTTATACATATTATAATTTAATTTAATATATTATTTTTGTATTTTCAATGAGTAAGCATGGTAAGATCCTGGTAGCAATGAGTGGCGGTATAGACAGTACCATTGCTGCGGCTATGTTGCATGATCAGGGATATCAGGTTATTGGTATTACCATGAAAACTTGGGATTATGCTTCATCCGGAGGCTCAAAGAAAGAGACGGGTTGCTGTTCGCTGGATTCTCTTCAAGACGCTAGAAGAATAGCCGTAGATATGGGTTTTCATCATTTTATATTGGATATCAGAGAAGAATTTGGTGATGCAGTGATCGATAATTTTGTGGATGAATATTTAGCTGGAAGAACCCCCAATCCCTGTGTGCTTTGTAATACTCATATTAAGTGGAATGCCTTATTAAAGCGGGCTGATGGATTGGATTGTCAGTATATTGCTACCGGACATTACGCAAGAATAAACGAATTGAATGGAAGATATTTTGTCTCCAAAGCTCAGGACTTGGTTAAAGATCAGTCTTACGTACTTTGGGGATTAAACCAGAACGCATTGTCGAGATCTAAATTTCCACTCGCGGAGTATTTAAAGACCGATGTCCGAAGAATGGCCAAAGAAATGGGTTATGACAATCTGGCTAAGAAAGCAGAGAGTTATGAAATTTGTTTTGTTCCTGATAATGATTACAGAGGTTTTTTAAAAAGGAGAGTTGACGGTCTTGAAGAACAGGTAGAAGGTGGATTATTTATTGATCAAAAGGGAAATGTATTAGGAAAGCACAATGGTTATCCTTTCTATACAGTAGGACAAAGAAAAGGTCTTGGTTTAGCATTCGGCAGACCTATGTTTGTAACTAATATATTACCGGATTCTAATATGGTTGTGTTGGGCGAAGAAACAGATCTTCAACAGAATGAAATGAATGTTTCTCAATTAAATTGGTTAAAATACGATTCAGTTGATAATAATAAAGAGTATGTAGCAAAAATCAGATACAAAGATGTTGGCCATATCTGTACAATCGACAAAAAAGATGATGAAATCAATGTGAACTTTCTAAGTCAGGTCAAAGGTATTGCGCCGGGACAATCAGCAGTTATTTATGAAGGGGATGATGTAGTATGTGGAGGGATAATTAGAAACTCTTTAACAAATAATTCGACGAAGCTATAATGAAAATAAATTTTAAGTAGTACAATGAATTCAAAAAGAATATTATTTGCAGCCTTTGTTCTGCTTTTGATTATTAATTTCTCCTGTAAGGAAGAAAATATTATCTTAACAGAAGAACAATTAGGATATAATTATTTTCCTGTGCAAATTGGGGATTCCAAAATTTATAAAACAGATAGTATTTATTTTCAAAAATCAAATAGTATTTATAACGATACTTCGACTTCATTTACAATGGAACTTGTAAGCGATACTTTTAGAAGAAGCGACGGAAATCTCGTTTATAACATCTCTGTCTTCAACAGAAAGGATGAATCAAAAGATTGGGTACTGGTTGATAATTATTTTATAATTAAGACCAAAAGTAATATTGAGAAGCAAGAAGACGGATTGAACTATATTAAATTGATTTTTCCGATTAGAAAATTTGTTTCATGGAATGGAAATATTCAACTAAGTCAGGAGAATCAATTAAAAATTAATGGTGAATTTTTTCAACCATTTAAATACTGGAACGGAACCTCCTATTACTATAAGGATATTCAGGAGAATTACTCTCAACTTAATAAGTTGTATCCTCAAGTTGCAATTGTAGAAGAGATTGACTACGATGATGATCTCAACAGAATTTATTCGGAAGCGCGTTATGCTTTGAATGTCGGATTGATTTACAGAGAATTTTGGATTCTATCAACTGAAGTAATTAATCCGGAGCTGTCATGGATTGAAAAAGCTCAGTACGGTATCATTTTAAAGCAAGCCTTAATTCCATAGAAACTGATTTGATAGAATTGCTACATATTGGAAAGACATTTAAAACTCACGGAATAAAGGGAGAAATTGAGATTGAAGTTGAAGAAATATTTCTTGACTGGTTATTGAAGACCAAAATATTTTTTCTAAAAATGGATGGCAATCCGGTTCCATATTGGATTGAAAGCATTAGAACTGATTCCCGTATTTTTATAAAAATCGAAGATATTGACTCACCTGAAGTAGCCAAACTTTTAACCCATAAAGAAATATATATAGACAAGACCCGAGTTCCCAAAGATTTATTGGAAGAACACAATCAAGATTTATCTCATATCGGTTTCGAAGGGTTTCAGTTGATTGACATAAATTCTGGAGTAGCAGCAATGATTCTTCAAGTAATAGAATATCCTTCTCAACTTATGGTTGAAGTAGAATTCAAGAATCGAAAACTAATGCTACCTCTACATGAAGACTTTATTAAGACATTGGATCAGAAAAATAAGACAATCAAGGTTTCTTTACCGGATGGAATTTTTGAAATCTAAGCATTTAGTTTAAGCCATTGATCTTCTAAGTTCAAGATGCGTTCTTCAACTTCTTTTAGTCTTTGAGAATTATTATGAAATTTCTGATCATCGTATGATGTGTTTTCAAAATAGGTATGCAGATCTGCTTTTTCTTTATTCAATAATAATAGTTCTTTCTCAATTTTTTGATTTTCTTTCTTAATATTTTGATTGTTTTGTCTGAGAGCATTGGCATCGCTTATTGAATTTGATTCTTGATCGATCACATTTTTACCTGTGCTTTTTTCTAATTCAAGCTGTTTTCTATAATCAGAATAGTTTCCCGGATAATCTCTAATTTCACCATTTTCTGTAATTACAAAAGTATGATTTACCAATCGATCCATAAAGAAACGATCATGACTTACAATGAGTAATACTCCTTCAAAATCCAAAAGAAAAGTTTCTAATACATTCAGTGTAATTAAATCCAAATCATTTGTCGGTTCATCAAGAATGATAAAGTTTGGATTTTTCATTAGTACGGTTAATAAATATAGCCTCCTTCTTTCGCCGCCACTCAGTTGAGAAACATATACTTGTTGATGAGGTCTTGAAAATAAGAATCGTTCTAATAAAGCTTCTGCAGAGAGTCTCTTACCCTTTTTAAGTGGTATATAATCAGCAATGGATCTTACTACATCAATAACTCTCTTATCCTCAGTTAATAGCAATCCGTCTTGCTCATAGAATCCGAACTTAACGGTATCACCTATTATTACTTTTCCTTGGTCGGGTTTTATTTGCTGTGTAAATAATTTTAAAAGACTTGTCTTTCCGGAGCCATTGGGTCCAATCAGACCAACCCGATCTTTCAACTTAAATTTATAGGAGAAATTGTCTATGAGTCTTACAGAATTGTAGGCTTTACTGATGTGATGGAGTTCTAAAATTTTTGTTCCTAATCGTTCCATTTCAATATCAATTTCCAAATCACCGGAATCTGTTTTTTCTGAAATTGATTCTTTAAGATCATAATACCGATCAACTCTTGATTTTGCTTTAGTTGTTCTTGCTTTTGGCATTCTTCTTACCCAATCTAATTCTTTTTTAAGAAGTTTTGAAGTCTTGTCTTTTGCTATGGCCTCATTATTCATTCTGATCTCTTTCTTTTCAAGATAATCTTCATAATCTCCTTGGTATTTAACTAACATGCCTCGATCCAATTCAATGATTTGGTTGCACACATTATTCAAAAAATACCGGTCATGTGTAACCATTAGTAAGCTTATTGAATTTTGAGAAAGAAACTTCTCAAGCCATTCTATCATTTCTAAATCCAGATGATTGGTAGGTTCGTCAAGAATAAGGAACGAAGGTTTTCCACACAAGACCTTTACTAAGGCTAATCTTTTCTTTTGGCCTCCGCTTAATTGATCGGTGAAATAATTAAAATCTGGTAATTTGAATTTACTCATAAGCTCCTTGACATAGTTATCCATATCCCATGCCTTATGTTCATCCATTTGATGTAATGCTTGTTGAATAAGCTCCTCCTGATCGGAATATTGAGAGAGATAAAATGCTTTTAGCGGTGCCAACCATGGTTCATCTCCATCAAGTAAAGTATCTAAAACTGTATGACCTGGAATAATTTCAGGTTCCTGAGGCAAATAAGCCGTTTTTATATCTTCATTTAACCAATAAAAAGACCTATCCCCTTCAGCTTTCTCTGTTCCTGCTGCAATTTTAAGTAAAGAAGTTTTTCCCGTCCCATTTCTGGCAATAATGGCTATTTTGTCACCTTGATTTACTTTTAAGTCAATATGATCAAGCAATAATTTTTCTCCATAAGATAAACTTACATTGTCGAGTGTCAGATAATTCATTTGGTTGTTTGAAGGATATAGAAGTCAGCAATTACCAAAGCGTCTTTTTTCGAATTTCTTCAATGTGATCGTACAATTGAATTAATCCAAGGGTTCCTCCCTGACTATAGTCTACAATCTTAAATTCAGTTCCATCTTGCTTGACCAGATACATACTAAATACTTGATCGTTTTTGGAGTCGCCGTATTTTTTATCATTTTTGGTAAATCTAAGATTGTTGATTATATTTTTTAAAATTCTGAATTTGTCATCATCACATTTCGCTTTATAAATTCCTTTTTCAAGTTCAGTATTCTTAATATTTTGAAGAATCATATTTCCGGCACTATCAATTTTTAATTTAAAATCCGGACAGCCTCCAAATTGACAATATCCGTGAATTTGAATAAATTTTAATCCAGAAAGATTTGGTTTGGGATTATATTCAATTAATCGATCTATAAAATATTGTAAAGTATCTTTTCTTAAAAAACCCATTCCATACCATGTACTGTAATTTTTAGGAAAAAAAATTTCTTCGCCTTTAACCATTTTAGAGGTTCGTTTGGTTAAGAACTGTTTATATACAATCAATGGACCCTTCTTGGTTTCTTCTACAACTGGAAAATTCAAATCTCCTTCAATAAATATCGGTTTAATTTCATTAAGTTGAAATTTATTATCTTCTTCATTTGCTATGATAAGATAGGCTTGGTTTTCTTTTCTTTTAAAGCCTTGTACCAAAAGATCACTCAATCCGTCATCATTGAAGTCGCCTACATACCATGGCGAATATTCTATAGAATCTATATACAATTGATTATCATCGTTTTTCGCTTTTATTCCAAGTTCAAAATTTTTTAAATCAGAAAAATTTTTTGCAAGAAATACAGTAACTTCCTTATCAACCGTAAAATCTTCGAAA
This sequence comes from Saprospiraceae bacterium, assembly GCA_020848695.1. Taxonomy (GTDB): domain Bacteria; phylum Bacteroidota; class Bacteroidia; order Chitinophagales; family Saprospiraceae; genus Vicinibacter. Next base: position 105,085 of record JADLHT010000035.1, read on the forward strand.
GCCTGACTATGCAAGAAGCCGGGCATGGAAAAAATCAGTATTAAAATAATTGTATACACAAACTAATTTTATCTTATTAGGGTAAACATTTTTTTAAAACTATGACTATGATTATAAATATCAAGAATCTGAATAGTTACTACGTAAGTATCGGCAGGTGCATCTTTTTCCTTATATAGTCCGTTCCATTCCTCATTGTAAGATTTTGATTCAAAAACCTTTGTACCCCATCTATTAAATATAGACCACTTAATGGTTTTAATTCTGAGTTTTGCAAGATCATCCATTACAAGACCGTATTGTTTGTTGATATCTTCCTGACTGTTAGGTACAAATACATTTGCTAATTTTAATGTTGGAGGACAATCAACAAGCATCGGAATAAAAAATGAAGTATCTGTTTCATCACAGTATTTAATAATTACGAATTGGGAAAGATACGATTTTGAAGAAGGATCATAGGTAATTGAGTCTATGGTTGATGTGTTAACTTTATCGGACCACAGGTAACGCACAAATGGATTTGTAATACTAATCGGATCATTTGATTTGACAGATACAATAATGCTTGTATCTGTATTACCTCTGCATATAGGGATCATACTGGTATCTATAATGAAATCAAAATATTTACACTCTCGGGTAAGATTTATTGTAAATGTATCATTGCTTATGGTTGAATTTATAGTTGGATTTGAAAACGGAGTAATATGCAATTGACTAAAAGTATCCAGACCAAAAGAATCTAGTTTTATAGTATTGGTAATACTGATGTAACTGCATTGTTTTAATCTGGCAGATTTATTCAGCTTTGCTTGAAAGAAAGCACTGGAGTCATAATAACTGCCATTTAAGACGAAGTTGTTTTCCGCCGATAAATAATCAGCTGAAAGTGATTTCGTCCTGTAATTATTTGAAGGCTTGTAAGCAGAAGTAAGCACCAAATTTTTTCCTCTGTAAATTGAATTTGCATGTAAGGTATTAGTCCCAAAAGAAGTTAGATGGGTTATAATATAATTTTCACTTGAGTTTTCTACGATATTATTATAATATTTGAAAGTAGGAATTACTTCCGGATTATATCTCACCAGGTTGTTGGAAAAATCGATTGAATGTGTATTGTAATTAAATTTTAATAATCCAATGGTATTTTCATTGGCTTGTTGCTTGTAATCGCCAATAAAAGAAATATTGTTCCGCAATGAATTGCTTAAATTCTGATTAAAATGTGTGTAATGGCTGTCTAAAGTATAAACATATTCAAATTGTAAAGTATTGAATAATTTTCCTATCAGACGATCACCCATAGTAACCATGTAATTATTGTTGTCAATAGGAATGAGATCTCTTATTGGGATATAATCATCCAGAAAGATACTTGATAAAACCGTTAAATTATTATCCAACCGCATTAAGTGTCCACTCAGAGAATCAATATGATTTCCCGCATTAAAAAACAATAACCTTTCATTGTTATTAACAACTATTTTTGGGTTTGAAAAGATTGTCTTATTAGGAATAGTGAAATGTTGTGGAATTTTATAATCACCGTTATATGGATGTACGATTAAGCAAAATATTCCGTTGTACTCGGGGGAATGTACTGTACAGGATATATATAAAGAATCTGAATTTCCAGAAGAACCAATGCTGGATTCGATAGTTGTATTTAATTCAGATAATTTAAAAGTATCAATGGTAAACACTTTTTGATATTTTAATTTTCCACAATAATCATATTTTGCAATCAACAATACAGAATCACGAACAAGCGAAGTACTTATCCACCCTGAATCCGAGGAAGTATAGTTAACTTTTGTTTCATAGACAGTTGCACTATCCATGATATCATAAAATTCCAGTGGTTGCGCATAAAGATTATTTATTAAAATCAGAAATACAACATTTAGATATTGAATAATAATTCTTTTAAATTTCATGTAATTAAAATATTCACAAAATTAGCAATTTAAGGCGCTTCAGCTGTTAAATTTTCTGTAATTTTCGAGCTGATTCAAGGTTTTATGAAAGATGCTTTTTTATTCTGTACAAACCGGAATTATTTCTTAATTGTTGGCTGTTATTGCTTATTCACTGTTGCTTGTATAGCTCAGAACCGATTATCAATAGATTCACTCAGCCAGGTACCTATAAAGGAAAAAACTAGTTCGGTTTGGGGATTAACACATAGCAGCGGCGCTGAATTAGCTCTTTTAGGAACCCGCACGGGTCTAAGAATTTATAATATTGAGAGGCCTGAAAATCCAGTTGAAATTGAATTTATTGAAGGAAATGCCTGCAACTGGAGAGAAATCAAAACATATAAGAACTTTATATATTTAGTAACAGAATGTGAAGATGGCCTTTTAATCGTCGATTGCAATGAACTGAATAATATTCGTTATCTGTATAGAAAAGAATTGATTAACCATCTTGGAGATACCGTTGCGGTTAAAAGTTCACATACCTTATTTATTGATGAGAGAGGATTCCTGTTTCTTTCAGGATCACCCTATGGTTATGGATTTGTTTGTTTTGATTTAAATCCTGACCCTCTTAATCCAAAATATATCTCGCATTATTCGGATGAGTATTTTCATGAAGTTTTTGTGCTTCGCGATACGCTATATGGAGCTTCCTTGTACAATGGAGAATTTGTTGTGATGGATTTACACAATCCTAGAAATCCTGTTTTTTTAGCTAGACATACGACTGGATATCGTTTTACACACAGTGTATGGAGAGAAACGGAACGATCAATTTTGTATACTACAGATGAACGTTCAGGTGCGTTTGTCGAATCTTGGGACATTTCAGACTTAAACAGGATTAGATTATTGGATAAGTATAGACCAAATTATCCAGATGATCAATATAGCATTCCTCATAACTGTTTTATTAAAGGTTCAATCTTATTTATTTCCTGGTATACAGAAGGAGTTAGAATAATAAATGTATCGAGACCTAAGAATATGGTGGAAGTTGGATATTTCGATACACATCCACAAGCTAATGTTGAGTTCCATGGTGTTTGGAATGTATATCCATTCTTTAATTCCGGGAGTATTATTGCTTCTGATATTGAAAATGGTCTTTTTGTGTTCCGATTTAATGACCCAAGTGCCGGCTATTTGGAAGGAAGTATAACCGATGAAATAAATGGATCTCCGGTACAGGATTCAAAAGTTAGAATAAAAGGTAAGCAGATTAACACTTTTGAGGCTTCAGATCTTGAAGGAAAATTTCAAACCGGAGCAATTGCCAATTCGTTGGTTCATATTGAAATTTCGAAAGCAGGTTATTATACATTGAATGATACTGTTTTTTTTACAGCAAAAGAAACTATACTTCGGAATTATAAACTTAAACCTCTGCCAAGTTATCCTATTAAAGTAATTGCAACAAATCTGATATCCTCTGATCCTGAGTCCAATGTAATTGTTAAAATTTGGAACAATGATTATTCTTACACTTTAAAGACAGATTCAAAGGGAGAAGCGGATTTTAATCAGCTTGTAGAAGGAACATATCACATTCAATCTTCTAAATGGGGAAAGCTTCATTTTTCAGTAGATACTTTCATAGTTGATGGACTCATCCACAGAATTGATATGAGCTTAATTGACGGATATGAGGATCAATTTAATATTCCGCAACAATGGCATTTTATTCCGGATTCCCAAAAGCTTAAGTGGCGATTTGGAAATTTTTCTGAACTATTGCCGAAACCTTCTAATTATCCTTCAATGGATATTGAATCAGATATTGGAAATGGTGCTTTATATACGGATAATTTTGACGACCTAGAGCAAAATATTAATGTAGTAGGGCATTCATATCTTATTTCACCTGAAATGGATCTTAGTTCATACGATGTAATAAATCTGAAATACTTTGCCTGGGCCTACGGTGGCTGGGAAAATTCCATCAAAGAAGCATATTTAATTTTTAATGATGACTTGTTGCCTTTGGAAAACCTATTGGAAGACCTGAGTGGACATTGGAATCCTGAATCTGAATTCACTCTAAATGTGATGAATAAAGAAAGGACGAAGTGTTATTTTGTAATTCATTTATTCAATGATCCGGATTATATTCATGAGGCTATTAATATTAAAGCAGCTCTGGATGGTTTTAAATTGACTGGTATGAGATTAAATAGTGTATCGTCAAGTTTAGATGTAAGATTGCAGTTGTTTCCAAATCCATTTTTACAAAATATTTTCGTTGAAAATAATTCATCTGAAACTCTTGAAGTGGAGTTATTTGATCAGTTAGGATTCTCTTTAAAGCGTTTTTCAATGAGTTCGATGAGAAAAATGCAAATTTCTACGCATGAATTAAAAGGTAATATTTTTATAGCCAAAGTTTATAAATCTTCCGGAGACTTAGTGGCAGTGAAGAAATTGATGAAATTGTAAGTATTGAGTACACGTTTGTATGATCTGATTATCGTAGGCGGTGGCGCATCGGGATTTTTTTGTGCAATAAACTATTCTGAGAGATTTTTAAATAGTAAGGTACTCATTCTGGAAGCTAGCAATAAATTACTCTCTAAGGTCCGGATTTCTGGGGGAGGCAGATGTAATGTTACGAATAAATGCAGCGACCCAAAAGAATTCATAAAAAACTATCCTCGAGGAGAAAAGGAACTTTTGGGACCCCTTAGCAGATTTGGTTCAAACGAAACAGTTCGATGGTTTGAAGATCATGGTATCCCAATTATGGCAGAATCGGATGGAAGGATGTTTCCGGTATCAAATACTTCTGAATCCATTATAGAATGTTTTCTAAAATTATGTAAGGATCACTCGATTCAAATTTCATGTTCGAATCGGGTAATTGGATTTAATAGAAAGGAGAATAAATGGATTGTCAATTGTACTCAACAAGATTATTTCTCTAGAAATCTTGTGATTTGCTCTGGTTCTGATGGTAGAATATGGGACTGTCTTGAAGAATTAGGTCATACCATTATATCACCCGTAGCTTCATTATTTACTTTTAATGTTTCATTAAAAAGCTTGAAAGAGTTGTCGGGGATTTCTGTGAATTCTACAATTTGCACAGTTAAGAATACAAATCTGAGGTCGGAAGGTCCTGTATTAATCACTCATTGGGGATTAAGCGGTCCGGCGATTTTAAAATTAAGCGCTTGGGGTGCGCGAATTCTTGAAAGCATGTCCTATGAATTTGAAATATGTATCAATTGGCTTGGAAAGGATCAGAGAACAATAACAGAATTGATTCAAGAACATTTCAAAACTTCAGGCAACAAGCAATTGTATAATGTACCCATGAATAATATTCCTTCGAGATTGTGGAAGTTTTTATGTCAGAGAGCACAGATTAATCCTGAAATGAGCATTTCCAACATGAGTAAAGATCTGATCGTTGATTTAGCACAAACGATCTCCAATGATATTTATAATATAGCAGGAAAATCAACTTTTAAGGATGAGTTTGTTACCGCTGGAGGCATTCATCTTAAAGAGATAAATTTTAAGACCTTTGAAAGTAAAATTTGTCCGAACTTATTTCTTGCAGGAGAAGTATTGGACATTGATGGAATAACCGGTGGATTCAATTTTCAAGCAGCCTGGACTGGTGCGTGGATAATTTCGCAATCAATTGATTCCTGAAGTACTGCGTATAATTGAGGATTGAATAATTTAATTTTCTATAGTTTTATCTTTAGAAATAAGTTTTACCAAGGTAACCAAAACTGATAGCATTACCATTCTTCCTTCAGTAGTTATATTATATTCATTCTCATCATCTTCTTCTATGGATATAAGTATAAAATCCATTAATTCCTTTTCAGAGGATTCGGTTTCAAAATGATCATAGCAAAGAACGAAATCTTTGATCGTGTTTATAACTTCCCAGGATTTGTCATCTTCCTTTTCTATATCCTGCTCATTATAGCATGTTATTTGATATTGTTTATCTGCTGAAGAATAAATGATTACAAACAGAAATACAAGAAAATCCATTTCATCATCATTCAGAACTTCTGCATGAGATCCTAATAGGATATCAAATAAAACAACATTATCCGCTTCAATTTTTTCTAAAGCTTTATCAAATTTTTCCGGATTTTTTTCAAAATCTTCTACTAGCAGATCAATATTTTCGCTTAAAATCATATTTCAATTTTTAAATCTTTTGAAGCCCATAAATAAAGGCTTGCATAACTTCGGAAAGGTCTCCAATTTTCTGCAATTTTTAGCATTTTTTTCTCAAGTTCTTTTTTTTCTTTATTAATATTATAAATTTTCTTCATGGCTACCTGTATGCCATAATCACCAACCGAAAAAACATCCTCCCTGCCAAGACAGAAAATAAGAACCATCTCAACGGTCCATCTTCCAACACCTTTTATTTGTGTTAGAGTCTGAATTATTTCTTCATCCGAAAGGGTATAAAAAAATTCATTATTTAGTTTTTGCTCTGAAAAAAAATTGGCTATATTTTGAATATATTTTGCTTTTTGAAGTGATAATCCACAAGATCTTAATTGTTCTGTTTCAATAGATAATATTTTATGATTAGCTGGAAAACTTCCACCGAATAGATTCAGAAATCGTTGAAAAATAATGGGTGCAACTTTGATAGAAAGTTGTTGACTGATGATGGATTGAATCAAGTGCTCTCTCACTTTACCATTATTGGAAAGCTGAATAATTTTTTGATCTGGTATTTCCTTAAGTAAGATACACAATTTAGAATCTTGCTTGAATAAGGATTTGTATTTATGAGGCATAACACAAAATTAATTGATTCAAGAATTGTGGCTTTATTTTTAAATAAACATTTTCTTACTAAGACATTTATTCAGCCAATTCAGTCATGTTTGTCTTTTTTAAACATGCTATTTTAAAGAACAAGGATTCATATATTTATGGTATACGCCCAGACTAAAAGGTCCAAGGTTAAGTCAATTAACAATTGAGTTTATTAGTAATTTAATAGCTCTAGAATATGCTAAGCACGACCACAAAATTTTTTCAAAAAAACTTTTTTAATAAGGAAACAAATTTCTGTACTTTTGAGTCATATAAAAAAAACGAACATGCCAGTACCAAAGTACACGGGAGCCTTCGGACAGGCCGAATTGCTCCATCTGCTAAGAAGAGCCCTATTTGGAGTTAATAATAATGATCTAAAGTTATTCAAAGGAAGAAGTCTGGAACAGGTTGTGGACGCCTTACTTACTTTTAATACAAGCGTTCAACCACCATTAAAAGCCTATTCTTCAAGGGTTAATAATGTTCAGATTGATGATTTGGATAAAGATGTACCATTTGGCTCGACCTGGGTTGACACACCTATTATCAATCAAGTAAAGAATCCGGATGGTGCCAGAAGGGAGAGTCTTAAAGCATGGCGGGCAGGTCTAATGATCAGTCAGGAAGCCAATTTTCGAGAGGCTTTAACCCTGTTCTGGCATAATCATTTTTCTACCGGTACGAATGAAAATGCTTCGCTCTTAACTTATAGAACAAATAAGCTGCATAGAGATAATTGTCTCGCCACTTTTAAAAAAATCTTGACGGACATAACTCTGGACTTTACCATGCTCCGGTACTTAAATGGTTATGTCAATAGCAAAGCAGCACCGGACGAAAACTATGCTAGAGAAATTCAGGAACTTTTCGCAATTGGCAAAGGACCTGATTCTGGTTATACAGAGGATGATGTTAAGGAAGCTGCCAAAATTTTAACTGGCTGGACTTATTCTACAAATAAATATGACACAACTCCGAATACTCCAAGTCTTCCAAGACTACTACCAAATAATGATCCCAATACACCTAAAGAATTTACTGCAAGATCAGGAAATCACTATTATCTTGATCCGTCAAATTCATCCAAGGTTTATGAAAAGAAGTTTTCTTCATTTTATAACAATACCGTAATAAAGCATCCGGTTGACGGAACCGGGAAACCTCTTGCTGTAAATTATGATACCATGAAGTTGGAGCTTGATCAGTTTATAGATATGCTGTTAGCTACCGATGAATGTGCAAGACATTTGGTAAGAAGATTTTACATATACTTTGTTCACTATGATATAACACCTGAGATAGAACAAAATTTTATAAGACCCCTTGCAGCGGATTATAAAAAATCAAATTATAACACAAAAGAAATGTTGAAAGCATTTTTTACGTCAGCGGAATTCTTTAATTCATGTAATAGAGGTGCAATGGTTAAATCACCTGCAATCTTTATTGTGTCCTTGTTGAGACAATTTGGAATGAAGTATCCAACAAGTGACACCCTTGAAGCCCAATATTTTTTTAGAAGTACCATGAAGAATTATGGAATTAACATGGGACAGGACTTTATGGATGCCCCGGATGTAGCAGGCTGGCCAGCGTATTACCAGGTTCCTTCATTTCATGAAATGTGGATTAATACAGCATCCTATCCTCAACGCAAAACCTTTTGGGAGAATATCCTGAAAAATGGTATCACTACGGGTAGTGCATTCCTGATGGATGAAAGTAAGAATCAAAAATTTACAATTGACTTTGTTGCATTTGCCAACAGCTTCAGCAATCCATCAGATCCGAATCTGCTTATTCAAGAATCCTGTAATTTACTACTGGGAGCTTCTGTTTCACAAGCCGTCAAAGATCAGTTAAAGACTACTTATTTGCTTCAACAACAAAGTTCTGATTATTACTGGACCAATATATTTAATGAATATGTACAGAATCCATCTAGCACCGATCCGGCTGTTAAAAAGGTGCCAAGCATATTACGAGATCTGTTTCTTGATATATGTGGTTCTGCCGAATATAATCTATGTTAATCCCAGCTAATATAAAATTCAATTAAAATGAAAAGAAGACAATTTATACATACAGTTCCGGTAACAATTGGAGGAATGTCTTTAAGTGCTTATGCTACCAGTCCTCTCATAAGATCGATGTCCGCAAATTTATATGATACGGATCGAGTACTGATTGTAGTTCAACTGAACGGAGGTAATGATGGATTAAATACTATTATTCCGTTGGATCAGTATGACACCTTATATAAGTTTAGAGATAATCTATTGATGCCTCAGGATAAAGTTTTAAAACTAAATGACAAGACCGGAATTCATCCGGCTATGCACCGATTCAAACAGATGTTTGACGACAATCAACTTGCTGTTATTCAAAGTGCCGGCTATCCCAGTTTTAATTTCTCTCATTTCAGAGCTTCAGACATATGGGTAAGTGGTTCGGGATCAAAAGATGATCTAAATTCAGGCTGGTTAGGTAGATATATTAACTATGAATATCCTAATTATCCGGTTGGATTTCCTAATCCTACAATGCCGGATCCACCTGCTATTAGAATTGGTTCAAATGTTGGATTGGGACTTCAAAACAATAATATTAATATGGGTATCTCAATTAACAATACAAATGACCCATTAAATCTTGCTTCTAATATCTATAGAGATCCGGTTAGCAGTGACTGTAAAGGAAAAGAAGTTGCCTATATTAGAGAGATCCAGAGACAGACTGATAAATTTGGGGATGTCGTACAAGGAGCAGCAACTAAAGGAAAAAACATGTCATCACTTTATGCCACTTCAGGAAATTCTTTATCTGATGCTTTAAAAATTGTTGCTAAGCTAATTTCAGGTGGTCTCAAGACTAGAATTTACTGGGTAAATTTAGGTGGTTTTGATACTCATTCTGCTCAAGTTGCTGCAGATAGAACTACCGGATCGCATGCCAATTTGTTGGGGAGGGTTTCAGATGCAATCTATGCGTTTATGGATGATATGAAACTGCAAGGATTTGAAGATAGGGTTGTGGGTATGACTTTTTCTGAATTTGGACGAAGAGTAAAATCCAATGCTTCCGGCGGTACTGACCATGGTGCTGCACAACCTATGTTTGTATTTGGTAAAAAAATAATTCCTGGAGTATTAGGAGTCAATCCAATAATTGATCCTAATTCCAATGTGAGTTCAAATGTTCCGATGCAATATGATTTCAGATCAGTTTATGCAAGCTTCTTAAAAGATTGGTTCTGTGTTCCAAATGCAGATTTAGAGTCAATAATGCTGTATAAGTTACAGGCATTGCCCGTTCTTGATGCAGGAAATTGTATTCCAACGGATACACATGAACAGAATAACAAGGCAGGTGAGAATCTTATCTATGCTTATCCAAATCCTTTTGTTGAAAGGACCAATATTAAGTTTGAAAGTAAAGGAGGATACGCCTTGATTCAGGTGTTTAATAATGCAGGAGTCTTGGTTAAAGACCTTTATAGTGGTGAGCTTCCGGAAGGATCCTATAAACAAGATCTGGATCTTGGAACCGCACCAAATGGAATTTATTATATAAGAGTTCAAACAGGAATTTATCAACAAGTTAAAGCAATTCATAAAGTAAATTAGCCATTCTAATTCTTTTTATTATCTGCTAGATAAAAGTTTCTTCTCAATAAATCAGAATGAAAAAGGGTCTTCAAAGAAGGCCCTTTTTTGTGATAAATTAAAATCGTCCTTTAATAATTGGGTTAAACCATCACTTCAATTAGGATTGAAATTTCGTTGAACCAATTTTGGAAATTGGCTTTACAGAACTTAATAGATTGGTAAATTTATTTGGAATTAGTACTAAATTTTAGGCGAAATTTATGAATGGGGCTCATCTTCAAATAGTCCAGAATTCAATTCATTTTTATAAATTAATAAGCAAATTAGCAGGCAAATTATTTTTTTCATCTAAAGTTATTTTCCAGTTCTTATTTACATACGAAGAATTGATCATTATGGATCCTTTGTTTTGCTTATTTCTTAATCTTACTAAGATTTTATAAGTAGCTTGGATAAGATAAATATATTACATTTGAGACTTAAATTAAGGCAAAATTCATTTCAAAAATTAGAGTTAAATTCTAAGTTACACATTTAATATGCAATTGACTGTCAGTTTAGATTTTTCAAAATATTTTTAATCTATGAAAGTCATCAATTTCTATAAAAACAGTAAATTGAATTACAAATCTTATTTTATTAGATTAATCTCATTGGTTATAATATTAGTTCATTGTTCAACTCCTCCTTTAGCTAATTCAGAAGAACCCAATTTGATAATAAAGAGGAAATCAGTAATCGAAGAAGCACTGAATAAAACTATTCCGGTGATTGAGTTGATGGATTCTTCCAAATCAGAAATTGCAGAATGGCAGGAGATTTTTCTAAATGATGCAAGAATGAAAGAATATTTTTTTGCATATCCGAATGATCAAAAAATGCTGAATGAGATATTTTCAGTTTCTTTAGCAAGAACTTCAGATATTCCGTCAGGTCTTACACAATGCGCCAATGGAAATTGTATTAGAATAGAAATGTATAATTATGCACGCAATATTTCCATTATCGGACTTGTAAGTAAATCTGAAAAGAAATTGTTGCATTTGGCTTCTTATAAAGAAACACAGCCAGATCTTCCACCACATCTGGTTCAACTTGCAAACTATATTGCCCGGCATGATACTTCTGTAATTCATGCATATGGAGAAAATTATAATACACAGGAACCTTTAATGTCTGGAACTAAAACAGCTTTAAATAGAACTAAATGTCAGCGATCCAAACATCTCTGTGTATCTCCTACATTTATTAAGGGAAGTAAGGCTTTATGGGTAATTGTGGATCTAACCGATTTGAACGTAGCTGGTGTCCGATGGACTGATGTTGGTGAGACCGGTATGGCAGTTACGCAACGTTCAGCTCAGAATGACAAGATTATGGAATGCTTTTGTGATAAATTGACATCTGTAGATAAAGAGGGTTGGAAATTTACCTATTCCATGACCAGATCAGACGGACTGATGATTTCTGATATTTCTTATAAAGGTGTGAAATATTTTAATCAAGTTAAATTAGTTGATTGGCATGTGAGTTATTCAAAGGTAGAGGGGTTCGGATATAGTGATGCTATAGGTTGTCCGGAATTTTCAACAGCAGCAGTACTTGCCATAGAACCACCTTATTTCGAAGCGATAGTTCAAAATAATGACACCACTGGTTTTCTTATTGGACAAAGTTATTATAGCGAAGGATGGCCTACACCCTGTAATTATAACTATCATCAATATTTTGAATTTTATAAAGATGGAAGATTCCGTCCGGTAATGGGAAGTATTGGAAGAGGATGCGGAAACAATGGAATGTATAGACCTGTAACTCGAATTAGCATAGCGGGTACAAATACAAACTTATTGGAGTACAAAAATGGATCGTGGAATAAATGGACTAAAGAAAAATGGGCATTGCAATCCGAATCAGATATTTATGATAAGGATCATCAATGGTTTAAAATTGAAAGATCAGGAGAAACACCAATTGCAATTCTAGCCAACACAGGACAAATGAGAGATCAAGGGAGAGGAGATCATGCTTATGTATATGCGACAAAAAGGCATTTAGATTTGGATGAGGGTGAAAGCGATCTTCCTACAATTGGACCCTGTTGTAATCAGGATTATCATCAAGGTCCGGAAAAATTTATCAATGATGAATCTATTGAAAACTCAGAGATTGTATTTTGGTATGTTGCTCAGATTGAGAACGATGACACAAAAGGCAAAGAGTATTGTTGGGCAGAATCAATTCTTAAAAACGGCGTCTATGTTCCTGTAATATATCCGTGTTATTCAGGACCTATGTTCAAACCATTATAGTATGTTTAGAATTAGAGTTATCTGTCTTGGATTCCTAATAGGTATGCACATTAAGTTGCTTGCACAACTAGATCAGTGTAAAGGAGTACCTCAGTATATGATGAGAATGGGATTTAATCCACAACAATCTTTTCTTTCAAGCTCAGAAAAGTTTATCATGGGATTGGTATTACTTCAAACAGAACAATCCGGTAATCCTAATTCAAGAGTTGTAAAACGAATCCAGAAGGAGAGTTGGAAGAATAAAGGGTATCTTGGAGCAATCAGTACAGATGAGAAAGGTAACTCTTATGTACTTCCAACAGCAAATGTCAATATGCTTTACAATAAACCTGAATTTCAAAACTCAATTTATAAATTAGATTCTGAAACAGGAGAATTGGAACTATTTATTAACTTGCCGACAAGTATTCTTCCCGGAGCAAAAAATCCATTTGGATTATTGGGTAGTTTTTATGATTGCAGCAGTCGCAATTTGATTGTAAGTTCAGTAGCAGGAAGCGATGAAAAAAATGAAATAGGGAAGGTTTATGCCGTAGACGTAATTCGCAAAACGTATAAAATATTAATTGAAGATAAAGATATATATGGTCTTGCAATCCAAAATATTCAGGGAAAAAAGTATCTGTTTCTTTCCTCTGCCCGCACGGGCGATTTGTTTTCAATAGAATTAGACCAACAATTGAATCCAAAAGGGAAATTGAAAAGAGAGCTTTCCATTCAAGGACTTGGACCTCGAGGAGACGATCGGATCAGAAAGATTCGATTCAATTCTAATGGACAAATGCAGTTGTTCACTGCAATGTTTTATTTTAATCTTACAGCACCCAGCGAAGTTCAGAAAGGGACAATGTTGTATCAATGGAATAGTGTTAAAAAACAGTGGTTTCTTGTGAAAGAAGAATAAAGCAGTAATTTTAGATAAACGTTTACTGCCCCGCTTAACTTCCAATTCATCATCTTTATACAATCTTATAGTCTAAATTCAATACGAATTTTGTTAATACAAGCATCGGTGTAATCAATCTATTCATAGTTTCTGATATCCTGAAAGTTCTGTACAGCTTAAAAAACTTTACAAAAACTGATTCAATTATTAATTTCTGTCAATAACTTGTATTTATTTAAATATGTAAAAATAGCAAAATGAGTTGATTAAAAATTTAATAAATTAAATGTATTAATAGGCATATTATATTCAAAAAATAGTATATTTCTTTGCCACTGGTTTAGTCGTATACTAGAATTTTTGTATACGTTTCTTTCGATGTTCAGATTTAATTTGAGGATAGAAAGGAAAAAGCCGGATTTGGAATTTAGTGTTGATTTTTCTCAAAATAATGGAAGCTACAAAACAACTCTGCAGAGCAAATGCAGGCATTTATGCCTTATAGCAGATACAGATTCTTTGTATTTGTGTTTTCCAATAATTATAGAGGGGAGTCAAGAATAATTTAGATTTAGTCAGGCTTTAGCTTGATTCAATTATATAGGTTTTGATTAATATTAAACTACGCAATTGACTCGAAATAGAACTACTTTCTCAGCATACCTAACGCAAATTAAATCTTATGTGGACTTAATGGTATTCATAATGTTCACATTAAATCTCTTTGATCTATTTATAGAGGTAGAACTAAAGATTATAAATCATTGGAATAGCAATGATTTATTTCTATTGAGTAAATTACCTATTTCAGGAACCCCACAATTCTACTCAGAAAATTTAAATCTCAATTACCAATAATATTCAAATTATGAAAGCTTTATTTCAAATTAAAAGCAACTTTCAAAAACTACATCATTCAATAAGCTTTGTACAGCTTATTGTTATGATTTTTGGTTTCTGTTTACAAACGAATGTCTTATTTGGTCAAACTGTCAAAACCGAAAAAGCTGTAACATCAGGATGTTACTTTTACGGAGGAGCCAGTAAGACAACTATTAGCGTTCAGGTTGGTTGGACAGGTGCCATAAACGGAGATGTTATCAAAGTTGTTTTAGATGGTTCTACAACTCGTAATATCAAGCCGGAATCATTCTATGATCCGGGAACAGGATCTGCGATTGCCGGTCCAATGGTAACTCCACAGGTTGTTGCATTTGAAATAAACGCTGATGGGGTTTCCCATCAAATTGAAGTAAATCTTTATTCTTCTACCAATGTACTCAAAGCTTCCGCTACGGATGTATTTGTTACTGTACCGGGACCATGTGCTCCTATAGCATGTACCGGAGCCGCCTTGGGAGGAATGGTATATTTAGATAATGACGCCGATGGAGTACATGATCCGGGAGAGACTCAAGGAATCGAAAATGTAAGCATAACGGCAACTGATAAAAATGGAATTACGTATTCTGCAACTTCAGATGGATATGGAAGGTATGCCTTTAGTGCGGCTTTAGGTAATAACATACCGGGAGCTAATTTTCCGGTAAGGCTTGAATTTACCAATTGGCCTGCAAATGTATTCGGCAATTCAGGTCCATCTTTATCGGGTAATAAATCAAGCGTCAGATTTATAAGCTCAGCTTCTTGTAGTGTAGATTGTGGTGGAGTATATCCATTAAATTATTCTCAATCCAATCCTACAATATTTAATAATATTTATACCAATGGAGATCCACTTGCTGGAGGAACAGCCGGAACCGAACCAGGATTGATTGCTCACGCTTATAATAACAATACGGATTTCAACTTCACAACAATTGTACAAACTAAATCTCTAGGTAGTGTCTGGGCAAAGGCCTGGAATAAGTTTGAAAAGAAACTTATGGTTTCAGCAATATTAAAGCGACACGTTGGATTAGGTCCTTTGGGATTAGGTGGATTGTATCTATTAGATTATACCAATCCCGGATCTCCTGTATTCAGCCAATTTATGGATATCACTACGATCGGGATAGATCTTGGGCAGGCATCTGTTCCAACAAATGCAGGTAGAGGACTACCAGCTAATAAAAATACACCAAACAAAGATCAGGCAGTATTCGGACTGGTTGGTAAAGTAGGTATTGGTAATATGGATTTTTCAGAGGACGGAAATATGCTATATTTTGTAAATCTGTATGACCGAAAAGTTTATTCCATAAATTTAACCAATTATTGGAATACCGGAACTAAGCCCACAGCCAGTGATGTAACCTCGTACGACATTCCCAACCCTAACTGTACGGGTGGTGAAAGAAGGCCATTTGCATTAAAAGTTTATAATGGAATCATGTATGTTGGACTGGTATGCGACGGCAGTACAAGCGGTAAGTCAAATATGGTAGGATATGTTAAAGGAATGGATCTTACAACTAACAGTTGGTTTGATGTATTTGATTTTCCACTTACCTATCCAAAAGGATACCCGGATCAACAGGACGGATCCAAAGTTGGATGGTATAGATGGAGTGACAATATCTCAGAAGTTTGGGATGGTGGACCAATATTGCACCCAGTTCCGATCTTGTCAGATATTGAGTTTGATCTGGATGGGACCATGGTTCTTGCATTAATGGATAGAACACCAATGCAGATGGGTAATGAAAACTTTGATAATCCACCTTTAACGGGTGGAGGATTTATTGCTACAGGAGGTGATGTACTTCGTGCGTATTATTCAAACGGAACATATGTATTGGAAAATGCAGCAAAAGCCGGTCCCAACGTGGGATACTTTCCAACAAATAACCAGGGTCCCGGTTTTGGTGAATTTTATAATGATAATATAGATGGTGGTGTAAAGTATCATACTGAGATGGTAACCGGTGGTCTAGTGTTAGTTCCCGGATCAGGAGAAGTATTGGCAGGAATGGTTGACCCGAATTTCTATGCCGGTGGACCCTTATATGCTAATGGTATAAGAAGATTAAGTAACACAACCGGAAATCATACAGGAGGCTTCACCTATGTTGCTGGTAATGATGTTGATAATTTTGGAAAGGGAATTGGTATCGGTGATATGGAAGCCGCAACGAATAGCTTAAATTATTTAGAACTTGGTAATTACGTCTGGAGAGATGCCGATGCTGATGGTATTCAGGATCCTGCAGAAACAGGAATTTCCGGAATTGATTTAAAAATATATAAATCTTCAGACGGATCTTTAATCGGATCTGTAACTACGGATGCCAATGGTAATTATTATTTTTCTACCTTAAATGGGCTAACGATATTGCCTAATACTGATTACTGCATTCTAGCGGGTGTAGGGCAGTATAATACACTAACAGGTAAAATTACTTTAGGAGGAATTACTTATTCCTTAACAGCATTCAATACGGGTCAAGGTGGAAATCCGGACTTGAATGATAATGACTTTAGCGGATCCAATGTTTCAACCGCACTTGGAGCAAGACCTGCCGGATATCCACAGTTTTGTGTCAAAACAGGAGATTATGGATATATCAATCATACCATTGATATGGGTCTGATTCCTTGTGCAATTACAGGAACCGCAACTCCGGGAACATGTAAAGACAACGGAACGCCGTATAATCCTGCGGATGATTATTTTCAGGTAGTAGTCAATTCTACCAATGCAGCAGGTGGTCCCTCTAATATGTATGAAGTTGTTTATAATAATACAGTAATTGGTACTGGTACTTATGGTACAAGTATTACAATAGGAACATCTACAACGCCTCCGTTTAAACCGGATGGAAGTTCAACCTACGAACTACAAATCAGAGATAAAGATTTTCCGGATTGTATTACTGCTAAAATCAAAGTTGGACCGGTCAATCCTTGCGCTGTTTTCTATGATTTTGGAGATTTACCGGATACCAATAGTGGATTACCAAATAGCTATCCCACAAACCTGAATGATGGAGGCGAAGGTGATGGTGCAAATCATAAAATAGTTGATGGACTTAAAATTGGAGCTACTATTGATTCAGAAAATGACGGTCAACCAAATGTAACTGCAACCGGTGATGGTAATGATGAAGACGGAATTACATTTCCAATGCTTATTGCTGGAACAACAGCAACCATACCCGTTTCTGTAATGAATATGGTTGGTGCTGATGCGAAATTGACTTTATTTATAGATTTTAATAAAAATGGTGTTCTTGATGACGCTGGAGAAATGTTTTCTTCAACAATTGCAAACGGGACAAATGCAACAGTTAATCTTAGTGTACCGGTTCCTGTAAATGCAGTAATTAATTCTAATCTAGGAGCCAGAGCAAGATTGAGTACGGATTTTGCTGCCAGTATGAAACCAACTGAAGGTGCACCAAATGGAGAGGTTGAAGATTATCTGGTTCAGGTTATGGCTTACGATTTTGGAGATTTGCCGGATACGGATAATGGAACAGGCTCCTATCCAACCAACTTAAATAATGGAGGAGAAGGCATTGGAGCAAGCCATAAGATAATATCTGGATTAAAAATGGGAGCTTCTGTGGATGCTGAAGGAGACGGACAACCGAATGTAACTGCAACTGGAGACGGTAGTGATGAAAATGGTGTAACCCTTCCAATGCTAATTGCAGGGACTACGGTAACTGTTCCAGTCAATGTTATGAATACTACTGGATCTGTTGCCAAGCTTACGATGTTTGTTGACTTTAATTTTGACCATGATTTTAATGATGCAGGTGAAATGGTGAGCGCTAATGTTCCAAACGGAACCAACGGTATCATTAATTTAAGTTTACCTGTACCAGCAGACGCAACTTTAAATAAAGAAGTTGGTATTAGATTTAGACTTTCTACTGACGCAGCTAAAAGTATGTTACCGACAGGTCAGGCTCCGGATGGAGAAGTTGAAGATTATCTAGCAACAATAATGGGTTATGACTATGGCGATCTTGTTGATAACAATAATGGTTCCGGATCATATCCAACCAATACTACAAATGGTGGAGAAGGCATAGGAGCAAATCATAAAATAGTAGAAGGATTAAAAATTGGTAATGTAGTAGATGCCGAAGGAAATGGACAACCAAGTTCTCAAGCTGATGGCGATGACAACAATGGTTCAACACCAGATGATGAAGAAGGTGTAACATTACCTGCATTTAATACAGGAAATACGGCTATTGTGCCTGTTAAAGTTATGAATATGACTGGGGATGATGCCAAACTCACCATGTTCATTGATTTTAATAACAATAAGAATCTTGCTGATGCTGGAGAAATGACTTCTGTTACAGTTCCTAACGGAACAAATTCAACTATAAATTTAAGTATTCCTGTTCCAGTAAATGCTACAACAGATACAGATCTTGGTATTCGGTTTAGATTAAGCACAGATGCGGCTGCAAGTATGCTACCTACGGGCGCAGCTCCTGATGGAGAAGTTGAAGACTATCTTACCAAAATAACAGGGTCAAAAATCACCCATACAAAATCGATTAAAAAAGTTACTCCAACAGGTTTAAATAAATACCTGGTTGAATATACTATCAATGTAATTAATAATGGTTCAGGATCCGGAACATATAAATTAGAGGATAGAACCGCATTTGAAAATGATATCAATATCCTCAGTGCGAGTTATACATCAAATGCTCCAGGAAATACAGGACCTGTTAATCTCGTAGGATCAGGGATTTGGACTTTAGCAAATAATCAAACGATAAATGCAAACACGACACATACTTATACATTAGGTGTAAATGTTTCAATTGATCTAATAGATGGAATTTCCGGAGATGATAAGTATTTTGAATGTGGAAAAGCTTTAGTTCAAAATCCTAGTTCTGGAGAAGGGCTATTCAATGAATCTAGACTAGATATTCATTCTAATGGATCAATTGATGAAAAAGATACAGCATGCGCGGATCTTCCATTCATCATACATGACAAGACCTTTAGTTCTGTCACAGCTACTGGAATCAACACTTATGATGTTGTATATGGTATAACTGTGAAGAACATAGGCGGGGCGACCGGACAGTATG
>JADLHT010000036.1 GCA_020848695.1 Saprospiraceae bacterium
GAGTTAGCATAATGTGAATTAATCTGATCAATTAATAATCTGAATCCTGCATCAGATGGTGAATTCATTTGGCCATTGGTATTATTAATAAAGTGAAATTTTAGCTTAACACATTTTGGACTACCCTGTACACATCCGGGATAAAATACAGGAGGAGAATCGCAATTACTTAATTGTTGAAAATAACATTGCGAAGAAAGAGTATTAACCTTACTACATATTAATGTTATCATATATATATATATATGTTAATCTGTTGCTTAAGATCTGATTCTTAAGTCTTACGGGGAATGAATGAATTGAAAACATAATTTAAAAATTTATTGGTTAATAAAAAAAAATACAATTCTTATTAATATAAATTTGAAACAGGAATTGCATACCTCGCGCTTTGAATTTCATCGAGCGATCTTTCAAAGATATAACATTCTATTCCGACTTAACTCAGCAATTTCCCTGAAAAAAATAAATTCAGGGAAAATACTTAATCCCAAATTTACTGTTAAGTTTCGAAGTGAGTGTCAAAGTCCAATCAATTCATGTTCTTATGGAATATTCTTACCACAGACATATTCTTTATATTGTTGAGGATAACTGAACGATTTCCTCAAGGCGAAATGGCATACAACAATAGGCTGGTGAAGGAACCTCGATAGTGGCATGAGAAAGTATTAGAGCTTGAAGAAATTTAGACTCGCAATAGAAAGTCAACTGAAAAATCTGGGTAAAACAACTAAATTTGAAAATTAACGGACATCTAAATCAGGTTTACCAATCTATCGGCACATAATCTTTTAAAAACTTTCCACACCAATGCTTGCCGGTTAATATTCCATCGATAAAGGGATCACATACTCTTGCTGCTCCATCAACAATATCGAGAGGTGGTTGAAAGTCATGAACTTCTTTTTTAAATTGAGATAGTATTATCGGATCTTCGTCTGTGACCCAGCCGGTATCAACAGCATTCATATATATGCCACAATCAGCCAAATCTGATGCTGCGGTATGAGTCATCATATTCAGTGCAGCTTTCGCCATATTGGTATGAGGATGTCTTGCTGCTTTGGTAAAGCGATAAAACTTACCTTCCATTGCAGTAACATTGACAATATGCTTCATTCCAGTCTGATCTTTTTTCATCAAGGGAATCAATCGATTGTTAAGTACAAAGGGTGCAATACTGTTGATCAGTTGAACTTCAATCATTTCTGCTGTTTCAATCTCTCCCAACTTTAATCTCCAACTATTTGTAATTCTTAAATCAACTTGTTGAAGGTCTGCGTCCAGTTCTCCTGCTGGAAATATTTCTTTGGTCTGGAGTTCATTTTCCATTCTATAACGAATCTGAGATAGTTCTGCGGAAGAAATTATTCCAAGGCCTATCGATTTGTTTTCCCAATTTACAGGAAGTAATTTTTGGTCAATATGGAATCCAGTTGATTCCAAAATATTTTCCTTTAAACTTTGATAGTTTCTGAGGATTATTTGTGCATCTGCAGGAAGTTCCACTATGCTTGTCTTCTCCAAATCCATCAAATGCATAAAAAATTCTGGTGGCCTTCTGACCGTCTGGGCAGCATTGTTTATTAGTATATCCAGTCTCTCATACTTCTGAAATACATAGTTGCAAAACAGCTCTACACTTGGAATATGTCTTAGGTCTAAACCATAAATATGTATTCTGTCTCTCCACAGATAAAAATCTTCTTCTTTTGAAAAACGCAAAGCTGAATCTATAGGAAATCTTGTCGTAGCAATAACAGTTGCGCCAGAACGCAAAAGTTTTAAAGTAGCCTGATAACCGATTTTTAATCTTGAACCAGTAATTAATGCTACCTGATTGGTTAAATCGCAATGCTGAAATCTCTTTGCATAATTAAAATCTCCACAGGCTTCGCACATCGAATCATAAAAATGATGTATAGCGCTATATTCTTTCTTGCATACATAGCAGTTTCTTGGAGATTGAAATGTAGCTCTTGAAGCATTCTCAGTTACTGCCGGTTGCAGCATTTTAGGTGCATTGAACACAATTGATTCTCTTGCCTTTCTTATTCCTGCTGTCGATGTAGCAAGTTTATTTTGATTTTGAATCTGAACCTTTTTAACTTTATTAAGACCTTTATTTCTTTTCTTGAGCTCATTGCGGTCAGGCCTGGAATATTGACCTGCAAATTTATTGAGTTCTAGTCTCTGTTCTTCTGTAAGATTATGAATTTGGTCACCATGATTACATAAATGTTTAAGAACCTGAATACAGTTCTCAATATTTTCTATATTTAAAATAGATTTCACAGATATTATCAACTTAGAAAAATAATATTTCAGAAACTTAACACATATTCACTCATTAAAATCTGAATATAATAAAATTTTGACGCTCATTATGACAAATAAACAAATAAGTCTATTTCTCAACAAACATTATTTATAGGATCTGGAAGCAATTTTAACTTCTTCGTACTTGAGATCTTCTTTAACCAATTCAGGTTCATTATTTACATTAGTCCACAACCAGGAAGCTACATAAGAATAATTTTCATCGTCGCGCAATGTTTCGCCTTCTTCTGTCTGAAATTCTTCACGAAAGTGACCACCGCAAGATTCATTCCTGTTTAATGCATCAATTATCATCAGTTCTCCAAGTTCAATAAAATCTGCTACCCGTAATGCCTTCTCTAGTTCTGGATTAAATTCTTCTGATTTTCCGGGAACATATACATCGGTCCAAAACTCTTGTCTGAGTTCCTGAACCATCTTACGCGCTTTGATTAAGCCTTCTTTAGACCTGGACATTCCACAATATTCCCACATAATCTTTCCAAGCTTCTTATGTAGTGATTCAACGGTTTGATTTCCTTGAATGGATAGTATATGGTTGATATTGTTTCTTACCTGATTTTCTGCCATTGAAAACGCTTCTGCACTGATATCTATTTTTGGAGTTCTGATCTCCTTGGATAGAAAATTTCCAATGGTATAAGGCAAAACAAAATATCCGTCTGCCAGACCTTGCATGAGAGCTGAAGCTCCAAGCCTGTTAGCTCCATGATCTGAAAAATTACACTCTCCGGTAGCGAACAATCCGGGTATATTGGTTTCCAAATTATAATCTACCCAAAGTCCTCCCATCGTATAATGTACAGCTGGATAAATTTTCATTGGTTGTTGATAAGGGTTTTCTCCACTTATTTTTTCATACATTTCAAACAGGTTTCCGTATTTCTCTTCAACAACCTCATTTCCTAACTTAATAATTGTTGATTCATCAGGAGTATGAATTCCTAATAGATTTGCCTGAGACTTACCATATCGCTTGATCGCTGAACCAAAATCCAAGAAAACAGCCAAACCGGTTGGACTTACTCCATGACCTTTATCACACTCTACTTTAGCTGCTCGAGAGGCAACATCTCGCGGAACTAAGTTCCCGTAAGCAGGATATCTTCTCTCCAAAAAATAATCTCGATCACCTTCCGGAATGTCATTACCTTTTTTCTGTCCTTTTTGAATTGCAATTGCATCTTCTTTTTTTGCAGGAACCCAAACTCGACCATCGTTTCTCAAAGACTCTGACATCAGTGTCAATTTCGATTGATAATCACCAGAAACTGGAATACAGGTTGGGTGTATTTGGGTAAAACAGGGATTAGCCATCAGAGCTCCTCTTTTTACCGCTTTCCAGGCGGCTGTTACGTTTGATCCCATAGCATTGGTTGAAAGATAAAAAACATTACCATATCCTCCTGTCCCCAACACCACTGCATGAGCTCCAAATCTTTCAATTTTTCCGGTAATTAGATTCCTGGCAATTATTCCACGGGCTTTACCATCAATAATAACAACATCAAGCATCTCGTGGCGATTGAACATTCTTACATTTCCCAGTGCAATTTGTCTGTTTAAGGATTGATAAGCCCCAATCAGTAATTGCTGACCGGTCTGTCCTCTCGCATAGAAGGTCCGGCTAACCTGAACTCCTCCAAATGACCTGTTTTCCAAAAGTCCTCCATATTCTCTCGCAAAAGGAACACCCTGAGCCACTGCCTGATCAATGATACTGGCAGAGACCTCAGCCAGACGATAGACATTGGCTTCTCTGGATCGATAATCACCCCCTTTTATAGTATCATAAAAAAGACGGTAAACACTATCGCCATCATTCTGATAATTTTTAGCAGCATTTATTCCACCTTGTGCAGCAATACTATGAGCACGTCTGGGACTGTCATGAAAAGTAAAACATTGAACATTGTAGCCCAATTCACCAAGACTTGCAGCGGCTGCCGCTCCAGCCAATCCTGTTCCTACAACAATAACATCAATTCGTCTTTTATTACCAGGAGATACCAAGGCAACCTTAGACTTATAATCTGTCCATTTAGATTTTAATGGACCCTCGGGAATATTGGAATTTATACTCATTTGAACATTAATGATTTAGATAAATATAAATTGGAATCAGAGCAAATCCTAATGGAACAAGGATTGCATATGCTTTTCCAGCTAACTGAATAAGCGGTGTATATTTCTTATGATTAATTCCCAATGATTGAAAAGAAGACTGAAATCCATGCCAAAGATGCATTCCAACAATGATCATACATACTACATAAAATACTACCATCCATAATTCTTTGTATGCTTCAACTACAGGTTGATAAAGATCCTGAAAGGAATGATCGTAGCCTGTATATTCAACAATGGGCAATTGCCCCATTTTCATTTTTAGCCAAAATTGAATCAGATGAATGATAATAAAAATAAAAATGACTGTTCCAATTTGTGCCATATATCGCGAAAGTATCGAAGTTCCGGAACTCGAGCTGACGGCATAGCTTCTACCTTTAGCCTTCCTATTATTGAAATAGAGATAAAGTCCTTGAAGGGTGTGAATGAGAATACTTAAGTACAAGGTGTAAGAGATAATTTTTACCAAAGGATTGTGTGTCATGAAATAAGCATAGACATTAAACGCTTTACCTCCATCTGAGGCTAAAATCTGGAGATTACCCAAAAGGTGAACAACAAGGAATAAAATCAGGAAAAGTCCAGAAAGGCTCATGACTATTTTCTGACCAATCGAAGACTTAAAAAGAAAATTAATTATCCACGACATACCCGCTTTTTAGAGCAGCAAAGGTAGTCTTCCTGAGTTTTTTAGGATCTGTTTTATTGTATTTTATAAATATTTTTTCAAGAAATTCAAATTTGACTCAGCTATTTGAAGTGTCGGAAAGTGAATTTGCTTCTGAATTTGTATTTTCGTTTATTATAACCTGCGGCTTTAATTTGTTCTCAATGCGTTTTAATAATTCAAGCTGCTTCCCCTGCGATTCAAAAAGCAATTTTATCTGTTCTTCCAGCAGGAGATTCATTTTTTGATGAAGGGATCTAATTTCTAACTCTGCTTTCAAATTTATTAGGTAATCATTCTCTGCTCTTTTTCGATCTTTTTCCTCCTGTCTGTTTTGACTCATCATGATAATAGGAGCTTGCAAAGCCGCAATACATGACAATACCAAATTCATCAAAATGAACGGATAAGGATCAAAATGAAATTGTATTGCTAACAGGGTATTAATAACGATCCATAAAAGAATGATTGTCAGGAATATAATAATAAAACTCCAGGACCCTCCGAATTTTGCAATTTTATCCGCTAGAGTTTGACTCTTGTTCAATTTTTCGTGTTGTGGATTCAGTAAATTATTGATAATTAAATTTTCTTCTTCCATTGTTTTTCTAACAATTTCCTGAAGAAGTTCAAGTTGCTTTTTTTCTGCTTCCAGCAATCTGTTGGTTTCAGAATTTTTCATTTGCACTTAGCTTTAATTATTATACCAAGACTCTTCGATGGGAATGCCAATTACAGACCTTTGTTTTAAAGTGTTAGTTAATCGAAGATTTTTAAGAAATTGAATCTGTCTTGGTGAAAGATAATCATCTACGGATTTATTCTGTGATAGTAAATCATTGAGATAACATGCCTGCAATTCAGTCATAGGGACTGATTTATATTGACTATGATATAAGTAATATTTTGACTCCTTATCCGCCTTGAATAAAGTTTGAGGTTTAATTATAATTGCTGAACTTTTAATAGACAAATCATTTGTGAATAACTTGTCTGCACAGTTTTGACTCTTTCCGTGCCTTATTATCTCATCTAAATCTGTTTTTTGAGGATTATACTGAACCTCTACAACTTCGGAGCCATTCATAAACCCTGCTTTGGTGGACACAACTCCTTCAGCTTGTGCATAACATTTTTCACCACTCCAGAAGCAATACATACCCAGATACGCGGTCTTTGTACCTATGGATTGAGCTAGCATTTCCTCTTCAAGTAAAAGAATATACTTATCAATTTTTTTATTCTTGACTTGAAGGGCAGCAATGATAGTTGATATCAGTCCATAGGATGAATAGTTCCCACTCAATCGAGAAACCACATCTTTCAAGTCTTGATCAACTATCCGTACTACCGGATTATTCCATGCTGGTTCTCCAAATAAATTTAATACTTCTCTATCCTTTCCGGTCTTATTGTTATGTATTGCAAGAGGAATAAAAAGATCTTCTATAATTTCTACAATCAATGGATGACTTAGCACATTTTTTCCATAATTCTTACAGGTGCTGCATCCCGGAATCTCCTGGAACAGGATAAATATGTCTTTCTTTAATATTTTACTTTGAATTCTGGCTTCTAAAAGATCCCGTGACCATTTTACCCGACCAAGCTCAATATCATTGGCATTTACTTTCCATAAACTGATGAATACTATGAATGAAAGAAGTAAATTTTTCTTACTAGGAATTAAAATATCGGCTAGTTTCATCTTGTAAGACGGATTCGAGAATTTAAGTTCCCGAGTTAAATGACTTATTTTAGTTCAATTGAATTTTATACTAGGTCTGTAAATTACAAATTGAACATAATTTCGACAGTACTTCCATTATTAAGATAATTTATACCGTGAGACAATTTATTCATCAGAAAAACTCCTCTTCCTCCGCAACAATCAAGTTTTTCTTCTGTAGTAGGATCGGGAACATTGTTTGGGTTAAATCCTTCACCCTCGTCTGAGATCCTAAAAATGAGACATTTTTTGGTTTTCTTTAAATGAAGATGTACAAATTTATTTTCATCTTCGCGATTACCATGAATGATTGCATTGTTCACGGCTTCTGTTAGGGTAGTAAGAACATCTCCAAAATAATTCTGATCCAGATGATACTTTGAAAAAATTTCTTCAACATAAGATTGAATCAAAATAATATTGTGAGTCCTGGAGGGAATTTTAATCATCCTTGTTTCTTCATTCCTTGAAAGTAATTCTCTACCAATTTCTTGTAGAAAGGCCTTAACTCCGGTGATACTTGTTGATACCATTCGACTTCTGCCTGTCTTTGCTTTAGATATTCCTCAAGACCCGGCGGAAATTTTCTTGCAATTTTCGTACCAGTTTCAGACTGTCTTTCTTCTTTAAACTCTCTTTCACGTTCTGCCCGATCTGATTCAAGAAGTCTGGTTGTAATCTCTTGATTTCTTTTTAAAGTTTCATTATCCAGCTGTTTATTAACCAACTGCTTCTCGTTCTTGTTCATTTCATCAATCGCTTTTTGCAATTCGGAAGATCCCTGTCCCAATTCTTTTTTATCCTTTTGCAAATCTTCCACCATCTTTCTTAATTGTGCTTGTTTGGCGGCCATCTCTGCATATTCTTTACTCGACCCGCCCTGACCTTCTTTTCCTTGTTTAATCTTTTCATGCATCTTCTTCATTTCGTCTGTCAATTTCATTTGACCTTCAGCAATTTTATCACTTGGTACTTTTCCTTTCTTGGGTTTTGAGCCACTGCCGGGTTTTTTACAGGCTTTGTTGCCCGGTTTTTTACAAGAACTATTACATTGTTGTTGTTTTTGATTCATTGTTTCAGAAAGCATCACTGCAAGGTCGTTTAAGTTTTTCATTATTCTTCCTTGATTTACAGAAGCATCTCGATTATTTCTTTTTTCAAGTAAATCTATGGAGGTATTGAAATTGTTATTGATCTCTGAAACTTTATCTGAAACAAATGATTGAATCTCCACGACTCGTTTACTTAAGGCTTCCAAAGTATCTTGAATAATTTTGAAATTATCCTTTAATCTATGTTCTTCCTTAATCAAATTGGTAAATCGATTGGTCTGATTATCTGTCTTTGAAAAATCAACTGTGAGGGCCTCTTGCTCGAAAGAAACCGTAACCAGATTCTCAAGTAATTGTCGCAATACCTTTATATCTTCTTGCTGCTGCTCCTGATCACTGCTATCCATTTCCTTCTCCATTTCGTCTGCCATTTCTTCCATCTTTTCTTTGGCATCTTTTTGATCTTTAGGAGCAGAATCTCCATTCTTGTTTCCTATTTTATTTTTGGCATCGTCTAACTTCTTTTTAATTTCATCTGACTTCTTTTTCTGATCAGAAATTTTATTCGGCTGTTCCAATTCCGAATTCTTCTTCATGATCTCTTCTTGTTTCTTCTGCAATTCATCAAACTTCTTATTGATGTCATCCTGCATTTTTTTCAATTCTTCAGCAGGTTGTTCTTTCTTCTCTGTTTTTTCTTTAACTTCTTCCTGATGGTTAGCAAGCTCTCTTAATTTCTCAATTTGATCTTTAATGTTTTTTTCAACTTCAAGTTGTTTGAACAGTTCTTTCAAACGTTCCATTTCTTTTTTAAAATCTTCGCTTTTTTGTTGCATGTCCTCTGACATCTGCATGGCTTGATCCTTATTTAATTCCTGCATCAGTTGCTGAATCTTATCCATAAGTTCTTTGATTTCAGAATTCATGGTTTCATTAAACAGGTTTTTTAATTGTTCCTGCTTATTCTGAAGATTCTCATCCGGATTACTGAATTGTTCCTGCTTATTCAGATTTTCATTAAACTTCTTTTTGGCATTTTCGAATTGATTGATCAAATCATTTTGCTGTTCCATCAATCTCTCTAAATCTTTTTTATTCTGCCACTCAATATCTTTCTTCTCTCTTATCTTATTTCTGAACTGATCAATTTTATCCTGTAGCGCTTTTGCTTCGCGCAGTGCAGCATCCAATTCATCCTTTATCTCTTCATTGTTCTTATCTTCCTGTTTCGCTAACTCTTCTGAGCTGGCAAGTTTTCTTTCGAGTATTGAACTTTTAGTGGATTTACTGCCGTTTACGGCATCATTATCCCAGATTTCAAAATAATAGTTAATTCTGTCTCCGGGCAGAAGTCCCAGTTCATTCATATCCATCACATGTCTGAAAGTTGATGATTTTGAATTAGCAAGATCTACTTTAACTGCCCCCAATTTACTTTTTCCTTCTTTAGTTATAACGGAATAGTTGAATTTCAGCTGTGAGAGTCCATAATCATCACTTACCTCTCCGCTCAAATAAACTACACCCGCATCAGTACTATCCTCAAAACTTTCAAGCTGAATCTGAGGATATTGATCCGGTATTACTGAAATCAGATATTGAAGTGAGTCCAGTCGTTCAAAATGAAGATGTTTCATATATAAAGAATAAGGCTCATCCTTCATTGCTTTATAAGAGAATTGAAAATCTGTTTCACTTCTTTGTTGCAATTGATTGATTGAAGACTGACCAACTTTGTAGAACATGGTGGCAGCATTTTTTACGTCCAAAGACCACAATATTTTTGTTCCTGCCGGCAAGGTGAGATCCCCGGAATGGGTAACCAATTCATCTTTCATTCCGGTGTATTCAGGATAATCTAATTTAGCGTTGAGGCTTATAAGTTGCGGATTTAATGCAACTCTGAGTTTAAATCTTTCAGATTGGACATCTCCTGAAATCAAACGAAAATCAATGTCCTTTTGTACATTGCTGAATAGGTAAACAAATTGAGATGGATTTTCTTTCTTTAACCGATATTGCAATTGTTCAGCTTCAATAAATACTTCATTGGGTAAGGCTTTGCCACTAATGTCAACCGTTAGCCTAAAATCTTCTCCTTGCGGAACTAATAATTCTTTTTGAACGAGATTAAAATTGAAAGGAGCTTCACGTTGAAACTCCTGATCATTTTTAATTATTCTTGTAGTAGAATCTTTGATCATGCTCGGAGCAACTAAAATTATACCTGCTAAAAGACTTAATGGTAATATTGCAAATCGAATATACTTTTTATTCTTGCTATAATCTATGGCGGAAAGAAAAGGAACAGGCTTTAATTCTGTAGCTTTTTGCTGAATACTGGCTTCAATCAGAGAACGATCTGTATAATTTACAGATTGTGCTTTAAGCTGAAGTACATTTAAAAGTTTGTCTTGTACATTGGTAAAGTGTTTGCCAATGATAACAGCAGCATTCTCATGAGAAATCATTTTTCCCAATTTAAAATACCTCATCAATGGATCAATCAACCATCCATAAGAACTAAAAAGTAATGTTGCAATGAAGCTAAAAAACAAGAATTTTCTTACGTCCTTGTTGAAATAAAATTGACCTTCCAGCAAATTAAACACCACAAAAAGCACAGTCATCAATCCTATAAAATACAAAGAACCGCGTATGAGCTTGTTGATATAAAATTTTCTGGTGAATCCATCGAGCTTTAAGATCAGCTCTTCATAATAATTCTGTTTCCACTCCATAGAAGACTAATAACAAATAAGTTTTTCAAATGATCATTAAAGGTATTACAGATTTTAGAATTCTGCCCGATCAACCTCGATAAAGACCACTTAATGAAAAAATAAAGAATTAAAAGAAATATTTATATAAATAATTGATATACAAATAATTAATCAAAAATATTGATTTATACAAAAAATATACTATTCTAGATAAAAATCGGACATTTTTGAACGATTTTAGACAATTTTTGTCTTAGAAAGGACAAATTTTCAGAGTTTTTTGCTAAAAACCTCTGAAACTCGCTCACTAATATTGAATTTGACATAAAAAACTGTCAAATTTTCAATTTTATTCAAATGGCACAATTTTGATAATAAAGCAGTATCTAATCATTTTAAAAATTTATAAATATTATATCAATGAAACCTATTAATGATCGTGTAATTGTAAAACCGGCCTCAGCCGATGAGAAGACCAAAGGAGGAATTATCATCCCTGATACCGCAAAAGAGAAACCTCAAAGAGGTGAAATAATCGCTGTTGGTCCTGGAAAAGATGGCAATAAAATGACCGTTTCGAAAGGAGATACCGTGCTTTATGGCAAATATGCCGGACAGGAATTCAACTATAAAGGTGTGGATTATCTGATCATGAGAGAAGATGATATTCTTGTAATTATTTAAATTTAATAAAAATATTAAAATCAATAAAGAAAAATAAGTTATGTCAAAAGAAATTAGCTTTAATACAGACGCTCGTGTTAAATTAAAAAACGGGCTTGATAAACTGTCAAATGCAGTTAAAGTTACACTCGGACCTAAAGGTAGAAATGTGGTAATTCAAAAATCATTTGGTGCACCAACAATTACAAAAGATGGCGTAACCGTTGCTAAAGAAGTGGAATTGGAAGATCCTGTAGAAAATATGGGTGCTCAGATGCTTAAAGAAGTTGCATCTAAGACAGCTGATCTTGCAGGAGACGGAACAACAACTGCTACCGTACTTGCTCAGGCTATGGTTACCTCCGGTCTTAAATATGTAGCTGCCGGTGCTAACCCAATGGATCTTAAAAGAGGTATAGACAAGGGAATTGCTGCCATTACTGCGGATCTAAAAAAACAATCCGAGCAAATCGGTAACGACTTTAATAAAATCAAACAAGTTGGTTCAATTTCTGCAAACAATGACGATGAAATAGGAAGTCTTCTTGCCGATGCTATGAAACGAGTGAGCAAAGATGGTGTAATTACTGTTGAAGAATCAAAAGGAACAAATACTTATGTGGATGAAGTTATCGGAATGCAATTTGACAGAGGTTACCTTTCTCCTTACTTCATTACCAATACCGAGAAAATGACCGCTGAATATGACAATCCGTATATATTGATTACTGACAAGAAAATCAGCAATATGCAGGAAATCGTTCCTATACTTGAGAAAGTAGTTTCTTCAGGACGACCTATTTTAATCATCGCAGAAGACGTAGATTCTCAGGCTTTGGGGGTTTTGGTTGTTAACAGACTAAGAGCAAATCTAAAAGTTATTGCCGTTAAAGCTCCGGGATTTGGAGACCGAAGAAAAGCCATGTTGGAAGATATTGCAGTTCTTACAAATGGAACAGTGATCTCTGATGAGAAAGGTTATAAATTGGAGAATACTGAACTTGATCTTCTTGGTCAGGCAGAAAAAATAGAAGTTGATAAAGACAATACCACCATTGTTAATGGAAAGGGTACCAAGAAACATATTGACGCAAGGATAAATCAGATCAAACAACAAATTGATCAGACTACTTCCGATTATGACAAAGAAAAACTTCAAGAGAGATTAGCTAAACTTGCTGGCGGTGTTGCTGTACTATATGTTGGTGCACCTACTGAAGTTGAAATGAAAGAAAAGAAAGATCGAGTTGATGATGCACTTCATGCTACTCGTGCAGCGGTAGAAGAAGGAATCGTAGTAGGAGGAGGTGTTGCGCTTATTAGAGCGACTCAGTCTCTGGATAAACTGAAATCCAACAATGAAGACGAAAAATTAGGAATTGAAATCGTCAGAAAAGCCTTGGAAGCTCCATTGCGAGTGATTGCAGAAAATTCTGGTGATGAACCATCCGTTGTATTAATGCAAGTTAGCAATAAGAAAGGAGCCTACGGATATAATGCCCGAACCGGCGAGTATGAAGATCTTAAGAAAGCCGGAGTTATAGATCCCACTAAGGTAACAAGAATTGCTTTGGAAAATGCGGGGTCAATCTCAGGAATGGTTCTAATGACTGAATGCGTAATTAATGAAAAACCAAAAGAAGAAAAAGGACATTCACATCCCCATCCGGGAGGAATGGAAGGAATGATGTAATCTTATCTTCACCAGAAATAAAAAAGGCTTCCTCTCTGGAAGCCTTTTTTATTTACAAGTCCAATATTTTTCAGCTTCGTTTGGTAGCTAGGGGCTCAAAAGTCCAATAAAATCAAGTGCTAATGGAATATTCTAATCTCAGACAAAGTCATCATTATGTTAAGGCTAAATATATAAGCAAGTTCCTGAGTTTGAAGGAATTTAGATTCGTGGTTAAAAGTCAACTGAATCACTTGGGTTAAACTTTATATTAGGCTGATTTAAAATACATTCTAAATGGATGGATGTATCAATCAATATAAACACTTTAGATTATGCGGGATACTCTACAAAATTTCTTGGAGTCTCATACAATCTAATATGAAGGTCATATTCTGCTTTAATTTGCTTTCTCAACAACTTGTAAATTTCAATAACGATATTCTCGGCCGTTGGAACTTTATTTTGAAATTCTTCCAGATCAATATTAAGATTTTTATGATCATACCTCAATTCTACATGTTCATGTATAAGCTCTTTCAATACTTTCAAATCCATCAGTATTCCTGTCTCCGGATCCAACTCACCACTTACCCTTACTTCCAGTTCGTAGTTATGTCCATGAAAATTAGGATTACTGCATATGCCGAATATCTCTAAATTTTTTTCATCGGACCACTCCGGCCTATAAAGTCTGTGGGCTGCGTTAAAATGTCCTTTTCTGAAAATTGCAACTTTCATTACTTAAAAATAAGATTAATAATGCGAATGGTTAGATAATTAATATATATCAGCTTATTAAGTTATTTATATTCAATTCATTATTTTCTTTTAATATTTTTTTACAAATATAAGTTTCTAAACTATGTGTCTAATACTTACAGAACGAATTGATAATCTGAGACAAAAAAAAATCGTGCTGGTCAACCCGGCACGATCTCTATATGTGGTTTATCATTTCTTCAATTAAGCTAATGAGGCAATATGCTTCATAAGCCCGCTTTTTAGATTGTTGGCCTTATTCTTATGCCAGGTGTTTTTCTTGGCTAGGCGATCAATCATACTGACTACTTTTGGGAGAAATTTACCTGCTTCTGTAGCACTTTTTAAATCTCGTAATTTTTTTATTGCCGTTCTGGCTGATTTTTTATAATAACGATTAGCCAAAGTTCTAACTTCGGTCTGACGTATTCTTTTTAAAGAAGATTTATGATTAGCCATCTTATTTTATTTTTATAAAAGGGCTGCAAAAATAATCAATTTTCAGCAACTAAAGTGCTATTAACAAAAATATTATCGCAATCTGTCCATAGATTTAACCAATTCTGTGTCTTTCCTTATTGCTCTGGTAGCCAACCAGTTAGCAGTAAGACCAATAAGACCAAAGTAAATACCGAAATCCGGGCTGAACTGTCCAAATCCGCCTGATTGGTTTATGATGTAGAAACCAAACACCAACGAAAGTCCAATTTGTATCAATCCCGAAAGACCACTGACTATAATTTGAGTTGACCTGTTTTTAAATAAAAATATCGCAACAAAAGCCAACAAGGAAGATAGTAAACTGCCTATTAACATAACTGGATTTTCTGAATTTTTAAGGAGCATATCATCTAAAGGAGCTTTCAATGTCATGGGTGTTCTGGCAAAATTAATAACCGTAAAACTTTGAGCAGCAAAAAACAAGGCACTGCAAAGCAACCAAATACTCTGTATTCTTTGAATCATATTCCCTTTTAAAATGCGAAAATAAGAACTAAAATATTCTTAATCTAGTCTTAAAATTAATTTCAAAAGAACCAGATTCACATTTCATTCGTTGTACTGAATATGCTTTTGGGTTTCTAATAATAGTTAAACCGCATTAAATTGCGGTCAAAATTATTAGTTAATATCCATAACAATTAATTTTTTAAAAATCGTATATATGAAAATTGCAATTTTTTTAATTCTAAGTTTATTTCTTCAGGAAAATACTTTTGCAAAAGATCCATTAACTAAAGTCACTATTGAAGTCAACGGCAATTGCAATATGTGTAAAAAGAACATTGAAAAAGCGGCTAAATTAGAAGGTGTAAAAAAAGCAAAATGGGATGTTGAAACTCATGAACTTAAACTTGAATTTGATCCTAAAATAATTACTTTAGATCAAATTCAACTTCGAATTGCTGCAGTAGGGTATGACACTCCTGCCTATAAAGCAAATAATTCTACCTATAACAATCTTCACGAATGCTGTCAGTACGAGCGAAAAAAGTAATTTGAATTTAAGTTTATTATTATTAACTTGAGCAGAGTTCATTGATTTACACATGAACAAAATAAATTACTTCCCGACAATTTATCAATGTGATTTTTGATCGATCGTTTTATATTTAAATCTTGTCATTAGCAGTATACCACTCATAACAATCTTTAAGACTTATTTCAAGGGATCGTTGAACATAAGACAATTCTTGATATGCCTTTTCACTTGAAAAATGTGGATCGGTCTGCAGAATTGTTTCTAAAGATTCTTTAGTAAACAAAGGGGCTACCCCAAAAAGATTTGCAATCAACTTTACGAATGGAAGAAATAATAGTGCAAACTGCTTGTTGATAATCCATGGCTTTAAATTCCTGCCTGAAATTTCTGATGCTAATCTTGCAATTTTAGAAAATTCTGCAAATTGACCCGATAATATATATTTCCGAAGCACCGGTTTTCTGTCTGAGTTGATTTCTTTCTCCAGAATCTTTCTTATTCCGAAGCACACATCGCGCACATCTACCCAATCAAATCCTCCATTGATAATAGCAAACATTTTTCCTGCAAATAATTTTCTCAAAAAACTACCTGCTAAGCTATCAAAGTAATCATTCGGACCAATTACTCCTGTGGGATAAACAATATAAGCATCAAGACCTTCCTGAATTGCTCGTACAACCGCTTCTTCCCCCAAAGCTTTTGAATAATCATATGAGTTGTGATCTTTATTTACCAACCCAGTTGATTCATTGACAAATCCATTCTTCTGATTATAATCCAATGCATGTATTGAACTTATATGAATTAATTTTTTAACCCCAGATGTTCTGCAAGCGTTGACAATATTAATTACACCCTCTACATTAGTTCTTTTAACAGAACCGTCAGGGTCTCCTTCAATTGAAATTTTTGCTGCAAGGTGAATAACTGCATCAATGTTCTGAAATGCTTTATTCAAATAATAAATATCTAAAACATCACCACAGTAATGTTCAATATTCATTTTATTAAATATATACGCTTTCTTGCTATCTCGATAGCATGCTCTTAGTTGATATTGCTCTTGTTCATACAATAGCTTAACAAGGGTGTTTCCAATATGTCCTGTAGCCCCTGTAATTGCAATTCTCAAAATTTATCGAGTTATTCTAAAAAATAAACGGAATTACTGCTTTTCTGTTTATCGGATAATCAACAAAAAACTTTTTGTACCATAAATGATGACTCTTCGCTCGAGGTATAAGATTTGCCATTGTCCAGACACAAAAACCCAGAGCGGGCAGATTCCAACACATAAATGCATATCCTATCCATTCTAACATTTCTCCAAAATGGTTTGGACAAGAAATATAATTGAACAGACCACCGCTTGGAACTGAGTAAGTATCTTCATTCTTTTTTCGCAATCCAATCAGATAATTATCACTGGTTATATTTATGTACGTCCCAATCATAAATAATAATAATCCAAAAACAAATCGAAAATCGAAAAACCAATTCTCGTCATAATTTTCCAAATAGCCAAGATAAAATCCATTTGTCCCAGCATTGATTATGTTAAAGAAAATTGCTGAACCAACTATACTGATAGGAATTTTTTTAAGTCTGGTATGGGTTCTAAATGGATAAATAAAACTACGGTGAAAGTAATGTGCTATCCATAGTATGAATAGAAACCATGCAACAGTTGATTTTTCTTTTATTGAGAACAAAAAGAATCCAAACATCATCAGTATGGAAACTGATTCCATCAATACCCATCCCCATTGATTTGGCATTCCAATTCCCCATTTCGTATTAAAATGTCTTCCATAAGGTGCTGTAATAAACAACTGAACGGGAAATATAATAATTGCCAAAAGAATCCAAACCTTTAGAAAAACATTAAACCAATCCATTCTCAAATGTACGTGCAATATTTTCCATATTAAAAGAAAAAAGAATATCTGTCATTATCCTGTCATTCAAATTCTTTTTCATTTTATTCCTGCATACCTCGCATTATTTTATTTTCTAACTTCGCCATTCTTATAGTCAATTTATGTCAATCATTAAAACTCCTGACCAACGTATTCGGGTATTCATTAGCTCTACAATCAATGAATTGGCTTCTGAAAGAAAAGCAGCTCGTGAAGCTATCAGTAACCTAAGATTAACACCTGTCTTTTTTGAAGCGGGTGCAAGGCCGCATCCACCAAGAGATTTGTATTCAGCTTACCTACAGCAAAGCCATATTTTTCTGGGAATTTATTGGAATAGTTATGGATGGATTGCACCGGGTGCAGACATTTCCGGATTAGAGGATGAATATCGTCTCTGTGGTTATAAACCTAAACTTATTTATGTCAAAGACTCATCAACTCGTGATGAAAAATTAAATCTTTTGCTCTCAGATCTTCAAGATAGTGAAACAGCATGCTATCAAAGATTTTCAACTTCGGAAGAACTTCAAATTTTAATAGAAAATGATCTAAGTGTTCTCCTGTCTGAAACATTTGAGAATGCTTTACATGATCTCAATTCTAAAAATCATTCCCCCACCAATACGGATGATTTTAAATCATTCAGAGTGATTGATTTGCCGAATATTAAGTCTAAAATGTTTGGTCGTGAAGAAGATATTCAAAAGTTATTAAATTTAATCCTTAAGCCAGAAGTAAGTTTGGTAAATATACTGGGAGCCGGCGGTACTGGAAAAACGACCCTATGTATTAATATCGCTCATGAATTAAAGGAAAATTTTATCAATGGAGCCATTTTTGTCCCCTTGGCACCTGTAACGGATTTTAAGTTGGTTTGCAATACCATTGCAGAATCATTGGGAATTCAAGATAGCGGTAAAAGTTCAATTGAACAGACCTTAATTGATTTTCTAAGAGATAAAAATATTCTTCTCTTGCTCGATAATTTTGAACAGGTCGTTGATGCTTCGAAATTTATTAGCGATATTATAATTAACTGCCCACAAATTAAAATTCTAATTACCAGCAGAACTTCGTTGCATATCAGAAATGAATATATCTATCATTTAAAGCCACTTCATCTACCTGAAGAAAGCAAATCAGTCAGTACTGAGGATTTAAAAAAATATCCTTCAACTGAATTATTTCTTGAAAGAGCCTTAAGTGTTAATCCAGCTATGCCAGTAAATGAGGAAAATACTAAAGCTATTATCAACATCTGCCAAAGATTGGATGGATTGCCTCTGGCTATTGAGCTTGCCGCTGCGAGAACCAAGTTTTTTCAACCTGCGGCTCTTGTTGCACGAATTCAAAACAGTTTAGACATAGTATCTAAGGGTCAAAAAGATCTACCTGAAAGACAGCAAACTTTACGTTCAGCCATAGAATGGAGTTATAATCTTCTCGAAACGGATACTCAAAAGGTATTTCGACAACTTGGAATTTTTAAACGAAGCTGGACCATTGAATCTGCAGATGTTATTTCTCAAAATGAAAATAATTTCATAAATATTGAAGAAATGATGGAACGATTATTAGACGTTAGTTTAATCAAACCGGTATTAGTTAATCACTCTTCCGAATCCCGATTTAATATGCTACAAACTGTACATGAATATGCCTATGAAAAATTGAAGTCTTCACCTGAATATTCGAATACCAGCAAGAAATATGCAAATTACTTTTTACAGTTATTGGAGCAATCTGAAGGGCTTTGTTGGGGAATTCATTCTGAACCATGGTTTGATAAAATTGAATACGAATTTCAGAATATTCGTGCTGCATTTTATTACTTTGTTTTTGAAAAGCAATATGAAGAAGCCTGGAAGTTTATCTATCTTCTCACCCCTTTTTGGAATATTAGAAGTGGCTTTAACGAAACTTTGAATTGGATCAAGGAAGCCAAATTGGATGTTTATGATCCAAACCATCCGGATCTAGCGAATATTGATCTAATCGTAAAAGTTAAAACATTTATCTGGGCAGGATATTGTTTATTGTATATGGTAAAAATCGAGGAAGGTATGGGTATCTTGAAACACGCTAAGAATTATGCCGATCAATTGGGAGATCCTGATTTAATTTGTCTGTCTTTATCGATGTATGGATGCTACAGCTTTTATTTGGGAATAGAAGATGCCTCAGAATATATAGTCAGAGCAAAACCTCTTGCAGATCAGACCAGGGATCCATTTGTAAAGTGTGTCTACTATGTATGGAATTTTGAATATTTAAAACAGAATTCTGATGTAGAAACAATTAAAAATTATAGTAAAATGATTTACACTCTGGGAAAAATTGAAGAAATACCAATTTTATTAGGATATTACCTGATTACTCAAGGCTTTGAGCGAATAGAAGATATCAATCTCGATGATCGATTACGACTTTGTAAAGAAATATATCAAAGTTTTCCAGAAAAAGGATACAAGGGATTTAAATCAGCTACCATGCTAGGATGTGGTGAAGTTGAATTTATCGCCAAAAATTACCAATCCGCTGAAATTTACTTATATAAAGGAATTGAATATGCGAGAGAGAGCGGAGACATGGAATCAAAATTATGGGGAGTTATTATTTCCTGTGTTTTATTTAGCGATACTGATCAGACTGAGAATGCTTTTAAACTTCTCGGAAGTTTGGAAAACTTTATTGATCAGACAGGCTATCCAATATCTGGCAAAGGTCTTTCATTATTTGAACAAATCAAGAATAAATTGTACCCTGATACTGCAATAATCGGAGAAAATCAATGGTATGAACATGGTAAAAAAATGAGTTTAGATGATTCTTTAATTTATATATCTAAACAATTTAATTAATCCCTCTAATTCTGTCAAATTGATTTATATAACTTACCCTAAGCCAGTTAGAGCCTTAACCTCGCTAATGGTTTGACTGGCTCTTTCCCTTATAATAGCTGAAGATCTCTTAATACTTTCCTTGACTTCTTTTGAATTCTTAAGGATCTCCGCTTTATTATTCTGAATAGGAGTAACCCGTTCAATTACAGCATCTGCAATTATATCTTTGAATCGTCCATACTGCAGGGTTCCATTTTTATATTCATTCAATAATAGATTATACTCTTCAATACTGTTGCATGCTTTTAAAATCATAAATAGATTTTCAACACCAGGACTCAGCCTGTCAGATCTTTCACCGGCATCTGTTACTGCCGATCGAATCTGTTTTCTGATCTGATCAATGGGTGCAAATACATTGATATTGTGTTTATCTCCCATACTTGCACTCATCTTTTTGGTTGGATCAGCGGTGGACATGATCTTGGAAGTAGAAGAATACATTCCTTCCGGAGCCTTAAAATATTCTTTTCCTACTACGCTGTTGAATTTTTGCGCAATGTTTCTTGTGAGTTCGAGATGTTGATCCTGATCTTTTCCCACAGGAACAAAATCAGCTTTATAAATTAATATGTCAGCAGCTTGCAAAACAGGATAAGTAAAAATTCCGGATGATACGAAAGAGTCCTTACTCTTATCTTTTATCTGTTCCGATTTATCCTTGAATTGGGTCATCCTGCTTAATTCCCCATAAGAACACATACAGCCTAATATCCATGCAAGCTCAGTATGTTCGGGAACCTTAGATTGAATAAAAAGGTTCTCTGCGTGAATTCCACAGGCAAGCAGGTTATAGATAAGTTCCCATACATTTTCTTTCAACTTAATTGGATTGTATGGCATGGTGATGGCATGGTAATCTACTACGCAATAAATGCTGTCATACTCACTTTGAAGTTTGACCCAATTTTCAACAGCACCAAAATATCTCCCGAGATGAAGATGTCCCGTAGGCTGTATTCCGGAAAGAATCTTTTTCCTATTCATATTATTTATGAGCTATGCAAGAGATTTCTACATGAACTCCTTTCGGCAGTTCTGCAACTTCAACCAACTCTCTTGCCGGTGGATTTTCTTTCTTAAAATAAGTTGAATACACAGCATTGATTGCAGAGAATTGATTCATGTCTTTAACAAATACAGTACACTTAAGCACGTGATCAAAATTCATTTCAGCTGCACTTAGGATAGCCTTAATGCTATCCATTACACGATGTGTTTCCAGACCTATTTCTGCTGTCAGAAGTTCATTGGTCTTGGGATCAATGGCTATCTGCCCGGATACGTATAAAGTATTGTCAACAAGAATCGCCTGACTGTAAGGACCAATCGGAGCAGGTGCTTCGGATGTAAAAATTACTTTTTTCATGATATATTAATGGATATGATAAAAAAAAAGCTCCCAATCAGGAGCTTCGTGTATTGTTTTTAATTCTATTTAAAGGTATTATGCTTCTGCCGTTTTTGACTCAGCACCTTTTATAAGAACGTGCCCCTTATAATACATATCACCTTCATGCCAATAAGCATGATGAAAGATGTGCATTGCTCCTGTAGTCTTGCAAAGTCCTAACTGAGGAGTTTCCGCTTTATAATGCGTTCTTCTTTTTCTTTTGCGAGTTTTTGAATGTCGCCATTTAGGATTAGGCATATACTGTTGTTTTTTATTTTAAATTTAGTCTCTTGAGTTCTTCCAATATCGGATTTTGCTCAAGATTATTTTCTTCTTTTTGAATTCTATTCAGAATATCCATATTACAAGGTGGATTTTGCAGTGAACCGCAATCCATCGCTTTAATAATCGGAACACTCAGACAGGAATATTCGTAAAGCAATTCAGCTACCATCCATTGAGAAGTATCAGGATGTATATGATACAACTCCGGATCGGTAGATTCTCCTTCAGCTTTCTTAACAATCAACTGATAGCTGGATTCAAGAGGAATCTTAATTTCTGTTAGACATCGATCACAAAATGTTAACATCCAACCCTTTATAAAAAGTTCAATGCTCATAAGGGAGCTTTGCTTCTCAGCTTTCATCAGGATCGTAATTTTTGATTTGTCGATTGGACTTCCTTCAAAATGTTCAAAAAAAGTCTGATCAAGCTCAAATTCATACTCATGAAGTCCATCCAGAATACCTTTAAATGGAATGGAGAATTGCTTAAGATAATCCATAATAAATGAACGTTTTCCAAAAATTGGAGCGCAAATATATAGCTATTTTGTCAATGAAAGTCAAGAATTTATAAAAATATTATATTTGCAAAAAATTTAAAAAACATGGGAAGAGGAGATAAAAGAACAGCTAAGGGTAAAAGAACTATTGGCTCCACAGGCAATTCAAGACCTAAAAAAGCCAAAAAATCAGTTACTAAGGCAAAATCCTAGACTAATACAGTCTTTTTCTTTTAATTTTAGGCTTCTGGAACCTAATTGGTTCCTGATTAGTTTTATATTACATTTTGTCAGACCAGAATAAATCTTCATTTAAATTTACTGAAATCCCTGGTTTTCTAACCAGCCGGTTATTTGGGTATAATCTGATTCGACTCGGTATCTTTCTTATTCTGATCTGGATTCTTCATAGTCTTATCTTAAGCATTTATACCAACCACGGTCAAAAAGTAAAATTAGCCAATTACATCGGTCAACCCTTGGAAAAAGTAAAACGTCTCGCGGCTGCTAAAGATTACGATCTCATTATTACTGATTCAATTCAT
Source organism: Saprospiraceae bacterium (assembly GCA_020848695.1). Classification (GTDB taxonomy): domain Bacteria; phylum Bacteroidota; class Bacteroidia; order Chitinophagales; family Saprospiraceae; genus Vicinibacter. The sequence continues at coordinate 22,778 of JADLHT010000036.1, forward strand.
CTCATTGGCAAACCGGGCGGATACGTTTTGAATCAAACTCCCAAACCAAACTCCATGGTAAAAAGAGGAAGATCCATCTATCTTGTAATAAGTCGTTATAAGGCTGATGAAATCATTTCAGATAATTTACCCACCTTGTACGGAGAAAAATTTGATTTTAAAGCAAGGGAATTAGAAAGTCTTTTTCAATTAAAATTAAGAGTTTCCGAGCAAAAATTTGATCCAGGACCCAGTGGACACATTTTAGCGGCTTACTATAAAGGAAAGTTGATTGCCAATGATAAGGGCAGAGAATTAGGAATTATCATGTCGAAAGGCGACACAATTGAGATTGTTATTTCTACCGATGCAGGAGGTGAAATTGATGTACCAAACCTCCGTTGTAAAACTCTTGCAGAAGTAAGATTTGAAACTGAAGCTTCAAAAATTAATATTGGTGTAATTCAACAGGAAGGCATTGTTGAAAATATGGAAGAAGCCTATGTAATAGCACAATCACCAGCATTTGAAAAATCCAAAAAAATAAAAATACAATCCACTATTGATCTTACCGTAAGCTCAAATTACCCTGACGATTGTCCCCCACGTTAATTAAAATCATTGTTCTATGACAGATATTACAGTTCAAGAATTAAAACAGAAAATAGATCAGAAAGAAAACTTTATACTCATTGATGTGAGAGAAACTTACGAACACGCCGAGTTTAATATTGGCGGTGAATTGGCTAGCCTACAGACAACTCTTCCATTAAAGATTAAAGAACTAGAAAATCAAAAAGATCAGGAAATAGTTGTCTACTGCCGATCCGGCAACCGAAGTGGGATGGCAAAGCAAATGTTTCTACAAGCGGGATTTAATAATGTACGCAATTTGATTGGTGGAATGTTGCAATGGCAAGAGGTTTATAAATCATAATTGACGTTTATCATTTTTATTATAAAAAGTGTTGCTAAACCGGAATTGAAAAAAATAGGTAATTGAAACAAATCTGTATCCAGCTTACCTTCATAATTTTTACATTCAATCTTTATTCTCAATATATAGAGCATACAACCATAATAGATGGTGAAGAAATAAAAGTTTTAATTATGAATGGAGATACGCTCATAGTTACCGAATTAGAAAAAATTTCGGTTAAAGCTCCCAAAGAATTTGAATACACCGATGAACGAGAAAGGTATCTTCGATACAAAAGATGGGCTGCGATAGTCTATCCTTATGCGGTTCAGGGAGTCCGCTTGTATAGACAAATAGAAGAAGAAACTAAAGATAAATCGAAAAGAGGCAGAAGAAAATTTGTAAGGTCGATTGAAAAACGCCTGGAAGATGAATTCGAAAAACCACTTAAAAACTTAAGCAGAACTCAGGGACTTATACTAACTAAAATGATGGAACGAAACCTCAACAAACCATTCTATCAGATTATCAAAGAATTGAAAGGTGGATTTACAGCTACTTATTATCATGAATTTGGAAAATTTTACGGGTATAATCTGAAAGATGGTTATCGGGAAGGCGCTGATCCTATTATGGATGCAATCCTACAAGACTTTGACCTATCCAAAGATCTGGAACAATGGCAGAAATGAATCGGGTATCCTGGAAAAGTCCATCCAATATAGCTATTGTTAAGTATTGGGGAAAGAAAGGTGTTCAGCTTCCGATGAATCCTTCCCTTTCTTTTACTTTAAATCATTGCTGTACGGAAACTTCAATTGAATACAAAACAGGAAATGGTTCAATTGATTTTTTCTATGAAGGCCAGCAAAGACAAGATTTCCTTCCTAAAATTGAAACTTTCTTCAAACTGATTGAACTTCCTTTTTTTGCAGAGTTAGATTTAATAATTCATTCCAAGAATAACTTTCCACACTCTGCAGGGATTGCTTCTTCTGCTTCTTCCATGAGTGCATTAAGTCTATGTATAACCGAAATTGAGCAAAAATTATACAATAAGGAATTTAACTTTTTACAAACCGCATCTAAGAGAGCGAGAATGGGTTCCGGCTCAGCCTGTAGATCTGTATATCCAAAAGCCGCTTTGTGGGGAAACACTTTGTATGTTCCTCATAGCTCTGATCAGTATGCTATTGACTTTTCCTCAGAATTACACAATGACTTCATAGAACTTCAAGATTATATTTTTTTAGTAAGTCAACAAGAAAAATACGTATCTTCTTCAGCAGGACATCAATTGATGAACAAGCATCCCTACCAATATGCAAGAATTGAGCAGGCAAATAATAATATTGTGCAATTGATGAGTTCTTTAAAAAATGGAGATTGGGAACTTTTTCAAAAAGTATGCGAAGAGGAGGCCTTAAGTCTCCATGCCTTAATGATGAGCAGTAGTCCCGGTTATCTTTTGCTGGACTCTGATTCTATAAAGATTATAAAATCAATACAACAATTTAGAGCGGACAGTAAGACTATGATCAGTTATACTATTGATGCAGGACCTAATATACATGTAGTTTTTCCCAAGAATGCAAAATCAAGCATTGATCAGTGGATTCAATCCGATTGGAATGATTACTTATTAGATAATAGAATTATCAGAGATCAGATTGGAAATGGTCCCTTGAAAATGATATGAGATCAATTATTATTCTCTTAGTCATTATTCAGACTTCCTATGCTCAGATAAAACTCCGAAGCAATTCGTCTGATCTTATATTGCGAACAATGCTGGATCGAAATGTGACGGAAATTTCTGTTCATAGCCTTAATGACTCTTTGGACAAGTTTATTATTTTTGATACCCGGGAGAAAGAAGAATATGATATCAGCCATATTCAGAGTGCTATTCATGTAGGATTTGATAATTTTCAAATAGAGAAAATCAGTCATCTAGACAAAAAAGTGCCAATAGTATGTTACTGTTCGGTTGGCTATCGGTCCGAAAAAATAGTTCAGCAACTTACAGCTGCCGGTTTTACAAATGTTAGAAATCTGTATGGTAGTATTTTTGAATGGGTGAATGAGGGATATCCAGTCTATAATCTACAAAAGAATCGGGTTAATACTATTCATGTTTACTCTTCACAGTGGGGTAGATTTATCACGAATACTTCTTTTAAGAAATATTATTAATAATTTTATTTTGCTTCAAATCATACACCACCAACACACAAATTAATGCCCAGAATAGGATAGCCGCTTTATCCATATCCAGAAAATTATTTAAAAATCCATGTGTTAAATATGTAATCAATGCACATCCTGATGATATGATCAGGATTTTGTCCTTTCTTTCTTTGGCTTTGTAATAAACTTTAAACGAATAATAAATACAGAATATCATAACAGCTATAAAAAGCAAACCTCCGAGTAATCCTTGCTCTGATAAGGGTCCAAGATACTCGGAATGTGAATTACCCACATCTCCGGAATTGGTACTGATTTCGGTATAATTGCCCGAAAGTTGAAATGGTGCATACTCCGTCATATAGGTTCCTGGACCAAATCCAAATAAAGGTCTAGCTTTCCACATATCTATTGCACAAGCCCATCGATTGATTCTTTCGAGATTTGATGCGTCTGAACTAATGTTCGAAATAGACTCTACATTTTCTACCAGATCATCTGAACTAGCAACTTTGTTGGTCTCTAAACTTCTAATCACAGAATCTATATTAATCAATAACCCAATCAGCACCAGGATCACTACAGAAATTAATAACTTAAACGGAATCCGAATCTTTAAAGCAAAGTACATCAATATAGAAGGAATTACACTTATCCAGGCAGCTCTTGAATAAGTATAAATCAGACAAGTTGTAAGTATTACTAAAATCAATAAAAAGCCTAGTTGTTTCAATGCTTTACCACTGTTGTAATAAATCATTCCTAAATTAATAGGAATACACATAGCGATAACAGCACCTAATACCGCATGACTTTTGAAAAATGGCTGCATAGTCCATTGTGAAGGTTTATCTTCAAAGCCATAAGTCATTAAGTGCAATAGATTATAGGAACAAACTATAACCATAGCAACAATAAACAGAGTTAAAAATGTAGCTATTTTCTTTCTATCTACAAAATAATAATAAGTAAGAAAGTATGCCGGAACAATAAACCATAGCTTAGATACAAAATACTTGAGCGATACAATTTTATCGACACTTGTAAAACAGGTCAAAAACATCCAGCCGAGATAAAAATAAATCAATATAGAAAAAGGATGACGAAACACATCCTTGTCTAACTCTCTCTTCAATATGAGTTGACTTACAAATACCAATATTAAAAAAACGAAAATGGGCTCAGTCGGCAGGGATAAACTTAGCTTACCCAGATCAACATCTGCAGGATTAATGGATAATGGTGTTAGAAAAGCAATGCTATACCAGATAAAATCCGGTTTAATAAATGCTACAATTGCATAAAAAATGATGGGTACTGTAAGCAGTATATAGAAGTTATATCTATAGAATGAATAGTATGTAAACAGTACAACTAGGATTGCTGAAACCGTAACCAGATATACTCCTGCCCTACTTAATTGGAATGAATTCAATCTTGCAAAAGACTTTTAATCACTGGCCATTTCCGGTTAATTAGGATAGCAGCAACTGCAACAATAATGGATGAAAACACGGATACGAGTACAAATAACCATCGGACGGGAGAATGTTTCTGTTCCGCCGGTATTGCTTTGTCTACTACAAACTTTTGGGTAAACTCGACATCAGTATCAGCTTTGGCCTGCACAATAAATTTTTTAATATGCATAAGGTTTCCAACTTCAGCTTCATATATTCTTTCTATAAAATCAAATGTTTCCCCCTTGTCTATATTAGATTCAACCAATCTTCTAAGTTTTTCAGCTTCTCCGGGTCTTGCCTGAGCATAAGCTTCAATGAGATATCCTCTTTGGAATTGACTCATAACGCCTTTATTAGTCAACGAATCCATAATTCCTTTTAATGAATCAACTACAGACTTTTGCGTGTCATAATTCTTTGAAAGGTTCTCCAAAAGCGCAACGTTTCTGGATTTGGTCAGTTCAAATTTAACTGAATCATAAAAAGCTGTAATTGAATTTGCAATATCTGCTGCCATTTGCGGACTCTTATCAAGAACATTTATTTCTATGGAATTATATTTATTCCTTTTTGAAGACAGATTATCTCTCAAATTATTCAATACTTTGGTGTAAGCGAATTGTTCTGAACTGTCAATTTCGTAATGTTTAAATAATTCATTTTTGGCAATAACCTTATCCAATAATCTTGTAGAGTTAATAATCTCCAGGGACTGTTCCGACTCACTAGTTTCACCAAACTCCGAGTATGGTCCTTTTCGAATTGCTGTTTCAGTAACCGGTACTTGTGCGTACTTGGCAGGAAACATAGAAGTTGTTGACTTATAATAAACCGGTAGTGCAAACGAAAGTGCAGCAGATAAAACTGTAGTCGCTGCGGCAATTTTAATAAGAGTCTTCCGGTTCTGCCAGATTAATTTGATGAGATCTATAAAATTGAGTATTTCCATTCTTTCAATAGCTTATGAATTTAAACGATTTCGGAGTGATTTCCGTATGGTTCAGGACCGGAATATTATCCTTCTTTATAAAAAGCTTGCAAAAATAGAAAATAAAATCTTTTTTCAAACGACAATCTCTAATTTGATAATTTACATATTCACACTAAGCCTAATATCATTAATCCTCCAAATACAATCAGAAAGATAAACACCAATTTTTTAAAGTTTTCATTTGTGAAATTTTCGCTCTTCTTTTTGCCATAATATGCACCTAGAAAGGCTGCTAACACAGATGGGACAATAATTTTTAAATCTAATTGAGTATTTCGTAAATGAATATAATATATAGGAATTCTGACTAAATCTACCATACATGCAATCATAATTCCTGTTGCAATAAAAACTGACTTTTGTTGAATACTTTTACTAAGAAAAAGACTTCGTAAAGCCCCTTGATGTCCGGATAATCCACCAAAAAAACCACTAACAATTCCTCCAATTATCTTATAATGAAATCCGGTGAACGCTAAATTATTCTTTTTATTAAACTCTAAAATAGCAAATGCTATTATTAACATCCCAATAATCAACTTCAATAAATCGACTTTTTGAAACGGTAAAATAAAAGAAATTTGCAGGGTTGAATCGGCTAGAAAATTAAGACAATATGCGCCTCCAAAAGCTCCCAATATAGAACATACTCCGAAAATACCCACCATTTGATAATCGGTATCTTTACAAGTAAGTCCAAGCTTAAATAAATTATTCATGAGGTGAACTATTGCTGTGCTAGCTATTGCCAGATTAGGTGCATACATCAAACTGAAGATTGGCAGTAAAATTGTTCCCAAGCCAAATCCACTGAAGAAACTTAAAAAAGATCCTCCAAAACTAAATCCAATAACTAAGATAAACTGTAATAGTTCACTTGCTGTATCTGGCATAATAGTTGAAAATAAAAAGAACCAATAGTAAGATGGATACTACAATTAATCCAGTCAGCAAAAGTTTTTCATCTTCATTCTCCCTTTTTTTAAAAGCTGAGTTTAGTGGCGTATCCGTTTCTTGATCTACTTTTAATTCATAATTAAATTCATTTTGATTTCGTTTTATTTCTAGTTTCATTAATTCGTTCCCAATAAAAAAAGAATATTCCTTGTCTTCCATTACTTTGAAATCAATAATGAAAATATCATTGTTCAGATAAATAACTAAATTTCCTGATTCTTCTCCATGGTACAATCCGAGTGTATAATGATCACCGGTTATACTATTCATATTCCACACTTGTTGACCCACAACAACATTTTTTGAAATAAAAGATAAATATATAACTATTTTTAAGGCTGAATTATTAGTACCAAAAAATGATACTTGACTTAAGAGGATTAAATGCGTTAGTTTGTGGTTCGAGTAAAGGAATCGGGTATTCCATTGCGCTTGCTCTGGCAGAATCCGGAGCAAATGTTACAACACTCGCAAGGAACGAAAAACTCTTAAAAGAAAATATTCAATTACTGGATACAAAACAAGGTCAGACACATCATTATCTCGCTACTGATTTAACACAAGCAGAAGATCTTAAAAAGAAACTTCTTGTACTCACGGAATCAACTAATTATCACATTCTTGTTAATAATACCGGAGGACCTCCAGCCGGTAAATTATATACTGCTCAGATTGAAGAATTTCAAACTGCATTTACTCAACATTTGATTTGTAATCATATTCTAATGCAAGCCGTTTTACCGGGTATGAAGGTAAATAAATATGGCCGAATCATTAATATCATCTCAACATCTGTCAAACAACCATTGGATAATCTTGGTGTAAGCAATACCATCCGTGCCGCAGTTGCATCCTGGGCAAAAACTTTAGCCAATGAATTAGCTGAGTGGAATATTACTGTGAATAATGTTCTTCCCGGCGCAACAGAAACAGAAAGATTAACAGCCATTATTCAAAAAGAAATGCAAATCCACTCAAAGACAGAAGAACAGGTCAAACAAACTATGCTAAATCAAATTCCAGCAAAAAGATTTGGTAAGCCTAATGAATTGGCATCGGCGGTAACCTTCCTTGCAAGTCCTTTAGCCTCTTATATTAATGGAATTAACCTTCCAGTTGATGGAGGAAGAACGAAGAGTTTGTGATCATTATCGCATATTCTTAACTTTATATTCCTATATTGCAAAAGCTGGAAAGAAAATATTTTATGGTTTCATTACCTGTATTATTTTCTCTTTCGTTAAAGCTTTATCATACTTAGCTCTATATTCAGATTTGATGCTTGAATATTTTATTGTAGCTGCATCTACTCTTGCACTTAGATCTTCTGCGGCAGAAATAACTGTATTAGAAGGTCTTTGCTGCCCTGAGACTGCAACACCATATGATTCAGATATTTCTTCTCGAAGTTTTTTCTCGTCTGCAAAGATTGATTTTTGTTTGCTTGCTAATAATGTGGTTTTTAAATCTTCTAATGATTTATAATATTGATCAGCTAGTTGAATCGTTTTTTTATTCTTTGCTTTTACTTTCGTTTCATTTATAAATTTTTGTTCTGCGCTAATATTCTCAACCGTTTTGGCTAATGATTCATGCATATTGTAGAATTTCATTGATGTCTCATACTGCGCCTTCCTGTCTTCCAGATTATAATTCTTCTCATCTTTATGATTCAATTGAATAGTATCCAAGTAGTCTTTATTTTTCACATTAAGTCTTATGATGTATTTTCCCGGCAATACCTGCGGAGCTGAGAATCCGGCAAAATCCAACTTGGTTCCACCTTCTGCCACTCTTGGAGGTTTCATCCTGTAATCCCAATATACTTTATTAATTCCTTTTCTTTGACTTGCAGGTATATTTTTAACGAGCTTTCCGTCTTCATCCAGAATATCTACTTTTACGGCTCCATCTAATATTCTGTCTTTGAGATAATATTGTATTGAGGTAATGGACTCAGGATTTCCGGCTATCCAACCGCCGGTAAATGGAGTAGCTCCGCCATATTTTCCGTCATTAATAATAACTTCATTATTATTGAATAGATAAACCTCTCTATTAGCCAAATCACTGTTCATGTTTCTCATTGCAGAAATGTCATCATATATATAAATCCCTCTTCCATGTGTGCCAATGATTAAGGCGTTTGTCTTATTGTGGATTCTTATATCTCTTACCAAGGCATAGTCCGGAAATCCTGTCTTCATTCGAAACCAGTTAATACCACCATCAAGACTTGAAAATAGCCCCATTTCTGTCCCTAAAAAAAATAAATTTGGATTTTGTCTGTCTTGAATGATCTTATGGGCAAAACCGGTAAATTCTTTACTGAATATTCTAGACCAACTGTTGCCTCCATCGGTACTCTTAATCAAATAGGTATTATGATCGCCATACATATGGTTGTCAAGAGTTACAAAAACTGTATTGACATCGAATTTTGACAAGTGAATACTGCTAATCCAGGTCTGTGACGGAATTCCTGCTTTGGCTATTTCTGAAGAAACATTTTTCCAATTGATTCCTCCATCTTTTGTTATTTGAAGATTACCATCATCTGTTCCTACATAAATTATTCGCTCATCAAATGGAGATTCAGACAAGGTAAATATTGTACAATGATTTTCTGCACTCGTATTGTCTGCACTGATTCCACCAGATTCTTCTTGCTTTAATTTTTGAGGATCATTGGTTGTCAGATCAGCTGAAATTCGCGTCCAATTCCTCCCTTGATCTGTTGATTTATAGAGATACTGGGCACCCATATAAAGATTTTTCTTGTTTGCATTTCCTGTGACTATTGGTGTGTTCCAATTCCATCTTAATTTATCTTCATTTTTGGATTTTTGAGGTTGTATACTATAAGTTTTTTTGGTACTAAGGTCAATTCTAGCAGCATTTCCTCCCTGATATTCTGCATAACATGTATTTGAATCCGTTAAGTCCGGTTCTGTCCAAAAACCATCTCCCCAATATAAACCTGACCAGTCTCCGTTGCTAACACCACCAGCTTTTTCGCTCGGTGCAATCCAAGAGCCATTGTCTTGCAAACCTCCATAAATTCTATAGGGTTCTTGTTCATCAACCGCTACATGATAAAACTGACCAACCGGTAAGTTTCCGCAGAATAGAAAACTTGCTCCTCTGTCATTACTTATATATACACCTCCATCGGTTCCCAAGAACATGTGATTTGTGTTATTGGGGTTTATCCATAAAGCATGATGATCCGAATGAACCCATCCGCCCTCATTACTTACATCACTAAATGAATAACCTCCATCATCCGAATAAGACAGAGTAAATGCTGGACGATAAACTCGTTTTGGATCTTTAGGGTCTATAATAATTGTTGAAAAATAAAAAGGTCTGGAAACTACATTCATGGTTGAACTTTGTTGTTTCCAGTTTTCTCCAGCATCTCTAGATATATATAATCCTGTATTGCTGGACTCAACGATAGCAATCAATTGATCAGGCTCACTTGGAGCTAAAGCCATTGCTATTCTTCCAAAATCTCCAGAAGGAAGTCCGTTACTTATTTTTTTCCAGTTTTTACCTCCATCAATTGATTTGTAAAGCGCAGAACCTTTACCGCCTGAATTGAAGGAATAAGGAGTTCTTCTGAATTCCCAAGTTGAAGCATAGATGATGTTTGGTTCCAATGGATTGATACAGATATCCGCACAGCCTGTTTTCTCATTTATATAAAGAATTTTTTGCCATGATTTGCCGCCGTTATCCGACTTGTAAAGTCCTCGATGAGGACTATCTGACCAAAGTGGTCCCGGTACTGCAACATACAGGGTAGAAGTATTTTTAGGGTCAATTACAATTTTACTAATATGTTCTGTACTGTCTAAGCCTATTTTCACCCAGTTAGAACCGGCATCTGTTGATTTGTACATACCATTGCCAATGGAAACAGAATTTCTCATATTGCTTTCACCGGTTCCTGTATAAATGATTTCAGGATTATTGGGATCTAATGCAATAGCACCGATTGATTGACAATATTTATCGAATACAGGCGAATAGGATGAACCAGCATTGGTTGATTTCCAAATTCCTCCACCAGCTGTTCCTATATAGATAGTTCTTCCATCTTTTGAATTACCTTCTATTGCAGTAATTCTTCCACTCATTGTTCCGGGACCCATAGCTCTAGGCTCCATTGATCCAAAAGTTGATGAATTTATTTTTACCTGAGCGAAGGAAAACAATGGGGTAAAAGCCAATAAAATTATAAGTAGTTTATTCATACTAAATTTTTTTGAAAAAAAAAGACCACGAATTCGTGTCGTGGTCTCAATATTAGTTAATTATTTTCTATCAATTCATTGGTTTGAATTCAGAATCATCAATATTTCCATTGATAACAACTTTAGTAAATTCAACGGGACCTCCCATTGCAGATATCGTATGTGGAAATAAATATCCGTTTTCAGTTAATTTATAATTTGAAAAATCAACTGTTACATCAATCTCTTTTCCATCTGCTTTCTGTTTAGAAATTTTTCTGACAATGTAGTTGCTGGTTGGATCTATGAGCATATAATGTGTATTGCCGGTCTTTGTTGTAACCTTCAACTTATAACAGTCAGTTCCTTCGACATCGTCCATTCCAAGATACTCAACTGCATGTCCTTTCTCTTTATAATTGACTAATTCACCCTCAAGATCCAATTGATCAATGCTGGATTTAATTTGTTCTGAGGTCATGCTCTCTGGCTTGGTTTGCCCTTGAAATGGCATAAAAATCCAACCGGAATCAGGGGTCATTATGGTCCATCCTTTCATTCCCATTAATTCTATGACCATTTTAGCTCCTTTATTCTTTTTGGAGATCATATTGATTCCGACTTCCATTCCTTGAGCATTAATTTTCCCTTCCATTAGGGTAGTTTCTATGGATTTCAGCTTATCTAAGCCTCCATTGGCTTTAATATATTTGTCAACAATTTCATCGGCGGTTTGAGCGGATAGTGTGTTTAGGACAAAAGCACCACAAAGCAATAAATAAAATACTTTTTTCATTCGTTCATATAATTTGACCCCAAAGTTAATCTGATCCTTCAAATATCTACGAAAATCTTCGTCTAAACTTGATACTTTTAAGATTAAATTAATGTTTTTTTCGATTAGCTGAATAATTTGAATATACATAGCTTAAAGTTCAAACTAAATTTTCATTTATCTGTTCTGAATAAATATTAAGTAGGTATATGAAATTTTATAAGGTTAAAGTCGCAGAGATTTTCAAGGAAACAAAAGACAGCGTTAGCATAAAATTTAGTCTGCCTTCGGACCATCCTATGAGACACTTTACTCCTGGACAATACCTTACACTCAGATATTATTTATTTGAGGAAAAATTTCAAAGGTGTTATTCGTACTCTTCCTTGCCAACTGATGAACTAATCAGTATTTCGGTTAAAAAAACCAAACATGGATTTATCAGTAAAGAACTTGTAGATAAATTGAAGGTTGGAGATGAATTAGAATGTGGAGATCCTTTAGGCAAATTCAAAGTTCCGGAATTTTCAGGACAGAGAAGGAGTCACTATTTTTTTGCAGCCGGAAGTGGAATTACTCCTATTTATTCTATGATTACTAGTATTTTAGAAAACGAACCCAATGCAAACGTTTATTTATTGTATAGCAATAAAAAGATAGAGGATATAATCTTTCACAAGAAACTCATTGAACTAGAAAAAAAATATGAAGGTCAGATAAAAATAAATTTTACTCTAACTGCTAAAAACAAAGGGTTCTTCTACAAGCTTTTTGGTTTAAAAAATTTGAATTGGACCGGATGGACGGGGAGAATTGATGAGCCAATGATTAATCGCTTTCTAAATGAAGTTCACGATACTAACAGAAATAAGGAATATTATATCTGTGGTCCCGGTAAATTTATCCAAAAAATAATTCATATTTTTGAACAAAAGAATATTGAGTCTGATAAAATACATAAAGAATATTTTTCTGTTGATACAAGCCAAGTAATTGACCAAAAATTAGATCCTGCTCTACTCCCTTCGACACAACTAACTTTCAAGCTCAATGGACGATCTGAAACAATTCAAACCTTAGCCGGTGAAAAAATTCTGGATGCGTTATTAAGACTAGGATATGATTCCCCTTATTCTTGTTCAAGTGGTGTTTGCGGAAGCTGTGTTGCAACAAAAATAAATGGAGAAATTAAAATGGATTCCTCTTTAGCTTTAGATGAAGAAGAAATTCAAAATGGATTTATCTTAACCTGTCAAGCTAGATGCCTGAGTGATCAGGTTGAGATCAAATTCTAGACTTTAAATATTTTTATTGTAATTGTACTTTCCCATTACAGAAACTTTTTTGAACGAAAAGGTAAAATTTTTACTTACCAACTAAAGTTTTTGGTTTTATCTAAAGGTTCAACTATTGTGCTATCTTTGATCCAATACCTTCGTACAAATTTCAATTCTGAAGAAAATCCATGTATTTGCTGATTATAGACTTCATAGACTATACTGTCAATGTTTTGATTTTCAAATTTAAAAGGTATTCGCTTTTTTATTCTATAGGCTTTAGGTTCAGTTGAGATATCAGGAAAATTATTCAGGACATCGATTTGCTTTTCAAGTACCTGTATTTTTTGCGGTCCGGATGGAGTACTTACTTTTTTAATTTTAAAACTTCGCACTTCCTCTAACAATAAATCATCTTCAAGATGATCCTTTCTGAAGATTAATATAATACTTGATTCTTTTAAGCTTGCTCTAAGTTCAACATGAAGCTCAAACTGACTATTCCAATAATAATATCCTCTAGTATATCGTGCTTTAAAACCGGTCTGCGCTAATTCAATTTCTGAAAGTTCATTGTTGATGATCGGATTGTAATCTGTATCATACCTTACCGATGGATTTGAATAGAATACACACCTTATCGGATCTACAAAGTACAAATAGGAGAATTGTAAAATTTTAACTTCCGGAATATCTTTTAACTTTCCAGACTGCTCGAAACTAATCTGGTCTGCTGTTGTGTAATAATTTTTGGATCTTTCTTTCTCCAGCTTAAAACCTTTTTTTCTCAATCTTTTCCCTTCTAAAAAATTTTCTAAATCATCTCTATTACAAATTACCGGTATGCGATAATTGATTCCTTCCAGATTGCTGTTTTCCCACTTTATTCCGCTTCCAAAAATGTGGTCCTGACTAATAAACGGCTCTACTTCTTTCATCAAGATCTTATTATTCGACCTTGATTTCTTGTCAAGATTATTTATAGCCTCCTGAAATAGGATAAAATCATTTGCCTTTGGAATGGAGTGACTGCAACTATTGCACACTGAAGCAAGAATAAGTATCAATAAATGAACTTTCATAACTTAGTTTTTAAATGGATAAAATCCAATTACTCCCAATGAATATGATTCTTTAAGTACAGAATAATGTTTAGCCATACTTCCGGTATTGTGTATCAGATTCTGTATATCAATCCAGGGAATGTTGTTGGCTGAAAAACTAACAGAATAATCTCTTTTTAAATCATTAGCTACAATATAATTTCTTCCGGCATTCAGAAAATATTGTCTCTCATCCTTATTCATCACCACTGCTTGTTTGAGCGCATTAGCCAATTCAAACATTCCATGACTATATCCAGTAAAACGATCAAATCCGAATGCAAATGAAAATCTTTGGCTACTTGTTGAATCAACCAGTCGATCATTTCCATATTGAACGTATCCGCCGCCCGTCCACCAACGATCGCGACCATCTCCGGTCAGCAAATGATGATATGGAGGTCCATCGTTATAATAGGCCAATACTGCTTTCCAAATCGTTGCTCTTGCAAATCCAATCTGTTGATGTCTTCCGTTCAAGTTAGTAATAAAATTAGTTCCAAGCGTAAGACTTGAATTATAGTCTTGAACTAATGAAGATCTATAATAATAATGAAAAGTTTTGTTCTCGTGTTGAATCAGATGGGGCTTTTTAGCTCCTCCAAAAGTTACAGAAAGCCCATTCACAATATCAATCTGTGAACTGGATGATTGTCTGATGATTTTCTGATCAACCTGATTCGTTTGATCTTTTCTGTTGTATTCCAAAACACTTGTTCCCATTCCATTTTGGTATAAAGTAATACCAGGTTGAAATGAAATATCAATATAAAAATTTGAAGTAACGGGAATTTCACGATGAAAACCAAGATTTATTCCTGCAGAAAAATTGGTCACAAAATTCTTCTTAGGAAGACCCATTTCCAATCTTGCAAAACCTAAAATTGCAAAAGACTGTCTGAGGTCTTGTGTGTGTACTGAATTAAGTACAAGCATTAGAAAATAAAAAATAAGAAGTGATTTCTTCAATCCTAATGGTTTAAGTTTTTACAAATTTAATGATCTTTTCTTGCTTCAAATAAATTATAATTTTTCATATAGGTTATCAGTTTAAATGAGATAATTTGAATTATCTGTAGCTTGATAGAAATAAAATTATTGTAAATTTCTAATTATTGCTAACTGTATTTTCCAAACAAATAATCGATATTCAGAGATCTGCTAATCATGTATACTCCATGTCAATAAGTATTTGAAAGTCGATTGAAACTAAGAGAATTATAATTATTTATATCAATTTTAAGATAGAACCATTTAGAAGTCTTATTTTTGCGACCCTTTAGAAGGTTGATCTAAAGATTGTTTGCATGTTAATAATATATAATATTCTGATTATGAATATTTTATTATATTTTCATACGAAGTTCATTGAAATATTGGAAGAAGGAAAGAAAAAGGGAGAGGAAGTCATAATTAATTTGAAAGGATTAGTTAAGATGAGAATCGAGTAGAAATGAAGAAGCTAGAAATGTTATAGAATA
>JADLHT010000037.1 GCA_020848695.1 Saprospiraceae bacterium
CATGAGTTTTCCACACTTTATTAACACTCAAATTGCTTGGCAATATCGTTTTTCTATTCTAAAGACAGAATTTTATTCTGAAAATCAATATTCAAAAATCAAATCTATTCTTTTACCGAATTAGCCTGATTAGCTTATCAATTAAATGCTTTTTCAAGTATTAACTTCAGCTGTTCGTCATGATTCTTTTTATAACCTACCGCGGTAGCCGCACTTGCAGGGCGACTAATAATATTCAGATTTTTGGATGGCCAGTTCGATTTAACAAATTCTGCAGCACCCATATTTCTAGGTTCTTCCTGTACCCAATAAATTTCAGTGGCCGAATTTTTAGAAAGAATACCCTCAATTCTTTCCTTTGGAAAAGGATAGAGTTGCTCTATTCGGACAATAGCATAGTTTTTCTTATCGAATTTTTCCTTCTTAGAAAGAAGATCATAATACAATTGTCCACTGCAAAAAATAATACGATCAGTTTTTAAGTCACTTTGGTTTGGATCTTCCAATACTTCTTGAAATGTTCTGGTATTTGTAAATTCATTATAAGATGACATACAATGAGGATGCCTTAATAAGGATTTTGGCGACATTACAATCAAAGGCTTTCTGAAATTTGCTTTTACCTGCCTTCTTATCAAATGAAAAAAATTAGAAGGAGAACTTATGTTTGCCACAAGAATATTATTCTCTGCTGCAGCCTGAAGAAATCTTTCCAATCTTGCAGAAGAATGTTCAGGGCCCTGGCCATCATATCCGTGTGGAAGTAAGAGTACAAGGTTACTTAATCTATTCCATTTAACTTCAGCCGTAGCGATAAATTGATCAAATATCACTTGAGCACCGTTAGCAAAGTCTCCAAATTGTGCTTCCCAAACAACCAATTGTTGTGGATTAGATAATGAATAACCATATTCAAATCCCAAGACTGCAAATTCTGATAGCAATGAATTATAAATCAAATATCTGCCTTGAATGCTGGATAAACTGTTTAATCGGATATATTCCGTATTGTGGATTTCGTCATATAAAACAGCATGTCTATGAGAAAAAGTACCTCGCTTGACATCTTGTCCACTCATTCTAACATTCATTCCTTCAGTCAAAATACTACCATATGCAAGTAACTCAGATAATGCCCAATCCAATTTTCCTTCTTCAAAAAGTTTTTTTGAAGAATCCAGAATTCGTTTAACTTTTGGAAGAACATTAAAACCATCCGGAGTCATAAATAACTTATCCACTACATCAATCAATCTCTCCTCAGATATTGAAGTATCAGGATTATCACCAATCTTATTATTCGAAATCTCTTTTAGCTTTTTCCAAGCAAGTTCAGGTTCTTGATACTTATATGGAAGTGGATGCTCCTTAATCAGATCTAATCTGTTTTGAAGCAAAGACCAAAACTGATCTTCCATTTCTTTTGCAATTGATTTTTCAATTTCTCCTCTTTCACTTAGTTTGTTTATGTATATATCACGAACATTTTTATGCTCTGAAATCAAAGAATACATATGAGGTTGTGTAAATTTTGGATCATCACCTTCATTATGCCCATGCCTTCTGTAACAAACCATATCGATAAAAACATCACTATTGAATTCTTGTCTATATTCGACAGCAAGCTTGGATACAAAAGCAACTGCTTCGGGATCGTCACCATTTACATGAAATACAGGTGCTTGAATCACATTTGCAACGGAAGTACTATATGTTGATGATCTTGCATCTTCAAAATCAGTGGTAAACCCAATTTGATTATTTATCACAAAATGAATTGTCCCTCCAGTAAAATATCCATCCAATTGAGACATTTGAATAATTTCATATACTATACCTTGCCCTGCAATAGCTGCATCACCATGAATTAATACAGGTAGAATCTTATCGTAATCTGATTGATAAAGCAGGTCTGCTTTAGCTCGTGACAATCCTTCAACAATGGGATTCACTGCTTCAAGATGTGAAGGATTTGGTGCTAATTTCAAATAGACGTTTTTACCATTTAAATTCGTTATCATGGAGCTGTAACCAAGATGATATTTAACATCCCCTGATCCAAAACTTAAATCGGGAATTGAATTTCCTTCAAACTCACTGAAGATCTGATCATAAGTCTTTCCCATAATATTGGCCAATACATTTAATCGACCGCGATGAGCCATCCCAATAACTATCTCTTCGACCCCATGTCGGGAAGAATGATTGATTATTAAATCCAATGCAGGAATTGTACTCTCACCCCCTTCCAGCGAAAATCTTTTTTGACCTACATACTTGGTATGTAAAAATTTTTCAAAGACGACCGCCCCGTTCAACTTTTCTAAAATTCGTTTCTTCTCTTGATCCTGTAACTGATAGTCATCACTCAATGATCCGGATTCAATTTTGTGCTGCAACCATAACTTTCTTTTTTGATCTTCAATATGTGAAAATTCAAATCCTATTTTTCTACAATAAACTTTGTTCAAATAATGCAATACCGACTCCAATGATTGATCGGCACAATCTGTTTCTTGTGCCACAATAAATTTCGATTGCAGGTCACCTTCCGACAAACCAAAATCTTGTAAACTTAATAATGCTTTTCTGTCTTTTCTAGTCCTTATTGGATTGGTATCAGAAAGTAAATGACCGCGCGATCGATAAGCCTGGATAAGCGACCATACCGCTAGCTCCTTAACCAATAACTTTTCATCAATGACAACTTGGGTTGTTTGTTCAGATAAACCCAAATCGTATCCTTGAAAAAATTGCTTCCATTCCGGCTCAATAGCTTCAGAACCAGTTTTATACAAATTAAATAAATTTTCGATATAACTTGGGTGAGCATTCATCAAGAAACTGAGATTCTTCATATCAGTGGATTACTGATAATTAACCTCAATACAAAATAGTTGTTCAAAGTGACTATTTAAATTCAAGTAGATTTTAAAACAATCAATTTGAAGTGTACATTTGTCTATTATTAAATAACTATTTCAAAAATAAATCCATGAAGACCTTAATTGTGTCTTTACTTTTTATTTGTATACATCCATGGAATTTCGGTTCTTCTGTCACTGTTTTGGAAGATATTTCATATCCCTTATATTCAAATTTTTATGCCCCTCAGGATACAACTATTAAAGATTCTGCCAATCCAAATCGGTTTCATTTATATATAGTCTTACGCAAAAAGCACTATCATGCTTTATTAACTGTAAAAGATACACTTGATAGAATTCTCCTATCTAAAGAGATAGATAGTTTAAGAGTTGGGAGAAATTTTTTCATTATTCCAACCCAAAAGAAACTCCCTCCCATTGTAAAATGGGAATTAAAAGCAGGTGATTTTATTAAAAAAGGTAAGATGGCAATCCACTAATTCTATAAACCTTTGAACTTTAAATTTCTATGCCTGATACTTAAATCGAAAAAATATAAAACACACTGCGGAGAGACAGGGATTCGAACCCTGGATATCCTTTTGGGATATACACACTTTCCAGGCGTGCTCCTTCGACCACTCGGACACCTCTCCTCAACTTTAATATTCTATCGCAATTAAGAATATTAAATATATTTTAAAGCACAAAGCTATATAAATTTTCCGGTAACCAACTCTATTAAAGACTATAAGCTAAATTTTGAATACTTTTTTCGCATTATTGGTAGTCACCTCTTCAACTACCTTAATATGAATATTAAGGATTTCAGAGATTGCCTTACCTATTATAGGAATAAAAGAAGACTCGTTCCTCTTTCCGCGATAAGGTACCGGACTTAAATACGGAGAATCGCTTTCTAACACAACGTTTTCAAGACCAACCGCAAGCAAGACTTCAGGAATGAGTGACTTCTTATAAGTAACAACTCCTCCAACTCCTAAATACATGCCCATTTTAATTATTTGTATTGCTTGATCAACTGTTCCTCCGAAACAATGAAATACTCCTTTTATATCTTTATTTAAGCTTTTAATAATCTCTATGCATTCACTTGTAGCGTCCCGACTATGAATACTAACCGGCAGATCCAATAAACTTGCCCATTCCAACTGCTTAATAAAAGCATCTTTTTGTAAATCAAATGTTGTCTTATTCCAATACAAATCAATTCCTATTTCACCAACACCAATAAAGGATCCACTAAACAATTCATTTTTAATTAACTCCAGCTCCGCTAGATAATTTTCACCAATACTACACGGATGCATCCCCATCATAAGTTTAACATGATTTGGAAATTTCTTCCCAATATCGCTCATCGATTGAATTGTTGAAATATCTATATTTGGAATCAATACTTGCAATACTTCAGATTGAGTACATCTGTGCATGACTTCCGCTCTATCTTGATCAAATTCTGTTACATTTAAATGCGTATGAGTATCGATCCACATCACTTTAAAAGTATTATTATATTACAAATGAATTTCAATGATTAATAAAAACGCCGACAAAGATTTCTTTCTAAATAAACAGTTCATTATAAATGCCCTAAATACTTCTGAAGGATTAATGTTGCACTCACTCTGTCAATGAGCAATTTATCCTGCCTTTTCTTCTTTGAAATTCCAGACTGCAATATTAACTGTGAAGCTTGAACTGAAGTCTTGTGTTCATCGACCAATTCTATTTCAATATTAGGGAGTTTATCCTTCAATTCTTTACAAAACTTTTCAACAAATTCTACGAGATATGTATCATTTCCATCTCGATGTTTTGGATGTCCAAGTAAGATTCTTTCAACTTCTTCGTATCTACAATATTCCTGAATAAATTTCAACAACTTGTTTGAATCAATTGTATCCATGGGGTATGCAATTATTTGTAAAGGATCTGTAACAGCTATTCCACACCTCTTTAAGCCATAATCGATTGCAAGAATTCTTCCCATCAGACTTAATGACAATTAATTTATAGAAAAGTTGAAAGAAACAATTGGGTATAAAAAAAAGACCCCCTTAAGTCATTACCTAAGAGGGGTCCCATCCCAAAAACAGTAAACTCTTTAGAACAAAACGAATTTAGCCTATTTAATGACAACCATTCTTCTTGTCTCAGTGGATCCTACTGCGTCCAATTGATAATAAAGGACACCGGTCACACCAAGTTGAGTATGATTGATATCTACACTATTATATCCTTTTGCGGCTTGAATACTTTGCTGATAAATCAACTTGCTATTCAAGTCATAGATAGAAAGTGTAGCGTTAGCAGCTCTTGGCATATCAAATCCAATTCTGGTAATATCAGAGAATGGATTCGGTTGATTCTGATAAAGAACAAATGAATTATCAAATGACTTGGTACCAGATCTGAATCCAAGATTGATAGACATTTCTTCCATTAGAGCATTATATGCCTCTGCCTTTGTAACGAGTGAATTAATCTCTATTGCATTTGAAACTTGACCAGTCGAAAGAGCCTTGAATTTCAAAGTAAATAATATTTGATTTGCAGATGCAAGTAAAGATTCTGTAGTTATACTATTAATATTCCAACTTAATGTAATGATACCTTCTGCGTTTCGATTCATGTTGATATTATCTTTACCAACATTGCATATGCCGGATTGAATATCCATTAATTGAATCTTAGACGGATTATACTGCATGGTAAATTGATATCCGGAAATCGCCTGATCGTGAACAACGCTAATTGGAACATTTATTTCTTCACCGGTTACGAAGTTTTTATCTTCGGTTAACAGATTAAGTATTTCTTTATTCCTTGTTGCTACGCCATTGAATAAAGTAAAGCTACCATTGACGTCTCCAACTTTTATTCCTTGTAAATTACCAATTACGGATTGTTTAAATTCATTAACTACAATATCCTTTGGTGCTTTATCCCTATACTCATACAATACTTCATCATCTGTTTCAACAAACTTGTAGTTTCTATCCACAAATATCCAGCTTGTATTGTTGGAAAATTTAGTATTGATACCTAATATCAACTTCCTTAATTCATTAATGTCAGTTGAAGTAATTCCCATACTTCTATTAACATCAGCTGCAATGATATGATATGGATTAGTCATTAATTCCTTACCCAAGATATGTTTTTGAATTCTAACAATATCTGCTGTTGAAATTCCATCCACATGATCATCATCGCGTTGTGCATGAACAGTATAAGACGCACCATTAAAAGGCATATCAATAAAAGCATAAGTACCAGCATTGCTAGTAAACTGTTTCGCTGCAGCACTACCAATAAGAGTTACTTCTGTGTTGCTTAATTTATCATTGTTGTTAAATGAAACTAATCCAGAAACAGTTCCTCCCTTTAAGTTATTACCACAAGCTCTATTGTTGTCCTGTATCTCTACAAAAGTATTACATGATGATTGCAAACCAGTAATCGCATCAGTTACCCATAAAGACACTGATTGCTGTCCTCTATCTCGACAAGTAAAACATAAACTCTTAATATTGGTATCCTGAGCAAAACTCAACACAACTCTGTTTCCACACTGTTGAGAGCTACCATTGTCAACATCCTTTGCCCAAACACAGATCATTGCAGTATCGACTGTACCATCTCCATTAGAATCCATAGGCATCAAATCAACCGCAATTCCTACTAAACAATAAGGCTGAGGCGCTTTACAGTTTAATATTGTGAAGTTTCTCTCACGTGCAACTTTATTGCCGCACTTATCTTCTACAACATATTTAACTCTATGATTACCTAATTTATACCTTCCAGTTACATTGATGGTTCCTCCAATACCTGTTTGACTATAATCAAATCTTCCATCTCTATCTAAATCGATAAAATATTCCCATGAGAGTTCAGATGGCAAGGTGCAATCATCACCTAAGCTAACATTCATATTTACCAAGCCTGAATAACAGCTATCATAAGTACAGAAAGTTGTATCTGTAAATGAACCTGTTATCGTTGGTGGGTTTAAGTTATTAACTTTTATAATTTGATAATGTACTTCTGTATGATACTCATATCTTCTTGTAGCTGTATTATAAACAAACTGACACCAATCGATTGCCTTCCAGGTTCTGATCAATTTGAAGCATGCATTAGTCCCATTGGTAATATGGAATACCTGATCTTCATATGAAAATCCCAACAAGTCACATTTATCTTCATTCAATGGTCGCGGCCTTCCAAATTTCTCAACAGTTAAAGTTGCCGGATCAGGGCAACCGTTGTTAATGATAGAATCAAGTGGCCAGATTATATCATTGAAATCAAATGGATGATAGTTTTCAATATGAATATTCTGCCAACAAGTATCGAATCCATTACCATCTCTGACAACCCAAAACCTTCTTACATCTCCGACGTTACACTGATTTCTTAAATCTATATATCCACTGTCAATTGTTAGTGAGCAGTTATCATATGCATAACCATTGTGAATGGTCAGTCTAACTGTATCATGATGAGGTCCCCAGAACTTTATATATCTATATCCTGATGGTTGTGTAGTGTTTGGAACAACTGAACCAAATACTCCCAAATTGTTTAAGTCAACATGAACATCACAACCAATTGTAATATTATCAGGTGCTTTACAAATAGGTTTAATTTTATCCTGCACTTCAACTTCAACCATGCAATCATTATAATTTCCATGTTTGTCCTTAGCTCTGAACACTACCATAATTTTACTTCCAACATCGGCACAACAAAACTCTACATAAGGCCTGAACGGATCGACGGTATTATCTTTATCACAGGGTCCATCATTCATTCTTCTCACTAGGAATGAATCAATATGACAATCATCATAACTACCATCATCAAATGTCTTTGCATAGACGTGTGCAATTCCATCCAATGATAGCGCAACGGTTGTTTCCCGATCACATACGACTACAGGAGCTGTTTTATCTAAGACATTGATGGTTACTGTACATGAAGTTGAATTATAACAATTATCATAAGCAATGTAGGTAACCAAATTTTCGCCAACCGGCAATTTAGCAACACCACCATTGGAATTCTTGAGAAAACCACCTGGATATTCGATATCAACTCTCGAAACAGATCCACAGCTATCAAAAACTACAGCAGGAGGTATATTTACAGTTGCTTCACATCGATAATTACCATCAGTTGTAACTTCAAAATCGTATGGACAATGAAGATATGGTGCTTCATTATCAACAATTTCTAAAATCTGAATACAGATTCTGTTTCTTTCTGAGCTACACCACCATTCTCTGATGTTCCACATCCTCATGATCTTTCTTACACAACCTATGGTACCAAGATCAATATCATCATACGTCACAGCTATATTGCAATAGATATCAAGTATTGGCCAAAGATCAACAGTTCTAATATCCAAAGGACTTCTGCTAACGGTATCCCTATATCTTGGAACTCCGGTTACATCAGGATGTGGATGACCTTTTGCATCAAGTTTGATTCTCTTGTAAGCTAAATCCTTACAATTGATATAAGTTCCTAAAGAGATTGTTCTGTCTAAAGGACAAATTACTTTAGAGGTATCAAATCTTTTCAACAAAATTGTGTCATTACATGGCAATGTTCTATTACCATAGTAATCCATTGCTTGCCAGGTGCGAACTACTCTTTTAATATAATTTGGATCACATGGCAATGGAGTAATTCTTTCATCTAATTTAATTAGTGAATCTCTTCTATCAGGGAAATAAGTGCAATTATCAAAAACGCCAGGTACCCTTGTTACTGCAAAGAAACAAGGCACTGTATCGTTGACACAGATAATTCGAGGTGGTAATTTATCTTCAACGATTAAATCACCCCAGCACTTATTACCGGAAGGCAAAGCTGTGATCTCAACCTGCAATGGTTTTCCGATTTCATTTTCGGTAACAATTGGCGAAGTTGGAATCACTTTCTTATACAGCAAAACCTTCACTGAGAAAGTAGAATTTGGACATGAAGTCATTGTATCATTAATGACCATGCCGGGAGTAATTGTAGCCTGACAAAATTCATCTAGCGATACTTGAATTTTGCCATTACACGCAAGACTACATTGCGCATTAAGTTGACTTAATTGTATTAAGCCAAGGGAAAGAATTGCAAAAAACTGGATTAACCAATTTGAAGTTCTTTTTTGTAATTTGAGAGAAGTAATAACCGTTTTCTCCATGAGATCTATATGTTTAAAGATTAATAAATACAATCCATTCTGGTAAGTGCGCACACTTATCAGTTAAGAGTTCATGCAGAATTCAGAAATAAATATTTATTTAAAATATTTACACAGAACCTACATGGTCCTAAAATCATTGGGTTGGATAAATCTTTGCTAAAAAATGCTTAGCTCTTAAGAGAGGTTACTATTGTTCTTCCTGGGTTGTAGAAGATCTTGAGTAGATCTTTTTGTATTTCAAATTTTCTTTATCTGTTATAGTTTTTTATTCAACTTGATACAGATATAGAAATTTCTAATACATTGCAAATGTATACATATTATTCTTTTTCAAATATATACCATAAATAGGTATATTTTATATTAAATATTTTAATAATATGTATTTAATCGTATTTATAGTGCTTTAACAGAAATCGCAAGGTGAGTCTCATAAATAATTTCCTAAATTTTATTTAAAAATAGGATAACTATTGAAAATTAATTGATCTAACAGAGTCAATTAATTGAAGTATCAACCCCGGAAGAATAAGATTTTCCAGGGTTGATTATGTTTATACAAAGGATTTACTTAGCAAGTACAAGTTTACCCTTCTTAAGGTTGTCTCCTACAATAAACTTGTAATGGTATATACCTTGTGCACCTAATTCATTTCTGTTGATCGTAATATTGTTGTAACCTTTAACAAGAGGAATCCATTTCGAAATATATCTTTTACCATCGTTGGATATAACATCAAGATTGGCTTCAATTTCCGAATTAGATATAAAACTTAATGTACAATCTTGGCTAAATGGATTGGGTGCCAGTTTAAAGTTCTCTATAGACGGACTTATTTCTTGTAAATTAGTGTATTTGATCCGCATAATAAGAGGATACGAATTATATCCTGAAATAAAAACTTCATTCTCTTTATAAGCAGTCTCATTTATTAGCTGAGACATTTTGCATACTTCATTCACTTTCCAGACTATTCCAAATAATTTATCACTCTTCAATACTCTTTTAGGAAACTTATTGTTATAACTAATTACAATTTCGTCTCCAATTACAGCATATTGATCTTCTGGAATGGCAAGTCCTGTAGATAAAGTTCCATATTCTATAACACGTTCAGGGTAACCAAGTTCCGGATTAAACTGAATACGTAGTTGAAATCCTTCAACTGTAAAATCCTGGTCAGCGCTAAAAACACCAATAATATTTAAATCAGGAACCATAGTGATGTCTTCTGTACTAATCGAATAATATCTGTTCCGGGATATCACTGAATTTTCAGTTGTCCCTTTAGCGTCTGAAACATCACCTACTTTTATACCATAAAAATTTGGTTTGAATTCAGAATTTAATTCTTGAGTGAATATTCCATTAGGAATCTGATCATTTAGGGGATAATCAGTATTTTTAAATTGGTAAGCTTCCGGAATGAATCTGAATGAACTTGATCCTGGAATTGAATCCGTCAATCCTAATATTAGCTTACGTAATAAACTAACATCAAGGCTTGTTACTTTTCCATCCATATTAACATCAGCAGCCAGCCATTCATAAGGACTTCTGAGTAGATCAACTCCAAGAATATGCTTTTGAATTCTGATAATATCCAATGTACTAATTCCTTCTAACCAATCTGTATTATAAGCTGGTATAAATTCTGCATTTGAGCCTATGCTCAATTCTTCAATCTCAAAAGTTCCTAAATAATTGGTTCGGCTTTCACGGTGAGCAATCATTTCATTAATTGAGATATTAACCATAGGTGCTTTAGATGTTTTTCGGATCAGGCCCGTTACATTGATTTTCTTTCCGGTTAAATTATTGCAAAAACCATTTGGATCATCAACGTTTAATCTTCCGGTACAAAAAGCAGTATTATCAGATAAATCTTTAACAAACACTACGAATGGCCACAATGAATCAGGAAATTGCTTATGCTTAGAGCAACTGATAAATCTGCACGTATCATTCGGATTATTAGGATCAAATGAGATAATCAACTCATCCTTACTGGTACAATTATCACTATAATTGATCAATAATAGATCTCTTGCAATTACCTTAGCACTATCATTGATTTCAATATTTCGCGCGATCGATCTACAGCCTATAACAGGAGCGATTTTATCTACTACATCTATAATCACTGTATCATAAACTGTGTGATTACATGCATCAACTACAGTAAATATCACAACATGTCTTCCCAATGAGTAAATTCCACTACAATCAGCTCCTCCATTCGTAATATTATTACTAACTGAAATTATATTATTACAGCCAGTAATAGAAAGCGCCGGAAGAATAATCAAAGGATGACAGAATGTATCTTCTACACAATGGAATGTGTCTTTAGGTCCGATTAGTTTAGGCGGATTTAAATCTATAAGTAAAATAGTCTGAGTATCCCTATAGATTCCAAAACCACATGAAGGATTCGAATTCCACATCCTAATTATCCTTGGACAAGAATCATTTGGCAAATTTGGAACTGAGTCGCGATAGTTAAAAAATATGTGTGAACAAAAATAATTTAATACGACAGGAACACTTTCAATTGAATCCGGATGTGACGGTGTACAAGCTTCTATAGTGGTATCTCTTGGCCACTCTATATCTAATGTGGCAACTCGATTTATTAAAGTGATGTTTTGTCGGCAAGAACTGTCTATTACTCCATTTGCTAAAGTGATATAGAATTTTCTGAATATTACACCTACATTACAGCTATCAACAGAATTAGAATCCGTATAAGAAATTTGTGTTGTAAAATTCGTACATAAATTATTTACAATTGGAAAACCGGTTAATGTAGTATCAAGCGGATCTTGATCACAATCTAATGTAACATTAGTCGGGCAGACTATACTGGAAGCTAACTTATTTTGTACTTCGATCGGTATCATACAAAAGTTAACATTGCCTGAATTGTCAGATACCTGAACCACTAACATTTCGGTTAAACCTACATCGTAACAACAAAAATTTACATCATGCCTGAATAAAGTATCTTCAGGATGTGCGCATCTTGAGGTCATTCTTCTAATTAGAATATCTTCAATCCCGCAATTATCATTATAATATACAAATTTTTCCAAATAATGAATATCTATCTTTACTTCTCCGTTTACTCCAAGCGAAACAATCAATTTGCTCGGACAAACTAGTGAAGGTGAAGATCTGTCAACAACAGTAATCTTTCTACTACAGGTGTCGCCATTACCACATGGATCCAAAACAATGTAATCGAGCGTATGAACACCTTCATCAAGGTTAACTGAACTTCCAGGAACTGTTATATAAGAAGAATCAATGCGCACAACATAATACAACAATTCTTTAGGCGAACATGCATCGTTTGCATCAAACTTAGGCAATTTA
This sequence comes from Saprospiraceae bacterium, assembly GCA_020848695.1. Lineage (GTDB taxonomy): Bacteria > Bacteroidota > Bacteroidia > Chitinophagales > Saprospiraceae > Vicinibacter. The sequence continues at coordinate 12,488 of JADLHT010000037.1, forward strand.
TAAGTAACGGTACAACTCTGGGATCTATTTATAATCGTTGTATCGCTTAAACATTGAATATTGGGTCTGCTTGTATCTGCAACAAGGATTTCCTGTTGTCTATTAATACTTGTTCTTAGACACCAATCCATCACTGTCCAGTTTCTAATTATCTTATACATTCCTCCACAAACCCTGATTGTATCATCTCGAAAAGTTGATATAAGATCACACACAATATTTATTGGTTCGCCTTTATACTCAGGAACCCCTGAATCTCCTATTAAATTACAATACAATGTATCATTAGGAGGAAACTGAATACTGTCTAATGGAACTTTTCGAAAATACACCTCCTTACTACAACTTGATGAGTTACCACTTACATCTGTTACAATGTAGTTCACATACATGATTGATGAAAACCGAACATCGCAATTCAATTTTTGAAATTGCAATCCATATCTTACCTCAGGATTAGGGTCACAATTATCAATCACAGTAATTAAACTATCATAATTCACTGAAAATGGATCTGTGGTACATTCGAATGTATCGCTTACACAGACCAGTGTTGGAAACAATTTATCCTCAACTTTCAATACTACCCAACATGAATTGTTTGTAATGGTATCTGTAATTTTTGCACTACGATTCTTACCAATATCCCCACAATCCACAAAATTTCTGTTTGTTTCCAGAACAATAACTTTCATTGCATTAACTGGAAATGCAGGATCAGAAATAAACATTTTAGGCGTAAGTACAGCTTTACCATTTTGTGCCACAGAGATCTGAACAGAACCAAAACAAGGTAATGGTGGTAACAGTTCATAGATCTGTTCAACATGGGATTCATATACAGGCCAATCTTCAGGACTAGCCTGCATCTGAATTCCGAATACCACATACATCATTGCAATACTTACAATATTGCATAGCCATTTTGGGATGGGACTTATTTGAGTAGATGGATAGTTCATGCTTATAATTCTTTATTTAATAAAAATCTTTTGAGTCCAAATATTTTCTTCGGTATAAAGTCTAAGGGTGTGCATCCCCGAGTTTAAAATATCATCTCGATCAATTCTTAATGTACTTATATTCTCAATCAAATTAAACTTTTTGCTTAATCCAATTCTTCCATCAGCTCCGATAAGATCAAAGTTTACCCATATTGGTTTACTTACTAAAATCTTAATAAGGAGCTCATCTTTTACCGGATTCGGTCCGAAGGATTCCACGCTAAATGAAGTACGCAATTTAACATTTACAATTTTCACCTGAGATGATTCTAAATTACTATTAATCCATTCAGAGTTCTGATCAAATTCTAAATCCGTTGAAATTGAATGAGAACTGTTTTCTAATTCTATTTCAAGTACTTCGGATCCCGGATTGAGCTTAACAATTTCATTACTGGACAAAATAATAATGAGTTTATCATTCGAAATACTGTAATCAACATCAAAATACTTACTTTTGACTATGACATCCTGTTTACTTAAAGTTGAAGAGGAAAACTTATTTACGATAAATTGAAAGCCATATCCTGAATTTTCTGAATTTGAAAATAAATTCAATCTATTCCCGCTTAACCTTGCTTCCAAGGTAATGTAGTTATTGTTGCGTACTTTTAAACTCGAATTGACATCTCCTAATTTTATACCAATAAAATCCAACTTGACATCTGAATTTACATTACGAATTTTCAATTCAGCTTGTTCGGCACATTCATTCCATGGTTCGTTCAATTTCTTGAATTGATAATTCCTATCAATAAATACAAATGACTGACTTGTTGGCCATTGGTCTATTATTCCCAATATCATCTTTCTAATATAGGAAATATCTACAGAAGAAATTTTGCCGTTCATGTCAATATCAGCTGCAATCAACTCATATACATTATTAATCGATTTCTTTCCAATAATATGCTGTTGAATTTTTATAATGTCGGAGGTTGAAATTCCATCAGTTGGATTTTCATTTGAAAAGAGCGTTAGAGCTAAATTCATTCCTTTAGGAATATCAGCGAATGCGTATGATCCATTGTAGCTAGAAGTTGCAGTTTCAAATCTTAAAGAATCTTTTTTATGAATTTCAACATGTTGAAGTGCTTCCGATTGAACGCTTACGATATTTCCAAACAGTCTTACATTTACTATATTATTCGGGCATAAATTATTTAAGTCGAATACTGTAATAAATGAATTTATAACTGAATAGTTATTTGCTTCATCCCAAACATATATATCCACATACTTAACACCAATATCATCACAATTAAAAGATTTTAATGTATCTTTAATGTCATTAGAAAATGAAAATTTTAATCTATCCGGCGTAGTGCAATTATCTTCACTTTTACTATTGAATTGTTTAGCATTAACCATTGCCATGATTCCAAGACTCATTTGTTGTAGGCTTGTACTCAATCCATACAATACTATGGCTGAAGGTGCTTTCCCGTCCTTGATGCTTACTCTTACATTCTTTATATTTATATTATTGCAAGAATCTTTAACAATATAGCTTACTGTATGATTGCCCATTGGGAATATACCGCTTGCATCAGGACCATTTCCAATTCTATCTAACGTTCCATCGGAAAAATAATCAACCTCAAACTTAAAGGACAAATTTGCTATCGAACCACAGTCTAAAGCTGCTACAGATGGCAATCTAAATTGAGAGAATCCACAATCGGCTGCAACTGAATAAAGCGTAGTGTCCGTTGCATTGAGAATTTCGGGCGGAATGGTATCGATTATTTTAATTTCCTGATAGAAAGAGTAATACCCATTTTCAGGTACATTTGGATTTGGAGTAAAATTCTTGTTGTACACACAATAATTAATTACCTCCCAAAATCTCAATAGTTTTCCACATACACCACCTCTGTTAAAATAGTACAGATTGTCAGACTTTCTTATCAGAATCTGATCACATTCATTCTCCAATATTTCGGGTTCACCGGTCTGAATCGTATCAATATTAATTCTGCAAGCATAAATCGTTTTATGAGAAGGCCACTTCAATTGTGTTGTATCTAAACCATTGAAATTTGTATTCTTTAATATGTGCAATTCTTGTGTACATGTTGATGCCTGACCAAACTGATCTGTTGCAATAAATGTTCTTTCTATGGTTCCATATCCACAAGCATTCAGATTATTTACAATTACGGAATCCAATCTAACAGTTGAACAGTTGTCGTAATAAGCAGGCCTTATAGAATTAAATACACTATCTATATCCTGACTACAAAGAATACTTGGAGCTACAGGACAATCCAAATCTGGCGGAGTCTTATCAATTACAGTAATTTGAACCATGCATTCGACAAAATGTGGATCTAACAAGCTATCATGAATTATTCCGTCACCAGGATAAATATCATAGGCTCTAAGCCTAACTAAAATTGGAGAGTGGCCAATATCCTCACAGCAAAACTTTACTTCGTTATCAAAAAAATAATTTGGATTATCATCTGAAGTACATAAATAAGTTGAAGGGGTTGTCATTCTCTTTGCCTTAAAATACACATGACCACAATTGTCAAACGAACCTCCATCTAACTTAACAGCCAATATTTCTCCGATTCCTTCAGAATTTAAACTGACTACTGCATCAGGCATACAACTCAAATCAGGTCGCTTGGAATCTAAAATTGTAATTATAGCAGTGTCACAAACTGTACTTCTGCAATTGTCTTCTAAACAATAAATAATCTTGTGAATCCCTGTTCGCAGATTAAATATTCCGCCATTGCTATTTAAAGTAGTTGAACCTATTGTAGTTGTTACCGCAACTAGAGAACAGCCTGGCATAAGAGTAATCAATGCAGGAGGTACACTGATTGTAGTATCACAGATCCCTTCCGAATTAATAAATATTCTTAAATCTGCTGGACCAGTTACTGTACTTAAGATTTGCCCGGAACACTTTAAATGTGCACAGGAACTATTCTTCAAAACACCTCCAAAACAAATAATATTTAATCCGGTGAAGAAAAGAATAGTTCCAAGGGAATTAATCAATCTGGAATACTTACCTAAAGAGTTTACAGTGCACATACACTTCAAAATTTGCTAAATTCAAAAATTATAAAATCTTCATCCCTGATTCATTCAAATCAAGGAACTCACCTTTAGGACAATTGGGATTTTGTCTTTTTTAGATGTACTTATACTTTTAAAGTCTTTAGGAAGGGAATGACTGTTGTAAAGAAATTATTTAAACAATCATATTGCAAAAATATGTAATATATAATGATATCACAAAGAGATATTTAATATATTTGTTTTCTATATTATTATATTTTTAATATGAGTTGTATTCATTGACTGTTTGACAGCAGGCAAAATAGAATTTTATAAACATTTTATACAACAAATAGAGTTTTAATAGCTCGGTAGTTTATTAAATGTGAAAATTGTTCTGATAATTCTGATATACCTGAATACTATTGCTACATATTTCTAATCTCTATTTCAAAGTAGTCAGGACAAATTTGAAGATTCTATTTTATCCTGATTTTGTAGTTGATTTTTGTAATAAGAGGTTAAAGTGTAATAAAATCAAGTATCAATGCTTGGGTTAATCTTTAAATTGGTCATTACACTAAAAAATGGTTATAAAACCAAGCGATTAGAAATTACATCAAAAAAAAAGCCCCCCTTCAATTTCTTGAAGAGAGGCCATCCCAAAAACCGATTTATTTTTCCATCTTATGATATCTGCCTATCGCTAGGCAGATACCCAAGATGCTAAAATCTAAAGGAATTACTCAATTACAACCATACGCTTGGTAGCAGTATTGTTGGCTGCATCAAGTTGATAATACAGTACTCCACTTGTTCCGATGTCTGACTTGTTCACATTGTAGGTGTTTAAGCCTTTTACTCCGGTTAAGTTGTATACTCGGATCGTCTTTCCTGTTA